>CAZJWJ010000026.1:0-57562 GCA_964549495.1 uncultured Anaerolineales bacterium | reverse complement strand
GGCATCAGTGATCTACCGTGGAACCCGCGCAGCGGGTGGAGCGGTTTAGTTCAATACCCATTATCTCACCAGTCGCCGCCTTGCAGCCATTCACGAAGGAACCCGCTGGATGCCCCACAGCTTGCTGTGGGGAGGAAAGCGGCCAGCCCGGCAGGGCTGGTAAAATGTGTCCATGGGACCGCGAGCGAGTGCGCATGCAGTATATGACCTGAAGTACCACTTCGTATGGGTACCGAAGTACCGACGAGGGGTGCTGGTGGGTGAGGTGGCGGAGGCGGCGGAAGAGATCCTCATGCGGGTTGCGGAGGCGTATGACATCGAGATCGACGAGATGGAGGTCATGCCGGACCACGTCCATCTCTTCCTGTTGGCGCCGCCACGTCACGCGCCAGCGCGGGTAGCGCAGATTCTGAAGAGTCTGTCGGCGAGGGAGCTGTTCCAGCGATATCCATGGTTGAGGCAGAAGCTGTGGGGCGGAGAATTCTGGGGAGACGGCTACTTTGTACGGACGGTAGGGGACGAAGTGACGGCAGAGGTGGTGAGGAAGTACATCCGGTACCAGAAGCGGGTAGTCGAGAAGCAACTGACGTTGTGGGACGACTAAAGCCCCGCAGCTTGCTGCGGGGATTATCTACTATCATGGCAAACCAGCGAGACGGATTTGCCATCGACGCGAGGCGGTTGCCCCCACGATCCTGTGCTCTATCAGCCCACCAGGCAAGAGTTGCTTGCGGACCCCAGCCGACGCCAGTCCGCTGGATGAAGCCAAGCGATCACCGGTGATCACTGGCGATCGTAGGGCAGCCGCACCGTCAACAGCGCACCACCCTCGCGCGGATTGCTGGCGTGGATCTGCCCCCCGTGGGCCTCGACGATCTCGCGCGCGATGGCCAGGCCCAGGCCGCTGCCCGCGCTCGAGCGCGCCGGGTCGCCGCGGTAGAAGCGCTCGAAGATTCGCGGGAGGTCCTCGAGCCGGATGCCGGGGCCCTCGTCGCGGACTTCGATGCGTAGGGCCGGCTCGCCCGAGTCGAAGCGGTCGGTAGCGGCGCGCAGGGTCACGCGCCCCCCGGCCGGTCCGTGGCGGATGGCGTTCTCGACCAGGTTGCCTACCGCCCGTCGCATCCAGTTGGGATCGAGCCAGAGCTCGAGGTCGTTCTCGACCTCGGTCTCTAGGCTTACGCCGCGCAAGCTGGCGTTGCCTTGTTGGGCCTCGATGACGGAATCGAGGAAGTCGCGGGCCGAGCGCTGCTCCAGTTTCAGGCCGCCGGCCTGGCCCTCCAGGCGGGCCAGGTCGATCAAAGACTCGACCAGCTCGGTCATGCGCTGGCTCGAGGATCGGATGCTGGAAAGCGCGCGCTCGCGCTGCTCGGGGCTGCGGGCGGTGCCGTCGGAGAGGGCCTCGGCGAAGCCGCGGATGGTCGTCAGGGGCGTGCGCAGGTCGTGGCCGACGTTGACCACGAAATCGCGCTGGCGGCGGTCGGCCTCGGCCACCGCGCGGGCCATGCGGTTGAAGCTGCGGGCCAGATCGGCCAGCTCGCCGGCCCGGTCGTCCTCGGCCACGCTGACCTGGTAGTCGCCGCCGGCCATCTGCCGGCTGGCCCGGGTGAGGGCCGCCACTGGGCGGGCGATGGAGCGTGCCAGGAGCCAGGCCGCCAGCATCGCCAGGCCGAGGGCCGCCAGCCCCACGATGACCACCGAGGGCAGCAGCGAGCGCCACAGGCCGCGCAGCTCGGCCCGCGGGCGCACCAGGGCCAGGTGGAGCGGGAGCGCGGCCCGGTCCCCGATGAAGCGGGTCCAAGGCGCGTCGGCTTCGATGTCGAGCGTCAAGGGGACGGTGGTGTAGAGCAGCTGGCCGCCGTTGGGCCCGTGGATCTCCGAGACCGCCGGCCGGCCCTCGGCGTCGGTTTCCACCGGCGGGAAGCGCAGGTCTGGATCCACGAAGGGGGGCCGCAAGCTGGCGGACGGTTCACGCCGGTCGCCGCCCCGCTGCAGGCCGGGGCCCGCGCCGGGACCTCGTCCCGGACCGTTCGGCGCGATCGAGGCCAGGGGCCGGCCCTCGGCGTCGACGATCATCAGCGGTTGCAGCGAGCGGCGCAGGCGCACGTCGGTGAAGAGCAGGCGGACCAATCGCGCGGCCGGCAGTGGCTCCTCGCCGGCCACCGCGCCGACCAGGTTGGCCAGGGTCGAGGCTTGGTTGGCCATCGCCGCCCGTTCCTGGCGCTCGAGGCGCATGCCGTAGAGCGCCAGCGAGGCGCTGTTGGCCAGGACCGCCGTCAGCAGGGCCAGGGCGCCGAAGGCCAGCATCAGGCGGGCGTACAAGCTGCTGGGCAGGATGCGCTGGATCATGCCCCGAATCATGCCGCGCCGGCGTTAGGAAAGTGTGACCCGCGCGATGGGGGAATGTGAAGCCTCAATCGGCCACCAGCTTGTAGCCCACGCCCCAGACCGTGTCGATGCGCACCTGCTGGCTGCCGGCCAGGTAGCGGCGCACGTGGGCCACGTGCACGTCGACCGTGCGGCTGTCTCCCAGAAAGTCGTAGCCCCAGACCCGGTCGAGCAGCTGATCCCGGCTCTGGACGATGCCCTCGTTGCGGGCCATGTGCAGCAGCAGCTCGAATTCCCGGGCGCGCAGCTCCACCTTGTCGCCCGCCACGCGCACCTCGCGGCGGGCCGGATCGATGACCACGTCGCCGACCTGCACCGCGCGCTGCCGCACATCGCCACCGGCCTCCGGCGCCGGGCCGCCGGAGCGCGCGCGACGCAGCACCGCCTTGACGCGGGCCACCAGCTCGCGGCCGTGGAAAGGCTTGACGATGTAGTCGTCCGCCCCCAGCTCCAGGCCGACCACCCGATCGACCGGATCGCCGCGGGCCGTCAGCATGATCACCGGCAGCTGGCCCTCGGCCCGGATGCGACGGCAGACCTCCCAGCCGTCCATCTCGGGCAGCATGATGTCCAGGAGCACCAGGTCCGGCGGCTCGGCCGCCACCTTGGCCAATGCGCTGCTGCCGTCGCCGGCGCGTTCGACCGCGAAGCCCTCGGATTCCAGGTACATCGCCGCCAAGTCGACGATGTCCGCGTCGTCGTCGACCACCAGGATGGTCGTCATCTTCACCCGCTCTCCGGTCGCGCCCGGCCCTCGGCCAGGCGCTCGGCCAGCAGCTTCCGGCCCCGGGCGATGCGGCTCTTGACCGTGCCCATCGGCAGCTCCAGCGCCTCGCCGATCTCGACGTAGGACATCTCCATCAGATGCCGCAGGGCGATGACCTCGCGGAACTCCTCCGGCAGCTCGGCGATGGCCCGGCGCACCGAGCGCGCGATCTCGCGTTGTGCCAGGTGCTCTTCGGGCCGCGAATCGGGATCGGCCGGCGCCCTGCTGCCGACCCGGGCCGCATCGGAGAGATCTTCCAGCGGAACCTCGCGCCCACCGCGCTTGAGATGGTTGATGCTGAGATTGTGAGCGATCCGGAAGATCCAGGACGAGAAGCGGTACTGCGGATCGAAGGAGGCCAGGGCGAAGTAGGCGCGGCAGAAGACGGCCTGGCTCAGCTCCTCGGCATCGTCCCGGTTCCCGGTGGCGCGCCACATGGCATGCAGGATCCGGCGCTGGTAGCGCCGCACCAGCTGCGAATAGGCCTCCCGATCCCCATCCAGGACGGCCTTGACGATCTCAGCATCACCCCGCTGCTCCCCCTTCGTCATGGCGGCGCAGTGTGACACAGTGCGAAGGGCAGAGCAAGCGGGCGCCTGCCGGGCGCCCGCTCGCTCATCGACTCTTCGGTTCGGCAGGCCGGAAGGCCTCGTGCATCAGCCCTCGTCGCCCTGATCGGCCCAGGCGGCCTCGACCGCGTCCGCTGCGTCGTTCGCATCGACCTCCGTGCCGTCCAGGAGGGCGGCGCCGGTGCCGGCGGCGTCCATGGCGAAGCCGGTCTCCAGCGCGGCCTGGATCTCCTCGGCCAGCTCGTTGGCCTTCTCGGGCGTCTCGGCTTCGACGTAGATCATCGCGACGATGTCGTTCCAGGTGACGCTGGAGTCCGCGTCGCTGCTGCCGCCGCCCAGGCTGCGCAGCTCGTCGACCACGTTGGCCACGGCCTCGTTCTTGGCCTCTTGGTCGGCGGCCTCGGGATCCTCGGCCGGCTCGTCGCCGGGCTCCTCACCCTTGGACTCGTCACCCTCGTCGGGTGCTTCCGGAGCCACGGCGTCCTCGGCCACGCCGTCCAGATCCCGCTTCTGCGGGAAGGTGGCCGGGATCACGCCCTGGCGCTGCGCCGGCGTCAGGTCCTCGAGGAACTTCTCGACATTGGGCGCGCAGCCGTCGCCGCCACAGCCGCCCTCGATGTACTCGACCAGCTTGTCCAGCTCCTCGAGGCACTGCGCGTTGTCACCGCAGTCTTCCTCGATGATCTCCTTGGCCAGGCGCTCGGTGTCGCCGTGCGAGTCCAGGGCTTCCTGGAGGCTCGACGCGCCGGAGCTCGTCTTGTCGTCGCCGCCGGGCTCGTCGGCGCCGGGTCCTTCTGGCGCCTCGGGCTCCTCGGGCTTGGAGGGCTCGGCCGGCTCCTCGGGATTCTCGGGCTCCTCGGGCTCGTCGCCTGGAGCGGCGCCCGTATCCCCCTCGGTCTGGACGGCCGAGCCGGACATGTCGTCACCAGAGCCGCAAGCGGCGCTACCGAGCAGCAGCAAGGCCAAGGCGGAAGTCAGCAGAAGCTTGTTGGTTCGCATGGGGTTCTCTTCTCCTCGAGATGCAGTGAAGGGTTTGGTAACGAAACTGGTAGGAACTACAACCGGTGGTTCCGATTTGTTCCCGATGACGTGGATGACCAGGCTTCACTCGCGGCCGAGGCCCAGCCCGTAGGCGACCAAGGCCAGGCCGGCCAGAAGCTCGAAGATGGGCAGCCAGAGGATCGAACCCGCTGCGGCGCCCGAGAGATCCGGTCTGCCCGAAACCGGATTCGTCGGATAGCTCAGGCCGGCCAGCAGGATGAGGAACAGCCCGAGCGCCGTCGCCAGCGACCGGCTCGTGAGGAGTCCCGCCAGGCGATCGCCGAAGCGCTGCCAGGCGGACGGAGAGGCTGCGGAGGGTTCCGCGGAGATCGGCAAGCGCTCCCGCAGGGCCGGCCACAGGTCGACTTCGGCGACCGGATCCTCGGCCGACTCCATCCAGCGCCAGATCTCCAGCAGACGACGCCCGTCTTCGTCCGATCTCAGCGCCGTGATGGCCGACTCGCGGGTCTCCGCGTCCGACGCGTCGTCGATCAGCGCTTCGAAGTGGCGTTGTCGGGCCTCAGGGCTCATCGGTCTCGCGATCCGTGCTGGATGGTGGGTGGCGGCTGGGGCTACGACATGGAATACAATCGAGTGGACCGCTTTGTTCCCGATGAGGGTCGCGCGGCTCAGGTTCCCACCACCTCGTCATCGTCCTCGCCCCGGATCCGCTGGCGCATCTGGCGTGCGTTGGACTGGAGCGAGCGAAAGAACTCACTCTCGGTCACCTCGGCCAGCTGCTCCTCGTACTGACGGCGGTCGACCTCGATGCGCAGCGACGCCAGCTCGCGCTCGAGCCGCGCCTCGCGCGCTTGCACGGCCGCGATCATCTCGACGAAGGTCCGCACGAAGGGCTCGACGTTCGGATCCTGGTGGGCGGCCGCCTCGGCTTCGATCTGGGCCCGCGCGGCCTGGTAGTCGCCGCTGGCCACGCGCCGGGCCCAGCGCGAGACCAGGCTGATGTATTCGGCGTTGCGGCGCATGCGGCTGCTGAGCAATTCGATGGTGGTCGAAGAGAGGGCCGGCAGCTGGGGCAGGGCCGAGAGGAAGTCCTCGCGCCGCAGCCGGCGCAGCCGGCAGTCGGTGATCGCGCGGGCGCCGGCCGATCGCGCCCCGCCGTCGATCAGGGCCAGCTCGCCCAGATGCGCTCCGGCCGAGAGCCGTTCGAGCACCACCCGGTTGCCGTCACGCCCGGCCACGTGGATCTCGATCTCGCCGTCCACGATGCTGTAGAAGGCGTCGCCCGGGTCGCCCTCGGCAAAGAGCGCCTGGCCGGCCGCGAGCTCCAGCGGCTGCCAGGCCGAGGCGAGCTCGGGCAGATCGAGCAGGCGCTCGGCCAACGCGGGCGCCGCGACGGTGGACTCCGGATCGACCTTGGCTCTCGCCTCGTCGACGCTCACGAGTCCTCCTCCGCTCCCGTCTCCTCGGCCTCCTCCGCCGCGCTGCGCTCGCGCAGGGTGGCCCAGATGTCGACCGGCAGATCGCGCCGGCGCCGCTGCCCGAAGTAGGTGCGGTAATGCGCCACGCCCTGGATATCGCGCTGCAGGACGAAGCCCTTGTCCTCCAGGTCCTCCAGCAGCGACCCCGCCGCCTCCGGCTCCGCGCCGATCGCCTCGGCGATGGCCGGCAGGTCCAACTCTCCCTTGCGCGCCAGCAGCAGGACCAGCTCGCGCAGCCCGTCCGGCAAGTCCAGGAGGTCCACCGGCGAAAGACCTTCCATCCGCTCGCGTTGGTCGAGATCGGCCTGGATGCGATCGAAGAGCCCGCTCATCGGCTTCCTCCAGTTCGCCGCGCGCCGCCGCTCATCCGTAGAGCTCCGGCATGGGCAAGGGCTCGGGTTGGGGCTTGCAGTGGCCGCACCACAGCGCGTCCGAGACGACCACCGCCCGTGGCACCTCGTTCCGCCCGACGAAGATGGTCAGGACGAAGGGCATCGGCCCGTGATGATCCTGGCAGACCGCGCGGCCGCAGAACCGGCAGATGCCCATCGGCTCCTCGCCACAACGATGACAGCGCATCGCCTAGTCCCCCTGGGCCCGGATCACGGTGGCGGCCATGGTCTCCAGCTCGCGGGTCAAGGGGTGGCCCGGGAACTCGAGCGCGAAGACGCCGTCGCTGGAGAGCTGCATCATCTCGTCGCTGTGGGGCAATACCGCGATCACCGGGCCGTCGTAGGCCTCCTCGACCTGGTCGCGAAGGGGCTCGGGATCGAAGGCCGCCGGCACCTTGTTGAGCACCAGGTAGAGCTCGGGCACGCCGAGCTTGCGGGCCACCTCCACCGTCACGCCGGTGCCCTGGAAGTCCTGGCGGTCGGGCCGCAGCACGATGAAGAGCTGGTCGCTGATGGCGATGGACATGAGGGTTTCCTCGTTCAGGCCGGGATGCGTGTCGATGAAGAGGAAGTCCAGCTTCAGGTCGCGCACCAGGTTCCGAAATCCTTCGTTGAGCCGGCCCACGTCGTAGCCCTCGCGCAGGATGCGCGCGATCTCGTTGGTCTTGATGCTCGAGGGCACGACATAGAGTGCCCCCGAGTCGCCCGAGTCCAGGCGATGTGCGGCCTGCCCGATCTCGCAGCGTCCCCACAAGAAGTCGTTGAGCGTCGTCCCCTCGGGCGGCTCGGCCAGCCCGAAGAGCAGGTGGATGCCCGGCGACTGGATGTCGGTGTCGACCACCGCGACGCGATAGCCCGCCCGGGCCACCAGGCTGGCCACGCTGGCGCTGATGTTGGATTTGCCCGTCCCCCCGCGGTAGGAGTGGATGGAGACGATTCTGGCCATCGAGTGTTTCCCCCTGATGGAGCCGATTATTCGGTATGGCGTTCGAGTCGCTGCCAGAGGCTGGTCGTCGGCGCAGGCGCCTCGGCGATGGCCTGCTCCAGGGCCGACCACAGCGGCCGGTCTTCGCTCGGCAGGATGCTGCGCAGATAGCTCATGCAGTAGACGCCCAGCTCGCGCCGTAGCCCGTCCATCTCCTCGCGAAGCGCATCTGCCTCGGCCTGCAGGCGCCCGGCGATCTTCTGTTCGCCGGCCATGCTCGCGGCCTTCACCTTGAGCCCCAGGCGGGCCTGAAGCCGCAGGAAGCGCTCGGCCAGCATCCGTTTCTCGGTGCCGAAATGCGCCTCGAAGGGTCCGAGCAGGCGGTCCAGGTCGGCCAGCTGCTGCACCACCGCCGACTCCTGCCGCGAGACGCCGATGTCCAGGCCCAGGGTCTCCCGTAGCCAGACTGCTTCCTCGCGCAGCCCCCAGCGGATGAAGAGCATCGTCAGGCCCAGGCCGCCCAGACCGATGGCGTAGGCCAGGACCAATACGAAGGTGTCGATCGACCCGCTGTTGACCAAGCGGTTGAAGCCCATGTGCATCAGGATGGCCGCCGCCCATCCGCCGGTCAGCGCCAACAGCCGCGCATGGCCTCGCCCGAAGCGGAAGCGGCCCAGCGACACGCCGACCAAGGCGCTGGCGCTGCCGTGCATCAGCGAGGTCGAGAAGGCCCGGTTGACGGCCATGCCCAAGGGGTCGCTGGCCTGCTGTAGGTAGAAGAGGTTCTCGATCACCGCGAAGGCCGTGCCGGCGGCGAAGCCGTAGATCGCACCGTCGACGAAGTAGCTGAACTGCGTGCCCCGGGCGGCCCAGAGCAGGCCAAGCGACTTGGCGATCTCCTCGACCACCGGGGCGGCCACGGTCTTGATCCACAAGATCGCCGCCGCCGCACCCAGGCTGGCGGTGGCCAGACCCAGCAGCCGGGTGTTGAGCGCGAAGGAGAGCGGGAAGGCGGCCAGGCCGCCCAGCAGGCAGGCCACGACCACGTGGAAGCCGCCGGACGCGTAGAGGTCCAGCCGCCGGACCAGCACCAAGAAGCCCAAGGGCAGTCCGACCGCGACCGACATCGGCAGCAGGATGTCCAAGCGCAGCTCCCCGAGGTGCCCGTCCGAGTGATCGATCGGAGGCGGCAGAGGTTCCCCTTCCATGTCGCGCCGGCTCCGATGGCGGCGCAGTGTGACACAGGCGATCGGCCTGTACAAGTCGACCGCATGCACCGTCACCGTCCAGGGCATGCTGCACGAGCTTCTGGCCCGAGCTCGGCCCCCGTGATACCCTCGCCCGGATCGATCCCGATCGGCCTCCGCCACCCAGGAACCCGTCAGCATGCGCGAACTCACACCCGAGCCGGGCGCCGAGCGTCCCGAGCCTCCATCGACCGAGCCCATCGGCCTGGGCGGCATCCGGTTGGATGTCGGCCGGGACCATGCCTGGCCCGCGCCGCCCGAGCCCGGCGAGGGCTGGCGAGGCCAAGCGGCGAAGATCCGGCGGATCCTGGTGCCGCTGGACGGTTCCAGCTTGGCCGAGTCGGCGCTCCCGGTGGCCGCGCGCATCGCCGCGCCCGAGGGCGGCGCGCTCTTCCTTCTCAGCGTCCTGCCCGTGGGTGACAGGGATGTCAGCCGGCCCCTGATCGAGCACCGCGGGCGCTACCTGGGCGATACGGCCAAGCTGCTCTCCGGCAAGCTGCCGACCGCGGCCCTGGACTTGCGCCGCGGCAAGCCGGCCGCCGAGATCCTGGCCGCGGCGGCGGACGTCGACGCCGACCTGATCACCATCGCATCCCACGGCCGTTCGGCCCTGCAGCGCTTCCTACTCGGCTCGGTCAGCCGGCGCCTCCTGCAGCTGACCGACCGGCCGGTGCTCCTGGTCCGGCCGCATGGCCAGGAAGCCCCGCCGCTCCTCGATCGCGTGCTGGTGGCCGTCGACGGTTCGGCCTTCGCCGAGCGCGTCCTGCCCCTGGCCACCGGCCTGGCCCGTGCCCACGGCAGCGAGCTGCTGTTGCTCTGCGTGCCCGAGATCCCCGAGGCCGACAGCTACGGCGCGCTGGCCGAGATGGTGGCCGATCTGCGCCAGCAAGCCGAAGCCCAAGCCGAGCATTACCTGCGCGGCCTGATCGACGCGCTGGCCGAGGACGGCATCCGGACCCGCGGCCGGCTGGGCGGCAGCGGCGCCGCGCAGACCATCGTCGGCCAGGCCGAGGAGCTGGGGGCTGGACTGATCCTCATGGCCACCCACGGCCGCGGCGGTCTGGACGGCATGCTCCTGGGCAGCGTGGCCTCGCGCGTGGCGCGCCACGCCAAAGCGCCGGTCCTGCTGCTGCCCATCCACGAGCGCGCTCCGAATGGCGGTTCGATCTCGTAGCGAGCCGTCGAGAATCTCCCGGACAGCGTGCGGGGGGCTCCGAACCTACTTCAAGAAACAGGCTCTTCGAGAATCGGGCGCTCAGGCTTCCGGCTCGCGCTCCGCCTGCTCGCCGGACTCGGTCACGCGCTTGCGCCGCCGCGGGATCGGGTGCGCTTCTCCCTCGCCCTCGACGCAATGCTCCCAGAGCTTGTAGAGACCGGGATCCTGCTCCGGCGGATCGGAGCTTCGATCCAGATCATCCGCCTCTGCCTCCGCCTTCGCCGTCGACGCGGCCTCGGGCTCCGCCTCGGCTTCGTCCTCGACCCTGGGGATCGCCGCCAAGGGGTTCTTGCCTCCGCGCACGAAGGCGAACTGCGAGAGCTGGCGCTCCAGCGGCGACGCGCCGCAGCGCGGGCAGCGCGGCTGGCGCGGATCCTCCGAGGTGGGGAAGAGGAATTCGAAGACGCGGTTGCAGTCTGCGCAGAGATAGCGCTGGATGGGCATGGGAGGCTCCGGCGGGCTCAGGGCCGGCGCTGCGCCAGCCAGGGGAGGTAGAGGATGGGCTCGCGTGTCGGGCCGCCGGTGGCGGTTGCCCGGGCGGTGCGCACCGGCGTCAGGCTGACCACCGGCGTGGGGGTCGGCTCGATGGAGGTTGGGCTGGGGGTGGGGCTGGCGGCGCCGCTGGTGGGGGTGGCGGTGGGCGCCGCGCCGCCCGGCTCGAAGCGGGCCATGCCCCAGCCCTCGGTGCCCAGCCAGATCTGGCCCTCTGGATCGACGGCCAGGCTGCTGATGTCGTTGGCCGGCAGCCCGCTGGCGCGCGGATCGAGGCGCGACCAGCGGCCCTCCTCTCGTACGAAGAGGCCGCCCAGGCTCGGCGCGTCCTCGCGCCAACTCTCCGGCGCGGCCGAGTCGCGGGCGGTGCCGCCGCGCGAGCTGCCGGCCCAGAGCCGGCCCTGGCCGTCGACCGCCAGGGCCGAGATCCAGCCGGCACGCTCGAAGACCTCGTGCTCCCAGCTCTGGCCGCTGCGCTCGTTGAGCACCGCCGGCCAGAGCGGCCGTTCGGCGATCAGCTGGCCGGCCGTGGTCTCGTCGGTGCCGAAGCCGCCGGCCCAGACCCGCTCGGTCTCGGTGGTGGCCAGGCTGAGCACGGCGCCGGTGATGGCGCCCTCGGCATAGCCCTCCAGGCCGCCCTCGGCCAGGTGGCGCGCCCAGCGCTCGGTGGCCAGGTCGTAGACCGCCGCGCCGCCGCCGACCCAGGCCTCGCCCGCGCCCTCGCGCCGGCTGTGGTGGGTGCCGCCGACCCAGACCTTGCCGGCCGCGCAATCGGCCGCGATGGCGGTCACGTTGTCGCTGGCCAAGTCGGGGAAGGCGTGATGGGTCCAGGCGTCCGCGCCGAGGTCGGTCGGATCGCTGCCGGTCCGCAGGCGCTGCAGGCCGCGGCCGGCATGCTCCCAGGGCTCGCCGGTGCCCAGCCAGAGCTCGCCATCCTGGCAGCCGGCCGCCAGGCTCGAGACCGAGCCGCTGACCAATCCCTGGCCCGCCTCGGCCTCGAGGTCGACACCGCGGCGCGTCCAGTCGCCCGATCGCCATAGGGCCAGGCCGCCGTCCAGGTAGCGCATGGCCTCGCGATCCCAGAGCGAGCTCATCGCGCCCAGCCAGGCGCGGTCGCCCTGGAAGGCGATGGCCTGCAGGTTGTCGCCGGGGATGCCGGTCCAGGGCGGCTGGCCGTCGTCGTCGCTGCTCTGGCGGTCGTGGTGGACCCATTGGTCGTCGCCGGCTTCGGCGCTCTCGCCGCCGGTCAGGATCGACAGGCCGGCGCCCGTATGCCGCATGGCGATGGCCGGCGCGCGGCTGCCGGTGGCCACCCAGACCTGCCCCTCGAAGGGCCCGCCGGCCGGACCGGGCTGGATGTCGGTGATGAAGTTGGAGGCCGGTCCCGCCGGGCGCGGCAGGCGCGGCTCGAGCTTCTCGCTGTCCGGATCCAAGGCGCGGACGCCGGCCGCCAGGGCCCACTCGGGACCGCTGCCCAGCCAGGCCCGATCGCGGCCCCAGGCCACGGCTTGGACACGATCGCTGGCCAGGCCGTCCAGGCCATCGAAGGGCGCACCGCGGTCGAAGTTCCACTCGTGCTGGTTGGGGCTGGCGTAGGCGCCCTTGTGGTCGAGCACCGCCAGCCCGCCGTGGCGCGTGCCCAGCCAGAGCGTGTTGGCCAGGTCCGGATCGCCGGCCGGCCCGAAGGCGATGTCGAGCACGAAGGGGTCGCCCTCGCCCGGCGGCGGGCTCAGGCGGATGCCGGTGACCGGCGGCGGGACCTGGGCAAGGGCTGGATCGAAGTGAATCAGCCCCCGGCCGCCGATGGCTGCCCAGCCGCGGCCATGCGGGTCGATGGCCACGGTCTGAACCTGGCAGGTCACCGTCAGCTGGGTGTTCTCGCAGCTGGTGGCCGACCAACTGTCGTCGGCCGGATCGATCGTGCCCTTGCTGTCGACCCGGCTCAAGCCGCCGTGCACCTGCTGCCAGACCGGCGGCGCTTCGGGATCGGCACCGGCTTGCTCGAGCCAATGCGGTCCGGTGGCGAACCAGACGAAGCCGCCGGGCGCGATGGCGATGGCGGTGATGTTGTTGGAGACCAAGCCCAGGGTTTCCGAGCCGTCCGGCTGCTGCCGGTAGGTCGAGGCGAAGTCGACGATGGGCGCCCAGCTGTCGTCCGACGGGTCCCAGCTGTCCTGGGTGAAGAGCCGGCCGACGCCGCCGCCGGTCCAGTCGCCGGTCTCCGGATCCTGCCGCTGCTCCCCGCCCACCCAGACCGTTCGCTTGTCCTCGCTGACCGCCAGGGCCGTCAAGCGGTCGCCGGGCAGGCCGCCGAAGCTGCTCTCGACCGTCCAGGTTTGCCAGCGATCGTCGTCGCGCGCGTCGGTCCCGCCATCGTCCAGCACCGTCAGCCCGCCGTCGGTGGCCATCCACACGTGGCCGTCGATGTCGACGGCCAGGGCGCGCACGGTATTGCCGCCGATGGGATCCTGGGGACGCAGGAACTGCGTCACGCTGGGGTCCTGCTGACCCTGCCAGCGCCAGCGGACCAAGCCGCCGGCCCGGGTGCCGGCCCAGATCGTATCGCCGTCCACCGCCAGGTCGAGGATGTCGTCACCGCTGGCGAAGGTGGTCCAGCGGCCCTCCGGCGGGTTGCCGGAGATCTCCACGGCGCGGCCCGGCTCGGGGGCCAAGACCGCCAGGGCCAGGAGTCCCGCGGCGAGGATCGCCGCCGGGTGCAGGGCCGATGGCCAAGTCCGCTTCTGGCGCGTTTGTCGGCTGCGGTTCGGCTGGGACAAGGGCGGGTCTCCAGGTTCGCGATCGGGGCTCGATCGCCGGCCGAGGCGGCTCCATTCTAGCCGAAGCGCGGTCGGCGATGCATTTCTCCAAGGGGCAGATCGCCGCCGGTGCCAAGCGTTAACGGGTTCGATCCCGGCGACGCTACGGTCAACGTGGTCCCGCGTCGGCTTGGCCACGTTGCATGAGGATGGGCAGGAGCAGGCGCATCGGTTCGGGCGTCGCCGGGCTGCCGGCTCGCTCGGTCGGCGTGGGTTCTCGCGGCGGCGTGCTGCTGCCCGTCGGTGTCGCCGGCCCCGGCTGGTGGGTCGGCGTGGCCGAGGGCGTGACGCCCGGCGGCAGGCTGGGGCTGGCGCTGGGCGTGAGGCTCGGCTCGAGCGTGCGGCTGGGCGTCGGGGTGTGCGATGGTGTGTAGGTGGGCAGGGCCTGGGTGCCGATGCCCGGCGTCGGGGTATAGGTCGGCGTGGGCTGGCGCGTGCGGGTCGGTAGCGGCTCGGTTTCGGTCGGGCTGGGGCTGGCCGTCGGCGTGAGGCTGGGCGTCGGGGTATTCGACGGCGTGAAGGTGGGGATGGGCTCGGTTCCGATGCCCGGCGTCGGCGTTGCGGTGGCCGTCGCGGTCGGCGTGGCCGTACGCGTCGGCGTGTCGCTGGCCGTGGCGGTCGCGCTGGGCGTATCGGTTCGGGTCGGGCTCGGGCTGGCCGTCGGCGTGGCCGTCCGGCTGGGCGTTGGGGTGATCGAGGGCGTCACACCGGGGGCCAGGGTGGCCGAGGCGGTGGCTGTCGGGCTGCTGGTGGCGGTGTGGGTGGGGATGGGGCTGGCCGTCGCGGTGGGACTGGGGGTGTTCGTCGCGGTCGATGTCGGGGTGGCGGTGCGGGTGGGGCTCGGCGTGGGACTGGCCGTTGCCGTCGGGCTGGGCACCGCCGTGCGGGTTGCCGTGGCGCTGGGCGCGGTGGTGGCGGTGCGGGTCGGCGTTCGGCTGGGTGTCGGCGTTCGGGTGGGTGTCGGGCTGTTGGTGGCCGGCGGGCTGGGCGTGGGCGTCGCGTCCAGGTTCAGCCAGACGCGATCGAATTGGCTGAAGTTGCCGACGAAGGCATCGGCATCGCCGTCCCCGTCCAGGTCGTCCAGCCCCAGGCCCCAGCTCAGGCTGCTGCCGAGGCGCTGGCCCGAGTCGGAGAAGCCGGCCGCCCCATCGTTCATCCAGACCTGGTTGGCCTGGCCGAGCATGGCCATCACCGCGTCCAGATCGCCATCCGCGTCCAGATCCGCCAGACGCAAGGCGGCCGTGGGGCCGGCACCCAGGCGCTGACCGGAGTCGGAGAAATTGGCCGCGCCGTCGTTGATCCAGATCGTGTCGGCCGCGCCCGGCGGTTGGACGCCCAGGGGGCCCTGGTTGCCGACCACCGCATCCAGGTCTCCATCCCCGTCCAGGTCGCCCAAGGTCACGGCCCAGCTGTTGTCCGAGGCCAGGCGCTGGCCGGTGTCGAAGAGCTGACCGGTGCCGTTGTTGCGCCAGACCTCGTTGGGCGAGCCCTCGCGGCCGATGAAGGCGTCCAGGTCGCCGTCCCCGTCCAGATCGCCCAGGGCCACCGCCGCGGCCGTCGCCGTGCCCGATCCCAAGAGGCTGGTGCGCGTGAAGCCCGCATGGCCATCGTTGCGCCAGACCGCCACCGCCGCCCGCTCGTTGGCCACCACGGCGTCCAAGTCGCCGTCGGCGTTCAGGTCGCCCAGCGCCACCGCCCGCGCCACCTGGCCGCCCAGCAACTGACCGCTGTCGGACAGGCCGCCCGCACCGTCGCCCAGCCATACGCGGTCCGGCTCGCCGATGGGGGCGCCGTTGCTGCCGGGCGCACCCTGGTTGCCGACCCAGGCGTCCAGGTCCCCGTCACCGTCGAGGTCGCCCAGGGCGGCCGCGACACCGAAATGCGCACCCAGGCGCTGGCCCGAGTCGGAAAAGCCGGCCGCGCCGTCGTTGAGCCAGACACGGTCGGGCTGCCCGACGACGCCGGTGCCGGGCGCGTCGATCTCGAGCTGGTTGACCACGAAGGCATCGAGATCCCCGTCACCGTCGAGGTCGCCCAGGGCCACGCCCCGGCTGCGGGTCAGGGCCAGGAGCTGGCCGCTGTCGACGAAGCGGCCGGAGCCGGCCATCGGCGCGAGAGGCGAAGCCGGAATGCTCGATCGCATCGCGGCCCCCAGCAGCAGGGGGCCGAGCGCGGCAGCCAGGCCGAGCAGCCCGGCCGCCCGGGCCCCGCTCATTGGATCTGGCGCTGCTTGACCGCGAATCGATAGGCCTTGCTGTAGCGCTCGAAGGCGGCCTTCCACTGGCTGCTCATGTAGTGCATGTCACCGGCCTCGAGCTCGGCCGTGGCATTGTTGAGCTCGGTCACCGAGAGCGCGCTCTGGTTGTCCTGGATCGTGTCGGCCACGATCTCGCGCGCCGTCTCGAGCTTGCCGCAGAAGCGGTAGCCGTCGAACTCGGCCCCGCATTGCGCCTGCGGCAGCTGGAAGAGCGAGATCCGCTCGTCGGCCTGGTTGAGCAGGACGTCCTCGATCTCGATGCGCATCTCGAGCATGGCGTGCGCGTCGTAGCTGGCCTGGGACACCCGGGAGCTGACCGTCTCGTCCAGGTAGAGATCCGTGATCGCCTTGTGATAGCCGTGTTCGCAGTCCTCGTTGAGGTCGTTGACGAACTCCAGCGAGTTGTAGACGCCCTCCAGCGCGGCCGCGATGCCGGCCGTGACAGCCTTGACCGGGTCGGGCACGGTAAAGCCGATACCGGGCGGCAGGCAGGTGTCCAGCTTGGAGTCGCTGAAGGTGTCGTTGACCCCGCTGGCGATCAGCAGGGCGACCTTGGCCGCGAAGACCGCCTCGAGCGGGATCTGCGGCCCGCATTCGTCGCAGGTGCCCTCGTTGAAGACGCCCGGACATCCGGGGCGATCGGCGGGTCGTTCGGGCGCCGGGTCTCGCGGCGGGAAGGGATCCATCGTCGGATAGGGGGCTGCGGTCGGGTTGGGCGTGCCCACCGCATCCGGCGCGGCCGGCAGCAAGGGCATCTCGATCACCGGCAGTCCGGACCCTTCCGCGATGCCGCGCATGCTCGGCCAGTCGCGGGCCTGCGCGGCGAAGAAAGGCGGCATGGGCTGGTCCGCGTCGAAGAGTGACTCCAGGAGCGCCGGAAGCTGCCAGAATCCGGGATGCGAGCCCAAATAGGCCTTGGTGATCGCCACGTTGGCCGCATCCATCTGCTCGATGCGGGCACGGGTGACCTCGAGGCCGGCGCCGACGCCCGGCTCGGCATACTCCTCGAGGTGGGGCATGACCGCCTGCATCTCGTCGATCCAGGCCAGGATCTCGGCCCGGTCGGCTTCCGCGTCCTGCAAGAGCGCCGCCGGCAGCGGGGGCGCGTCATCCGCCTGGGCGGCCGCAGGTGCGGCGGTCCACGTGGAGGCCGTGGCCGCCGCGAGCGCGGCCACGAGCAGCAGGCTGGGGATGGAGATGCGAATCCGCATGGTCATCACTCCCGGTCCCTAGGGCACCGGCGTCGGCAGGATGCGGCCCACCTGGACCGCGGCCCGATAGGCCAGTCGGTAGCGCGCGTAGGCGCTCTTGTAGTCGCCGTCGGCCAGATGCTCCTCGGCCGCCTCGTACTCGTCGCGCGCGTAGCGCGTGTCCTCGATGTAGCCGGCCGTCTCGTTCATCTCGATGGTGTCCAGCACGATCCCGCGCACCGAGACGCCGGTGGTGGCGTCCAGGTAGCCGCCCTCGCTCTCGGGCAGCTGGAAGAGCGAGATGCGCTGATCCTGCTGATTGAGCAGGTCGTGCTCGATGGCGACGCGCAGGGTCCACAGGTCGTGGAAGTCGTGGCTCTTCTGCGAGGCCCGCGAGGAGACGGTCTCGTCGAGGTACCAGTGCACGATACTGCGGTGGTAGTTGTCCTCGCATTCGTCGTGCAGGGCCTGGGCCAGCTCGACCGCCGCTGCCGCCAGCTCGATGCCGACGCGGATGCTGACGCAGATGATGTTGGCCGGGTTGGGGATGTCGGTGGTGCCGGCCAGGATCTTGGGTGGCAGGAACTCGCAGACCGTGTTGGTCGCCAGGGCGGCCGTTTCCAGCGAGAAGATGGTGATGATGCCACCGGCCGGCGGGGCCGGGCATTCGCCACAGGTGGGATCGCCACCGAAGTCACCGCAACCCTCGACGTCCGGCACGTCGATGCCCACCGGCACCGTCGGCCGCGCCTCCGGCGCCAGTCCGGGCAAGCCCGGGATGACCGGACCGGGGGCCGGCTGGCCGAAGGGGAGGCTCTGGCCCGGCTCGAGCATCCCCCGGACCTGCGACGGCACGTCCCAGTAGCCGGGGTAGTCGGCGAAGGAGGAGCGCATCAGGGCCAGCTGCTCGTCGGTCAGCTCGGGCAGGACCTGGATGGTGGCCGCCAGGCGCTCGCGCGCGTCGAGCGTCTGCTCGCTCGGGAAGAGCTCGAGCAGGCCGTCGAGGTCGCGGGTGAAACCGTCCAACTGCTGGCGAAAGGCCTCGAGCTCCGCGGGACTGTAGGGAGGATCGTCCTCTTCCTGGTCCAGCCCCTGGGTCGAACCCATCTCAGCCAACAGCTGGGGCATGTGGTTGGTCCAGGCGCTCTGGGGGCCGAGCCGGGCGTAGTAGATTTCGAGCTGACGCATCTGCGTGTCGACCGCTTCCTCGTCGGCCAGGAAGCTAGGGAGGGGCCGGCCGGTCTCGTCGGCGAGCTCGGCCGGCAAGGCGGCGCCCTCCGACGGCTCGGTTTCCCTGCCCTCGACATCGGTGGCCTGTGCCGAGGCCGGTACCTCGGCATCCGGGCGCGTGTGCTGCGTCGCGCCGACGCCGATACCCAGGCCCAGGCCTGCGATGAGGAGGAGGGGCATGCCGATTCGATTCATCCCGAAGACTCCTGTCCTGGCCGCCGCTCCGAACTCGGAGGGGCGATCGCTGCGGAGGCCGGCTCAGCGCACCGAGCGCTGCTTGACGGCGAAACGATAGGCGGTGCTGTAGCGTTCGTAGGCCGCCTTCCACTGGCTGCTCATGTAATGCATGTCGCCGGCCTCGAGCTCGGCGGTCGCGTTGTTCAGGTCGGTGACCGACATCGCGTTCTGGTTGTCCTGAATGGTGTCGGCCACGATCTCGCGGACGGTCTCCAGCTTGCCGCAGAAGCGGTAGCCGTCGAATTCCGAGCCGCATTGCGCCTGGGGTAGCTGGAAGAGCGAGATGCGATCGTCGGCCTGGCGCAGCAGATTGCGCTCGATCTTCAGCCGCATCTGCAAGAGCGCGTGCTCGTCGTAGCTGGCCTGCGAGACCCGCGAGCTGACCGTCTCGTCCAGGTAGAGATCGGTGATCGCCTTGTGGTAGCCGTGCTCGCAGTCCTCGTTCAGGTCGTTGATGAACTCCAGCGAAGCCAAGGCCGCTTCCGCGGCCGCGGAGAGCCCGACCACCACGTAGTAGGCGACGTCGGGGACGGTGAATCCCACACCGGGCGGAGCGCAGGTGTCCTGGGCCGCCGTGCCGATCGTGTCCTTGACGCCGTTGACGACCAAGGCGGCTACCTTGGCGGCGAAGACCGCTTCGAGCGGGATCTGCGGCCCGCATTCGTCGCAGGTGCCCTCGTTGAAGACGCCTGGACAGCCGGGCCGATCGGCCGGCCGTTCCGGCGCCGGATCGCGCGGCGGGAAGGGATCCATGGTCGGATAGGGCGCCGCGGTCGGATCGGGCGTGGCCACCACGTCGAGGGCCAGGGGCTGCAGGCCGTACTGCGCCTCGACGCCGCGCATGCTGGCCCAGGCCCGGGCCTGCTCGGCGTAGAAGGGCGGCATGGGCTGATCCGGCTCGAAGAGCGAGAGCAGCATCGCCGGCAGCTGCCACAGGCCGGGGTGGTCGCCCAGTTGGGCCTTGGTCAGCGCCAGGCGCTCGGGCGTCATCGTCTCCACGTCCTGGCGCAGGACCCGCAGCCGCTGGCTGGCGCCCGGCTCGGCGAAGTCTTCCAAGTGCGGCTGCAGCTGAAGCAGCTGATCGATCCAGGCCAGGATCTCGGCGCGATCCGCCTCGACGTCGGACAGGGCGTCCTCGTCGAGGCTGGAGGATGCCACCGAACCGAGCGGGGGAAGGATCGGCAGGGCGCCGTGGCCGAGCAGCGGGCCCAGCTCGCCTTGGATCCGTTCCAGGGTGGCCGCGTGCGCGATGCCCCGGGCCGGCAGGACCGGACCGGCAGACACCGCCAAGGCGCCCATCAGGGCGGCCAGACCGAAGGCGACCAGCTTGCGGTTGACCATGCGCGAACACCTCGGAACGCGGAGCGATACAGGCTTTGCGTCGGATCTCTAGCCGAGGACCGATCACCGGTTCCTCGTCGATTCGCATGCCGACGCCCGGGTAGCGGCGGTTCTACTGCGAGAGCCGGGCAACACACGAACGCGCGTCCCGCGGGGAACGCTCATCCTATACTAACGCAGGGCGTGTGGGTTTAGATACGCCCGATCGGATCGGCGGGCCGACATCCGCTCGGGGTGCCCGTCTCGACGCGATTTTTCCGCCTGCCCGTATCCCTAGACCGATCGGACACGTTACTTATAACGGAATGAGCGAGGGATGAGCGCCGCGCTGGCGGTCATCCGTCGCGATCTGTCCGTTACAGGGGGGAACGGTACGCGACCGGGCCCGACATCAGCCGAGCATCACGCCCCGCTCGTCGGCAGGGGCGACAGCCTGCGATCCATGCCAAGGAGATCCTGCCATGCGCGTACCGCGCCCGGTCCACCAAGATGGCGACCGCTCCGCCGAATCCAACACGCGGCCGCCCCGCGCGCGGACCCTGGCAGGCCTGGCCTTGCTCGGGCTGTTGCTCTTCTCCGGCCCTGCCGAGCAGGTCTCGGCCGCCGAGCCCTCCGAGGACCGGGGGGCCGATCGCCCCTTGGCCATCGACGGCAGCGACCGTCTCGATGGCACGGACAGCCTGGATGCGCTCCTGCCGGCCCAGGTCGAGGACTGGAACGGGGGCCTGGCCAGCCTGGCCCAGTGGAACCCGATGGGCAACGTCGACGTGGTCCAGCAGGCGGACCTCGGCCGGCCCTTCAGCTTCGGCCCCCTGCCGGGCAGCTTCCCGATGGCGCTGCTCTGCACCGGCCCGGACCAGGTGACGGCGCTCGACTCGGGCGTGAACCTCGACGGCGACGCCAACGACAACAGCGAGAACGACGTCGCCCGGCTCTCGCAGACCTTCACCCTGCAGCCGGACCAGGTGCCGGCCACGCTCAGCTTCGACTGGGCCTTCCTGACCGCCGAGTCGGACGGCACGGTCATCCCGGATCCCTTCGACGATGTCTTCCGGGTCCAGCTCAGCGGTGACACCATCCTCTCCGGCAGCGTGCCGGGCGGCGGCATCTCGCCCTTCTTCGACGTGCCGGTCGACGGCGTGCGCGTCCTGGTCGACAAGCCGGGCAGCCTGGTCGACGAATGCGACTTCGAATGGGGCTCCAGCGGGATGCAGAGCTTCAAGATGCTCATCCCCGGGCCGCTCAACGCGCCGACCCAGTTCACGCTCGACTTCCTGGTGGCCGATCAGGGCGACAACGACTTCTACATCGACTCGGGCCTGCTCATCGACAACATCAAGGTCGAGCCGGAAGTCGATCTGGCGGTGACCAAGACCGCCCGCGTCGAGCCGGCCATCGCCGGCGAGGCCATCTTCTACGACATCCAGGTGCGCAACGACGGCAGCGGCCGCGCCACCGAGGTGACGGTGGTCGACGTGTTGCCGCCGGGCGTGACCTTCGTGGCCGCCGACGCGCCGCCGGTCGACGACCCGCCCGGTGGGCCGGTCGAGTTCGACCCGGCCTGCGTCGAGGGACCGCCGGGCACCATCACCTGCCGCCTGCGCGACCTGGTCGGCGAGGACAGCACCAGCTTCACCATCCAGGGCGAGATCGCCCCGGACTGGGTGGCGCTGGGCAACGAGACCCTGACCAACCGCGTGACCGTCGACTCCTTCGAGGTCGAGACGGCCGAGAACGAGCTGGACAACGTCTTCCAGCTGGTGACCTTCCTGGACGACCTGGCCGACCTGCGCATCTCCAAGGTCAGCAAGCCCGACGACGCCATCCGGGCCGGCGAGACCTTCACCTATACCCTGGTGGTCGAGAACCTCGGGCCCTCCTTCGCCCGCAACGTCGTCCTGACCGACGACATGGTCTCCAGCGACAACTTCACCAATGTCCGCATCCTGGATGACCCGGCGCGCCCGCTCGATGGCTGCGCCATCGGACCGGCCCCGGCGCCCCAGACCGGCCAGGTGATCCTCTGCGACCTGGGCGAGCCCCTCGAGCCGGTCGACGGACCGGTGGGCACCGGCCGCTGGACGATCCAGCTCGAATTCACCGCCCGCCAGACCCAGGACATCAACAACACGGTGCGCGTGGTCTCCGAGGACCGCGAGCAGACGGGCACGCCCGATCCCGATCTGTCCAACAACCAGGCCACCGACTTCATCGGCATCCTGGACACCTCCAACCTGGCCCTGACCAAGTCGGCCGTCGGCCGGCTGCACGATCGGGCCGTCTGCGGGCTGATCGCGCCTACCGCCAACGCGGTGACGGCCGGCGACCGGCTGACCTACAGCCTGACGGTGACCAACCAGGATCCGGGCCCGGTCGGCAACGACGTGCCCGGCGGTAGCCGCGCGCCCAACGTGACCATCGAGGACTTCTTGCCGGCCGGCCTCGAGGTCCTGTCCGTCTCGGGCCTCGGGCCGGCCGCGGTCCCGGCCGGCTGCACGCCCGGCACGCCCGGCCTGCCCTCCGACCCGGCGCGCTGCATCTTCCCGATGCTCGAGGTCGGGCAGAGCGGCACGATGACCGTCGAGGTGCTGGTCGATCCCGACTACTACCTCCTACAGGAGTCCGACCTTCTGCAGAACAGCGCGCGCACCTTCTCCGACAACATCGATCCCGACGAGCGCGACAACCGCGTCATCCAGACCACGGCCGTCTCGGAGCTGGCCGATCTGCAGCTGGTCAAGTCCAGCGCGCCCGACCCGGTCATCGCCGGCACGCCGCTGGGCTACGAGATCCGCGTATGGAACAACGGCCCCTCCACCGCGCGCGAGGTGGTGGTGCGCGACCAGCTGCCCCAGGGCGTCCGCTTCCGCTCGGCGCGCATCGAGAACCAACAGGACGGTGAGGTCTGCACCTACGCCGTCGGCACGCACGAGGTGGTCTGCTCGCTGCACGACGTGCAGGTGGGCCAGCCCACGACGGGCCGGCTGATCTTCATCAACCTGCATGTCGATGCCGACCTGCCGCCCGGGGGCCTGATCAACACCGCCACCGCCAGCTCGGACCAGACCCCGGACTGCAACCCGGTCGACAACACGAACATCACCGAGCCGACCGAGGTCGAGACCCAGGCCGACCTGCGGGTGCTCAAGAGCAGCGACCCGGACAAGGTCTATGCCGGCGAGCAGAAGCGCTACCACGTGCGCGTGGACAACTTCGGACCCTCCGACGCCCGCGACGTGGTGGTCTACGACGTGCTGCCCGACGAGGTGGTCTACGAGATCGACACCAACCACCCGATGTGCACCCAGCCGGCCAACCTGGTCGGCTTGCGGGCGGTGCTGTCGGGCGCCAACGAGGTGCCGCCGGCAGCTACGGGCGCCATGGGCCTGGCCACCTTCGTGCTCGACACGAGCACCGGGCAGCTGACCTATTCGGTCGAGCTGGCCGACATCGACAACCTGGCCGGCGCGGCCGGCATCCACATCCATCTGGGCGCCGCAGGCGTCAACGGCCCGATCGAGGTCTTCCTCTACAACGGCAGCCCGCCGGCGCCCGCGCCGACCGAGCCCCTGCAGGGTCAGGTGACCCTGACGCCGGGCCAGGTGGCGGCCATCGTCGGCAACCCGGCCGGCTACTACGTCAACGTCCACACGACCGACTTCCCGGGCGGCGAGATCCGCGGCCAGCTGGCCGAGACGCGCAACGCGCCCCTGCGCTGCCCGGTCGGCCAGCTCCCGCCGGTGCAGGACAACCCCTACCGCGGCATCCAGCCGGGCGATCCCGGCCGGCACGACTTCGACATCTGGACCGAGGTGCGGCCCGAGATCCTCTCCGGCACGACCATCACCAACGTGGCGATGGTGGTCGGGCAGAGCTCCCTGGGCGACCCCGATAGGACCAACAACGTCGACAGCTCCAAGAACCTGGTGCTGGGCAAGTCCGACCTGAAGGTGACCAAGTTCGGCAAGAACGATGGCCAGGTGCGGGCCGGCGACGTCCTGACCTACACCATCATCGTCGACAACCTGGGCCCGAGCTGGGCCGAGGGCGTGGCGATCAAGGACATCTTCCAGACCTCCGGCGTCTTCGACCTGATCGATATCGCCAGCGACCGGCCGGCCGTCTGCCGCACGCTGCCGGCCCGGGGCGACCAGCCGCCGGGCGGCATCGTGCTTCCGGCCACGCCCTGGCCGGTCACCGATCCGCCGCCGGCCTTCGGCGTCTTGGACCCGACCGGCATCGAGGACATCAACCAGCGCCTGGAGATGGACTGCGAGCTGACCGAGGTCATCCAGGACGATCCCGTCGACACGCCGCAGCTGGCGGTGCTGGCGGCCACCGGGCCGCAGAACCCGGGCCGCTGGATCCTGACCGTGCGCCTGCGCGCGGCCAACGCCCAGGACGTCAACAACATCGCCGACGTCATCACCAGCCACCTCGACCCGGATCCGGGCAACGACCACGCCGAGGTCAGCCACGAGATCACCGACGTCTCCGATTTGGTGATCACCAAGGAAGCCACCGGCGAGGTCCAGGTGGACGGTCAGGCCGGCCTGATCTTCGACATCGGTCAGCCTGGACAGCCCTTCCCGGCCGCCCCCAACTACGCAGCGGATCCGGACACCGTAACGGCCGGCCGGCGCATCTCCTACACCCTGACCATCCGCAACGACGGCCCCTCGCATGCCGAGAACGTGCGCGTCTACGACCGCCTGCCGGCCGGCGTCACGCTCTACCCCGGCAGCCTCTCGGTCTCCAACGGCGGCCAATGCGCCACCGGCACGCCGGGCCAGGTGCTGGACCGAATCGACTGCGGCCTGGGCTTCATGGTGCTCGGTGAGGTGGTGACCATCGACATGCAGGTGCTGGTCGACCCGAGCCTGCCGGCCGGCGCCGTGCTCGAGAACGACGCCATCGTCACCAGCGACATCTTCGATCCGAACAACAGCAACAACCAGACCTACGTGCAGACGGTGGTCGACAACTGGGCCGACATGTCGGCCTCCAAGCTGAGCTTCGGCCAGAACATCACCGGCTACGACGCGGCCCAGCTGCGCTTCATCTACGAGGACCTGCCAGGCGAGGTGACCGCCGGCCTGGTGATGCGCTACGAGGTCCAGATCCAGAACAATGGCCCGGGCGATGCGCGCAACGTCCAGTTCCGCGACCGCCTGCCGGATGCCCCGCAGCCGGGGCCGGTGAGCTTCCTGCGCGCCGAGGGCGCCATCTGCCGGCCCGACGAGGTGGACGGCGACGTGCTCGACTGCACGGTGGGCGACATGGCCCTCGGCGAGCGGCGCACCATCGACATCTACCTCCTGGTCGATCCTTCGGTGCCCGAGGGGACGGTCTTGACCAACTGCGTCGACGTCTTCTTCGGACCCTCGACGCCGCCCGGCCAGCCCGATCCGCTGCCGGGCGACCCGCCGACCCTGCCGGTGACCCAGGATCCGCTGCCGGCCAACAACACCGACATCTGCGCCGACATCCTGGTGCATGCGGTGGCCGACGTGGGCGGACCGGACGCCATCGGCATCGGCGGCGACGACTTCTTGAGCAAGCGCGACCTGCCGGCCGAGCCGCGGCTGGACCGGCCCTTCGAGCCGGACCTGGCCCTGGCCGGCCTGGAGCATCGCTACCGCATCGACTTCGGCAACGCCGGCCCCTCGACGGCCGTCGGCGTCGGCATCCTCGACCGTCTGGACTTCAAGCAGCTGGGTATCCCGGGCGAGGTCTTCGTCCGCTGCGAGCCCTTGGATCCGGACGATTTGGTGACCTGCAGCTACGACGCGGTGGCCAACGAGGTGACGGTCGAGCAGTTCCTGTCGCACAACGAGGCCATCATCCCGACGGCCGGCAACGGCACGCTGGTGCCCGGCGTGGGCTACGGCTTCTACCTGGTCACCCGCGTCGATCCCGGCTACGTGCTGGATGCCGACAACGCCATGCCCACCGCCGAGAACAGCGAGCCGGGCCTCATCGCGCGCAACACGGCCCGCATCTCGACCACCACCACCGACTTCCGCACCGCCAACGACGTCGACACCGAGCGCACGCGCATCATCGCCGAGGCGGACCTGACCATCGAGAAGACCGACGTCTTCGGCGACCCGATCGAGAACCCGGACAACTACTTCCTCTTCTGCGATCCGGTGGTACCCGGCGGCATGGTCACCTACACCATCGAGGTGACCAACGACGGTCCCTCGGACGCGGCCGACGTCTACGTGGTCGACTGGCTGCCGGCCGGCGTGGTGCACGATCCGGCGCAGGTCATCGTCGAGGTCGAGGGCGGCGCCGGCGAGGTCATCGAGGTGCGCGACGATGGACGCCTGACCATCCGCGTGGGCAACGACCCGAACAACGAGGGCGAAAGCGAGCTCGGCCGCGTCAACGCAGGCAGCAGCGTCGTCCTGACCATCATGGTCATGGTTCGCCTGGACGCCGAATGCGGCAGCCAGCTGATCAACCGGGCCCGCGTCGAGACGCGGCGCAATGACATCGACTGGCCGCCGGCCGTCATCGGGCCGCCGGAAGGGCCGGGCGGCATCTCGCCGACCGCGCCGCGCACGCCGACCCTCGACCCGGACACCAGCAACAACGAGGCCACCGAGTCGACCACGGTCGAATGCCCCTCGATCGAGGTGAACAAGACCATCTCCTTCGACGGCCAATGCCCGGGCCGCGACGTGACCGTCATCAACCGGCCCGGCCAACCGGTGACCTTCTGCTACGAGATCACCAACACCGGCACGACCTACCTCGATACGATCATGGTCACCGATACCTTGCGCACGCGCACGACCATGCCGACCATCATCTTCACCGACACCATCACCTCGGGCGCCGACCCGAAGGTGCCGGTGGCGCCCGGCGAGACGGTGCTGCGCCAGGTGACCATCGACCACCTGACCAAGGAATGCGGCATCGCTACCGACACGGTCGAGGTCTCGGCCAACCCGGTCAATGCCGGTCGTACCGACCTGCCTTGCCTGCCCATCGTGACCGACAGCGACACGGCCGAGATCGAGATCCCCTGTGCTGGCGTCGACTTCCGGATCCAGCTGCCGATCCTGGACAACGACGAATGCGAGACCTGGATCCAGGTGCAGAACGTGGGCGACGCGCCGACGGTGCCGCTCTTGGTGACCTGGGGCGCCTCGGGCTTCTGCCCGCCGCAGGCGGCCGGACCGCTCAAGAGCGAATGCGCCGGCCTCCTGCGCCCCGGCTCGGCCTGGAGCTTCGCCGAGGCCCAGATCCCCTCCGGCTCGCACAGCGCGATCCTCTATTCGCTGTCGGTGGACCCGATCGAGATCGCGCCCAACACCCATGTACCCTTCGCCAGCCTGGTCTGCGACGCGGTCTTCTTCAACGTGGTCGGCGACTACCTGGACTGGGTCCGCTTCGACAGCGCCTACCGCAACCGCGGCGTCTTCGGCGACTTCGACTTCGGCGAGCATCCCGGCGAGCCCCTAGCGGCGGTGGTCAACCGCAGCTGCCCGGATCCGAGCAACCCGGCCGCCCGCGTCAACGCCGCCTACAGCGGCATCTCCAGCGACCTGGTGGGCGCCGAGGATCCGACCTTCGGCGGCTACAGCTACTACGCGCCCCTGATCTTCGCCGACCGCGGCAGCCTGTCCAGCACCCTGCGCATCCAGAACTCGGGCGTGCTCTGCACCTCGCTGGAGATCTGGTTCAAGGGCCAGGACAACTGCATCCGGCCCATCCTGGGTGACGTCCTGGCACTGGCGCCGGGCGAGACGGTCGACTTCGACGTCAACACCGTCGTCGGCCCGGACTGGATGGGCACGGCCTGGGTCCGCGGCACGCAGCCGCTGGGCATCATCGTCGATACCTTCGGGCCCAACCACTTCACCAGCTACACCGCCACGGCGGCCGACATCTACGAGCTGAACCTCACCCAGGGCAACCAGGTCAACTACGCGCCGCTGATCTACTCCGAGTACCAGGGCTGGGACACCGCCATCCAGGTCCAGAACCTCTCCGGCGCCACCAACGCCAAGGTCAAGGTGATCTTCCTGGACCGCAGCGGCGGCGTGATCACCACCCTGGTCGACTGGATCTGCCCGCGCGGCAGCCAGACCTACTTCCTGCCGACCATCGCGGCCTTGCCGGGCAATTGGGTCGGCTCGGCCCGCGTCGAGAGCCAGGACTGGTGGACGCCGGGCACCAACCAGGTCGACCCGCCCAAGCTCAGCACGGTGGTGCTCCTCGAGAAGTGGAGCGACCCGGCCCGTACCACCCGCCGCGAGGCGGTGGCCTACAACGGCCAGACCGAATGCCTGCTCTACGACTGGCAGGTGGGCGGCGGCAAGGGCGGCACCACCAGCGGCTCGGCGGTCTTCGCCGTACCCTTCCTGGCCAAGGCCAACCGCGGCTACACCAGCGAGGTGGCCATCACCAACCTGGTGGCCAAGCCCGGCTTCACCGACTTCGCCATCTTCGTCTACGACCAGAACGGCCTGCTCGACCAGGTCTGCGAGAAGCTGCACGACCGCCAGGTCGAGTACATCGACCTGAACACCTGGGGCAGCGTGCCGCCCAGCTTCCTGGGCTCGATGGTGGTCAGCGCCGTCTTCTGGGAGCACGAGGTCTTCGACGGCCAGGGCGGCTTCGTCCGCAACCTGGTCGGCTTGGGCGGCGTCTCGGTCGAGCGCGTCGGCAGCACCCAGGGTAGCCAAGACGTGCCCGGCGACGAGTCCAAGGCCGCCGAGGCCTTCCCGCTCTTCGATCACTTCCACACCGAGGACTCCTTGCCCTGCCCGGGCGTCCCGTCCTTCCGGCCGAGCCGGTGATCGTGAAGCGAACCGCTACGGGGGGGCCGCAGCCTCCGAGATCCCGCGCGAATCCCGCCGGTACCAGAACCAGGAGTCCTCGCGCCATGTCCAGCAATCGAAGCGCAACGCCGCGAAGTCGAGCCGGCCTGGGTAGAGCGCGCCGGCGCAATGGGACCATCGCTCGCCCTCTCGAGGGGCGCGGCTGGTCCTGGCGCGCCCTGGCATTGGCCCCGATTCTCGGCCTCCTGGCCGCCCTGCCCGGCGCCCCGGCCTTTGCCTCCGGCGTGCAGCCGCACGTCGAGCGCGGTCCGCGGATGGTCTTGGGGGTTCCCGAGCCGTCGCGGGCGCAGGGCCAGGAGATGGAGACCGAAGGAACCGGCGACACGGGCCCCGAGCTCGAGTCGGCGCCGGACGCCGGTACCGCGGCGGCGGATTCGGACGAGACGCGAAGCGGCGGAGCCCAGGCAGAGATCCCGCCGAGCAAGCTCGACACGGCCGAAGCGTTTAGCTGGGATGCGCCGATCACGCCGGATGGCCTGGACCTGACCGGTGGCCCGGATGCCACGGGCTACCGCTTCTGCGACCTGGATCTGTCCAACGTCGATGCCGAAGGGATCCCCTTGCCGGGCGACTGCGCCGGCATCATCCCCAACCTGAGCATCGCCAAGTTCATCGACATCCGCGCCACCGGAACGGCCCTCGGCTTGTCCGACGACGGCTCCGCGCAGCGGCGGCTCAACGGCGAGCCGCTCGTCTCGCCCGATCCGGATGTCCTGCCCTTCTTCTTCACCTTCTACGACACCGACCACGAGCTGATCTACGTCAACGCCAACGGCAACTTGAGCTTCGGCGCGCCGCATTCTACGTTCAACAACAGCTGCCCCCTGCCCTCGGGCGGTCCGGATGTCATCGCCGGGCTCTGGGACGACCTCTTCCCGCCCACCGGTGGCGAGGTCTACGTGCGCACCATCGGCAACTTCCCCAACCGGATCTTCATCGCGCAGTGGGAAGCCGTCTCGCACATCGCCGAGCAGGCCAGCACCTACACCTTCCAGATCCAGCTCTTCGAGCGCACCGACAACATCTTGATGGTCTACAAGGACGTCGAGGCCGGCGGGCCCGACGGTCTGGCCATCTCGCCCTTCGACGAGCTGGCGGTGGGCAGCGTGCCCGGCGACAAGGTGCAGCGCTTCGCCTTGCCCAGCGGCTTCTTCCTGAACAATGCCGCCCAGCACAACGCGGGCGGACTGGACGCGCCGGCCGGCCTGGCCTACGGTCCCGACCGCACCGGCGACGGGGTGGAGGATCTCTACGTCGCCAGCTTCGAGACCGACCAGATCATCGTCTTCAACGGCGACGACGGGACGCTGCTCGGACCCTTGGTCGCCGAGGGCGCCGGCGGCTTGGACGGTCCGCGCGGCCTGGCCTTCGATGCCTCGAACAACCTCCTGGTGGCCAGCTTCAACACCGACCAGGTGCTCAAGTTCGACTCCAGCACCGGCCTGCCCATCGGCGGGGCCTTCATCGGCAGCGGCAACGGCCTGGACGGGCCGGACTCGCTGCTCATCGGCCCCGACGGACAGCTCTACGTCTCCAGCTTCAACAGCGACCGCGTGCTGCGCTACAACGCCGCCACCGGCGCCTTCGTCGATACCTTCGTCGCGGCCGGCGCCGGCGGCTTGGACGGTCCGCGCGGCCTGGCCTTCGCGCCCTTCGACGGCAACCTCTACGTCGCCAGCCAGAACACCGACCAGGTGCTGCGCTACGGCAGCGGCTTCGGGGCCTTCTTCGACGTGGTGGTCGATGCCAGCGACGGCATCGACCAGCCGCGGGGTCTGCTCTTCGGACCGGATGCCGGCGGAGACGGCGACCTGGACCTCTACGTGGCCAGCTTCGCCACCAACCAGGTGCGCGTATTCAGCGTCGACATGAGCTTCTTCTCGCCGATCAACCTGCCGCTGACGCCCAACGCGATGGTCATCGGTCCGGGCTCCGATCTCTACGTGGCCACCGCCGGGACCGATGCGGTGCAGCGTTACGACGGCAGCACGGGTCTCTTCGAGGGCAATCACGTTGCGCCCGGCTCGGGCGGCCTCAACGACCCCTTCGACCTGCTCTTCCACACGGACGGCCTGCTCTACGTGACCAGCAGCGCCAGCGATCAGGTCTTGCGTTACAACGCCGCCAGCGGCGCTTTCGTCAGCGCCTTCGTGACCGACGATCCCTTGACCTTGCTCACCGACGAGGACGGCGGGCTGGACGAGCCGCGGGGCCTGGCCTTCGGTCCGGACGGCAGCTTGTATGTGGCCAGCAGCACCACGAACGAGATCAAGCGCTACCACGGCACCACCGGTGCCTACCTGGGCAACTTCGTCACCGCCGGCTCGGGCGGGCTCTCGCAGCCCACCGACATCGCCTTCTTCGGCGGCGAGCTCTTGGTCTCCAGCACCGGCTCCGACGAGATCAAGCGCTACAACCAGGGCACCGGTGCCTTTCTGGGCAACCGTGTCAGCGCGGGATTGGCCGGCCTGAACGGGCCGACCGCCATGAACTTCGACTTGCCGGGCCTGTTGCTGGTGGCCGGGCAGCTCAGCCAGGATGTCCTGGCCTATGACAGCGCCAGCGGCGCCTTCGAAGGGCGTTTCGTCCCGGCCGGTTCCGGCTTCCTCTCCCAGCCCTTCGGCCTGGCCGTCAGCCCGGCCGGCAGGCTGCTGGCTTCCAGCCGATTCCCCGGACTCCACGCGATCCTGGCAACGGATGCCACCCTGCGCCTCACCATCGATGCCGGCGGCGACTTCGACGAGGGCCGCTCGGCCACGGTCGGCATCCAGAAGGCCGCGGGTGCCGACAGCCTGACCTACCTCTGCGGCAGCGGTAGCACCACCGTGGCCAGCCCGCCGGTGGTCAGCGAGGACCTGGCCATCTTCTGGAAGGCCCCCTTGCCGCCCGGCGCAGATCTCGAGGTGGTCTACAAGATCGTCGACGACAACATGCCCAACGAGGGCGACACGATCACCTACGAGATCAAGGTCCAGAACAACGGCCGCGACGACGCGACCGGCGTCGAGATCTTCGACGAGCTGCCCGAGGGCGTGACCTACGTCAGCAGCGTGGCCAGCCAGGGCAGCTACAACCCGGGCACCCACATCTGGAGCGGCTTCGACCTGGACGTCTTCGAGATGGCCACGCTCCAGATCACGGTCTCGGTCGATCCGGACACCGCCAGCACCCTGGGGCGATTCCTGGAAGAGTACGTCGTCCAGGACGGCGATCCGCCGGACACGCCCGAGGGCCGGCTGATCAAGCCCACCGGCATGGCCATGTTCGGCGGCGACCTCTACGTGGCCAGCTCCGGCCGCAACGAGATCCTGCGCTACGATGCCGCCGGCAACTTCATCGAGATCTTCGTCGGCGACGACGCCTCGACGCCCTTGGTCGACGAGTCGGGCGGCCTCTTGGTTCCCGAGGACATCCTCTTCAACGGCGGCTTCCTCTACGTCTCCAGCTACGGCACCGATCAGGTGCTGCGCTACGACGCCGGCACGGGCGCCTTCGACAGCGTGTTCGTCGAGGAGCCGACCAAGGTCTTCCCGGACGGCCTGGCCGGCCCGCAGGGCCTGGTCTTCGACGGCTCCGAGCTCCTGGTGGCCTCGGGTCGCAACAGCCAGGTCCGGCGCTACAACGCGGCCGGCGGCTTCATGGAAGTCGTCGCGGCCAACACGCTCGACCCGCTGGTGCCCTTCCCGGGTTCGAGCCTGTCCGACCCCTTCGGCCTCCTGATCGGCCCGGATCGCAACGACGACTCGCTGGACGACCTCTACGTCACCAGCCGCAACACCGGCGAGATCCTGGTCTTCGACTTGGCCACGCAGCAGTTCATCGAGATCTTCGCCAACGGTCTCGAGAACGGCTTGTCCGGCCCGACCAACATGGCCTTCGGACCCAACGGCGGCCTCTTCGTGGTCAGCATGGGCTCGGGCGAGGTCTTCCGCTTCGACGAGCAGACCGGCGAGTTCGGGCACAAGTTCGTCCGGGAAGGTCGTGGCGGCCTGACCCTGCCCATCGACTTGGTCTTCACCCCCTCCGGCACGCTCAAGGTGACCAGCAAGGGCACCCACCAGGTACTCGAGTACGGCGCCCGCGCGTCGGGCGACCCACTGGGCGTGGTCGACAGCGGCAGCCATCTCGACGAGCTCCTGGCCATCACCGGCGACGACACCGGCATCCTCTACGCTGCGGCGCGCAAGAATGGCGACGCCGACAACCTCGTGGTCTGGCGCTACAACGCCGAGTCGGGCGAACTGGCCGGCGACATGCCCTTCATCGACGAGGATATCGTCGGGCCGCTGTGCATCTTCGGCACCATCGACGAGGTCAACGGCATCGCGATCAGCCCGGACAACAAGCGGCTCTTCGTCTCGGTCGAGATGAGCTGTGGTCAGTCGGCGGTGCTGCGCTTCCGCGGCCCGCAAGACAACGAGCTGCCGGGCGAGTTCCTGGGCATCGCCGGCCTGGCCGGTAGCGGGCTCTTCGGCCCGGACCGCTTCAAGGGCATGGTCTTCGGTCCCGACGGCAACCTCTATGTGGCGCGTTATGCGGCATTCGCCGGATTCAACCGCATCCAGCGCTTCGACGGCGATACCGGCGCCGACCTGGGTACCTTCGCCTCGGGCGGCGGCATGGAAGGCCCCTGGGGCCTGGACTTCGGCCGCGACCAGAACGACGACGGCATCGAGGACCTCTACGTCGGCGACTTCGACACCAACCAGGTCCTGCTCTACAGCGGCGCCACCGGCGGATTCCTGGGCGTATTCGTGACGCCCGGCTCGGGCGGCCTGTCCGGTCCGACCGGCCTGCGCATCGGCAAGGACGGCGAGCTCTACGTCTCCAGCTTCAACAACGACCGGGTCTTGCGCTACTCGGGTTACACCGGCGCCTTCATCGACATCTTCGCCACCTCCGGGATGGACGGACCCGGCAACCTCTTCTTCGCTCCGGCCGGCGACCTCTTCCTGGCCAGCCGCAACAACGACCGCATCCTGCGCTTCGACGGCGCGGCCGCTTTCCTGGGCGTCTGCGCGGCGGTGACGGACGACGGATTGATCTGCGGCACCTACCTGACCTTCGGGCCCGACGGCAACCTCTACGTCTCCAGCTACCACTCGGACGACGTCAAGCGCTACCAGGGCCCGGACGGCGCCGATCCCGGCGCCTTCATCGACATCTTCGTCGACGCCTCCGACGGCCTGGACGGCCCGCAGGACATCGAGTTCGGCCCGGACGGCAACTTCTACGTCGTCAGCCAGAACAACGACGCGGTCCTGCGCTTCACCCCGGCCGGCGCGCCCCTGCCGGCGCCCCTCTTCGGCGGCGCGAACTTCATCCTCGCCGGCGGCTTCGGCCTGGACATCCCGACCGGCCTGACCTTCCACCCGCAGACCGACGACCTCCTGGTCTCCTCGACCGGCACCAGCCAGATCTACCAGTTCCTGGGGCCCAACGGCGGCATCTTCGCCGGCCTGCCCTTCGGCTTCCCCTTCGACATCGATCCCTTCGTCGACTTCGGGGGCGTGCCGGCCCTCGTCGCGCCGCAGGACATCACCTACGGGCCGGATGGCAACCTTTTCGTCAGCGTGCCCAACGGCGTCTATCGCTACGACGGCGACTTCGGCACCTGGATCGACCTCTTTGCCGGCGGCGGAGGCTTGGCCGGTCCGCGCGGCCTGACCTTCGGCCCCGACCAAAACCTCTATGTCACCAGCAAGAGCAAGGACGTATTCGTCTACGCCGGTCCCCTGGCCGCCAACGCCGGTGATTTGATCGGCGGCTTCGTCCAAGAGGATCCGCCGGACGACGGCAACCTGCTCAAGGACCCGGTCGACGCCGAGTTCGGTCCCGACGGCTCGCTCTTCGTCTCCAGCTGTGACGAGAGCCAGGTCCTGCGCTATTCGGGCTTCATCAGCAACTTCGCCACCATCTCCGGCGACCAGCCCGACTCGCGCCTGGTCAACAACACCAAGAGCGTCGGAATCGTCGTCAAGGGCGCCGATCTGGCCGTCGAGAAGACGGTCAGCGACGCGACGCCCATCGTCGGCGACGAGATCACCTTTACCGTCACCGTCACCAACCAGGGGCCCGAGAGCGCGCCGGATGTGGTGGCCACCGACATCATCCCCAGCCTGCTGGGGCCGGGCAATCCCTTTACGCTGGTCTCGACCAGCGCCAGCCAGGGCAGCTACGACAGCGGCACCGGCATCTGGACCGTGGGCGCGCTGGCCTACGACCCGCTGACCGAGACCGGCGAGTCGGCCACCCTGCAGATCACGGTCGAGGTGAACGTCGGCGCGCCGCAGCTCTACCCGGTCGTCACCAACACGGTCGAGGTGGAGGACGGCGTCCAGGGCGACCCGGACGACCGCAACAACATGGCCTCGGTCGATGTCTTCCTGATCTATGCCGATCTGGAGCTGACCAAGACTGTCGACAACAACAACCCCAGCGAGGGCGACATCGTCGAGTTCACCTTGACCGTCACCCACCTGGGCGAGGACCCGGTCTCGGACATCGTGGTGGTCGACCGCCTGCCGGCCGGCCTGCAGTACATCTCTTCCACGCCCAACCCGGGCGGCACCTACGATCGCCCGACCGGGCTGTGGACGCTCAACACCACCCTGGATATCGATCCGGGCACGCCGGCCATCCCCGACAGCGTGAGCCTGACCATCCAGGCCCTGGTGCTGCCGGGCACCGGCGGCACGACCATCGTCAACGAGGGCCGCATCGGCCAGGCCAGCCTCAACGATCCGGATCTGGACAACAACGAGGCCTCGGCCAGCCTGAACGTCCGCGGTGCCAACCTGTCCATCGAGAAGTCGGTGACGCCCGGTCCCTACATCGAGGGTAGCCAACACACCTTCACCCTGACGGTGGAGAACGCGCCGGGCGGCGAGATCGCGGTCAACACACGGGTCATCGACAAGCTGCCGCCCGGCCTGGGCTTCGTCTCGGCTCTGGCCAGCATCGGCACCTACGACGCGGCCACCGGCCTGTGGATCATCGGCGACCTGGCGCCCGGCGCGCCGGCGGTGACCCTGGAGATCGTGGTCGAGATCCTGCCCGGCTACGGCGGACAGGACATCGTCAACACCGCCTCCGTCACCAGCGACACCGGCGACGAGGACCGTTCGAACAACTCGGACAGCGTCACCCTCACGCCGCCCAACGTCGATTTGGTCGTCAGCAAGTCGCCGCAGCCCAACCCGGCCGTGGCCGGCGAGCCCCTGATCTACACGATCACGGTCCGCAACCAGGGCCGCACCGTGGCGCCCAACGCCGTCCTGACCGACGTGCTGCCGGCCGGCGTCACCTACGTGGCCGACGACAACCTGCCGCCCTGCGTCGAGGGCCCGCCCGGCACCCTGGTCTGCCAGCTGGGCGACATCCCCGGCGGCGGCGAGAAGATCGTCCAGATCCAGACCGAGGTCCACCCGCTGGCCTTCGTCGACCGCCTGGCGCTCGGCGAGGAGCTGGTGCTGAGCAACCATGTCGAGGTGAGCCACGACGAGTTCGAGCTCGACCCGACCAACGACGCCATCGACCAGCTGACGATTCTCGTCGACCGGGCCGATCTGAAGGTGCTCACCCTGGCCCAGGCCAGCGCGCCGCCCTTGGACCTGGCGGCGCTGGACGGCGAGGGCTTGCGCCAGACCCTGGAGGCCGAGGCGGCCGGCGAGAGCCCGCTGTCGCCGAATGCAGAGGTGCGGGCCGGCGAGATCTTCGGCTACACCATCCTGGTCGAGAACCTGGGCCCCTCGGCCGCGCGCCGCGTTCAGGTCACCGACAACATCTTGTCCTCGGGCAACTTCAGCGTCGAGTCCATCCTGGACGATCCCAACCGATCCAGCGACAGCTGCAGCCTGGCCCCGGCGCCCGCGCCGCAGTCGGGCCAGCTGATCGTCTGCCAGCTGGCCGATCCGCTCGAGCCGGTCGAGAGCGGGCTGGGCAGCGGCCGCTGGACCATCCAGGTCGAGCTGCGCGCGCTGCAGACCCAGGACGTCAACCACGAGGTGCGCGTCGTCTCGCGTGACGATCCGGCCAATCGCCTGCTGGGCACGCCGGATCCGATCCTGGAGAACAACGTCAGCCGCGACGCGATCTCGGTGCTGGACACCTCCAACCTGCGCCTGACCAAGACGGCCAGCGGCCAGGTCCACGACCCGGCTACCTGCGGTCTGGTGACCAGCCAGACCGACCGCGTGACGGCCGGCGACCGCCTGGTCTATACCCTGCAGGTCTTCAACGACGCGCCCGGACCGGGCGAGCCGGGCGGCAGCACGGCCACCGAAGTGGTGGTGCGCGACTTCCTGCCGGCCGGCCTCGAGGTGATCTCGATCTCCGGCACGGGCCCCGCCGGTCCCGCCGGCTGCAGCCCGGGCACCCCGGGCCTGCCCAGCGACCCGGCCGAATGCCAGGTCGGCAGCCTGGCCACCGGCCAGAGCGCCACCCTGCGCATCGAGGTCTTGGTCGACCACGACTACATCCTCCAGAGCGAGTCGCGCTTCATCCAGAACGGCGCGCTGACCTTCTCGGAGAACATCGACCCCGATCTGTCCAACAACCTGGCCGGCAACTCGACCGAGGTGGCCGAGCTGGCCGATCTGCAGCTCGGCAAGTCCAGCACGCCCGATCCGGTCATCGCCGGCACGCCGCTGGGCTACGAGTTGCGGGTTTGGAACGACGGTCCGTCCACCGCCCGCCAGGTGGTGGTGCGCGACCAGTTGCCGGCCGGCCTGCGCTTCGTCAGCGCCCGCATCGAGAACCAGCGGAGCGGCGAGGCCTGCAGCTACGCGGCCGGCACCCGCGAGGTGGTCTGCTCGCTGCGCGACGTGCCGCCTTCGGAAGCGGACACCGGCCGCCTGATCTTCATCGAGAGCCAGGTGGACGCCAGCCTGGATCCGCAGAGCCTGACCAATACGGCCAGCGCCAGCTCGGACCAGACGCCGGACTGCAACCCGGCCAACAGCCAGGGCATCGAAGAGACCACCGCCGTCGAGACCCAGGCCGATCTGGAAGTCGTCAAGACCAGCGATCCGGACAAGGTCTACGCCGGCGAGCAGAAGCGCTACGAGATCTGGGTCGACAACCGAGGCCCCTCCGACGCGCGCGACGTGGTGGTCTACGACCTCTTGCCCGACGAGGTGATCTACGAGATCGACACCTCCAGCCCGATGTGCACCCGGCCGGCCAACCTGGTCGGCCTGCGCGCCCTCCTCTCGGGCGCGAGCGAGGTGCCGCCAGCGGCCAGCAATGCCGGCGGCCTGGCCAGCTTCATCCTGAACACCGACACCGGACGGCTGACCTACGCGGTCGAGCTGGCCGACATCGACAACCTGCAAGGCGCGGCCGGCATCCACATCCACACCGGTGCGGCCGGCGTCAACGGGCCCATCGAGGTCTTCCTCTACGACGGCAGCGCGCCGGCGCCCGCGCCCACCGAGCCGCTGCAGGGCGAGGTGACGCTGACGCCGGGCCAGGTGGCGGCGATCACCGGCAACCCGGCCGGCTTCTACGTCAACGTCCACACGACCGACTTCCCGGGCGGCGAGATCCGCGGCCAGCTGGCCCAGACCACCGGCGCGCCGCTGCGCTGTCCGATCGGCTACCTGCCGGCCGGCCAGGCGGCCCACCTGGACATCTGGACCGAGGTGCGCCCCGAGATCCTCGCCGGCACGACCATCACCAACGTGGCCATGGTCACGAGCCAGAGCTCGCTGGGCGACCCGGACTCGACCAACGACGTCGACAGCGCCAAGAACCTGGTGCTGGGCAAGTCCGATTTGAAGGTGACCAAGTTCGGCAAGAACGACGGCCAGGTGCGGGCCGGCGAGGTGCTCACCTACACCATCATCGTCGACAACCTGGGCCCGAGCTGGGCCGAGGGCGTGGCCATCAAGGACGTCTTCCAGACCTCCGGTGTCTTCGATCTCGTCGACATCGCCACCGACCGGCCGGCCGTCTGCCGCACGCTGCCTGCGCGGCCCGACCAGCCGGCCGGGGGCATCCCGCTGCCGGCCAGCGCCTGGCCGGTCACCGATCCGCCACCGGCCTTCGGCGTCCTGGATCCGACCGGCATCGAGGACATCGACCAGCGCCTCGAGATGGACTGCGAGCTGACGGAGGTCATCCAGGACGCACCGGTCGACACCGCGCAGCTGGCGGTGCTGGAGGCCTCCGGCCCGCCCAACCCGGGCCGCTGGATCCTGACGGTGCGCCTGCGGGCGGCCAACGCCCAGGACGTCAACAACATCGCCGACGTCCTGACCAGCCATCTCGATCCGGACCCGGATAACGACCACGCCGAGGTCAGCCACGAGATCACCGACGTCTCCGACCTGGTGGTCGACAAGCAGGCCACCGGCGAGGTCCAGGTGGACGGCCAGCCGGGCGACATCTACGACCCGGGCGCGCCGGCGGCCTTCCCGCAAGCGCCTGGCTACAGCACCTCGGCCGTGGCCGCCACGGCCGGCCGCCGCATCCGCTACCAGATCGACATCCGCAACGACGGGCCCTCGCATGCCGAGAACGTCTGGCTGCGCGACCGCCTGCCGGCCGGCGTCACCCTGCTGCCCGGCACCTTGGTGGTCACCGCCGGCGGCGTGACCCTGCCGGCGGGCAGCTGCCAGACCGGCACGCCCGGCGATGCCGGCGACCCGCTGCGATGCGGCCTGGGCACGCTGCTGGGCGTCGGCAGCCCGGGCAACTCGGCCAGCGTCAGCTTCGACGTGCTGGTCGATTCCGCCCTGCCGGCCGGCACCATACTCGAAAACGACGTCCGCGTCGGCTCCGATGTCTTCGACCCCAACAGTGCCAACGACCAGGACTACGTCCACACCCGCGTCGAGCAGGCGGCCGACATCGCGCTGTCCAAGACGGCCATCGGCCAGAACGTGACCGGCTACGACACGACCAACCAGCAGTTCCTCACCGAGGACCTGGCCAATTCGGTCACGGCCGGCCTGCTCCTGCGCTACACCATCCAGGCCCAGAACGAAGGCCCCAGCGACACGCCGCAGGTGCTCCTGCGCGATCAGCTTCCGGATGGCCTGAGCCTGGAGGGTGTCGAAGGCGCCAGCTGCCGCGCCGATGCGGTCAACGACAACATCCTCTACTGCAGCCTGGGCGCGATGGCCGCTGGCGAGCGCCGCAGCTTCGACCTCTTGCTGCGTGTCGACCCGGCCCTGCCCGAGGGCACGGTGCTGGAGAACTGCGTCAGCGGTCTGGACGCGATCTCGACGCCGCCCGGCCAGCCGCCGGCCCTGCCGGGCCTGCCGCCCGGCCTGCCCCTGGCGCCGGATCCCTTCGACCCCAACAGCACCGGCATCTGCCAGCAGACCACGGTCAACGCCGTGGCGGACGTGGGCGGACCGGGCTCGGAGCTCGGACCCGGCAGCGCCGACTACCTGCGCAAGCGCGACATCCCGGCCGCCCAGCGGCTCGATTCGGCCCTGGAGCCGGACCTGGCGCTGGCCGGCCGCGAGCACCGCTACCTGATCGAGTTCGGCAATGCCGGGCCCTCGACGGCCCTGGACGTGACCATCGTCGACCGCCTGGACTTCAAGCAGGTGGGCATTCCGGGCGAGACCTTCCTGCGCTGCGAGCCGGCCGATCCCGACGACCTGGTCGAATGCGTCTACGACGCGGCCAGCCACACGGTGCGCCTAGAGCGGCTGCTCGATCACAACGAACCCATCTTCCAGGGCGGTCTGGGCACCCTGCAGCCCGGCCTGCCCTACCGCTTCTACCTGATCACCCGGGTCGATCCGGGCTACGTGCTGGATGCCGACAACGGCATCGCGACGGCCGAGAACAGCGAGCCGGGCCTGATCGCGCGCAACACGGCGCGCATCGACTCCAGCACCACCGACTTCCGAACGGCCAACGACGTCGACACCGAGCGGACGCGCATCATCGCCGAGGCCGACCTGTCGATCGAGAAGACCGACATCTTCGGCGACCCGATCGAGAACCCCGACAACTACTTCCTCTTCTGCGATCCGGTGGTGCCGGGCGGCATGATCACCTACGACCTGACGGTCGAGAACGCCGGCCCCTCCGACGCGGCCGAGGTCTTCGTGGTCGACTGGTTGCCGCCGGGCCTGGTGGTGCTCGACCCGGAGCAGGTGATGGTCGAGGTCTCGGCCGGCGAGGTGGTCGAGGTGCGCGACGACGGGCGCCTGACCATCCGCTTGGGCAACGACCCGAACAATGCCGGCGCCGCGGAGCTGGGCCGCCTGAACGAAGGCTCCAGCGCCACCATCCGCATCCAGGTGATGGTCCGCCTGGACGCCACCTGCGGCGGCTTGGCGGTCAACGAGGCCTATGTCGAGACGCGGCGCAACGACGCCATGTGGCCGCCGGCCCTGACCGGCCCGGACACGGGCGATCCGAAGGGCCCGCCGACCAGCCCGCGCACGCCGACCTTGGACCCGGTCAGCGACAACAATCGCGACACGGAGACCACGCGCATCGAATGCCCGTCGATCCGGGTGCGCAAGACGGTGTCCTTCAACGGCCAATGTCCCGGCCGCGACATCACGCTGATCAACGAGCCCGGACAGCCGGTGACCTTCTGCTACGAGATCACCAACACGGGCACGACCTACCTCGACACGATCATGGTCACCGACACCCTGCAGAGCCTGCGCATGATGCCGATGCCCATCTTCACCGACACGATCACCCACGGCGCCGATCCCAAGCTGCCGGTGGCGCCGGGCGAGACGGTGCTGCGCCAAACGACGGTGCCGCAGCTGACCCGCGAATGCGGCAACGTGACCGACACGGTCGAGGTCTCGGCCAACCCGGTCAACGCCGGCCGCACCGACCTGCCCTGCCTGCCCATCGTGACCGACTCGGACACGCGCAACATCGAGGTGCCCTGCAGCGGCGTCGACTTCCGCCTGCAGCTGCCGGTGGTGGCCACCGACGAATGCGAGGGCTGGCTGCAGGTGCAGAACGTGGGCGACCGCGACACCATCGCCCTGCTGGTCTTCTGGGGCGAGCCGGGCTTCTGTCCGCCCCAGGCGGCCGGCCCGCTCAAGGCCGAATGCTCGGGCCTCCTGCGACCGGGCAGCGCCTGGTCCTTCCTGGACTCGCAGCTGCCCTTCGGCGCCCGCAGCGCGGTGGCCTACTCGCTCTCCAGCGAGATCGTCGAGCCGCAGCCCGGCCAGGAGATCCCCTTCGGCCTCTTGGTCTGCGACGAGGTCTTCCGCATCGCCGGCAGCCATGGCGACTGGCTGGCCTTCGACCAGGCCTACCAGCAGCGCGGAACCTGGCGCGACTTCGACTTCGGCGAGTACCAGGGCGAGCCGCTGGCCATCTCGGTCAACCGCAACTGCCCCGACCCGGTCAACCCGGGCGCGCGGGTCAACGCGGCCTACATCGGCATCTCCTCCGACATGGAGGGCGCCTACGATCCGAAGTTCGGCGGCTACACCTACTACGCGCCGATGGTCTTTGCCGGCCGCGGCGGCCTGGAGACGGCCTTCTACATCCAGAACTCGGGCGTGCTCTGCACCTCGCTGGAGATCTGGTTCAAGGGCCAGGACGCCTGCCTGCGGCCCATCCTGGGCGACGTCTTGTCCTTGGCGCCGGGCGAGTCGATCCGTTTCGAGGCCAGTAGCATCGTCGGCCCGGACTGGCTGGGCTCGGCCTGGATCCGCGGCACCCAGCCCTTGGGCATCGTGGTCGACACGATGGGCGCCAACCACTTCACCAGCTACGCGGCGGTGCCGGGTGACGTAGCGGACCTGAACTTCAGCCTGGGCGACCAGATCAACTACGCACCGCTGGTTTACTCCGAGCACCAGGGCTGGGACAGCCTGCTGCAGGTCCAGAACCTGTCGGCCACGCTGCCGGCCAAGGTCAAGGTCTACTTCTACGACCGCTCGGGCGATGTCAAGACCACCTTGGTGGACTGGATCTGCCCGCGCGGCAGCCAGACCTTCTTCTCGCCGGTGCTGGCCGGCCTGCCCGGCAACTGGGTGGGCCATGCCCGGGTCGAGAGCCAGGATTGGTGGACGAATGGCACCAACCCGCAGGATGCCCCGCGCATCCAGTCGGTGGTGCTGCTGGAGAAGTGGAGCGACCCGGCCCGCACCACCCGGCGCGAGTCGGTGGCTTACAACGCCCACACCGAGACGGTCTACAACTGGCAGGTCGGCTCGCGCAAGGGCGGCCTGACGGACGGCTCGGCGGTCTTCGCGGTGCCGCTCCTGGCCAAGGGCAACCGCGGCATCTCCAGCGAGATCGCCATCACCAACCTGGTGCCCAAGCCGGGCTTCACCGACTTCGCGATCTTCCTCTACGACCAGAACGGCCTCTTGGACTTCGTCTGCCAGAAGCTGCACGACCGGCAGACCGAGTACATCGACCTGTCGACCTGGGGCATCGTCCCGCCCAACTTCCTGGGCTCGATGGTGGTCAGCGCGGTCTTCTGGGAGCACGAGGTCTTCGACGGCGAGGGCCAGTTCCAGCGCAACCTGGTCGGTCTCTCGGCCGTGGCGGTCGAGCGCGTGGGCGCCACCAGCGGTAGCGAAGACCTGCCGGGTGACGAGTCCAAGGCCTTCGAGGCCTTCCCGCTCTTCGACTTCTTCCTGCAGGAGCAGCGGCCCAACTGCCCGGGTGTGCCCGGCCCCTGATGGCCGGTTCCGTTCGGTGACCGAGTCACCACCCCGACCGACCCGCGAGGGCGCCGCGACCGCGGCGCCCTCGCGTCCTGCCTGGCACTATCTGGTCGGCGACATCCACGGCTGCCACGACAGCCTGCGCGCCCTGGAAGACCGCATCGCGACCCACGCGGCGCGCCACGACGCCCGGCCCTTCATCGTCTCGGTCGGCGACCTGATCGACCGTGGCCCCGCCTCGCGCGCCGTCGTCGAGCACTTCCGCCAGGGCATCGCAACCGGCACGCACGCCGCGGTCTGCGGCAACCACGACATCTTGCTGCTCGAGACGCTGCAGACTTTCGGGCCCTGGCCCGAAGACATCCCCTGGCCGGCCCACCGCTACACCCTGGCCGAGCATTACGCCCTGGGCCAGCGCGCCGCCCGCTGGCTGGGCGCCGAGGACCATGCCAACCACCGGCGCATGCTCTGGCTCAGCCAGGGCGGCTACCAGACCCTCACCAGCTACGGCGCGGACCCGGACCGGCCGGCCAGCTGGCAAGTCGACCCCGAGCATCTGCGCTTCCTGCTGGGCCTGCCCACCGTCTGGCAGAGCCCAAACCTGGTGGTGACCCACGGTGTCGCGACGGCCGAGGATCTGGCCACGCTGCGAGACGCGGCAATAGCTTTGGAGGCGTCCGGTGAGCCGGGGCACGCCGCCAACTTGGTCGTCACCTCTGTCGGCGAGATCATCGGGGAGGCGAGTCCAAGTGCGACTCCACCCGATAGCGACGCCCTTCAGGCCGCCTGCTCCAACTTGATCTGGAACCGCGAGCGGCCCGACACCGCTCCCGACCCCGGGCGCACGAACATTTCGGGCCACACCCCCTACACGCGCGTCCGCCGCGATCCCGACCTCCGCCTGATCCAGGTCGACACCGGCTGCTGCTTCGGCCGGCGCCTGAGCGCCTGGTGCGCCGAGGCCGATCGGGTGCTCAGCGTTGCGCTCCGTGACGAGGTCGATGCCTGAGGGCCGCTCGACTTGCGCCTATCCGGCACCCGGCCGCGGATAGAAGGACCCGACGAAGACATCCCACAGCCGGTCGGGCAGCCAGCGGTGCAGCGACATGAATAAGTAGGCTGCGGGGCTGACTTCGTAGCGCGTCCGCGGCCGGCGGGCCTCGATGGCCTTCTGGATCACCTTGGCCACCGCCTCCGGCGGGCGGGTGAGGTAGGTCATCGGCTTCTCGTGATAGGACTCGCGCGAGAGCGTCTCGACCTCTTGCTCGAAGGCACCGTAAGCGTCGCCTTCGTCGGCCGGCTCGAGGTTCCGGGCGATGGCCTCGCCGAAGTCGGTGCGGATCAAACCCGGCTGGATGATCACCACATCGACGCCGAAGCACGCCAACTCGAAGCGCGCAGCGTCGCTGGCCGCCTCCAGGGCGTGCTTGCTGGCGTGGTAGGCCCCGCCGCCCGGCAGTACGATCTGACCGCCCATCGAGCTGACGTTGACGATCTTGCCCCAGCCTTGCGCCCGCATGGCCGGCAGCACCCGCTGCATCAGCAGCATCGGCCCGACCAGGTTGGTCTCCAACTGTCGCCGCCACTGCTCCCCCGTCACCCGCTCGACCGCGCCCGACTGGCTATATCCGGCATTGTTGATCAGCACGCCCACCGCCCCGTGATCGCGCTCGATCTGCGCCACCACCGCCTCCATCGAGGCCTCGTCGGTCACGTCCAAGGCAAGCGTCCTACAACCCAGATCCCGCAGATCCTGCAGCGGCTTCGGATCGCGCGCCGTGGCGTAGACCGGCCAGCCGGCCTGCACCAGCCGCGCGGCGGTGGCATGCCCGATGCCGCTGGAGGCACCGGTGATCAGGACGACGCGGCTGGGGGCGGGCTGGTGCGAGGGATTGGGCATGCGGTCTGCTCCTTCAGGGCTTCGAGATCGATACCGAACCGAGTTGGACGAGGTCGCCGGCTGCGGCTGGCCCTTCCATGCGAGCTCGATACCCTGTCTCGGGATGGTAGAAGGCCAGGATGAGTCGGTAGCTGCCAGCCGGAAGATCCTCCGGCAGCGCCAACACGACCGACTGGCGCATGCGCTCCCCGGCCAGCCACTCGGTGGACGGTCGCTGCCAGCTCCCTGCGGCGCCATCGTGTTGTGCCACGGGGCTGCTGCCGGCATCCAGCAGCTGCAGGCTGAACGACCAGGCTTGGTCCGTCGCTCGCAGCGCTCGCCAACCGAGCTCCACCTCGAGTCGGTCTCCGGCTTCGGCTTCGCTCGGGAACTCGACGAGATCGATCGAGATCAAGTCATCCGCTAGGGCCAGCAGCGAAAAGGGGCCCAGGTCCGGCGGTTGGGGCGCCGTCGCGTCGCTCGCTTCCGCGCCGGCCACTTCGATCCGAGCGATCGTGAGCGCTTCGGACGCCGGCGCATCGTCTTCGACCGGCCCGGCGGCGAGCTGGATCTCGGTCGGCCCGGCCGGGAGGGTCAGAGGCAATGGGATGTGGACTCGACGCCGAATGACCGTCGGGCTCGAGAGCGCGTCGGATGCTGATTCGGCGATCAGCGGCGAAGCCCAGACGATGCTGCCCGCCGCGCCCGGATCCTCTTCGTTCGTACCTTCGAACTCGTCCCAAGCCTGCGCGGGCCCTGCCCAGAGCCGGGTCGAGGCGCCTGCGGGTGCGACCTCGAGCCAGAGGTCCAAGGGCAGCGTCGACCCCGCCGGCACGGGCCCCTCCGGCAGGGCGCCGCGGCCCAGAACTTGAATCGGCCCAAATCGCGCGTCCTCGTATCGCTGGGCGACCTCGGCATCCTCCGGGATGTCGCGCAAGGAGCCCGGGCGGACCTGGATGGTGCCCGCCAGCGCCCTGCGCCAGAGCGGATTGCCGGCCGCATCCAGCTGCGGCACGCTGTCGCCATTGCGGCGGTACATGCCCACTTCGAGCCGGTAGGGCCCCGGCGGCGCATCGGGTGGGATGGCGACCTCGATGCGCTGGCTGGCCAATTCATCGGGCGCCCAGTCTGGGCTCTTGCGGTCGGGGTAGGCAAAGAGGCTGGTGTCGGCCTGGGCCCACTGGTGGCCGGTTGGGTCGACCAAGCGCAGCGTGGCCACGTACTCGGTGCCAGGCTCCTCGGGCGGCGCGTTCTGCCAGGCGCTGATGACCTCGACCGCGCTGCCGGCCGGTGCCGCGTCGACGGCCGGTCGGGCGGCCAGCAGCGTCGGCCCATCCTGATGGACCGCCAGTCGGGGGACCGGACGATCGGCCAGCTCGTAGACTTCGAAGCGCTGCCAGTCGCGTTCGAAAGCACCTAACTTGACGTAATACTCCGCGATCCAGGCCTGGTAGGCATCGTAGTCCGGCATGTGGACCAGGTGGCCCACGTCGTGATCGGACTCCGAGAGGTTGACCAGGAGGCGCGGACGCTCTTCTTCGAAGCGCGCGCCGACCACGCTCCAGGCCAGCTGACCGCTCTCGGCCGCGCCGGCCGACATCGAGGCGCCCTCGTAGCTGGTCGGGCGCCGCGCGTAGAAGTTCAGCTCCGAGTAGTCGCCGAAGACCAGGTCGTCCGGCTCGGTGACCAGCGAGATCAGGTCCGCCAGGCGCCGCGTGGCCGACTCGGTTTCCAGGCTGGCCAGGACGTTGCTGTAGAGCCAGGGCAGTGGCAAGCCGACCAGCAGCGCCAGGGCCAGGGCACGGCCCATGCGCAGCAGCTCGTGCCGGCCTGCCGCGCTGGCGCCCTCACGCGCGTGGCGCTCGGACGGGGAAGCCGCCGCGATCAGCGGTACCAAGGCCACGCCCAGCAGGGTGCTCAAGCTGGGCAGCAGGTACATCAGGTGGCGCAGGAAGAGATCCCGCGTGAGCAGGAAGAAGCCCAGCAAGCTGACCAGCTGGCAGCCGTAGAGCAGCACCCGGCGGTCGGCGCGGCGCCAAGCCGCGGCGGCCGCGCCGATGCCCAGAAAGAGCAGGATGCCGCCCTGGGCATCATCGACGAACTGGAAGTAGAGCTCGAGGGTGTTGCCGATGTCCTGCCAGATCGTCTTGTCGGCGCCCTGCATCAGGTGGTGCCCGAGCACCGCCTCTTCCAGGCGGCTGCTGATGGAGCGGAACCAGAGCAAGGGCAGGCCGGCCGTCACCGCGGCCGCCACGCTCAATAGCGCCCCGTCGACGAGCATCGGCACGAAGCGCCGCCGCCGGAGGCCGTCGACCACCAGCCAGAGCCCGCAGCCGGCCATCGGCAAGAAGCCGAAGAGCTTGCTGAGGATGGCCAATCCAAAGGCCACGCCCGCGGCCAGAAGCCAACGCCGGTCGGTGGGTTCCGGCTCGGGTTCGTCGCGGAGACCGGGCAGACTCGATCGAGCGGGCTCCATCGCCGCCTTCGAGTCGGGGAAGACTGCCCGGACGAAGCCGTAGGTCCCCAAGGCCGCGAAGAAGAGCATCGGCGCCTCGGCGCGGAAGAAGCGCCCGTAGTAGAAGGTCAAGGGGTGCAGCGCGAAGCCGACGCCGGCGATCAGGGCCACGCCGGCCCCGAAGAGCCGGCGCGCCGTGAAGTAGGTCAGCAGGGCGGCGCCCAGGCTGAAGAGGGCGCTGGCGGCGCGCAGCGGCCAGACCTCCGGGCCGAGGGCGCGCATCAGCCAGCCGCCGGGCATCAGGAAGGCCGGCAGCTGGGGCGTCAGGAAGTCGCGATAGGGCAGTTCGCCCAGGCTGATGCGCCAGGCGGCGTAGAGGTAGCTGCCCTCGTCGTCGTTGATCAGGTTGCCGTCCAGGCGCCAGAAGTAGAGCAGCGCCAGCGCCACGAAGGCGGCGAGGGTCAGCCAGCCGGCACGGCGAGACCGGGAATGATGGAAGAGGGATGCCATGAATCGCAGCGTCCTGGTCGATGTCGATCCGCCCGCGGGCCCGGGCGATCCTCAAGGATAGCGCTTGCCCGCCCCGGGGCTGGACCCAAGGGGGCTGCCGCGGATAGAATAAGGGGCATGCCACCCAAGAGCGAGCATCCCTACAGCCAGGACTTCCTGGACCAGCGACGGCGCGATCTGGAGCGGGCCCGATCCTGGCTCCAAGCCGATCTGCGGTCCCTGGGCGCCAGCCAGGAGCATCCCGGCTCCGACGCCACGCCGCCGGCTGCCAAGCGTCCCTACGCCCTCTCGGCGGCCGAGCTCTCGGTCTCGCCCAGCGCCAGCGCCTGCGCGCTCCTGCGCGAGGTGGACGACGCGCTGGCCCGCTTGCAGGCCGGCCTCTACGGCTGGGACCCGGCCGCCGGCACCTGGATCCGCGCCCACCGCCTGGCCGCGGTGCCCACCGCCCGCCACGAGATCGAGGACCTGATCCAGCTCGGCCGGCCCGAGCGATGAGCTCGGACCTCGAAGCAGCCCGACCCGCGGCCGAGCTCACGTCCTCGTCCGAGTCCGATTCCGAGACCCAGGTCGAGCCCGCGACCGAGACGGCGACCGAGACGGCGACGGAGGCCGAGACCGCTGCGCGCTGGCATGGCCTGCGCCAGGTGCTGGCCCCCGCCACGGTCGTGCTGCTGCTCGACCAGCTCAGCAAGCTGGCCATCATCAGCTGGCTGCCGCACCGCACGGGCTGGCCGGAGTTGGACAGCCCCATCGGCGCCTTCTTCCGCTTCTACCACAGCCACAACACCGGCGTGGCCTTCGGGCTCTTCCAGGGCAACAACGGCTTCTTCGTCATCGTCGCCCTCCTGGTCGTCGGCGGCTTGCTGTGGTACCAGACCACCCTGCCGGCCGAGGACCGCTGGACCCGCCTGGCCCTGGGCCTGCAGGTGGGCGGCGCGCTGGGCAACGTGATCGACCGCCTGCGCCTGGGGCATGTCACCGACTTCCTCGACTTCCACATCGGCAGCTGGCATTGGCCGACCTTCAACCTGGCAGACTCGGCCATCGTCATCGGGGTCTTCCTATTGATGATCCAGCTCTGGCGCATGGATCTGGCCGAGCAGCGGGCGGCCGTCGAGGCTCCCGAGTCCCGGCCGAGCGCGTCCTGAGGCGGCCCATGTCCGAGTCGAGCGAGTCGTCGGAGAAGGAAGCGCCAGCTGCGACGTCCAGCCGACCGTCGACGGAGCCGTCGACCGAGATCCTGCGCCTCGTCGTCGACCAGGATGCCGCCGGCAGCCGCATCGACCAGTTCGTCGCCCGGCAGGTGCCGGCGCTCAGCCGCAACCAGGTCCAGGCCCTGATCGAGGCCGGCCAGCTGATCCTCGACGGCCGGCCCGAACGCAAGGCCAGCGCGCACCTGGTGGCCGGCAGCCGGATCGAATTGCCCGCACCCGCGCCGCCTTCCGAGCCGGAGCTGATCCCCAACCCGGACCTGCCCTGTCCCGTCCTGCATGAGGACGAGGACCTGCTGGTGGTCGACAAACCGGCCGGCCTGGTGGTCCACCCGGCGGTGGGACATGACCAAGACACCCTGGTCAACGCCCTGGTCGCCGCCTTCCCCGACCTGCTGGCGGCCTTCCCCGACAGCCGGCGTCCCGGCATCGTCCACCGCCTGGACCGCGACACCTCGGGCCTGATCCTGGTGGCGCGCAAGGCCGAGGCCGCCGCGTCCCTCGAGGCCCAGTTCAAGGCCCGCAGCGTCGAGAAAACCTACCTGAGCCTGGTCCGCGGCATCCCCTCGCCGGCCGAGGGCATCGTCGATGCTCCCATCGGGCGCGACCCGATGCAGCGCCAGCGCATGGCCGCCCTGGCCGAGGGCAAGCCGGCCCGCACTACCTACCGCGTCCTGGCCTCGGCCCACGGTTACAGTCTGGTCGAGGCCCGACCCCACAGCGGCCGGACCCACCAGATCCGCGTCCATCTGGCCGCGCTGGGCCATCCGGTGGCCGGTGACAGGGTCTACGGCAAGCGCGACCGGCGCATCGCCCGACAGGCGCTGCACGCCTGGCGGCTGAGCTTCGAACATCCCGGTTCGGGCGTGTTCCAGACCTTCGAGAGCCCGCTGCCCGAGGACTTCACGCGCGCCCTGACCGAGCTGGGGATCGCCCTTCCAGACTGATCGAAATCGGATGTCGATCGGCCAAAGGAAATGGAGCGCGGCCCGTCGGGCAACGCTCCATCTTGCGTGGCGTCTGATTCTCGACCAGGACAGCCTCCGGCCATGCCGGCCCCTCGGCCGGCACTCGCCGAAGCGGGCCCGTCAGATCTGGCTCCGTGGCGACCTCAGCCGGCCGATTCGGTCGCCTCGGTGGCCTCTTCGTTCTTGGTATCGTTCTTCTCGTAGTCGCCCGACGTGGCCTTCTTGAACTCGCGGATGCCCTTGCCGAGCTGACCGCCCACGTCGCCGAGCTTGCCGGCGCCGAAGATGATCAGCACGATGAACAAGATGATGATGAGCTCGGGACCGCCCAGTGGACCTAGCATGTGGGACCGCCTCTCCTGATCGGCTGCGATGGGCGCGACGCGCGCGCCCCGAGTGTTGACGAGTATAGCACGGGCCCGCGCCCTAGCGTCCCACCCGCCGGCCCCAGTAGGCCTCCGGCGGACAGGGGATCTCGCCGGCGATCTCGTCGTAGATGGCCGCCAGATCGCCCGGTTCGGGCGCCAGGTAGCGGCGTTGGGTACCGCCGGCCACGACCGCCAGGAAGTCCGCGTCGACGTCGGCGCCCAAGCCGACGGTGTAGATGAGGGTGCCGGCCGCGCGAGCGGCCTCGGCCAGCGCGTAGACCGGATCGGCCGAGCCGTTCTGCAGGCCGTCGGTCAACAGCACCACGGTCGGAGTGTTGGCCGGCCGGCGCCGCGCGCTGGCCAATTCGTCTACCGCCGCTTGCAGCCCGTAGTCGATGCGCGTGCCCGGCGTCATCTCCAGCCCCGCGATGGCCGCGTGCAACAGCGCCGGATCGTCGCTGAGCCCCTGGGCCAGCCAGGCCGATTCGTTGAAGCCGACCACCGCCACCTGGCTGCCCTGTCCTTCCGGTGCCAAGCCGCCGTCACCGGCCGGCAGCACCACGTCCACGAAGCGGCTGGCTGCTGCCTTGGCCGCCTCCAGCTTGGCGCCGAGCATGCTCCAGGAGGCGTCCAGGACCAGGATCACGTCGGCCCGCTGCTGCTTGGGCGTACAGCGCTCGCGCAGCAAGATGGGCAGGTAGATCGGGCCCGGCGTCGGGGTGAGGGTCGGTGTTGGCGTCGGCGTGGGCGTGTCGCTGGGGGTCGGGGTCGGCGGCGGCACCGACGGGGTGGCCGTGGGGCCGATGACGATGACCTCGGGCACGGGAAAGTCCACCCGGCCCGGCCGGCCGAAGCCGTCCTTGCCCTGGCCCCAGGCCACGACGTTGGTCGGCCAGGTGCCGATCTCCAGCGGCTCGAGCGTGTAGCCCAGCGCGAAGCCGCGGAAGGGCACGTTGCTCAGGGTCCAGGTGAGGGTGTTGGTGGCGGCGTCGAAGTCGGCCGGCGGCTCGGCCGAGCCGACGATGTAGCGCATGTTGCCGGGGATCTGGTCGATGACCGTCAGCTCCTCGAAGAGCGTGCTGGTCGTGATGCGCTGCGCGATGGCCTCGAAGACGTCGTAGAGGAAGCGCGCGCTGCGCGGCGCGAAGTAGTGATCCGGGCTGGAGGCCACCGCTTCCATCAGCTGGGCGTCGGCCTGGATGCCGATGGTGTAGATCTCGATGCCCTCGCGCTTGGCCGCCTCGGCCTCGCTCAGCACCGGGGCGGGCCCGGCGTTGTTGAAGCCGTCGGAGAGCAGGACGAAGATCGGCCGCGCCTCGCCCTTGCGGCCGCGCCGGCGCATCTCGTCGCGGCCCTCGGCCAGGCCCAGATCGATGCGCGTGCCGCCGCGGGCGTCCAGGCGGTCGATGGCCCGGAAGATCTGGGCCTCGTCCTGACTGAGGGTCTGGTGGTTGCGGCTCTGGGTGTCGAAGCCGACCACGGCCACCTGGGAGATCGACAGGTCGACCTCGCTGACGAAGTCGCGCGCCGCCTCGCGGGCGATCTGGATCTTCTGGCCGCCCATCGAGCCCGACTCGTCCATGATCAGCACGATGTCCAGGGGCTCTTGCTGGACCAGGCTGCCGCAGCCGCCGCGCAGGGTCAGGCGCACGTCGACGGTCTCGCCCAACCAGATCTGGCGCGGCGAGGCGGTCTTGTCCGGGTAGTTGCGGCAGCCGGTGCCATCGTCCGGCGGATCGGCCGCCACGGCATCCGGGTCCCAGACGTAGCGCGAGATCAGGTTGGCCTTGCGGTCGACCAGGTAGACCCGGCCCTGCGGACCGACCGCCAGGTCGACCGGGTCGGTGGACAGCGCGATGTCGAAGCGCAGGCCGTCGAAGGCGCTCTCGAAGCTGCCGTCGGGGGCATATCGTCGCACCCAACTGTCGCGGCCCAGGGTGAGCACGGCACCCTCGGGCGTGGCCGAGATGCGGCGCGGGCGGCCGCCGACCGGGAAGCTGCTCTGGGTGCCGTCCGGCTCGATGCGTGCCACCTGCTGACCGCGGCGCTCCAATGCATAGATCGCGCCGTCGCCGGCCAGGGCCAGATCGATCCAGGCGGGCACGATTTCGGGGTCGGGCGCGTTCAGGGCCAAGCGGGGCTGCATCTGTCCGGACCGGGCGTCGAAGCGTTCCACGAAGCCGTCGGCGTCCAGGACGGAGATCCGCTCGAGGGCCGGCTCGTAGACCATGCCCACGGGCCGGCCGCGGCTGACGACGTTCCAGAGCGCCGCGCCGCCCGGGGCGTGACCGGTCAGCCGGCCATCGAAGAGCAGGAAGAAGCGCCCGTCGGCGGCGCCGGCCGCGTCGATGGCGTCGGCGGCCGGGATCATGTCCAGCACGCGCCCGTCGGCGGTGAAGCGCTGCATGCGGGGGGAGAGGTCGAGCAGGTAGAGCTTGCCGTCCAGGCCGGTGCCGATGCCCAGCGGCCCGTCGAGCAGGCCCGGGATCTCGATGAGCCCGCTCCAGCTGCGCTCGGGCAAGTAGCCCATGTCGTCGTAGGGCCGCCAGTCGACCCGCGAGGGACCGCCCCGATCGCCGCGGTAGCCGACGACCGAGCCGCGGCCGATGCGCATGGCCAGGGCGGTGGCAGGCCGGCCGCGGGTGGTGCTCCAGGTATTGGTGCGCGGATCGTAGCGCTGCAGGCCCATCTCGGTGGCCAGCCAGTAGCGTTTGCGCGTCGACAGCTCGGGATCGTACTCCACCGAGATGTCGATGGCCATGGCGTCAGGCCGGATGGTCTCCAGGCGCTGGCCGGCCGCGTCGAAAACGGTCACCCGCTCGCGCCGGCCGTCGACCACGTAGACCCGCCCGTCGGCGTCCACGTCCATGCCGCGCAAGAGGTCTCCGGCGCCGGGCAGGTCGTCGTCCGGCGCGGCGCTCCAACTGCCCTGGGCCTGGCCGTCGGGTCCGTAGACGAAGACCAGCCCGTTGTCGCTGGCCGCGACGAAGATGCGCCCGTCGGGCCCGACACCGATGCCGGAGGCGCCGGGGATGCCGGCGGCCAGCTGTGCCACGCTGCCGGTGGCCAGGTCCACTGCCGCCAGGGCGCCGGCGCCGGCATCGGAGACCAGGAGCCGGTCGCGCGCTTCGTCCAGGGCCAGGTGGGTCGGCGAGACCAGGCCCTGCCCGGAGCGCACGAGGGTGCGCGACTCGACGGTCGGATCGGTGTGCAGCACGGTGATGCGCCCGTCGAAGGCGTCCGAGACGTAGATCTCGCCGCCGGGGCCCATCTCGATGCCGGCCAGCTCGCGCCAGGCATCCGGGGGCAGGCCCTCGTTCTGGCTGAAGATGGTATGGTCCAGCACGTAGGCGCCGTTGCCGGCGGCCGAAGAGGGCGCGGGGCCCAGGCTGCCGATGATGAGGCCCAAGAGGGCCAGGCCGGCCAGCTTGATGGGCAGGCTGCGTCGATTGGGCAAGATCATGTGCTACGTTTCCTCGCCTTCTGGGAGGCGCATCCCGGTTGCGTCTTGGAAGCCGCGGATTGTCGGTCCGCGGTGAGTTTCTTTAGTTTAGCGGGTCTGATGGGGTCTGCGGAGTGGATCTTGCCTGGTTCTCGAGTGAGAGTCGAAGCGCGCTAGGGGGTGATGAGGTAGGGCAGCAGGATGGTCGGGCGCGGGCGGGCGGTGGCGACGGTGCGGTGGCCGGCCTCGTCGGCGTGGATCAGCTCGATGCGCTCGACGTCCGTCAGGTCGATGTCGGGGGCGAAGAGGGGTGGGTCGGAGGGGGCGAGGCTGAAGCGGCCTTCCGCGTCGGTCAGGAGGGTGTAGGTGAGGGCGGGGCCACCGTCCAGGGGGTAGACCTGGAGCTGGACGAAGCGGTCGAAGAAGCCTTCGCCCACCGGGGCCTGGCCGGTGATGAGGCCGGAGCTTCCGTCGGCCTCGAGGGTGAGCTGGGCGACGGTCATGCGTAGGCCCTCGTCCGTCGTTTCCCCGCCGAGGTCCTGGAAGTCGAGGACGAAGACATCTCCGCTGGCGATCGGCGCGGGTCCCGAAGCGCCTCCTCGAAGGGCTTGGAGCTGCACGCGCCGAATGCCTTCGGTATCGAATCCTGGCGTCTCGAAGCGCTCACTTCCCTCAGGGAATGGTTCGCGACGGATCTGCGCGCTGCCCAAGGGCTGTCCTTCCAAACCGAGATCCAGACTGCCCAGATAGGCGGTGATGCGAGGCAGACGATCGATGGCATAGAAGCGGTGGCCATCCGCGTTTCGCAGGCTCAGTTCGAAGCGTGTGCCAGCCAGGCCGTCGATGGCGCCGGGTAACCCGGCCTCGAAGGAGCCCTGCTGGTCGGTTGTGACCTGGATGCTGCGTTGGGTGCCGTCGGAACCGATGAGGTCCAGTGTCAGGCTCTGGCTGATGGGGCCGCGACCGATCAAGAGCGGATCGTCATCCTCATCCCGTCGGTGATCCAGCGCCAGCGGCTCCACGACGGTCTTGACCTGCTGAAGGGCGAAGCGGGCCGATACCTCGGCTTCGGTCCGGTTGATGGCAGCCGTCCCGAGCCCATCTCGCAGGCGTGCGACGAAGGCGTGATCGTCGTCGGCTATGACCGCCGAACCTCCGACCCCGTTGCTGACATTGACGGTCTCGCGCGGCAGCGCGAAACCAGACACGGCGTTGCCGCCCACCTGGATGTTCAGGTAGGGGATGATGCGGTCGATGCGGGCCGAGTCGCCGTTGGGCCAGGTGTAGGTGACTTCCAATCGGCTGGCGGCGCGCAGGTCGGCCTCCGGGGCGAACTCGGCCAGGTAGAACTGGCTCTCGGGGATGGCCAGGTTGCGGGTGGTGGCGGCCAAGCCCTGGCCGGCTGGCGGCCGGGCGACGACGGTGACGCTGTCGCCGCCGGGCGAGACCTCGCCCGAGACGGTGTCGCCGGCCACGTCGGGGTCGATGCCGATGAGGGGCACGGTCATGCTGCGCCGCAGGCCCTCGAAGCTCAGCTCGATCTGGTCACCGGGCTCGGGGTAGTAGATGGCGCCCTGGCTGTCTCGCAAGAGGGTGTCGAAGCCGCCCAGGAAGCCGGCGGTGTCGCTGCCCTGGGCCACCGGGATGCCCAAGTCGTCACGCAGGGTCAAGGTGACCTCGGTGCCACCGAAGACGGTGCCGTCCACGCGGCCCTCCTCGGGCCAGACGCGCATGGAGGCGGCGGCGCTGCGCAGGATCAGGCGGTGTCCTTCGGGCCAGCGGTAGGTGACGGTGACCAGGCTGCCGCCGACGATGTCGATCTGGCCGGCGAAGTCGGCGCTATAGCGGCCGTCGGGGCCAGCGGTCAGGTCGAGGGTGGCGGCATCGAAGATCCAGCGGGCCTCGATGCTCAGCTCGGCGCCGGCGGGGGCACGGCCCGAGACGCGATCGGCGCCGACGTCGATCTCGGCCGTCAGCTCGGGTACGGTCAGGTCGATGGATTCTTCGGCTTTGCGGTACTGGAGCAGCCGGCCGGGCAGGATCAGGGCCTCGTCGCCTTCGGCGTCGGTCAGGCTGGCACCGAAGTCGGCGCCGCCGGCGAAGATCCCGCCGGCGGCCACGGCCGCGTCGGCCGAGCCGAGCTGCCGGCCGGCATCGTCCAAGAGGCGTAGCGCCACCGCCGCGCCGGGCGCGGTCTCGCCGCTGACGTCGGGGCTGCCCAGCTCTAGGGTGAGGCGGGTGACGGCCCAGGCGGCCGAGAGGCTGATCTGCGTGCCGGGCCGGCGCTCGACCAGCTGCACCTGGCCGGTGCTGCCGGGGGCGATGTCGACTTGGCCGGCGAAGTCGGCTTCGAAGCGGCCGTCCGGGCCGGCGGTGACCTGCAGGCTGGTGGCTCCGCCGCCAGCGCCGACGGAGACGCTCAGCTCGGTGCCGGCGGGCGCCTGGCCGCGGACGGCATCGGCTGTGGCGTCGGGCTCGATGCTCAGGGCTGGAACGAGGTAGTCGACGCTGCGGGTCTCGGAGAAGTCGATGCGCAGCTGGTCGCCGGTGGCCAGGGGGAGGGCGATGCCGCCCGGGCCTTCGAGGGCGAAGGTGAAGATGCCGATGAAGGCAGCATTGCCCTCGCCGCGGGCCTGCACCTGTCCGCCGCGCTCGAGCTCAGCCGAGACAAGCGATCCCACCGGGCCGATGCCGGAGACCTGGGCCGAGTGCAGGCGCAGGTTGATCTGCTGGGTCAGCGGCCGCTCGAGGCGGAAGGTCCAGGGGCCGCGGAAGAGGTCGATGCGGAGGTTGCTGTCGTCCTGGATGTCGTACTGGCCGGAGAAGTCGACCGCGAAGCTGCCGTCGGGGCCGGCGGTGGCCGGCAGGCTCACCGCGTCGAATCCCAAGCCGGAGGAGACGGTGACGGAGATGGCGGCGCCGGCCGGCGCGCTGCCGGTGACCCGGTCGGCCGCGGCATCGCCGCCGATGTCGAGGTCCGGGACGGTGTCTTCGATGGTCGGGCCGTCCTCGGCCACCAGGCGAACCCGGTCGCCGGCGGCGGCCGGCGAGGGCTGGTCGTCGGGGCCGATGGCGGTGAGGTTGAAGATGCCCAGGAAGGGGAAGCTGTTGCCACTGGCGCCGCCCTTGAGGCTGTCGTCGGGCCGGCGGATCTCGAGGGTCAGGGCGGTGTTGGGCTCGGCCTGGCCGCTGACCTCGGCGCGGCAGATGGATACGGTGGCCTCGAGCTGGGGCTCGGGCTCGGGATCCTGCCGGGCCGGGGCGCCGGCGGCGGGCGTGCTGCCGGCGAGGAGAGCGAGGAGCAGGGCGGGGAGGAGGATGGAGCGGGGGGATGAGAGCCATCGGGTCGTGCGCTCGAGGCGGGTGCTCGAGCTGGGGCGAGTCCGGGTCATGGAGGCTGACTCCTCGGTGCGCAGATGCGTGGCTGCGGATGGATGGATGATCTCGGATCTCCGAGTCGCGAGCCCGGCTCGCGCCCGCGTGGGCGCGGCGGGCTGAGGCGATGATGGGAGTACAGGGTCCAGCGCGGGCGGGCTCGAAAACGTTAGCGCTGTGTGTCGGGTGGGGCTTTCGAGGTCTTGACCCGGGTCGGCCGGCTGCGTAGAATGAGCTTTCGCTACCCGACGTAGCTCAATTGGCAGAGCAGTTGACTCTTAATCAATTGGTTGTGGGTTCGAGTCCCACCGTCGGGTCCTCCGGAAACC
>CAZJWJ010000025.1:0-59394 GCA_964549495.1 uncultured Anaerolineales bacterium | reverse complement strand
GTTCGATGTGAGGAGGGAATAGCAGCGCTATTGCCGACGAACAGCGGGCCGACACGGTGGATACAGCGGCGTCCTCGGTCGGGGAGGCTATCACTGGGGGAGCCCTAACGGCACGAAGCCCGTGGGCGCTCCAGGGGAAGGGTGGAGCGCCCACGGGCCGGCGCATCACGATGGCCTCCGGGGGTCCACCGCGAAGCACATCGCAACACGCTAGGCTGAAACACGTGGGCGCGCGATTCTGGACACCCTATCGACAGGTGTCATCGAAGGGTCAGCGTCAGGAGCAGGCACGTCAGCCTTGCGATGGGGCATGACAGGAAACAGATTGGATCGGGGGTCAATCCAGATCTATGTGGATGCGCCGAGCGTAGTCTTTGATGTCGCGTTGGAGGGCTGTGGCAAGCGACTGCACGGCCCCAATGGAGTCGTGGATGATCTGCCAGTCGTCGGGGTCCGACTCGGGGCCGAATGGGGCGAGGTAGCCGACGAGGCGCCCGAGCTCCCACTGGAGTCGGTCGAGCTGGTCTTGGATATTGGAGGGAAGGGGCGGGACGGATTCGGAGGAGGCTCGGGGATGTTGGGCCTGGTGGAGGCGGATGACGAGGGGCTCGAGCTCCTGCCACCAACCGGCGGATTGGAAAAGGGTGGGATCGGCCTCGGCTCGGTCCAGGTGGGCGCGAAGTCGGCCCACGGTGTCGTGAGCCTCGAGGGCGGTCGACCGGGCCCTTGACAGGTAGCGCCGGGTGGCGCGGCGATCGGCGGGCTCGGCTGTGGGGGTTGGCGGACCGGGCGTGAAGGTCGTGGCCAATGCGGTGGCGGTCAGGGCGAGGTCCGGTGGGATGCTGATCGGGGCTGGAGGCAGCTCGGACTGACGGATTTCTCGTGCCGTGGCCTCGGCGGGAGTGAGGGTAGTGAAGTAGAGCGGGATGCCGTCCGGGTCGAGCATCATCTCGTCGGGGTGGCGGCTTGGGATCGCGATCACGGTCGCTCGCGCGTCCTCGGCGGAGAGCAGGGGCCGGCTCCCGACCTGCGGATCGGCGGGGGATGGCGTCGACCGCGAGGCGGATGCACCATCGGGTTCGGTGACGGGGAGCCCAGAAGGACCGGTATGGGGGGCCTTCGAGGTCGGCGCGCAAGCAGAGAGCAGGAGCAATGTCAGCAAGCACGCTGCCTGAGTGATGTAGGGCCGCACGGCGGTCAGCCCCGACCGACGGAGTCACGCATCCAGTCCAGGTAGGGGGCGAGGCCCCCCGAGACTGGCAAGGCGATGATCTCCGGCAAGTCGTAGTGGTGGCGGTTGTGGATCCACGCTTCCAGATCGTCGTAGACCTGACCGTGGCTACGGAAGGCCACGAGAAATTCCTCAGCCTGGTGGATCTCGCCCTTCCAGCGATAGCAGGAGCGGGTAGGCGTGACGTGGGCGCTGGCGGCCAGCCGGCCTGCCACCGCACCGCGGGCCAGTTCCCAGGCCTCCTCCTCTCGATCGGTCGTCACCCAGACGATCAGCGGCCCGGGGCCGGGCTTCGATTCACGGGGATCACCCTCGGCCACGATTCCACTCCATGCTCTTCCAACTCGAGCGAACGCGATCCCGACCACGGGATCGCTCCCTTCCTTACAATTGTATCCCCGTGCAGCTGCATCCCGCCACTTCCCGGGCCTCGAGGCAGGTCCGGCCGGGCCGTCAGGCCGTCATCCCTTCCCCCAAGAAGGGTGGGGGTGCTCTGGGGAGATAGGCCGCCGCCGTACGCGACGGCGGTGGAAGCGGGCGACCGCGCCCGCCTTCTGGTACCCGGACCCCGCGTCACGGGGTTCCATCACCAGATTGGCCTATCTCCCCAGAGCACCCCCACCCGCCGCCCACCCTCCAAGTGCTCCAGCGTCGTTTCCGCCCAAGAAGCACGAAGGACCCGCCAGCCTTCGTCTCGACGACGAACACTGGCGGGCCCTCGATTCGATGCTATGCCGATTCGCCGTCCCACAACGCCCGCATCTCCGGGCTCGTCTCCAGCAGATCGTCCAGCTGGCCTTGGGCCACGACCCGGCCCTCGTCGAGCACGATGATGTGGTCGGCGCGGCGGAGGGCCGGCCGGCGGTGGGAGACGACCAGGCAGGCCGGCGGCCGGATCGGTCGGCCGTTGCCCGCGGAGGTCCGTCGGCCTCCGTCCGAGCCCGACGGCAGCGCGCGCGCGAAGATGCGGCCCCAAAGGCGGGCTTCGGTCTCGACGTCCAGCGCGCTGGAGAGGTCATCGAAGACCAGCAGCTCGGGGCTGCGGACGAACATGCGGGCCGCCGAGGCGCGTTGCAGCTGGCCGCCGGAGAGGCGCACGCCGCGCGGGCCGACCAGCGTGTCCAGGCCCTCGTCGAGCCTGGCCACGTCGCGCTCGAGGACGGCGGTGTGGATGGCGCTGGCCAGGTCGACCTCGTCCTCCGGCAGCCCCATCAGCAGGTTGTCGCGCAGGTCCGCGCTGAAGAGGCGCGGGACCTGGCCCGTGTAGGCGCAGCGCGGCGGCACCATCCAGGCGGCCGGATCCTCGATGGGGCGGTCGTTCCAGAAGAGCTGGCCGCGGTCGAGGGGCAGGAGGCCCAGGATGGCGCGCAGGAGGGTGGTCTTGCCGGCCCCCACGCGGCCGGTGATGACCACGAAGTCGCCCGGCCCGAAGGAGAGCGAGACGTCGTGGACGCCGCGGCCGCTCTCGGGGTGGACGCAGGTGACGTCGCGGGCTTCGAAGCGCCGCAGTCGGTCGCGGCCGGTGGCGGCCACGCGCAGGGGCGCGGGGGCCGGCCGGTCCATGTAGACCTCGCGGTGGGTGACGATCTCGGCGGCCGGCGCGCCCTTCATCAGCGTGCTGAGGCGGTCGCGCGAGACTCCGGCCTGCTTGTGATAGGCCAGCATGTGGCCGAAGGCGAACATCACGTCGGTCACCCGGCCCAGGAACATCACGAACATCGCGAAGTCGCCCACACTGAAGCTGCCGCGCGCGATGGCGCTGGCGGTCAGCAGGAGGATGACGCCCGTGCCCAGGTTGACCGTGCTGCCGAAGATGGTGCCCAGCATGCTGGTGAGCAGGGTGTCCTTGAGGGCCGTCACGCGGCGCTCCTCGTTGAGCTGGTCGAAGCGGTCGATGACCGGCCGCTCGGCCGTGGCCACCTGGACGGCTTGGATGGCGCCGAAGGTCTCGCCCAGGAAGCCGGTCACCCGGCTGGTGGCCTTGCGGCTGGCCAGGCGGTAGGCCTCGAGGCGAGCACGGAGGAGGTTGACGACCAGCACGATCGCCAAGAGCGGGAGGAAGACGGTGAGCGTGACCGGCACGGTGACCTGCAGCATGATGGCGAAGGCCAAGAGCAGCGTGATCACCATGCCGACCAGGTCGACCGTCCACTCGGTGGCGATGCGGATGTCGTCGACGTCGTCGCGGAAGCGGCTGACGGCCTTGCCCGGCGACTCGCTCATGGCGCGCGCGCCGGGCTCGGCCAGGACCCGAGAGAGGACGTTGAGCCGCATCAGCGCGCTGATGGTCTCGGCCCACTTGACGTTGTAGAAGATGCCTCCGAAGATGCTGCCGATGCGGGCCAGTCCGACCAGCAGCATCAAGGCGAGCAAGGTGGGTAGGTTGAGGCCCGCGGCCGCGCTGCCGGTCAGGGCGTCGAAGGCCAGCTTGACCAGGTAGCCCACCGCGATGGGCAGCGACCAGACCAGGCCCCAGAAGATGGCGTCGACGGTCCACAGGGCGGGATCGAAGCGGATCAGCCGCCAGGCCAGGCGCCAGGTGCTGGGCGGCCGGGATTCGGTCGCGGACTTGGGATTGTCGTTCAGGTTACCGTTCAGCTCGCCGATCATGCGAGCACCTCCTCCATGCCGGCCTTCAGGAGCTCGGTGAAGCGCGAGTCCGGGTCGGTCATCAGGGCCACGCGATCGCCCTGCTCGGCGATGCGGCCCTCGGATAGGATCATGATGCGGTCGCAGCGCTGCACCGTGCCCAGGCGGTGGGCGATGACGATGCCGGTGCGGCCGGTCAGCAAGCGGTCCACCGCGCGCTCGATGCGCTGCTCGGTGGCCGGGTCGAGCCGGCTGGATGCCTCGTCGAGCACCACCAATCCCGGATCGCGCAGGAAGACGCGCGCGAAGGCCAGTAGCTGGCCCTCGCCGGCCGATAGGCCCTTGCCACCGGTCTCCAGCTCGGTGTCCAAGCCCTCGGGCAGGGCCGCCAGCCAGTCGGACAGGCCCACGTCCTCGATCACCTCGAGGATGCGCGCGTCCGGGATGCCGGGGTCGAAGAAGCTCAGGTTGTCGCGGACGCTGGCGTTGAAGAGCTGCACGTCCTGGGTGACGATGCCCACCCGCCGGCGCAAATCCGCCCGATCGACCTCGCGCAGGTCCACCCCGCCGACGCGGACCGAACCGCGGTCGACGTCGTAGAGGCGGAAGAGCAGGCGCGAGAGCGTCGTCTTGCCGCTGCCCGTGCGGCCCAGGAGACCCAGCACCTGGCCCGGCTCCAGATGCAGGTCGATGCCGCGCAGCACAGGCTCCTCCGGCTTGTAGCCGAAGCGCACCGCGTCGAAGTCCAGCGACAGGGCGCCGGCCGGCACCGGCCTAGCCAGCCCGGGCTCCGGGTTGACCGGCGGCTCGATGGCCAGCAGCTCGGCCACGCGCTCGAGGCCGCCGCCGGCCCGCTGGAGATCCTCCAGCTGGTGGCTGAGCTGCTCGACCGGGCCGCGCAGCATCTCGGTGTAATGGAAGATCAGGTAGACCGTGCCCAAGGTGATCGCGCCGGCCTGGTAGAGCCAGGCGCCCATCCCCAGGGCCAGGATGCTGCCCAGGGTGAAGAGGGCGATGGTGCCCACCCAGATGGCGCTGCCCAGCAGACCCGCTCGGCGCCGCACCTGCATGAAGTCGCGGTGGCGGTGCAGGAAGCGCTGGACCACCCAGCCCTCGGCGCCCGAGGCGCGGATGTCCTCGGTGCCGGCCAAGCGCTCCTCGAGGAAGCCAAAGAGCTCGGCCGAGGCCTCGCGGGCCTGCTTCCAAGCCGGGACCGCCACCGTGGCCGCGCGCCGCAGGGCGAAGAAGGTCGCAGCCACGAAGAGGCTGTAGGCCAGGCCCAGGCGCATGTCCTCGCGCCAGAGCAAGACCAACACACCCAGCAGGATGACGACGTTGCTGACCACCCGCAGGAAGTAGTCGCTCATCAGGTTGGACAGGGCCGTGACGTCCCCGTCCAGACGCTCGATCATCTTGCCAGGGGTCTGGGCATTGTGGAAGTCCATACCCAGCGCCAGGCAGTGGCGCGTCAGGTCGGCCCGCAGCACGTTGGTGCTGCGCCAGCGCAGGTCTTGGCCGACGTAGGTCACGGCCGCGTTGGCCAGCTCGCGCACCAGCGCCAGGGCGATGAAGAGCCCGGCCAGGCGCAGGAGCGCGCCGGCGGCGGTGCCGGCGGTGGCCAGGTCGATGAAGCTGCGGATGAGCTGCGGCACGTAGAGCTGCAGGCCGATGGTGACGGCCAGGAGCAGCGCCAGCAGGATCACCCGCGGCGTTTCGGGCTTCAGGTAGCGCGCCAGCAGCCGGCCGTAGGCCAGCCGGGCGCGTTGGGTCTCGGGTTGGGTCGTCTCGACCGTCATACCGTCCATGTCGACGTCTCTCGCTTCCGGGGCGTCGTCCCCGGGGCGGGGGCCGGCCGACCTGACGATCGGCCAGCCCCCTCACGGTTTCCATCCCAGTGCGGCATCCCAGGCGTCCTGGTCGATGTCGCTGGCGGCGCAGGGAAGGGCGCGCTGTCGTCCGAAGACTCGGTCGCGCCTCAGCCCCGCCGCGCCGCGCGGATCCAGCGCATCGCGGTCGGGCCATTGAGCCCCAGGCGCAGGGCGGCACGCGGGCTGCGCGCCTCCTGGGCCGAAGCTCGACCTGCCAGCTTCTCGCGATGGCCGGGGTTGAGCTGGATGAAGTTCCGGGTATAGCTTTCCATGGTGGAGTGCATTCCTTTGGGTTCAGACGGGATTCAATCTTCGATTCAACCTCGGGTTCAGCGCCCCGCTCAGGATTCGTTTCAAGGATCGGTTCAAGCTTCGATTCATGGATCTGGGCTCGAGGACGAGTTCGCCTTCCTCGGAGCCGCCCGGTGGAGTCTGCCCAGTGGGTCTGTGGCCTTTGCGCCCGGACATGCTTGCGGACTGCCCGCCGAACGCAGAAACGCCACGGTGCCCTCTGGGCCCCCGTGGCGTGCTTCTCCGCTCGATGCAGCGAGGCAAAAGAATACGCCACGGGCTTGTGGTGGCCCGTGGCGCCTTGCTCGCTGCCGATTCAGCTGGCGGCTACAAGACGCACTCCGGGCGCACGGTGGCCGTGCCATCCAGGGTCTGGGGGACCAGGACATAGAACTGCAGCATCATCGTGCGCCTCCTTTCGAAGTCTCGTCGTCGCGGTGGGGCCCGGCTGGCCCGCTTGCGTCGACTGTCGGCGAGACTAACATGCGGCCGGCTTGCCTGTCAAGCCCCCAATCGGCCCGCTGCAACCATCGGCGGAGGCACCAGGCGTGACCGCCGCAGTTCGCTACCACTTTCGGATGATCGAAGTGGGGAACACGCGCTCATCCGATGCCGTCGCGGGTGCTCGATCCTGCATCGATGCGGCACCGAATTCGGGCAGACCGCCATGATCGACGAGCTCGTCTTGCTGCATCGCGCCGCGAGTATTACCATGGTGGTATGAAAGTCAAGACTTCGATCACGCTATCGGACGATCTCGTCGATGACTTGGAGCGCTACCAGGAACGCTTCGGAAGTCGCTCGGCCATGATCGAGATCGCCTTGCGCAGGCTGCTCGACAGTCTGGCCCGAGAAGCACGTGACACTCGAGATCGCGAGATCCTCGAACGCGAAGCGAAGCGCTTCGAAGCAGAAGCCACCGACGCTTTGGCCTACCAGGCGGAGGACTGAAGCGCCGTGCGTCGCGGCGAGCTGTACCGGGTGCGCCGCCCCGGCGGGGGCGATCCTCGGAGATCGCGCGTCTTCGTCGTCGTGAGCCGTCAGCTCCTGATCGGGTCGAGCTACTCGACCGTGATCTGCGCGCCGGTCTTCTCCGCGTATGACGGGCTCTCGACCCAGGTGGTGGTCGGCGAAGAGGTCGGGCTGAAGCACGCGAGCAGCATTCATTGCGACCAGCTCATGAGCCTTCCCAAGGCCGCGCTCACCGACTACGTCGGAGAGCTCGACCCCAGGCAGATTGCGCTGCTCGACGACGCATTGAGAATCGCCTTAGAGCTCGAAACCACCGTGATCTAGAGCTTCCTCACGGCAGCTGTTCCCTCTCGATTCTCTGGAAAGATATGCAGGTCAGGGAGCGGCTCGGGCTTCAGCCGGCGGCCTCCATCATGATTTGCTCCCAACCCATGGCGCGGCCCACTTCGAGTTGGCGGAGCGTCGCATCTTCTCCCAGCACGTCGCGCACTCGGCCAAGCAGGCGCTCGCGCTCCGGCTGGTCCTTGAGGGGAAGGGGTGCGTCGATCTGCTCTCGCAAAGCCTCGGCGGCCCCGATGAGCATCGCGGCTCGCGCGGACTCCCCCTCGGCTGCGGCCAGCTGCGCGGCGGCCTCGAGCCATTCGGCGATCCGTGCCTTGTCGCCCAACTCGACCAGGTGCGTCGAGGCCTCTTCCAGGTAGCCGCGGGCGGTCGGCGTATCGTCCTCGCGGCGCGCCACACAGGCCAGGCCGACCAGGGCGTAGGCGATCCCCTCCCGGTCGCCGAGTCGGCGGGCGATGGCCAGGCTCTGCTCGAAGCGCCGGCCGGCCTCTACAAGGTCGCCCTGGTCATGGGCCACGTCGGCCAGGTTGGAGAGCGTGATGCCAACGGCCCATGGCACGTCGAGGGACTCGAAGTTGGCCAGGGCCTCCTGGAGCTGCTCGCGGGCCTGTTCGAAGTGGCCCTGGCGCAGCTGAAGCAGGCCCAGGTTGTTCTGGACCGCGGCGGCGCCCCAACGATCTCCCAACTCGGTCCAGAGCGCACTGCTCTCTGCGTAGTGACGTTCGGCGGTGGCATAGTCGGCTTGTTGGTCGGCCACGTTTCCGAGGTTGCGGAGCACCTGGGCCACGAGGGGCTGATCACGTAGAGCTCGGGAGATGCCCAGGGCCTCCTCGGCCAATCGACGGGCATTGGCCAGGTCGCCCTGGGCAAAGGCCAGCACGCCGGCCCCGTCCAAGGCGGCGGCGCGCGCGGCGGTGAGTGCGGCGTTGGCGGGCACATCGAGCAAGGCGCCAAGCCAGTCGCGGCCCTCGCTCAAGTGGCCTCGCAGTCGCCAGAACTGAGAGAGCGCGGCGGCCAATCCCAGGCCCGCCGCGGCGGCTTGCTCCTCGCGCCGCGCGAAGTCCAGCCCCGCGCGCAGGTTTTCGTGGTCTGCGCCCAGGCGCTCGAGCCAGTGGAGCTGTTCGGATCCGCCCAACTCTGGAGCCGCGGCCTCGCCCATCTCGGCGAAGTGCTGCAGATGCCGATGCTGGGCGCTCCCCGACTCGCCGGCGGACACCAGCTTCTCGGCCGCATAGTCGCGGATGGTACCCAGCATGGCGTAGCGGGTGTCGCCCTCGTCTTGCTCGGCGGTCAGGAGCGATTTGTCGAGGAGCTGGCCCATGTAGTCGAGCACCGCATAGGATTCGATATCGGCCTCGGCGCAGACCTGCTCGGCAGCCTCCAGGCTCCAGCCGCCGCGAAAGACGGACAGGCGGCGCAGGACGGCCTGCTCGCCCTCGTCCAGGAGCTCGTGGCTCCAGTCGATGGCCGCGCGCAGGGTCTGGTGATGCGGCAGGCCGGAGCGCCCGCGTCCGGCCAGCAGCCGGAAGCGATCGTCCAGCCGGGCAAGGATCTGTTCGACCGAGAGCACCTTGGCCCGCGCGGCGGCCAGCTCGATGGCCAAGGGGATGCCGTCCAGGCGATGGCAGAACTGGGCCAGGGCCGGCGCGCTGCGGTTGTCGACCTGGAAGTCGGGCCGGGCGGCCAGAGCGCGGTCGATGAAGAGTTGCACGGCGGCGAAGGGGATCAGCCGCTCGGCGCGAGCCGGCCCGGCCACGTCGGGCAGGTCGAGCGCGGGCAGGGTCCAGACGGTCTCGCCCTGGATGGCCAGGCGCTCGCGGCTGGTGGCCAGCACCCTCGCGCCAGGGCAGGCCTTGAGCAGCTGCTGGGCCAGGCTCGCGGCGGCATCGGCCAGGTGCTCGCAGTTGTCCAGCAGGATCAGCAGCTGGCGCTTGCCGATATGCTCGACCAGGGAGCGGACCAGTGGCCGACCGGGCTCCTCACGCAGGCCCAGCACATCGGCCAGGGCGAAGGGCACCAGGCTGGGCTCGGCCAGCTCGCCCAGCTCCACCAGCCAGACACCGTCCGGGAAGCGGTCGAGCAGGTCGGCTCCGAGCTGCAGAGCAAGACGTGTCTTGCCGGTACCGCCCGTACCCGTCACCGTCAGGAGCCGAGTTCGCTCCAGCAAGGAACGCAGATCGGCCATGGCCTGCTCGCGACCGACGAAGCTGGTCAGCTGCACCGGCAGGTTGTTGGGCACGCTGTCGAGGGTCTGGAGGGCCGGGAACTCGGCCGCCAGCTCGGAATGCTCGAGCTGGTAGACCCGTTCCGGCCGCTCGAGGTCGCGCAAGCGATGCTCGCCCAGGTCGCGCAGCCGCGCACCATCGGGCAGATGGTCGCGCACCAGCTCGTGACTCACGGCGCTGAGCAGCACCTGCCCACCGTGGGCCGCCGATAGCAGGCGGGCGCATCGATTCAGCGGCGGACCGAAGTAGTCCCCATCGCGGGCCTGGACGGCACCGGTATGCAGGGCCATGCGCACGCGGATCGGCGTCTCGCCCCAGTCCGTGGCCGCCAGCGCCCGCTGCACGCCGAGCATGGCCTCGATCGCATCGGGCGCGGTGTGGAAAGCGGCGAAGAAGGCGTCGCCGGCGGTTTTGAAGACCGCTCCGCCGAGCGCTTCGATCCACTGGCGCATGATGGCATCGTGCTGCTCGACGGCGGCCTGCATGGCTTTGGGGTGCTGCTCCCAGAGCCGGGTGCTGCCCTGGATGTCGGTGAAGGCGATGCTGATGGTACCCGAGGGGAGCGTGGACATGGATGGGCTCCTGTCGAGCTCGCGGGCCGCGGCCTTAGCCGGTCGTCCCGCCGAGCGGCGCTTCGCCTCCAGAGCCCGGCGGATGTTCCGCGACCTCGGCCTCGTCTTCGACCAACCATGCCAGCGCCACGGCCAGCGCCGCGCTGGCTGCGGCTAGCGCCACGTCGGGGCCGAGCCGAGCGCCGATCAAAGCCAGGCCTAGGCTGGAGCGGGGATCGCTCGCGCAAGCCGCGAAGGGCTCGGAGACCCAGTCGAGACTTAGGTCGAGATCGAGCCAGCCTCGCGAGTTGGGGCGGGCGCGGGGAATGGCGCCAGGTTCACCAAACGGCGAGACGGCAGGGCGTCCCTCCACTCCCCTATCGGTGACACCAAAGACCGAGACCAGCGCGCGCATTGCACCTTCGACCTCAGCGGTGAGCGCGGCGCGATCGGTGGCGGCGCTGGCCGAGATCGGATCGGCGGACATCGACTCGATCCTTTGGAGCAGGGCCTGGGCGACCGCCTCGCCGGGCCGGCCAGAACGGGCCAGTCCCGCCGGCGGGATGCGCGCGCGGGCCCAGGCGACACCCGAATCGGCATCGTGACCGGCAAAGAAGCCGTCACCATGCCGGGCGATGCGCGCTCCACGGCTCGCTTGTCGAGCTAACTCGCGCGACTCGCCTGCCAATGGCAGCAAGCGGTCGCGGCCGTTGATTCGGAAGTTGGTGGCAAGCTCCAAACCCGCGAAGGTTGCGGCTTCGGACTTGGCGTGCCCATTGTTGTGCGCCAGCACTGAGGGGCTGTCGAGCAAGGCCAACTCTCGCGCCGGAATGCGCGCCCAACGACCGACGAGACGTCGGCGCTCCTCGCGGGTGAGCGCATGGAAGCCGGGCAAGCGACTGCTCTTCGCTCGTACGGCTGCCTGCAGTTCCTGGCGGACCAGGGCCTGCACGTCACCGATGCGCCGGTATTGCATGGGGTTCTCCCTAAGGCGGCCCGTCACCGAGTCTTGGGCACTGGCATGAAGTAGCGACCGCCGTCGGTGTGGATCGAGACGTTGCCGGCCCGATCGACGGCTTGGATCACGAGCTGCGCCCCTGCGGGAAGATCCGCCTCCCAACGCTCCGCCTTGGACCGCCGCAGATCGGTGGACCGCCAATGACCGTCATGCAGCGTCCATGTCGCTACCACGCGCATCGCGTCGGAGCTGACGGGGCCAACGACGACGCGGCTGCTTCGATCCGATCGATCGACGGTGATCGAGCCGAGTGAAACCGGCTCGAGATCGCTGGACGTCGACCGGTAGACCTCCATCTCGATTCGGTGGTAGAGGCGCTCGACGCGACTGCCGGCGTGGTACTGTCCCAACGTGACCTGCATGCGAGGCTCGAAATAGGTCCCTGCAGGACCCGAGGAGCTACTACTCCCGCCGGGCGCCAGGCGGTGCAGCCGAGGGGGCGAATCGGGATACCAGCCCTGCCGATCGAAACCCGGGCCGCCGCTCGAAGGCAAGCCCGCAGCTGGCCCCGGCGACGACGCGGGCTGGCCAGCGAGGCGAGCGCGCTGCAGGACCGGTTCGAAGTTCGGAAGGTCGATGTAGTCGCCTCTTAGCCAGAGTATGCCGCGAGCATCGAAGAGGTCGGTCGGCGAATCGTGGTCGTTTGCGGAGGTACTCGACCACATCGGTTGGAGCGGTGTGCCGGCCTGAACATGGGGTGACAGTCCGGGCAGGGAGACGATCTCACCGAAGCCGGATGGCTCACGGCGAAATCGGTTGATCGGCACCTCGAGCGTCCAACGCTGGTGTTCTAGCCCGGGTAATGCGGCCGCCGCCTCGCTCCGGTCGAGATCCACGACGCTTGATGCGGCCAGAGCCGCGGCAGACTTGACGGGCGCTGCTTCGTCTTCGATAGGCGCTGCTTCTTTCGAGCTGCTGCTGGTGACCAGCTCGGCTTCGACCATCGGCAGACCGTACAACACCGTGCCGGCAAGGGTCTTGGCGTGTAAGTGATCCTGATCTTCGGCTTCTTGGGCGTATCGCCGCTTCGTCTCGACCATAGCCTCGCCCAAAGTCACGGGCTCGCCCGGGGTCAGCGCCTTGGTGAACTGCACCAGAAAGCGCTCGTGGTACTGCAGTTGGCCGTCGTAACCGTAGGCCCAACCGGTCGTGGCTACGTAGTGCGCACCGGCCGCTTGCCAGACCTCCGGGAAGTCGACGGGTTCGGGATGGTCGTCACCCGGCACGTTGAGGCCCGCATGGCAAGCCAGCCCGTAGGCGACGCGACCCTTGGGATCCGATCGCAGTGACTCTGCGAGCTCGGCAGCGCGCAGGATTCCGCTGTTTGGCGTCTCGTGGTCGTAGTGCGTGGCATGTACGGCGTATAGGAAGAGGTCGAAAGTGCCCTCGAGCCGCTCGCGCAGATCGCCCACGGTCCAGGTGTTGCCCAGCAGGAGTTCGCGACGCTGGCTGGGGAGCCCGGCTTCGGCAAGCCGTCGATCGCCCGCCTCGATGGCATCCTGCATGAAGTCGTAACCCGCCAAGAGGCTGCGCTGGATCGGCATCCGCCCATCCGAGTCAAGGAAGCTCTCGATGACGGCGAGCATTTCAGCCGGCCGCTCCACCAGACGCCCGACGGCAAGCTCGGGAAAGTAGAGTTCGAGTCCCTCTTCGCCCCAGGCCTGCGGCGAGACCGATCCGTAGACATCATCGGTCAGCGTCATGTCCTCGGCCAAGGCCGAGCCGATAGCGGTGCCGGCGCTGACGGTGCCTTCTCTGAAGTAGCTGTGCTCGGTCACCCAACCGTTCCCGAGGTCTTGGAAGGGTGCGTCGATGCGCAATCGGAAGTGCGGGACGATTCGGTCGTCGCCGACGATGAGTACCTTGTCCAAGTTCGGATGTCTCGTGGCCCGCTGTTCCATGATCCAGTTGGCAAGTGCCAGGGCCAAGGTGTTCGCCCGACGCGTCCAGCGTGCTGGATCCTGGTTACCACGCCATGCTTCGAAGGCATCGGCGACCTGGTCATCGGTTTCCGTACCCACGACGAATATCAGTCGACCTGCGACTTCGGGATGCTGCGCGAGCCGACCCAATCGATCGCGCAAACGAGCAATCTGCAGATCGAATGGCGAGTGGGCTGTTTCTGCCGCGAGCGTCGGCAAGTCCGTGATGATCAGGGTCCGCACGTCCAGATCGTCCCAGGTAGGGATCGGAGAGGGCAGATGGGGTGCCGCGATGGATCGGGAAGACAAGGTCGGTAGGTACAAGCGCCACTCCGACTCACCGTTGGCATGGACACTCGAATGGAACATGACTTGTAGATGATGGAGATGGTCTGGCTCGTGTAGCTCGTTTGGCCCTGGCCCCAAGACCGACAGGAACGAGAGAAAAAGCGCGGTGCCGACTCGTGCAGACCGACATCCGAGTCTCGAGTTCGGGTTCAACTGCCCGTCTCGAAAAATGGAATTCACGGTCCATCCCCGGTGTAGTACCGACCATCATTTGCATCGACGGTCACGTTTCCGGCTCCATCAACCACTTGCACCATGGAAATCGCATTCGCTGGTAGGTCGACCGCGAACCGTCCGGGTTCCAAGACTTCGAAGTCGGTCGAGATCCACTCGCCGTCGTCTTCTGTCCATGTCGCCAGCACCGTCTCGATGCCCGATGCATCCGTAGTGAGGACCTCCAAGCGGATGACATCGCCTCTCACGATGGTAGAGATCGAATCGATCGTCGGAGGCTCGTCGTCCGGAACCGTGGAGTAGTAGGCCTCCAGCTCGACACGCGTGTAGAGTCGATGTGTTCTCGTGTCGGCTCGGTACTGCCCGAGCGTGAGATGGAGATCCGCTTCGACGGCTCCGAACAAGACCGTACCGAGCCCGTCGACACGAGGTAGCGAACGCAACTCGGCCGGAGAGGACGGATGCCATCCGGGAAGGTCGAAGGAGACTGGCTCCGCGCTGATCTCGGTCGCCGAGTCCAGCACGCCCGCGCTGCGAACGACAGGTTCGAAGCCCGGTTCGTCCTCGTATCGGCCCGCTTTCCATACAATACCGCGCGGCACGTAGGCGCTGCCGTCCTGATCCACCTCGGAGAGAATCCGCCGAAGCCGCGGAAGTATCGGTGTTCCTGCCTGGACACGAGGCTGTTGCCCCTTCAGAACCACATACATTCCATCAGCCAACTCGACCCGTTGATAGCTCTCCGGATCGATGTCGATGACGATCGGCTCGCGGATGATGCCGCTATCGCCAGCCGAGGCTTCCTCACTAGATAGGTCGACACCCTCGATATGGGTTGGGTCAGGAGCCTCGCCGATTGGGGGCTGACCGCCATCAGCGACCTCGACCCGCGTCATGGGCAGGCCGTAGAGGATGGTTCCGGCGAGCGTCTTGGCATGTAAGTGATCGAGCGTCTCCAAGTCTCGGAAGTAGGCCTGCTTCGCCTCGACCATGGCATCGCCGATGGCCTGACCTCCACTTTCCACCATCCTCGCCGTCATCTCGACCATGAGCTTTTCCTGGTACTGCAGCTCGTCAGGAGCCCCGTAGGCGTATCCCGTAGCAGCAGCCAGGTTCGTTCCAGTGCTCAACCACACTTCTGGTAGGTCCATCCCGATACCTCGGGGCCCTGGTAGGTTCAAACCGGAATGCCCAACCGCGGTAAGGGCGATCAGGCCATCGGAATCGCCGGGCACGAAGCCAGACAGCATCTCGGCTGTCAGCGAACCCCCATCCGGAGAAGAAAGCTCCTCGTGACTACCACGCAGTCCAAGCAGAAGTAGATCGATCTGCCCTTCCAGAGCACTTCTCAATTGGTCTAGGCCCCAGTCGCGTCCCTGGAGGATCTGCTGTCCGGCCGCGTTGATGCCCGCCTCCTCGATGCGCGAAGCTGCTTCAGATACCATATCGTCTGTGAAATCGGTGCTCGCCACGACGCTCTCGGAGACACTCAGCCTGCCCTCTGAGTTCAGGAAAGTATCGATACTGGAGATCATGTCTTCAGGTCGTTCAACCAGTCGGCCGACGGCAAGCTGCGGCAACTGCATGGGCCAGTCCGACGCCCCCCAAGGCGTGTCACTTCTGGCTCCGTATACATCGTCAGATAGCGTCAGGTCCTCACGCAACGCGCTCGAGAGTGCGGGATCAAGGTCCTCCACGAGGCGGCTACCGTAGAGCGCTTCCGATTGCCAACCATCCGTCAAACGGGGGTCGAGCGGAGCGAGTTCGAGACGGAAGTGCGGCAAGATCCGATCGTCGCCCACAATGACCACATACTGAAGCCGGCGAAACTCGTCGCTTCGAAGCGACCAGATCCAGTCCCGCAACGCCAAGGCCAAACGGTTCGCAAGCTCCGTGGAGCGGGCTAAGTCTTCGTTGGTTGTCCAATCGCGATAGGCTTGGCTGACCTCCGCGTTGGTATCCTCCCGAATGCTCCAGATCACATAGCCTGAGACGTCGTCGTGGGCTGCAAGCGCTTGCACTCGGTCTCGCCACTGGTCCATCGTCGTATCGGAACTGGCCAGTCCGTGCCGCGCCGCGATCATCGCCTCATCGGTCAGGATCAGTGTCCGCTTGCTACTCCTGTCGATCTGCGCGGATCCGGTGTGAATCTTGTAGCTCAAGGGATACGCTTGCTCTCCCGGCTTCGGCCGTACGACCAAGTAGTATCGACCGACCCTTGAAGAAACATCGAACACGAGCCGCTGGTCTCCACCGATGTGCCGGCCACCTCCGATGTGCCGACCGCCCCCAATGTGCCGGCCGCCTCCGATGTGCCGGCCGCCTCCGATGTGCCGGCCGCCTCCGATGGCCTCGCAGGACCGCACCAAGTACAGGTCCAGTCGATCCGCGGGATCCGGAACGCGGAACTCCAGCCGGCTGTATGGTTGATCGACATCGACTGCAAACACGTCCACATCGTCTGCAGATGCAAGCACTGACTGTGAAGAAGTATTGGCCGTTAGCCGAGTAGAGGTCTTACAGGTAGAGCCAGGCTCTTCCAACGTGACCAATGCCGCCGAGGATGCACTTGAGGTTCCAGCCCCACTCGAAGCGGCCCAGAATTCTCCAGCTGCTCCACGTACGATCATGTCATCAGGAAAGGCAAAGCTACCCCCAGGAATCATGTAGTTCGACACGATAGTGTTACGGCCCGCGGGTACACGCTGGTGCCGACGCAAGTACTCTTTCGGAATGAAGGGTGTCGCAAGCCAATCATTGGTAGAAAGGTCGAGGTGCAGTAGCCCTGAATTATCGGTTTGGATCCAGATCTCATGGTCTGCGCTAGCGTCAATCGAGTGCACCGACACGGGTTCCCATGGCCAGTGCGTCGGAATGTCACGAGGTGGTGGGGGCAGATCGACGCGTACGGCTTCTCCCGCCTCAAGCTGAAAGCGCAGAGCCGCTCCAGTAAGCCCGTCGATTTGCACGGCCGGAATCCCCTTGGATCCCAAGTTGCTGTCCATCGCCACAAGCGTGCCGAAAGGATTCGCATACATCACAGCGGCTACGGCACCGGACTCCTCCGCCCAAGCAACTGCTTCCGAAAACGGACAGTCAACCGGCAACTCTACGAGTGCAATCTTACCCTGCACTTCAGGCTCGAAGAATACCGGGCTACATGCGAGACCCAAGAGGGCTAGTTCGCCGGTCAACCCACCTAGCGACTCAAGTGTCGGTGTGAACGTTGCTTCTACAAAGGAGGCTGCAACTTGGCGTTCCGAGTCGGACACCAACGCTTGGCCAGCCTGCCCCCCCTGAAACGTATCGATTGACCCAGACTCGGCATCGATGCGGCTCAATCCAAGTGCTGTCGCAACCCATGCATTGCCACTAGAGTCAAGGTCGATGGAGATGACGGAGTCATATGCCAGGCCATCAGCCGCACTGTAGTGCTTCCACGACCCGTCAGCGCGGCGGAGATACACGCCTTTCGTGTACGATCCTACCCACAGTTCCCCAGATGATCCTAGTTCAATGTCTGTTGCCATGCCATCGAACCATGTGGATCCAACAAATGGATCATCTCCTTGTTTCAAGACACGCACTGTCGCAGTCGGCAAGTCGCGAAGCTCATCAGCAATCCAAGCCTGAAGGTCGTTCGACGCGGCAAGTAGAACCGGTGTTGAAATGCCAAATCCCTCCGCATCGGCATCGTGAGATGGAAACCCCCCCTTGCTACGCACGAACATCACGATCAGTGCCGCGCCAGCCCTACTAGCCTCGATAACGGTATCGGTCCAGTGACACTCGTCAGAGTTCCTGATCACCACCGCTTTTCCGGCAAGCGACCCAACAAACGTAGGATCACCAGGGCAGTATGTGCGTGGGTATGACAACTCTATCTCGAAGCTATGATCTTGCGTGGAGTCCAACTCCGGAACTCCGATTGCACTCCAGTACTTGAACCCGTATTCGTTGCCAGCACCCGCCAAAGTCAGTCGGCTGCCTAGAGCAGACCACTCATCATCCGCATTGAGATAAACCGGGCCCTCATCGGTCGCGAACCATACTGATTGATCCGATCCCACCTCGATATCATAGATCGCCTCACTCAATCCAGCTTCACGACCGAAGCGATTCCAGTTGCCGGATGGGTCCAAGTAGGTGGCAGGAAATTTTCCACCTTCCTGATTGTCGGTGAGAAGGAACTGAGAACCGAACCATACCCCACCCTGTTGATCACTGGCCACGGCAAACACCGAATTGTGCCCGAGACCATCATGCTCGGTGAAGTGATCGACAACCCTTCCTTGCGCATCCAACTGCATCGCACCCGCGTTGTACGTGCCGACCCAGACTTCGGAGTCAGACGTCATGTGCAGCGCCGTAACAGCGCCAGGGGGCAGAGCGTTTCCGAACCTCCATTGTTCCCACTGTGAGTCGTCTGGGCTGATCATGAATAGATCTGGTGTCGTACCAACCCACTTGCGATCCTTGGCGTCGATGTGGAGGCTCCAGCGATCGCCACGTAGATTCACTTCAGTAGCAGAATGGGTAGGTGCATTGATGGGATGTGCGTAGCGAGTCCAACTTGTTCCGGTCTTGTCCATCGGATGCCCATGGTGGTCCAAGATGCTTAGGGCACGTCAAGCAATAAGAGGCCCAATTCGGACGCCGCTGCATCCACCGTGTCGGCCCGCTGTTCGTCGGCAATGGCGCTGCCATTACCTCCTCTCAGCGAACCAACACGGCGGCGCAGCACCGCCCTCGGTTGGGCCTCTTATTGCTTGACGTGCCCTTAGCCCGCCGACGGACGGACTGCCACCAATGGTCCAGTCGTGGGGCATGCCGTGTACCAGCCAGATCTTCCCCTCGGCATCCTCCGCGATCTCGCGAGCGATCGAGCGCAACATGCCATCGTTGCTGCTATAGGTTTCCCAGATGTCGTCTGACCCATCGAGCGGTGATCCGCGAGTGTCGAGCACCTGCAACGAGTAGACAGACTGTGAACTGGCATTAAAGTTTCCGAACCAGACTCTGTCACTGGAATCGACCATCAACGTTGCCGCCGCTGGAGTTCCGAAGCCCGGGTGATTGTCGATTAGGCCATCACTGGCACCAATCAGACGAACGTGATCCTCCGGCGTGATCACCGCAATCTTCTTGGTCAGGGCAGCCCAGAGGTTCCCGTGAGAGTCCAAATCGATCGACGTGGCTTGTGCTGGACCAAAGGGCTGGAATTGGTCGGACCCACCACTCGCAATGATCTGGAACAGGTCCCAGTCGGATGACCGATCAGCCGGAACCCGAAGGATCCCTGCTTCCAATGCGACCCACACGCGATCTTGATCATCGACAACAATGTCGTGGGCCTTCGAGTTTGCCTGGTCTGGTATCCGGTGAAACTCAAGGATCTGACTTGGCTTCCGCTCTATGAGGTATCGCAGGAACGAACTGCTATATCCGACAAACCAAATCGATCCGGACCGCGCAGCTGCGATCACGCCAAGCCCCAAGGGAGTACCGTCAGGACCGATCACAGGCTCGAACTGAGTCCACGACTCTGTGACGAGATCCCATCGGGTCGCCCCGCCATGAGTCGACCACAACTCGTTGGCTTGATGGTCGGTAGTGGAAAATAGATGGCTCGGGGCCTGCCAAAGCTCGCTCACGACGTGATCACCAAGATCGAGTCCAGGAGTTGTAGTGGCCGTGGGTAGAAGAGGCGTTGAAGTCGGCATGGGAGTGCGCAGAGGAGCGAACTCATCAGCCGAAAGCCCTGCGAATGGCAAGTAGATCTCTATGCCCCTGGAAGCGCCGTCTTGTAGGGAGTCTTGGACACCGGCGTATACAACATTGTCGGCCGAGTCATCAACCGAGTTGATCTCAGCTTCATGGCTACTGATTCCAGGCAAGGGCTCGGCGCTGATGGCTCGTCGGTTCGGCTGGCCCAGGAGTGCCGACCCATGTGAGCCCAGCTGGTGGTGCTGGTCGCTACGGTGTGGCTGCTGGAGGGTCAGCTGCGGCTTCGTGGCTGGCCTCGCCGAAGGCGATGCAGATCCGACGGCAGGCGGCGACACGTAGACCGGTTGTGCCGGCAATCGGAGGATTCGCAACTGCGCATCCGCGGAATGGCTGGCTGCGCCTGGCCGGCTGGCGGCACTTTGCCCGACAACTGGGTGCAGCACCGAAAAACTCTCGAGGATGAGCAATGCACCGAGCAGGGTGATTCCCATCATCCGGCGTGTCATTAATCCTGATTGCACGGTATCCAGCTCCTAGGCGCCATTTCGAACGAGGTCGTGTTGATCGAGAGTTGCTTCCATCGCCTGGATGATTGAGATGGCCCATCAGACCCGACCCGAGTTGGGATCCTCACCGGGACCGATCGCTCACCGGCACTCGAGTATCTTGCCTGGCATCGGTCAGACACGGAGAGGGATCGGCCAAGACTGCACTCCGATCCCTCTCCGAATACCTACGGTTCCTCCCGCCTCGTGGCATCGAGCAAGACCCGACCCTCCTCGACCGGCCAGGGCACGTCCGCTCGCAGACTCGAGGCTACTGGGGGCACGAGGCCGTGCTGGTGTCCGTGATATCCAAGCCCGGATCGTAAGTAAAGGACTCGTGGGTCACGTCCACGACCGTGCAAGTGAAGGCATCGATACCACCACTGCCGCACCGGGCCTTGAAATCTCGGGGTCCGAATCGCGCGAACTGATCGTCGGGCCCGTACTGCTGCTCCTGGGTGATCTCGGTCAGCGTGGCCACCCAGTCGTTGGTCATCTGCGCAGTGACGAATGCACCGCTGACCTGGTTTCCAGACTCATCACGGATCTCGACATCGCAGATTTGGCGGAGCTTGCCCTTGCCGATATCGAGATAGCGGGCAGTAACGACGGAGACGTACATCGCTGGACAACCCGTGCAGGGAATGGGCGTGGGTTGGGGCGTCGCCGTTGGACTTCCTCCCCCTCCCCCGCCTCCGCCTTTGCCTCCCTTTCCCAACACGACCTCACTTCCGCCACTCTGCTCGAAATGGATCTGGATTGCGTCGTTGCTGCGTCCGTCGGAGTCTACAAGCGCTCCGGACGCATCCGTGCTGGCTGCATACGCCGCGCCGCTTAGCATTCCCAGGCTGATCAATAGACTGGTCAAGAACTTGATGGACTGCATCTCTGGCCTCCTCTTGGCCGACTCGTCGAGTTTGACTCAATTGTGTCCGTTGAGGGCCAGCAGGAGTTGTTGCGGTGGACTGCAACACTGCCCCTTGCCACCCCGCTCATGTATTCCATTTTGGCGACGCATGACACGTTCCGGTAGCTGGTATGGGACACGATTTGGGACGGACCTCGTGAGCGCGTCGGCCAATCCGGGCCACACCGAAAGAAGCTCGCTCATCACAGGCCATCCGGCCGGACCGTTGGCGAAGACTGGAGTGGCCTGGGTCAACCCCAGACATCGACTGCCCCCCCCAGGAACCCAACGTCAACGACTCGCGCAGGCCCAACTCGCCGACTCCTTGCTCAGTCGCCAGCATATCTTGGATCGACCAGGCTGAGTAGTCGCGATTGGCCGGCTCACTGGAGCCTACTCGGGTCCCCGTTCAGTCGAAGCTGGGCGGCCCACAGGCCACCCAGCCTCGCCGCTGTGTCGGTGTCTCGGATCTAATGCTTGTGGATCTTGATGTTGCCGCCGCCCAGCGCGGTGCAGGGATCCGCATCCTCACCGCTGTTGCCACAGTGATTGTCGTAGATCACCGCATCACCGGCATCCTTGTCCCAGATCTTGATGCGGAACAGGTCGACGTCTGTGCTGTTGGTGTTGCTGGCATCGATGGCGGTCACCATGAATCCGTAGTCGCCCTGGCCATTGACCGTGCCCGTGCCCTTGTAGGTGGCCTTGTGACCGGAGCCCGTGACGACCAGCCACATATAGTCGCCATTGGACCGGAACTTCAGATCCCCGATCTTGAAGTGGAATTCCGTGTTGCCCTCCGGCTCGGACTTGCCATTCGCGTACTTTGCCACGAATCCAAAGGTGGCCTTGCCGCTCAGGTCTGGATCGGCGGTGAAGGCACCGGCCGGCGAGTCGATCCAGCCTCCGCCGGTTACGAAGCCACCGTTCGGATCGTATACGACGACGTATTGGTAGGTGGCCGAGGCATGGTTGTCGATGCCGTCCGGATCCGGCTCGTCGATGGTGAGCGACAGCACGTAGACCCCGGACTCGACATACACATGGTTACCCGACACCGTGTTGCTGGCTGCGTCCACGGCTCCCGTGCTTTGCGTTCCGTCGCCCCATGCCCAGGTTGCGGTGTGGGTGTCTTCGTCGTCGGCATCGGTGAACGTCGCGCTGGCCAGCACGCTCGAGCCGACCTCCACGGGATCGATGCTGGCCACCACGGTCTCCACCACGGGAGCAGCGTCACAGGCATCGCCGGCACCATCTTGGTCCGAGTCGACCTGCGCCGGATTGGGAGCCGTTGGGCAATTGTCGTCGTCATCCAGCACGCCGTCACCATCCGCGTCGGGCGGGCAGATCACCTCGAAGATGAACGCGTCCTTGCCGAATCCGGTCGCGCCAGCGACCACCGTGCTGCCGTGAATGGCGACGGATTCCCCGAGCCAGTCACCCTGTTGGTCCGGCGCACCGTTGACCTCGGCGATCTCGCCCCAGTTGGCAAGGCCTCCGCGGTCCCGACCGAAGACGTAGGCCGACCCCTGGTTGCCATTGTTGCCCCAGGCACCGACCACCAGCGAATCTGCGCTGAGACCGACGGCAGCCCCGAATCGATCCGAGGCGCTGGTGTCGGATCCATAGAGCTTCTCGACCTCACCCCAATTGTCCGTGCCACCAGCGCTTCGCTCGAAGACGTACACCGAACCGGCGAGGTTGCCCAGGTCGTCGTCACCCGGAGCCCCAACCGCGACTCGCTCGTCGCTGATCGCGACGGAGGCCCCAAAAGTGTCCCCGCCTTGGGCATCCGCTGCAACGAGCTTCTTGACTTGACCCCAGTTGTCGGCACCGCCGGCATCGCGACGGAAGACGTAGGCAGCACCAGCGCCATTGGCGCCGGGCAGATTCTGCCACCGGTCGCCGACCACTGCGGTGTCGCCCATGATCGAAACGACCGAACCGTAGGACGTGCTTCCATCCGCCACGGCCAGCTGCTTGACTTCGCCCCATTGATCCGAGCCGCCCACATCGCGGCCGAATACATAGGCCGAGCCGATGGCGCCGACGGCGATCATGTCTCCGCTGATCGCTACGCTGTTGCCGAACAGCTGCCCAGGATGAGCGTCAGAGGCAATCAGCTTCCTGAGCTCACCCCAATTCTCGGAGCCACCAACGTCACGACCGAAGATGTAGACGGCACCGGCATCACCGCCAGCCTGGTCTTCCCTATACGCACCGACCACAGCCGTATCGCCGTCCACGGCGACCGACCATCCAAATTGGTCAGCGATCTGGACATCCGAGGCGATGAGCTTCTTGACCTCACCCCATTGGTCAGCGCCCCCTCCGGTACGGCCATAGATGAAGGCAGCACCGCCAAGCGCGACTTGCTCCTGGTCCTGCATCGCACCGATGATCACCGACTCGCCATCGGTCGATACCGACCAGCCGAATCGCTCGCCGTTGGACGATGGAGTCGGCTGCGCGACACGCTCGACCATCCAGTCGTCGACCGCGCACTGTGCCTGCACTGAAGAAGCGATCATCGCGGGCCACAGCAATGCAGCCGTTGCGATCGAGATACATAGTCGGAGCAGATTGGGTTGAGCAGAATCGCGGCTTAGTGTAAACATGCTTCCTCCGTGTGCTTGAACTGCATGACCTCGCTCGATGATGGCGAGCGTGCGGGTCCACTGATAGACTTGTTGGGACACGCAATGGGACAGGCCCCGCCATGGATATCGGCCGGATCACACCGATTGAGATCAAGAGAGCGCTGGACCATCTGCGGCAGGCCCGCCCGCTGGATGGCCATGCGCTACTGGAGTCGTCGGTCGTCACAGTTCGGCTTGGCTCCGAAGGGCTGACGGATACGCCGGAAAGCCGAACCTGGATCCTGGCCGGTTTGCTCGAAACCCTGGTTCGGAACAAGCTCTCGCGAAAGCGCGGTCGCGCCGAGGTCGGTGTCGGCGCGGCTGGGCGAACGCTCGCAGAAGCACAAGCGCTCATCCGCAGCGACTTCGCTGCCGCCGATCCCGACCGCGAAGCCTGGAGCTGCCTCTACTACCGCTACTTCTCGCGACGCGCCCTCCAGGTCAACGAGCTGGCCGCGCTCGGCCGGCCGGGCTCACGACACGGTCGCAAGTTCATCGCTCGTCGGATCACGCACGGCCTCTCGATGATTGCCAGTATCCTCCGCGAACTGGAGCTCTTGGCGGAAGATCAGACGGTCGCGCCCTCGCACCCGGGCTCCGCGAGCACGATCGAGGGTCCCGCACCGGACGAAATCATCGCCTCGCTGCGCAACGCCATCATCGATCCAATCTCAGCCAGCCCCTCGCATAACCTGCCGGCGCGGCCGAGCCGCTTCGTCGGCCGCGAGCCGGAGCTCGCCCAGGTCCAGGCGCTGCTCGAACGCACCCGCTGCGTCACGCTCACCGGCACCGGCGGCGCCGGCAAGACCCGCCTGGCCCTCGAGATCGCTAATCGGCTGATGGAGCATGGTCGACGCGACACGTGGTTCATAGACCTTAGCGCTCTCGATGCGCCCGCATTGATTGCCGAATCCATCGCAGATGTCCTTGGCGTGAGCGAAGACGCAAGCCACGCGCCGCTGGCTGCCATCATCGAAGCGATTGGGGATCGACCCACGCTCTTGCTGCTCGACAACTGCGAGCACCTCATCGATGCCTCGGCCGAGATGGCCGAGTCACTGCTCTACGCCTGTCCAGCGCTGCGCATCCTCGCCACGAGCCGCGAACCCCTCGACATCGAGGGCGAGCAGTCCTGGCCGCTGCCTCCCCTGTCGATACCGCCTGAGGCCGAGCGCGATGATCCTGCGCGCGCCGGCCAGCATGCGGCCGTGGCGCTCTTCGCGGATCGGGCGCGCTCAGCCAACCCGAGCTTCGCGCTGGACACCGCAAACGTTCGAGACGTCTGCCAGATCTGCTCCGGCCTGGACGGCCTACCCCTGGCCATCGAGCTAGCCGCCGCACGGGTACGGGCAATACCTCCGGAACGCATCCGGGCGCGGCTCAGCGAGCGCTTCAGCCTGCTCGGGCGTGGCCGGCGCACCGCCGACCCACGCCAGCGCACGCTATGGGCGGCCATCGACTGGAGCCATGCGCTGCTCGAGCCGGCCGACCAGATGCTGCTCCGTCGGATGTCCGTCTTCCAGGGCGGCTGGACCCTCTCCGCTGCCGAGCAGGTCGCTTCGGGCGATGGGCTCGTGGCAGATCGCGTCGTCGAGCAGCTCAGCTCCCTGGTCGACAAGTCGCTGGTCCTGCCGCCCACGGAACCAGGCGATGGTGCAAGGCCTCGTTATGACATGCTGGAGACGATTCGCGCTTTCGCACGCATCAAGTTGCGAGACGCCGAAGAGGAGACCGCCTTCCACCGCAGTCACCTCTCGTGGGTGCTGGCCTTGGCCGAGGAAGCCGCCCCGGCCCTCACCAGCCAGGATCAGTCGGACTGGCTGGCCCGCCTCACGGCCGAAGTCGAGAACCTCCGCCATACCCTCACCTGGGCTCTGAAGGACATCCCGTCCCAGGAAACGGGCCTGCGGATTGCCGCTCTCCTGACCCCCTTCTGGAAGCTGCGAGGCCGGCCCAGCGAGGGGCGGCAATGGCTCGAGCAGCTGCTGGCCACGGAGGTCGGATCGAAGACCAGCGCCCTGCGCGCCCAGGCGCTGGACGGCGCCGGAGCGCTGGCCTTCCAGCAGGGCGATTACACCGCCGCGGGCGAGCTGCACAGCGAGAGCCTGGCGATCCATCGCGATCTCGGAGCAGCCGAACGGGTGGCCGAATCGCTACGCCACCTGGGCAACCTGGCCGACGAGATGGGCGACTACGATCGGGCCGTGGCGCACTACGACGAGGCGCTGGCGACCTGGCGCGAGCTGGGCCATGCCTGGGGCATCGCCGCCACCATCAACAACCTGGGCTTGGTCGCACTGCGCCGCGGACAGCTGGACTTGGCGAGTGCACATCTGGAGGACAGCCTGGAGCGCTTTCGCGAGCTGGGCACCGACTGGGCAGTCGGCGTCACCTTGTCCAACCTTGGCGACACCGCCCTGGCACGCGGCGAGGGCACCGAGGCGCGCCAGCGTATGGCCGACAGCCTGTCCATCGCCCGCCGGCTGGACGATCAGGAGGGCATCGCCTACGCCCTGACCGGCATGGCCCACGCCGAGATCTTGCTCGGCCACCTGCACCCCGCGCGGCGCCTCTTGGGCGAGAGCCTGGTCGTGCTGGAGCGCATGGGCCACCAGTTGGGCCTGGCCGAGTGGCTCGAGGTGGCGGCCATCCTGGTCGCGGCCCGCGGGCGCCCGGCCGACGCCACCCAGATCCACGCGGCCGTCGAAGCCCTCCGCGAGGCCATCGAATCGCCACTGCCGCCCAAGGATCGAGATGCCAAACGAAGCGCTCTATCCGCGCTGGAGACCGAACTCGGTGCCACCGACTTCGAGTCGCTCTGGATCCAGGGCCGAACCCTGCGCTGGCAGGACGCCGCAGCGCTGGCCATGGCGGGGGACTGAGCGCCAGGATCCAAGCCGAGCCGGACCACTTCCTTGCCCTATACCGAGGACCTGCCAGAGTCTCGTCGAAAACACGAGCAAGTCAGCCCTGGACTTGGGTCGAGTCCAGGGCTGACTTGCTGGCATTCCAGGCGAGACTTCATCGCATTCAGCCGCTGATGGTTTCTTCGCGCGTACTCTCAAGACCAAAGGGCGGCTCCTACGGGAGCCGCCCTCCAAGTGTCGCCGACGGCGACGACCCTCAGGCCGCCTGCTCCTCGGGCAGCTCCAGCGGGTCCTCGGGGAACTCCGCGTCCCAGAGCGCCTTGAGCTCGGTCGGGCTCAGGCCGACATTGCCGCGGTTGAGGATCTCCCCGGCGTAGTCGCTCGGGCTACCGACGGCGCGGTCGAGGCTGCGGTCGGGCATCAGGCGCAGGCGGATCTCGCCGTCCAGGCCGATGACCGGGCGGAAGCGGCCCAGGCCCTCCAGGGACACCGGCGTGCCGGCGCGGGCGAAGCGGATCAGGCCCTCGCTGAGCTCGGAGAGCATCAGCCGGACCTGGCCGCGGGTCAGGCCGGTGCGGCCGGCCATCCAATCGGCGAAGGCGCGGGTGTCGGCCGTCTGGTTGTAGACCAGGCTCGGCCCGTAGCGGCGGATCGCTTGCAACAGGTGTGCCATCGTCTTTGCCTCCAGGGCTGGGGCCGGCGGGGCGAGGGTGCCGTTACCGGCCATCGATCGTGCCCTGTTAAGCGTCGCAGGGCCCGGATTTGTTCCATCCCAGGCCGCCGCATCGCCGCCGCATCCCCGCCGCTTGGGCGCCGTCCGCCCGCCGGTCCGCTCCGATTCCGCGTTCCGGCATCGGTGACTTGGGTGTTACAATCATCGACCTTGCCTCACGCCACCTTGGAGTTCGATCCATGTCGCCGTCCGCCCGAGCCCTCGCTCGATCCCTGGCCCTCGTGCTGCTCGCCCTCACCGCCGGCTGCACCCGGCCGACCTCGCCGCCGCCCACGGTCGACACGACGAACCTGACCGTGCTGGCACCCCAGAGTCTGGTCGTGGACGACGAGGTGATCGGGCGATTCGAGCAGGAAAGCGGGATCTCCGTGCTCTTCCGCAACATCGGGCCGGCCACCGACATGGTCGAGCGCATCGTGGAAGGCGGCAGCGTGCCCTCGGGCTGGGACCTGGTCTATGGCATCGACAACCAGCAGATGGTGGCCGCCATCGAAGCCGGGCTCTTCCAACCCTACGCGGCCGCCGGCTTGGCGGACGTTCCCGACCACCTGGAGATCGACAGCTCCCAACACCTGCTACCGGTCAGCCACAACTACGTGATGGTCAACGCCGATCGGGATTACTTCGAGCGCGAGGACATCGATCCGCCGGCCAGCCTGGACGACCTGCGCCGGCCCGAGATCGCCTCGCTCTTGGCCTTGCCCAGCCCCGAGACCGACCAGGCCGGTCGCGGATTCCTGGCCGCGACCGCGCGCTACTTCGGCGAGGACGCCTTCATCGACTTCTGGGCGGACTTGGACGAAGGCGGCGCGCAGGTAGCCGCCAACTGGACCGAGGCCTATCTGGGCGCCTACACCGTCGGTTCGAGCGGCGAGGGCGACCGACCCCTAGTCTTGGCCTATGCCAGCGCGCCGGCCGCCGACGCCGTCTTCACGCCGGGGGCCGGGGACTCGCCGCCCAGCGTGGCGCTCGACCTGCCCGGGGCCGGCTTCCACCAGATCGACCTGGTCGGCATCGCGGCCGACACGCCGCGTGTCGAGCAGGCTCGGGCGCTGGTCGAGTTTCTCTTGGGTCCCGAATTCCAGGCCAGCGTCGCCCAGCGGATGTTCGCCTTCCCGGTGCTGCCGGATGCCGAGACCGGCCAGAGCTTCGCCGAGCACGCCCGGCCGCCGGCCGAACCGGTCAACATGGAGCCCAGCATCCTCGATGACCGCATGCAGAGCTGGCTGGTCAGCTGGCAGGGCGCGATGGCGCGCTGAGGGCCCGGCCGCAAGCCTCGGACTTCGGCTCGCGGTCGAGCCTCGAAGCATGCTTGGAGAAACAGGCTCTCAGTCCAGTCGGTCGAGGAAGCTCCGCAGTCGTCGGAGCCCCTCCTGGATCTGCTCGGTCGAGTTGGCGTAGCTGAAGCGCACGTGCTCGTCGTTGCCGAAGGCGACGCCCGGCACCGTGGCCACGTGGGCCTCCTCGAGCAGGGCCAGGCAGAAGTCGGTCGAGCCCTCGATGCGCCGGTCGCCGATGCGCTTGCCGTAGTGGTCGCTGACACGGGGGAAGACGTAGAAGGCGCCGGTGGGCCGGTCGGCCTGGATGCCCGGCATCTCCGCCAGGCCCTGGCAGATCAAGTCCCGGCGTTGGGCGAAGACCGTGCGCTGCTCGGCCACGCAGCTTTGGTCGCCGGTCAGCGCCGCCACCGCCGCCACCTGGGCCAGGCTGTTGACGTTGCTGGTCTCGTGGGCCTGGATGCGGGTCATGGCCCGGATCAGCTCCTTCGGGCCCAGGGCGTAGCCCACCCGCCAGCCGGTCATCGAATAGGTCTTCGACAGGCTGTTGATGGCCAGCGTGCGGCTCCGGGCCGCATCGCCCAAGGCGATCGGGCTGCGGAACTGGCCCTCGTAGCAGAGTTGATCGTAGATCTCGTCCGAGAGGATCCACAGGCCGGCCTCCAGCGCCCGCGCCACCACCGCCTCCAGGTTGGTCAGGGTCAGGCGTGCGCCGGTGGGGTTGGAGGGGCTGTTGAGCACCAGGATCCGCGAGCGATCCGTCAGATGCCGATCCAGGTCCTCGGCCGTCAGCTGGAATCCGGACTCGGCCGAGACCGGGATGGGCACCGGGCGCGCGCAGGCCAAACGGGCCATCTCCGGGTAGCTGACCCAGTAGGGGCTGGCGAAGAGGACCTCGTCGCCCTCCTCGGCCAGGGCTTGCATGGCCGTGTAGAGCAGGTGCTTGCCGCCGTTGCCGATCAAGACCGCCTCGGGATCGGCTTCGATGCCCGAGCGCTCGGCGATGTGATCGGCTGCCGCCTGGCGCAGCTCGGGGATGCCCGGCGTGGCGGTGTACTTGATCTGGCCGGTGGCCAGGAAGGCCTGGGCGGCCTCGACCACGTGCGGCGGGGTGGGAAAGTCCGGCTCGCCGGCGCTGAGGTTGACCACGTCGATGCCCTCGGCGCGCATGGCCTTGGCCCTGGCGCTCATCACCAGGGTGGCCGAATCGCCCACCTCGCGAACCCGTTTGGTAAGCCTCATGCGCCTCGCTCCCACCCATCAGTCGGGGCCTGGCGGCGAGCGCACAGGCCGGTTCGGACAAATTGCGGGGCCGATCAGGACGGCGGACGGACCATCGGCCCCGCGACCGTCGCAGTATAGCCGAGGCCCCAGCACGCTGTCAGGGCGGCGTGCCCGCTTGACAGGCCACGGCGCCCTCCTAGCATAGGTGGCCGGCCAGCCACCGCTTGGTCAACCCACCCGCCAGCATCCGAGGAATCGAACATGAGCCGAGAACGCCAGCCGGAAGCCGAGCCGCCCAACCACGTGCGGCGCGAGCGAGAGTGGGGCAAGCGAGGCACCGAGGCCGAGGGGCGCTTCCTGGCCGGTCCGCGCCCGCGAATCCCCGAGTTCGTCGAGCTCCTGCGCATCACCCGCGAGTTCGTGCGCGGCTTCCGCCGGCTTCACTTCGTCGGCCCCTGCGTGACCGTCTTCGGCTCGGCGCGCTTCACCGAACAGCACCGCTACTACGAGCTGGCGCGCGAGTTGGGCGGCCGGCTGGCCCACAGCGGCTTCAGCGTGATGACCGGCGGCGGGCCGGGCGTCATGGAGGCCGCCAACCGCGGCGCCAAGGAGTCCGGCGGCGTCTCCATCGGCAGCAACATCGTCCTTCCCCGCGAAGAGGAACCCAACCCCTACCTGGACCACTGGGTCGACTTCGAGTACTTCTTCGTGCGCAAGGTGATGCTGCTCAAATACAGCTACGGCTTCGTGGTCCTGCCCGGCGGCTTCGGCACCATGGACGAGATCTTCGAGACCGTCACCCTGGTGCAGACCGGCAAGATCCAGGGCTTTCCGATCGTCGTCATGGGCCGCGACTACTGGCAGCCGATCCTTGACTTCATGCGGCAGGTGATGGTGCCGGCCGGCACCATCTCGCCGGAGGATCCCGACCTCTTGATGCTCACCGACTCGCCCGAGGAGGCGGTGGCCTACATCAAGCAAGTAGCCATCGAGCGCTTCAACCTGCAGTGGGAGCCGGTGGTCCAGCCCAAGCGCTGGCTGGGCGAGCGCGAGTCGCCGGCACGCCGACAACAGCATGGCCGACAGCAGGCCGAGGAGGGACCGGAAGGATGAGCCAGCATGCCAGCCACCAGCAGCATCGCGACGCGGCGGCCGGCCAGGGGCCCATCGCCATCGCGGTCGTCACCGTCAGCGACAGCCGGAGCCCCGAGACCGACGAGAGCGGCCGCTACCTGCGGGAGGCCATCGAGCAAGCCGGCCACCGGCTGGCCGACTACCGCATCATCCCCGACGAGTCGGCGGCGCTGATCGAAACGCTGGAGACCCTCTGCCAGGGGCCGGTCCGGGCCCTGCTCTTCAACGGCGGCACCGGCATCAGCCGGCGCGATCGCACCTACGACAGCCTGGCCGGACGCCTGGAGCAGACCCTGCCCGGCTTCGGCGAGCTCTTCCGCATGCTCAGCTGGGACCAGGTCGGCGCCGCGGCCATGCTATCGCGCGCCGTGGCCGGCAGCTACCGCGGCCGGCTGATCGTGGCCATGCCCGGCTCGCCCAAGGCCGTCCAGCTAGCCTGGGAGAAGCTCCTGGCGCCCGAGATCGAGCACCTGGTCTGGGAGCTGCAGCGTTGATCGCCTCGACCTGGGAGCATCTGTCGAGTCGGCGCCGGGCAACCCGGTCGCGACCGTCGTCGCCTCGAGCGACCGGCCTTCTGGTCTAACGCGTCGCCTCGTTCTGCGAGAGCCGCGGCAGGAAGATGGTGATCGGCGGATAGACCCGAAACTCACCCGAGACGGCCGCAAAGTCGTCGATGGCCACCAAGACGTCGTAGGGCTGGTCGGCACCGCGGTCGGTGGCCGGGATGGGCATGCTGGAGACGCCGGCCGCGTGGGTCTCGAGCGCCTTGGCCTTGGGCAGGTCGCTGCCGATGCGCTGGGCCATCTGGCCGGCCAGCGCCTGGATGCGCTCGACATCCGAGGGATCGGTTGCCCGCGCCTCGGCGGTCAGCGCCGCGAAGTCCTCGACCATCTCGTCGACGGCACTGCGCTGGGCGGCCTGATCGCCCGATAGGTCGATGAGCTCCAGAAGCTCCATGGCGGAGCTGGCGCGGGTGGCGTTGGCTTGCAGCTGCAGGATGTACTCGGTCAACCCCACCGTGGCATTGGTCAGGCGATCGGCATCCACCCGCGAGCTGCGCAGGGTCTCGTGCAGGTCGGCCGTCAGGTCGCGGTAGATGCCGGCACCATCGATGCGGGCCGTGGCCGTGCCGGAGCCGGTCAGCGACTCGCGGCTGGCGTGCACCGGCAGGCCGCCGGGCGCGATGACGCTCAGCTCGTAGGACTCGCCGGTGGCCTCTTCGTAGTCGTAGGCGATGACGATGGTGTCCACGCCGGCCCCTTCGAAGACGGCCGAGTCGTCCTGCCAGGGGCCGTCGTCGCCGACGGCGAAGCGCAGCCGGGAGGCGGTCGCCTCGGCCTGGGCCGAGACCGTCGCCGCCGCGGGGATCGCGGCGAAAGCGGGGATCGTCAGGACCAGGACCAGCCCGGCCAGGACGAGCCCGCGCGTCCCGAAGCGAGCCTGCCGAGCCTCGATCTGGATTCGGTTCGGATTCAACATTCTGTCCATCCTCCTTGCAGGGCCCCGGGGGCCAACGGTGACGCGGGCCGCGGCCGACGTCGGAAATGCGATTCGAGATGCCGGGACGGGGTCCAGGCCATGGGACGAGGATCCTCCCGTCGGTTTCGAGCCCGGCGACATTCGCGCGCTCGGTCTTCTCCGGCCGATTGCCCTCGCACCTAGGACGCTGCCGACTCGGGGCGGAGGCGCGCTTCGACGCGCGCCAGGACCTCGGCTTCGCGGGCCTTGGCCTTGGCGGCCAGATCGGCCCCCCGCTCGAGCTGTCGGGCGGCGAAGTCGCGATCGGGCAGGTCGGCGGCGTTGATCTGCACGTTGAGCCAGGCGCCGAGCACGGCGGCGCGGGCGCAGAGGGCGCCGACGCCGGCATCCGACACCGCATCCGGCGCGCCCTGGTCGACCATCGCTTCCAGCAGGTCGAAGCATTCGAGGGCCAGATCCATCACCCGCATCGGAACCTCGATGGCCCCGCGCATGGCGGACTGGATGGCCCGGTCGCGGGCCGCTTGCTCCGCTTCGGAGCCCTTGGGCATGCGGTAGGCGTCCAGCACCGCGTCGAAGGCCCGGCTGTCGGCATCGACCTGCTCCAGGAGGGCCACGCGCAGGGCCTCGCCCCGCTCGGCCCAGTCGGAGAAGCCTTCCAGGCGATCGTTCCAGCCGCGCTTGTTGGCCGAGACGTTGGCCACCATGGTGCCCAGCGCCGCGGCTTGGGAGCCCAGGTAGGCCGAGGTCGAGCCGCCGCCGGGCGCGGGCGCCTCCGAAGCGGTGGCGGCGCCGAAGCCCGCCAGGCTCTGGTCGATCAGGCGATCGGCGCCGTCTTCCTCCAGCTTCAGGCGGTACTCGATGACCTTGCGGTCGATGTCGAAGGGCGCCAGCTCGTCCAGGCCCATCGAGCGCACCGCCAGGCGGACGATCTCGCGCTCGGGGATGCCCAGCGAGCGCCGCTGCTGGCGCAGGTAGTAGCGGCCGGCCGCCAGCATCACCGACAAGGGGACCAGGCCGACCAATTCGGAGCCGGTGACCCGCAGACCGCGCTGGCGGGCGCAGTCGCGGCCGGCCTCGAATGCCTCGTGCAGCGGCGTGGCCGCCAGATCGGTCAGGTTCATCGAGACCTGGGCGATGCCGTACTCCTCGATGTACCAGCCGATGGCCTTGACCGCCTTCAGGCGGCCCGGGATCCAGATCGGCTGGCCGGATTCGTCCAGCGCCGGCTCGCCGACGATGGGATGGCCGATGCGCTTCTGGCGCCCCTGCTCGCGCAGGTCGAAGGCCACCGAGAAGGCGCGCCGGGTGCTGGTGGTGTTCAGGTTGAGGTTGTAGGCCACCAGGAAGTCGCGCGCGCCGATGGCGGTGGCGCCGGCGCGGGCGTTGGGCGTGCTCGGGCCGAAGTCCGGCCGCCAGTCGGGATCGGCCAGCTTGTCGGGCAGGCCCTCGTACTCGCCGGCGCGCACGCGGGCCAGGTTGCGGCGCTCGGGCCGGCTGGCAGCCGCTTCGTAGAGGTAGACCGGGATGCCCAGTTCCTCGCCCACCCGCTGCCCCAGTCGCCGGGCCAATTCGACCACCTCGTCCATCTCGATGCCCGAGATGGGCACCAGCGGGCAGACGTCGGTGGCGCCCATGCGCGGGTGCTCGCCGGCATGCCGGCGCATGTCGATCCGCTCGGCGGCCACGGCGATGGCCCGGAAGGCTGCTTCGAGCACCGGCTCGGGCGGGCCGGCCAGGGTCATGACCGTGCGGTGGGTGGCCCGGCCCGGATCGACGTCGAGCAGGCTGGCGCCATCGACGCGGCGGATGGCCTCGGCGATGGCCTCGATGACGGCCGGATCGCGGCCTTCGCTGAAGTTGGGGACGCATTCGACGAGCGGCTGCGGCATGGGGTTCGGGTGCTCCCGGCTAGGTGGGGCCGGGACAGGATGTCCGGCCAAGGCTGGTGTGAAAGGCTACGTGGCTGCGGTCGGTCGCCCGGCGGGGGCCGTGACGCGTGCCCGTCAGACGGGCTGGCCGACCCGACGGCCTTCGAGCCGGCGACCGTCGGCGATGAACAAGGGCTGGTCGCCGGTCTGCCGGAGTTCGACGTGACCGGTCACGATCACGTCGCGCCCGAAACGGACGTCGCCCTCGACCTCGAGTCGTTCACAGCGGCGGAGGGACGGTGGACCTTCGGGAAATCGCAGGGCCAGATCGTCCAGCTGGCGATAGTGGATCTCGTCGAGCAGGACCTCGGGCGGCCGGCCTTCGCGCTCGGGCGCGAGCTCCAGCCGGCCGTCCTCGCGCAGGCAGTAGGCATCCGAGCGCATGGCCAAGAGGTCGCCGGTCTTCTTGACCGGCAGGAAGCGCCGGCGCGGCACGCGGACCGCGGCGGCGCCCTCGAAGACCTCGATGGCCGAGCCCATGGCCGTCTCGAGCTGGTAGACCCGCGGGCTCTCGGGCCGGGTGGGATCGACCGGCTTCTCGTTGCGGATCAGGGGCAGGTCCAGGTAGCCCTCGCCCTGGGCGAGCAGGTCGGCCAGGCTGGGGAGGTGGATCCAGAGGTTGTTGGTGTTGAAGTAGCGGTAGCGCTGGATGTCCTGGAAGGCCTCGCGCTCCTCGGGCGGGCATTGGGCCAGCTCGCGCAGGACCAGCTGGCCGTCCGGCCGGCGCCCCAGGTGGCCGCCCTTGCGGTCGGCCACCGTGCGCCGGGCGACCTCCATGAGGAAGGGCAGGCCGGCCTTTCGCATGTAGCCGGCCAGGGCCGGGTCGGCCGTGGCGCCCAGGTTGTCGGCGTTGCTGACGAAGGCCAAGTCGAAGCCCTCGGCGATCAGGCGATCGAGCAGCCCGCTGCCGGCCAGGGAGCCGTAGAGGTCGCCGTGGCCGGGCGGGCACCACTCGCGCTCGGGCGCCTCGGGCCATTCGGCGGGCGTCAGGTCCGAGGCGCGCACCTTGGGCACCTTGCCCTGCAGGAAGTCCAGCGGCAGGCCGGCATCGATCTCTGGATGGTGCGCCAGGGCGGCCAGGCTGCCCGCGCGCGTGTTGAAGCTGTTCATCAGGATCAGGGGCAGGCGCGCGCCGCTCTGCCGCCGCTGCTCGAGCACTTGCTCGACGATGATGTCCAAGAAGCTCCGATCGCCGCGCACGGGGATGAGCGACTTGGGTCCGGACAGGCCCATCGAGGTACCCAGGCCGCCGTTGAGCTTGATCAGGGCCAGGCGGTCCATCGCCTCCGCATCGGCCCCTCGGCGATCCTCGAGCGACTCGAGATCCGGCAGATCCCCGACCGGACCGGCGACCTCACCGGAGATGAACCCGGTCTCGCCGGCCAGCAAGCGGCCGTACTGGCGGCGGAAGGCGGCCAGCGAGGCCGGCGGCGCGCCGGCGGCTCGCATGCGGTCGGCGAAGGGCGCGAAGCGCTGTTCTAGGGAAGCTGGGGCGGACATGGGGCATCCGTCGGATCAGGGACCGTCGCGGCGGCAGGAAGGATCGGGTCAGAGGCAGGACCCAAGCCTGTCGGGACGGGATTAAGATAGGCTGAAGGGCGCCTCAGTCCAAGATTCGAGGCGGGAGGATGGCTCGGCCTCGCGGCTGCCGGGCGGTCGGATGACGTCGGACCGGCGCGCGATCTCCGCTCGACCTCGCAGACGACCGGGATCAGGCCACCTCGGCCAGGGCCATGCGCGTCTCGGCCGCGCCCTCCTCGCCCTTGGACTCCTCGAGCTGGGTCAGGCGGTCGGCCACCAGGCGCAGGGCGTTGGGGTTGACCCGGCGCAGGTCGGCTACCAGCTCCAGCCAGCGATCGCGGGCCTCGGCGTTCTCGTGTTCGTAGAGCGCGATGGCCATGTTGGCCGGGTGGGTGAAGCCGGGCGAGGAGCTGACCGGCTCGCGCAGGGCGCGCAGCACGGTCGAGAAGTAGTAGGACAGCATCGGCGGCACCAGGCCGTACATCTTGTCCCAGACCGGCCGGGTCTCGTCCAGCAGGGTGAAGAAGGCCAGGTAGTACTGGCTGGCCCGATCGTACTCGTAGCTCAGGTAGTGCGCGCCGGCGGCGGCGAAGCAGTAGCTGGCGACGTAGGTCTCCAAGTCGATCGCGCTGGCGCCGGGCCGGCCTTCGCGCAAGAGCTCGAGGGTCATGCGCGCCGCCTGCTGGAAGTGCGCGCGGGCCTGCTCGAAGCTCTTGGGCCGCACGGCATGCCCGCGCTCGGCCAGGGCCGCGGCGCCGCGCAGGCTGGCCGGCGCGTCCAGGTGGCAGCCTTCGACCTCGGCGATGATGGCCGCCAGCTCGGGCTGCTCGAGAAGGTGATCCGGCCATCGCCAATCGGCCTGCAGGTCGACGCCCTCGTCCGCCAGGCGCGATTCGGCCAGCTCGGCCAGGTAGTGAACCCGATTGGCCATGTCGGCCGAGCCGTAGAGCAGCTCGGCGATGACCTCGGCCTCGATGGGCAATCGGGCCTCGAGGAAGACGGCCAGGTAGACGCTCTCGCAATGATCGAGGAAGAGGTCCTCGTCGATCTCCTCGCCGAGGATCAGGGGATCGAACTGATAGCTCTCCGGCTCCGGCTCGCAGAGGTGTGTGAAGCGCAGGAGCTTGGCGATGTCGCGCACCAGGTTCCGATCACGGACCTGACCCTCGGCCTCGTAGCGGGCCACCAGCTCGGTGACGCATTCGGGCAAGCTGAACTCGTCCGGGAAGTCCACCAGCAGCTGGTAGAGGTCTCCCAGGACCTCGGCGCGTTCCTCGACCCGGCCCTCGAAGGCGCGCAGGTCGGCCGATTGCAGTGCGCCGCGGTAGGCCGCGGCGGGATCCTGGTCCTCGATCTCGTCACCGAGAGCGCGCACGTAGAGCTGCTGCTCGATCGACCGCGTCTCGACCAGGTCGACCTGATCTTCCAGGAAGTCCTTGAACTGGCTGTAACCGAGGGCCTGCTCGTCGAAGCCGGCATCCAGAGACAGCATGCCGTGCTTGAGCGAGGCGGCCAGGAGTCCCTGCTCGCCGGACTCGCCCTCCAACTCGTCCAGGGCCTCGATCAGGAGGCCGCGCGCCTCCTCCAGCGAGCCGGTGGACGCATCGGCGTCGGGATCGGCCAGGTCGTCGTAGGACAGGAACTCATCGCAGGATTGGGCCAAGGCCGCGCTGCGGGCCTGGCCTAAACCAATGCCGACGACGTGCTTGCCATGGGCTCGAAGCCGGCGTACGACAGCGCTGCAATCGCGGTCCCCGCCGACGAAGATGAAACCCTCGACGCCCGGCAGGGTCAGGCCGGTTTCCAGGGCATCGATCATCAGCTGGAGGCCGGCCGCGCCGCCCTGCTCGCCAGCCCCGCGCTCGCCGGCGCCCTGTCCGAAGCGCTGGGTGAGCTCGAAAGCATGCTCGACCAGCTGCTCACCGTAGGACTCGAAGCGGGTCCAATCGGCGTAGGCCCGGCGGATGACGCTGCTGCCCTGGCGCTCGATCTCGCGCATGATGGCGTCCAGGTCGAGCCGGCCCCGCTGCTCCCGGGCTGCGGCGGCGAAGTTCTCGAAATCGATGAAGACGGCGATCTTGCGGCGGTCCATCGTCCCCCATGCTCCCAAATGTTGGCCCCCGGGCCCGCGCGCCGGCCCCTGGGGCACGACGCGGCGGCGGCGGCGCGAGTGGATTCTGGAGCAAGCGGGCTGTGCTATGCTGACCGGCCGGTGGCCGCGGCGGAAAATGGGCCCGGGTGCTCGCGAGACTGAATAGAAATTCCGTGCGTTGGCTGGGTGAATTTCCACGCTCTTCACACGTTTTCGCATTGTACCACAGCACCCCGAGGGCGTCGAGTTGCCTTGTGATGCGGCAAGATCGCAGTCCCAGTCGGCCATCCGAGCCATCGTGCCAGCAGATGTCAATCATGCGGAATCATGCGCTAGCGTGCGGGGAAGAGTCCGCGCTGGCCACATCGGGGAGCGTTGAGGCATGCAGGTCCATACCATCGATCTCCAGCACCAAGCCATCGCACGGGCCATCGCCGCCTATCTGGTCGAGGGCCCCACAGGCTGGATCCTGGTCGAGACCGGGCCGGCGGTGACCTTCCAGACGCTGGAGGCCGCCCTGGCCGAGCGGTCGCTCGCACCGGCCGACTTGGCCGGCGTCTTCGTCACCCACATCCACCTCGATCACGCCGGCGCCTCCGGTCACCTGGCGACGGCCGGCCTGCCGATCCACGTCCACCCGGTCGGAGCGCCCCACCTCGTCGATCCTTCGCGACTCTGGCGCTCGGCCACACGCATCTACGGCGATGCGATGGACCGGCTTTGGGGCCAACCGCTGCCCGTTCCGGAGGCACAAGTGCGCGCGGTCGCCGACGCCGAGCTGGTCGAACTGGCCGGGCTGGGGATTCGCGCCTTGGACACGCCGGGACATGCCGGCCACCATCATTGCTGGCTGGTCGAAGACGCGGCCTTCACCGGCGACGTGGCCGGCGTGCGCCTGGCCGGCGAGGCGCTGGTGGTCATGCCGGCCCCGCCGCCGGAGATCGACGTCGAATCCTGGCTGGCCTCGGTCGAGCGCCTGCGGGAGGCGGCGCCGGGCCGGCTCTTCCCGACCCACTTCGGCCCGAGCGACGAGGTGGACTGGCATCTGGACCGCCTGAGCCAGGACATCCGCGAGTCGGCCGAGTTCGTGCGCCGCGGTCTGGAGGCAGGTCTGGAGCGGGACGACCTGGCGGAGCGCTTTGTCGCGTGGAAGCGCGAGCAAGCCCGCGCGGCCGGCATCCCCGACGCGGTCCAGGCCGCCTACGAGGCCGCCAACCCGCTGGACCTGTCCGTCGACGGGCTCGGCCGCTACTGGCGCAAGCGGGGCTAGGAGCCATGCATGTCGAACACGATCGGGCTACCGGTCGAGTTGGTGCGCTTCGAACTCCCGCCGGCACTCCAGAGGCGCCTGCAGGACCTACTCGACCAGCGAGACGCCCAAGGCAGGCTGACACCGAGTGAGCAAAGTGAGGCGGAAGCCCTGGTAGAGTTGGCGGAGTTCCTCTCGCTCTTGAAGATTCGGGCCACATCTCGCTGAACGCGAGATCACGGGAGGACCGGCTCGATTCGATAGGCGTCATTCGGCAGGCGCTGACCGTCATGGATCGCCTCGAGACGGGCACCGCTCTTGGGATCGTAGAGTCCGAGCAGAAGGCTGAAGCCCGGTCCAGGCAGCGCCGAGAACAGACGACGATCCCGCAGGCGATCTCCGGAACGCCAGATCGAGGTGGGACTCTGGCCGCCGAGCGGCACGCCGTCGGCTTGCCCGACCACCTGGCCATCGGCGTCGAGGAGTTGCGCGAACACGTGGTAGTCACCGTCCAAGGCGCTCTCGACCTGCCAGTATAGGGTCAAGGCCCAGGTCTCCGCGTCGGGGGACGCCATCGGCTCGACCCGCCAGCCGGCCAGTTCGACCGCATCGCCGAAGCGGACGGGATCGGGCCGGCGAGCGTCCCGCGGCAGCTCGAGAGGGACCGCGGGGCGCAGGACCAGCTCCGGCATACCACTCTCCGCGACCGGTTGACCCTCGCGGATCGCCGTCAAGGCGGGCCCGCTACCCCCTTCGGTCACCAGCCAGACGCCGAGGCGGGCCAGCACCGGCCCGTCTTCCGCACCGGACTTGGGATGCAGCCGGACCGGGTCGAGCCAGCGTTGGCCGGCCCGCCAGCTGCTGGTCGGCGCGCCGCCGAGGCCAGGCAGGCTGTCCTGCTGGTCCACCTTGCGCCAGCCGCCTCCCTCTCCTTCCGGCGCGAGCAGCTGGGTCGAGACACTGTAGTCGGCCGGTGGTGCTCCTCGCACCTGCCACAGAAGCTGCAAGTCCGCCGGCCGGCCGACCTCGACCGACTCCGGTAGCAGCGCCGCCTCGAGCTCGATGGCGGCGTGCGGGTCGGTGTCGAGATCACCTTCGGAGGCAACAGCGGCATGGGCTTCGGCTTCGGCATCGACGTACTGGATGCCCACGGGACGCGCGCTGGCCGAGATCGCCGCCGAAGCTTCGAGTAGTCGCGCCTTGGGGTGGAGGCGCGGAACCAGCCATAGGCTCAAGACCACGCCGGCGATCGCGGTCCCACATGTGAGTCCGAGACTCGCGAGCCGGCGGCGCCGGCCGGCCGGCCAGATGCCGGCAAGCCCCACGCCGGTCAGCCAGGCGACGCTCGGCGCCAGCGGCAGGATCCAGCGCCCTTCCGCCGTCAGGAATCCGAGCTCGACGACCATCAGGGTCTTGATCGCCAAGTAGAAGGCCAGAAAGCCGATCAGCCAGGTCAGGTGCATGCTCGCCACCGCGGCGACCATGGTGGAATCTCGTCCTCCACCTCGACGCAGCGACCACCCGACCAGCGCCACGAGCAGGAACGCTGCGATGAGCAGATAGACCCAGTCGGGAGCATGGCCCACGTCGCCGCGGCTCCAGTCCAGCCAGACCGAGCGCCAGATCTGTGGCAGCTCGGGCCAGATTTGGACGATGTCGCCCGGTCGAAGGGTCAGGATGCGATCGACGGGCACGCTGCGCTCGACGCCGGTGGCGTCCAGGCCGCGGGCGCGGTTGAGCGCGATCCAGCCCAGTAGGAGGGGCAGGAAGCCAGCCAGCGAGACCAGGCCGGCGCGCAGGGCGCTCCCGAAACCCCGCCAACGCCATAGCCAGAGGCAGACGGGCGCCCAGGCCAGGGCCAGGAAGATCGCATTGGCCTTGGTCAAGACGGCCAGCGACAGGATAGCGCCCCAGATGAAACCGCCGAGGCCGCCGGGGTCATGCAGGGACCGCAGGCTGCCGGGGGATTGGAGGGACTGCAGGTCGCCGAGGAGCGCGCCCGACCGGGACTCCGACGACGCGTCAGCTCGCGGTTGCGGCACTTCGCCCGGTGCGACCTGTCTCAGCAGCCAGGTGGCCCAGGCCAGGCCCAGCGCGCACATCGCGGCCACGGGCAGGTCGTTGGCCGCTGTGACGCCCAGATGCAGCCAGGCGGGGTGGAAGGCCAGGAGCGCGGTGACGAGCAGCGCGGTCGGCCGGCCGACGACCAGGCCTACGGCCCACCAGGTGGCCACCAGGCCGAGCAGGCCGAAGGCCAGGCTTGCCAGGCGGGCGGCGTAGAGCAGCGGGACGCTGTCGGGATCGGCACCGATCTTGGGGTTCAGGTTGCCGCGATGGGTGCCCAGGTAATGCGGGTTGCCGGCGAAGTCGGTGTCCATGGGCGGATTCGCGTGGCGCCAGCCGGCCAGCGCGGCGGCCAGGTAGTAGATCGGCGGCTGGTGGCGCTCGTCCATGCGGGTCGAGCCGGCGGCGTCCGGCAGCCGCAGATCGCGCCGCAAGAGCGCCACATGCTCGTAATGCAGCTCCTCGTTGGGGCCGCTGAAGGCCGGCAGGCGGTAGACCATCCACAGGCTGGTGGCCAGGTAGGCCGCCAGGATCAGCAGCAGACCGGCTTGGGGCTTCGACTTCCCTCGCATGCGGAGTTCAGTCCTGGGGCACCCAGAGCAGCGGCAGGTAGAGCGCGTCGACAGCCGCCGCGCCGGTCGTCGTCGATGTCGCACTGGGCATCGGCTCCGCCGTCGCGGTCGGGGTATCGGTGGCGGTGGCGGTGACCGCTCGGGTCGGTCCGGGCGTATGCAGCGGCGGGGTCGGCTGCGGGTCGTGAGGCGGGAAGCCGGCCGGTAGCCAGGCAGGCAGGTCCGCTATGCGGTCGCGTGCCGCCTGACTGACCGGGATGCCCCACCATTCGAAGAAGGGGCCCAGGTCGTAGCCCACCTGGCGCGAGAAGCGGACCATCCACTGGTCCCGCTCCTCCGGGTCGTTCGAGGGCAGCTCCTCGCTCGGGACCCCGCGGTAGGCCTCGAAGACCTGACGGTAGGCATCCCATCCAAAGGCATGCTGCAGCTGGACGTACATCGCCAGGGCCAGGAAGGGATCGGACTTCCACTGCTCGAAGTCGGGGCTCGCGAAGTCGTACTTGGCCATCTGCTCGGCCAGGAATGCATCCGAGCCGCGCTCGTGCTCGGCCACCGGGGTGCCGACCAGGTGCTCGAAGACGTAGAGTGTGAAGAGGTTGACGGTCACCTCGCCCGTGCCGTCGAAGGTCCAGTATCGGCTCTGGTGATTGTGCCCCACCTCGTGGAAGAGGCCCCAGCTGCCCTCGCCGCGCAGATGCGAAACATCCGCCAGGCGCTCGTACTGGTCGTCGTGGGTCATGATCGGGTAGCCGGCGTGCATGTAGCCGGCCGAGATCTCGACATCGGGTACGATGCGCTCCGGCGACCTCCGGTCGGTGGACAGGGCCGCCAGCTCTGCGCAGAGGTCCATGATCCGGTCCCAGGTCTCGACCACGGCCGCGGGATCCTCGAGCTCGCGGATGGCCGCCGATGGTACGGTGATGACCATCTTGTCCGAACCGATCTCGGCCCAGGGTCCGGGCAGCCGGCGGATCTCGGCCCAGTCTGCGGGTTCGGTCTGGCCGCGCAGGAAGAGCGGCGCCTCGATCGCGCCCTCGATCTCGACCTCGACCGTCCCCAAGCCCGCGCTGGCGTTCGCGTCCACGTCGATGTAGACCAGGCCGCCGAAGGCGTTGGCGCGCCCGGTCTCGACGGCCTCCAAGGGCCAGTCGTAGCTGATACGCGGCGCGCGGCGCCAGCGGGCCCGGCCGTGGACCGCGTCCGAATGCGCGCCGATGCGCAGGCGCAGCCCAGCGTCGATCGCCGACTCGGGGATGCGCACCCGGATGGGCTCGCCCGGCGCGGCGTAGAGCCCGGTCGAATGCCAGCGCGGCCGGTCGGTGTCGATCGCGATGGTCCGCGTGACCCGCTCCGCCTCGGGATCGACGGAACCCGGATGGAAGCGGGCAGCCGGATGCGGCTGGCGATGCGATTCGGGCAGCCGCAGGTAGTCACGCTCCTGCAGGATGAGCAGGACCTTGCCCAGGATGTTGGCCTGCTCGATGGGCTGCTCCTTGCTCGGGATCCAGTGCACATCCGGATCCTCGGCCAGCTCCCGCAAACGCGGGAGCAAGAGATCGTCATCCACGGGCAGGCAGCGGGCGGCCTGGGTGAGGGTGGTCGAGGCCTGATTGCGCTCCGCGTCGCTCAAGGCCGTGCCGCCAGCCGACTCCTCGACCAGGCGCTCGGTCGCGATGGCGGCGTGGGTCAAGGCCGGCGGCGGGCTCGAAGCATCGTAGCCGGCGGCGCTGGTGGTCGAGAGGTAGGCGTCGGCCCAAGCGATGCCGGCCGGCGCGAGTAGCCGGTTGCCGCCGAAGTCGGTCAGGATGTCCCGGTCGGCGTGGAGCTGCTGCCAGCCCCAGCCGGTGGAGGCCGTGATCAGCCCGCCGCCGGCGCGCACCCAGGCCTGCAGGGCCTCGATCTCGGCCTGGGGATTGTTCCAGCTGGGCGCGAAGAGCACCTCGACCGAGTCGACTTCGTCCAGGCTCACCGCCCGCGCATCGAAGCCGCGTTCGACCAGCGTCTGCACCAAGTTCGCATCCTGGTAGACCCCGACCCGCGGGCTGCCTGCCCCGGCGGCCGCCCAACGGATCAGGTTGTCCATCAGGCGACCGGTGTCGGCCGCGTCCAGCGTGCCCTTGCCGGTGTAGCCGCCATGTCCCAAGGCCGCCACGCGGCCGCTGCCGAGCCGGCCGGCCGCCGCGACCGGCTCGACCGTGCCGCCGCTGGCGCCGCCGACCACCAGCGGGAAGGCATCCGGACCGAAGACGCAGAGCGGTCCGGGCACGCCGGGCGCGGCGATCTCGGAGACGCCGTCCAGGATGAGGTTCAGGTCGGCCGCATCGGCGCGGGCCGGCTCCGCGCTCGCCGTCGCGAGCAGCAGGAGCGACGCGAGCAGGAGACCGACGGCCCATGGCGGCCGATTGTTCGAGGACATCAAGGGTCGAGCTCGATGGCCAGAGCCCTTCAGTCGGGGATGGTCGCTGCGCGGCATGATCTCTTCTCCGTGGTCTTGGAAGGCTCCCATGCGGCTAGCTCGCACCACGAAGCGGTCTCGGTCCGTGGAGCTGCGCCGACTTGGGATGCATGGCGAACTCAATCGACGTCCGGCCCGCGCGGCCAGGCCAGGGCGATGCGGCCGCGCTCGGGCTCGACGCCCTGCACCTCCACCTCGATGACCTCGCCGGCGGCCAGGCGCAGGCCGCGGGGCATGCGGCTGACGTGCATCAGGCCGTCCTGCTTGACGCCGATGTCGATGAAGGCGCCGAAGTCGACCACGTTGCGCACCGTGCCCGAGAGGCGCATGCCGGGCGTCAGGTCGTCCATCGACAAGACATCGCTGCGCAAGAGCGGCGGGGGCATCTCCTCGCGCGGGTCGCGGCCCGGGCGCTGCAGCTGCTCGAGGATGTCGAGCAGGGTGGGCCGGCCGACGCCCAGCGAGGCCGCCAGCTCGGCCTCGGGCCGGGCATCGAGCAGGGCGCGCAGGGCCGGGCCGCGGGCATCCGGGTCGCTCTTGGGCGAGAGGCCGGCGGCCTTCAGGATGGCCCGCGCGGCCGGATAGCTCTCCGGATGGATGGCGCTGGCGTCCAGCGGCTCGCGCCCGTCCCGGATGCGCAGGAAGCCGGCGGCTTGCTCGAAGGACTTGGGGCCCAGGCCGGGCACGTCCAGCAGGTCGCGGCGAGCGGCGAAGGGGCCTTGCTGATCGCGGTGGGCGACGATGGCTGCGGCCAGCTTGGGCCCGATGCCGGCCACCCGCGAGAGCAGGGCCGGCGAGGCCGTGTTGACCTCGACGCCCACCCGCGAGACCACGCGCTCGATCACGCCGTCCAGGGCGCGGCTCAGGTCCTTCTGATCCAGGTCGTGTTGGTAGAGCCCGACGCCGATGGAGCGCGGATCGATCTTGACCAGCTCGGCCAGCGGATCGCCCACCCGGCGGGCGATGGACACCGCGCCGCGCAGGCTGACGTCCATGCCCGGCAGCTCCTCGGCCGCCAGCTCGCTGGCGCTGTAGACGCTGGCGCCGGACTCGTCGACGATCAGGTAGTGCAGGCCCTCGCGCTGCCGGGTGAGGTCGGCCACCAAGGCCTCGGTCTCGCGCGAGGCGGTGCCGTTGCCGATGGCGATCAGGTCGACCCCGTGGCGCTGGACCCAGGCCTCGATGCGGGAGACGGCCTGCTCGGCCTGGCGCTGCGGCGGGTGGGGGTAGATCGTGCCGCTGTCCAAGACGCGACCGGTCGGGTCGACCACCGCCACCTTGCAGCCGGTGCGCAGGCCCGGGTCGAGGCCCAGGATGGTCCGGCCGGCCAAGGGCGGCTGGAGCAAGAGCGACTCGAGGTTGCGGGCGAAGACCTCGATGGCGTGCCGGCCGGCCGCCTCGCTCAGCGCGCGGCGGACGTCGCGCTGGATGGCCGGTAGGAGCAGGCGCTTGGCCCCGTCCTCGATGGCCGCGGCCATCTCCTCGGCCAGGGGCGAGCGACGATCCGGCCGGAACTGCGACCAGACCGCCTCGCGCCAGTCGCGCTCGGGGATGTCGACGCGCAGGCGCAGCACCTTCTCTCGCTCGGCCCGGTCCAGCGCCAGCACCTGGTAGTGCTGCAAGCGCGAGAGGCGCTGTGAGAAGTCGTAGTAGGTCTCGTAGGTGCCCTTGGGGTCCTGGCTGCCGGCGATGCGCTTGGCGCCCAAGCTGGCCCACTCCATGGCCTTGGCGCGGGTGGCGCTGCGCACCGCGGCGTGGTCGGCGATGGTCTCGGCCACGATGTCGCGCGCGCCGGCCAGGGCCTCGTCCACGCCAGGGCATTGGCCGCTGACGAAGCGCCGCGCGATGGCGCGGGCCGGCTGCGGCAGCCGCGCCTGCTCGAGGATCAAGTCGGCCAAGCCCTGCAGGCCCTTCTCGCGCGCGTCGCTGGCCCGCGTCCGCCGCTTGGGCTTGTAGGGTTGGTAGAGGTCCTCGAGCTCGGTGCGCGTCGAGGCTGCCTCGATCTCCGCCCGCAGCGCATCTGTGAGCAGGCCCTGCTCCTCGATCGAGGCCAGGATGGTCCCGCGGCGATCGTCCAGGGCCCGCAGGCTCTCCAGCCGCGAGACCAGCTGGCGCAGCTGGGCATCGTCCAGGCCACCGGTGGCTTCCTTGCGATAGCGGGCGATGAAGGGCAGGGTGTTGCCGGCGTCCAGGAGCTCGATGGCCGCGCCGGCTTGCTCGACGCGCAGGTCGATCTCGTCGGCCAGGATGCGGGCATGGCGCTGGGCAGGCGGTGGGTTGGGGCTCACGTCGGGGCTCCGAAGGGCTGCGCGGTGGGATTCACGGACGGTCCGGGCGCTTCGTCGCGGCGCGCGGACCCGTGCTCCCGCGACCAGCGGCAATCATAGCCCGAGGCGGGCCGGCCCGCGTAGCGCCCGGTCGATGGGCCCGGGCGAATCGTGACGCTGCACCGCGCAAGCGCCGCCTTCCAGCGTTGACAAGGCTCGGGCCCACGGCTACATTCGAGCGATGATGAGCCCCGAACCCAGGCCGGAGCGCCGGTCCGAGAATCAAGACAGCCCGGACCGCGACGAGTCCCACGATGAGGCTCGGAATTCGAGCGGTGAGTCGGTTCGTGGGGAGCCGAACCAAGCCAGCCGTCCCGTCGCCGAGCCCATCGCGGCGCCGGTCGAGCCGGCCGGCCCCCTGATCGAGCGCCTGGCGGCGGCCGTGGTCAGCACCGCGCGCGGCCTGCGCGGTCGCTGGTTCTTCGTCGGCTGGACCCGCGACGGTCTGCCGGCGGCCACCACGACCGTCGAGGACCTGGGCGAGACGGCGCGCCGCGACCTGGCCAACTTCCGGGGCGCGCGGCTGGAGCCGCGCAAGGTTCCCTTCGCCACCATCATCCCGGTCAGCTACGTGATGACCGGCTCGGCCATCGACTTCGCCGATACGCCCGATCGCAGGGCCGAGGACCAGGTCTCCTACAGCGTGCTCGACGCGGCCGGGGCAAGGCGCGATCTGGCCATCGGCGAGCTGTCCATCCTGGGCGCCATCGGCGCCGCCCGCGAGCCCTGGCAGTCCCACCAGGCCGCCGCGCCCAGCATGCTGGCCGTCGACGCGGTGCCGCTCTACAGCCTCTTTGCCACCTTGCCGGGCATGCGGGCCGACACGGGCTTGGCCATGCTCTTCGAGAGCACGATCCAGGGCAGCACCAACGAGCCGGCTTTCCGCTCCTGCGTGCGGCACACCATCGGACGCCTGTTGGTGCTGGACGAGTCGCAGCCGGCCGACAAGCGCAAGGGCTACCTGCATGCCGCCGGCCGGCTGGCCGGCGTCCCGCCCGAAGGCGGCGTCCTGGGCTCGCTGGTCTGGATGCGCAAGGCGGGGCTGGTCGACTTCGAGGACAGCTGGCTGCAGCGGCAGAAGGGGCGCGGGCGGCGCATCCGGGGCGGCCTGATGCGCGCCCTGCGCGGCATGGGCATGGTCGAGGTCTCCGACGAGCTCCTCGACGAGCTCTACGACAGCCGACCCGACTACGACGTCGACCAGCTCGAGCTGGGCCGGCTGCTCGATTTGGCCGCCGAGATGCACCGGGTAGGCCGCGAGGCGCTCCGCGCCGACCCCGAGCTGGCCGAGCGCTACGACCTTCGGCGCAAGAGCAGCCGTCGCAAGCGGGAGCGCCGGCGCTGAAGGCGGCTCAGCGACCGCCGAGCTGGTAGCCGGTGAGGAAGGTTCGGCGATCCTGTCGCAACTCCTCCTCGACATTGCTGCCCGGGTACTGAGGCGTGTGGGGCTCCTCGATGTAGCGCAGTTGGACCTCGGGGACGTCGAAACGCTGCTGCAACTCGTCGAAGACCCGACGACCGCGGTCGATGGCCAGGCGATCGGATTCCTCGGCGGTGCAGCTGGCGCAGATCCGATCGCCGGGATAGGCCGCGCCGCCCTGCACCTCGAGCACGCAGTCCTGGCAGGTGCGCAGGAAGCGTACGGCATTCTCGAGCGTGTCGTAGGCCGCCTCGGGATTCCGGAAGTCGGTGCGGTTGGCCAGGAACTCGATGTCGACACCCGTTTCGAAGAGCACGCGAGCCGACTCGATCTGCTCGTCGGAGACCGCGCTGGCGTCGGTGAAGTCGCTGACCTGGAAGACCTGGGCGCTGGGCCGTTCGTTGGGCCGGCCGCGCAGCCGATCGTCCTCGGCCACCTGCAGCACGAACTGCGGCAGGATCAAGAGGCGCTCGTCGGCCACCTCGGGCACGTCCACCCCGCAGTACTGCCAATAGAAGGCCGCCTCGTCGAGGCGGTTGACGATGGTCGTCTCCTCCTCCATCAGGATGGCGGCGTCGCGGAGGGTGGCGAAGGCCTCGTTGTCGAGGTCGGCCACGAAGGCGTCGACCGCGGTAGCGGTCAAGAGGGCGTTGCGCCCCTCGTCGTCGCCGGCCCATTGGACGATGCGGCCCAGCGCGGAGGCCGGATCGTTGGTCAAGTCGAGCAGAGCTTCGTAGTAGGCCTCGGTGAAGGCCAGGTAAGCCTGCGGATCGGCCTCGGCCAGGTCGGTCGAGAACTCGATCACGTCCCAGAGCAGGCGCACATCCTCCGAGGAGAGGATGACGCGGCTGTTGGGCACGGCCTGAAGGGCGCGCGAGACCTCGGGCTCCCAGGCCACCACCGAGAGGATGTTCTGCTCGGCGCCCGAGTTGATCCAGTCGTCCACCGCCTCGGAGGCATCGTCGCGGCGGACGGCCAGCTCGATGGGCTGGCTGGCCGAGTGGCTGGCAAAGCAGGCCATGTACTCCGAGACGCTGCCATCGGTGAAGGCGATGGCGTGGTCGAAGATCTCGGCCCAGGTGTCCACGTCGGGCTTGACCACGATGGCGTCGTTGCCGGCGCTCTGACCGATGGGAATGCCCACCGCCACACCCTCGCCGCATTTTCGGGTGGCGTCCAGCGTGGTGGCCAGCGCGTGGTACTCGCCGGCGGCCACCGCTTCGCATTGCTCGGCTTCGCCCAGATCGACCTCGGGATCGTAGACGTCGACGATCTGCAGGTCGTAGCCGCGCGACTCCAAGTAGCCGCCGGCGTCCATGTGCACCAAGGTGGCCATGTAGGGCGTGTACTGCAGGCTGAGGACCCGGAAGGCCGGCAGGCCCTCACCGGCATCGGCATGGAAGGCGGGATCACCTGGATCCGCGCCGTCCTCGGCAAGGGTCGAACCGGGATAGGCATCGGGCTCCGACTCCGCTCCCTCGCGATCCCGCTCGGCCGGCCCCCGGTCCCGGGCGGCCTCTTCGGCCACCTGTCGCGCCTCTTGCACGGCGTCCTCGATGCCGCCGGCCATGTCGCCCGACATGCTGACCAGGAAGATGGTCACCCCCGAGCAGAGCAGCAGCAAGAGCAGCAAGGCGATCGCGACACGGCCCCATCGTACCTTCATCGTCCTGCTCCTCGTGTTCGGTGGTGAAGCCGTCCGGGACATGCAAGTCCCGGACGGGCGCTAGGTTTCACAAGTCGGAGGCCAGGCTGTCCGGGCTGGCCGCGGAAGTCCCTGCCGCCAGCCGGTGGGCCTTGCCGGCAGGTGCTCAGCCGGCCGCGCCGCCGCCCTGCTGGGCCTGCTGCTCCTCGGGAGCCGCTTCTTCCCGCGCGGCCTGCTCGACGGCCGGCTGGGGGGCGGTCGGCGCCGCACTGATGCCCATCTCACGCTTGAGCTCCTCGAGCTTGGCCGCACCCGCGGCCGTGGTGGTCGCCCGCGACTGCCGCACGTCGCGCTTGCTCTTCCACATGGCATCGACGACGTCACGACGCGCCCGATAGCGGGCCTCGTCTTCGTTGACCTTTTCCTGCATGCGCGCGCGCACGTTGCTCTGATCGCCCGGTACCAGATCCATCATCCGCTCCCGAAGCTCCAGCTGCTGCTTGCGCATGTCGGTCATCCGCGCGCGTGCCACCAGCCGCGAGTCGTTGCGCGCCAGCTTCTCCAGCTCCTTGGACTGGTCGATGACCATCGAGATGGCTTCCTTCTTGTCCGAGAGGGATTCCTCGACCAGCTGCTCGAGGCCGAGGACCTCGGCCTCGGCTTGGGCCAGTTCCTCGGCCAGGGCGCTGGCGCGCGCTTCCTCTTGCTCCTGGGTGACCGTGTCGCCACGATGCGAGGCGGCGACGGCGGCCTCCAGATGGGACTTGGCCTCCTGGCGCAGGTTGGCGGCCATGATGCGCGCCTCTGCCAGCTGCTGGACCATCATCTCGGCGGCCGCGCCGACGTCCTCGGCTGCGCCCATCTGCTGCTTGAGGTTCTCGGCTCGCTTGAGCCGATCGTAGGCCAGGCGCCGCTCGAGCGGCACGTTCTCTTCGGCGCTGCTGACGAATCCCGAGAAGATCATGCGAAAGAGATCGGCGATCCGCTGAAAGATACCCATCGCGACAAGCCCTCCTGGACTGGTTTGGAACACGCTCGCGGGTGATGCGGCACGGGGCGACGGCCCGGCGTCGTGGCACGCGGTGCATGTGTACGCCGGCAAGGCTCCACGGTTGCAGCGGTGGAGCGCGGCCATGGTAGAAGATGCCCGAATCGGCGTCAAACCGGCCGATGGGGCCTCCTGCCCCCTTTCCGACTCGGACCGACGGCCGGCCAGGAAGTTTCGGCGGGCGCGCGAGCACGGATTCCGAGATCGTGCGATCCCGGCGGCACTGGCGGACCCGGCCCGGTCTGGGCGAGCCCGGGATCTTGGCTATACTCGCCGATCGAGGCGGGCCGGCAGATCGGGCCGGCGGACAGCAAGCGAGGTGCAGGGCATGGCGGATTCGACCGAAGCGGGCCCCAGGGTAGCTGGCCAGAGCTATCGGCAGCGCGCGATGGCCGATTGGGGCCGTCTGGGCATCTGGGACTACCTGCGCTACGACGAGGCCGGAGATCTGTGGATCGGCCAGCTGCGGGTGAAGGACGCCCTGGCGCGGTACGGCAGCCCGCTGGAGATCGTCGACACCAGCATCGTCGAGGCGCGCTCGCGCCAGTGGATGGAGCTGACGCGGGCCATCGCGGCGGAGACCGGCTACCCGGGCCGGCTGGACTACCTCTACGCCTCCAAGGCCAACATGGCCGCCGAGATGACCCACGCCGCCTACCGCTCGGGCTGGAGCGCCGAGACCAGCTCGGTGCAGGACCTGGAGCACCTGCAGTGGATGCGCGATCGCGACCTGCTGCCGGAGGGGCTGCGCGTGGTCTGCAACGGCTTCAAGCTGCCGGCCGAGCGTCACGGCTTCCCCTCGCAGGTCCCGCCACCGAGCGAGAGCGACGTGGAGCTACCCGACCTGGATCCTTCGCTTCGCGAGCTCTCCGACGCGCGCCACGCACCCATCTACGCCGAGACCATCCGGCGCATGGCCGCCGAGGGCTGGGACATCACCCCCATCTTCGACGCCGACGAGTTGGACGGCTTTCTGGCAACCGATCTGCCACGGATGAAGGTGGGCCTGCGCATGAAGCTGGGCCAAGTGTCCGGCGAGTCGGAGCTCGCCCGGCACGTCAGCCGCTTCGGCTTGGACCGCGAGGCGCTGGTGGCGGAGGCCGGCCGAATCGCGGCGGCCGAGCATCTCGAACTGACCACCCTGCACGCCATGGTCGGCGCCGCCGAGACCATCCCGGTCGAGCGCTTCGTCGACGGGCTGATGCTGGGCGCCGAGCGCTGGATCGAGCTCCGGCGCGAGCATCCCGGTCTGCGCGAGCTCAACCTGGGCGGGGGCATCCCGCCCTTGGGCGAGGACTACGATCATGCCGGCTTCTTGCGGCGCTTGATGCGGCGGATCGCGGAGCGCTGCCGCGAGGCCGGGCTGCCGGCGCCGGACCTGACCTTCGAGCTGGGCAGCCTGGTGGCGGCCGAGGCCGGCTTCCACGTCTTCAAGGTCATCCAGCGCAAGCGCAACCACGTCTCTGCCGATGGCGGTCCGGGTCGCCCCTGGGCGCTGCTGGACGGCGGCCTGATGGCGGCCATCCCCGACATGCTGCTGATCGACAAGCCCTTCCGATTCCTGGCGGTGGCCGGCGCAGACGCGCCGGCGGTGGCGGTGCGCTTCGGCGATCCGAGCTGCGACTCGGACGGGCGCTACCCGCCCGAGTCCTTCGGAGCCGACGCGGCCGCCTGGTTGCCCGATATCCCCGAAGACCGCTCCGAGACGCATGTCTGCATCCAGGGCGTCGGGGCCTACCAAGAGATCCTCTCCGGTGTTCGCGGCGCCCACCACTGCGGGCTCCTGGAAGCCATCGAGCTGATCGTCGAGCGGAACGCGGAAGGCCGGCTTCGGGGCCGGCTCATGCCGCGTCAGACCAGCACCGAGGCCGCGCGCGTCCTCGGCTACACCGAGGACAGCGCGTCCGTCTTGGCACGGACGCTGGGCAAGCGCTCCGAGCGCCGAACGCCCAAGAAGGAACCTCGCTCAGCCAGATAGGTGGGTGCCGAACCAGTCGACCAGGCGCCTCCAGGCATCTTCCGCCGCCTGGGGATCGTAGCTCTCGCGGGTGTCGTTGAGGAAGGCGTGACCGGCGCCGTCGTAGATGTTGACCTCATTGTCGATGCCGGCCTGCTCGAAGGCATCGAACATGGCCCGCACGTCGGCCACCGGGATGCCGCTGTCCTCGCTGCCGTAGAGTCCCAGCGTGGGTACGGCCATCCCGCTAGCGGCGTCCGGCTCGAGGGGGCTACCGTAGAAGGCCGCGACCGCCCCGAAGGTCTCCGGCGCGGCCAGGCCGGCCTGCAGGGACAGCCCGCCGCCCATGCAGAAACCGGTGACGCCGGCCAGCTCGCCGGCCGTCGCATCCTGCGCCAGCAAGTGCTCGGCGGCGGCGACGATCTCCTGGATGGCCATCTCGTTGTCCAGCTGCATGACCAACTTGCGGGCCTCGTCGGGCTCGGTGGTCACCTGGCCGTGGTAGAGGTCCGGCGCCAGGACCACGAAGCCCTCGCGGGCCAGTCGCCGCGCCACGTCCTCGATGTGGGGGTTGAGGCCCCACCATTCCTGGATGACCACCGCGGCGGGCAGACCCTCGGCCGCCTCCGGCTCCACGTAGTAGCCCGTCAGGACCTGGTCGCCCAGGCTGCCGTAGGTGATCGTCTCGGCCCGGGCCAGGCCGCTCATGTCGACCTCGTCCGGTGCGCTGCCCACGCCTTCGGTATCGGCCGGCTCGGGCGCGGTGGGATCGACCAGCACCGGCGGCGGGCTGGCGGTCGGCGACTCGGCGCAGGCCGCCAGGAGCAGGTTGGCCGCCGAGAGGCTGCCCAAGGCGGCCGTGGCGCGGGTGACGAACTGTCGGCGGGTGAGCTCGCCGACCTGGAAGGAGCGGACGAGCTGCATGACGTAGACGCGATCCATGGTTTCGGGCGTCCTTTCGCCGGCGGGGCCGGCGCTGCGTCCAAGGCTCCGCCCGGAGCGGAGCGCCGCCCCGGCGATCGAGCGCAACGATGGCGTCACGACGAACCCTGGAGTTTGGAGGGAGGTTCATTGTGCATGCTGGTCGCACTCGGCGCCACCGACCGATCGCGATCCGCAAGGATCTCGGGCCGCCGCGGCATGCCCGGCTTCGGCCCGCAGCCGGCGCATGTTAGAATCTTCGAGTTCCCAGACTTCACACTTTCCCCGACGTCGACACCGCCCCCCGCGGAGGATCCCGCATGCTGCCTACGGCTCGACCCCTTCCCTATTCGCGCCGCGCCTACGGCACGGCTTCGATGGCGCTGGCGCTGCTCCTGCTCTTCGCTGCCGGATGCGACGCGGACTCCGATGCACCGGAACCCGCCTCGCAACCACCGGCCGAGGATCGAGGCGCCGGGGACCTGCCGACGCCCATCGGCCGCGGCGCCCCCTTGCCCGAGGGCATGGATGCCGGCCCGCCGCCCACCCCCACCCTCGAACCGGTGACGATGAGCTCGCCGGACTACGGGATCCAGACCTTCCTCTGGTGGCGGCCCGAGATCGCCGATCGCGACCTGGGCCTGGTCGAGGACATGGACTTCCGCTGGGTCAAGCAGATCTTCGGCTGGCGCGACATCGAGCTCTACAAGGGCGGCTTCGACTGGGAGCGCACCGACCGCATCGTCGAGCAGGTCGAGGAGCATGGCCTGAAGCTGATGGTCCGGGTCGACCACCAGCCCAACTGGGCCCGCGAGGGCTGCAGCTTGATGGGACCGCCCGAGGACATGCAGGATCTGGCCGATTTCCTGACCGCGGTGGCCGAGCGCTACCGAGGCCGCATCGAGGCCTACCAGATCTGGAACGAGCCCAACCTGGCCCGCGAATGGTGCGACCTGGCGCCCAGCCCCGAGGGCTACGCCGAGATGCTGCAAGTGAGCTATTCCGCCATCAAGGCGGCCGACCCGCGGGCCTTGGTGATCAGCGCCGGCCTCTCGCCCACCGGCTCCGGCCCGCCGGAGGCCTTGCCGGACGATGACTTCCTCGAAGCGCTATACGAGGCGATGGACGGGGGTTCGGACGGTTACTTCGACGTCTTGGGCCTGCATGCAGCCGGCTTCGGCGCCCCGCCAGAGCTCTCGCCGGAGGAGGCCGCGGCCGACAAGGAGACCTACGGCGGCGAGCGCTTCTTCACCTTCCGACGGGTCGAGGACCTGCGCGCGATCATGGAAGCCGCCGGCGACGCCGATAAGCGCGTGGCCATCCTGGAGATGGGCTGGACCAGCGATCCGGTCAACCCGGACTACGCCTGGCATGCCGTCAGCGAGGAGACCAAGGCCGACTACCTGGTGCGGGCCTTCGAGTACGCCGAGGCCAACTGGCAGCCCTGGATCGGCGTGATGAGCCCGATCTACATCTGCAACTACGATTGGACCGAGACCGACGAGCAGTACTGGTGGTGCATCACCAACCCGGACGGGACGACGCGGCCGGCCTACCAGGCCCTGTCGGCCATGGAGAAGATCCCCGAGTAAGGGCTCGTCAGCGACCCGACAGCAGCATCGGCAGCCACAAGCGGGCCTGGCGCGCCTCGATCGGCTCGAACTGGCGCCCCCAGGGCTCCGGCGCGTCCGCCGGATAGACGGCTAGCAGGCGCGGCAGGCCGGACGCCGCTTCGGCTCCGGGGCGGGGTTGGAGGGGGATGACCAGATCGGCGCCGCCATCCAGTTCGTAGCGCCAAGCATCGGGAAGGTGGGACCAGGCTTCCGGGTCCAGGCGATAGCGCTGGCCGGCCGGGGGCAGCATGCCATCGGGCGCTTGGTCGCCGGCCGGGTCGCGCAGCCAGTCCTCGGTCAATCCGCGGCGCACCAGGCCGATGCGCAGGGGGCCCGGCGCATCCATCTCGAGCCGCGACAGGGGCAGCGCGAAGCCGGCCAGCTGCCCGTGCAGGTCCACCGGCTCGGTCGGGATCATCTGCTCGCCACCGATGATCTCGAAAGCCTCCGGATCCCAGGCCGCCAGGCCGACGCCCATCGAGCTGCTGGGATTGCCGGACGACAGACCGGAGAGCGCGCCATGGCGCAGGCGCCAATCGTCGCGACCGTCGTCGTCGCTGTCCAGGTAGATCTCGGTGACGGTCAGGCCCGGCGCGCTGGCCGCCTCGTGGCTGGCCACGAGGAAGCGCAAACGTGGCTCGCCGTCCGGCTCGCTCTCGAAGCGCAGGCCCAGGGCTGCCAGGTCCAGCTCGTACTGCGCCGAAGGCTCGTCGGGATCCAGCGCAGGCAGACCGGCAGGCGGCTCCGGCAGGACGAAGAGCTCGACCGCGCCGGCTTGGCCGCCGTTCGACAGTTCGAGCACCGGCCGGTTTCCGGCATCGATGCCGGCATCCATCCGCGAGGCGCGGCGCGGCAGTACCCGGAAGGGCAGGCCCAGTGCCCGGCCCTCGACCGGCTGGCCCTGTGCATCTACCGGCCGGAGGCGGACCTGCCCATCCAGCTCCAATCGATTCATCTGCAGGGCGTCCAAGCCCTGATCCAGCAGGGTCCAGGGCTGCAGCGCATCGGCCGTCAGGCGGAAGACCACCGGCAGGTCTGCCTCCTGGCCGGCCGGCACCCGCAAGGGCTCGTCGGGCAGCTCGATCCGCAGGCCCTTGCCGCCGGACTCGCGGTGAAAGACCGCCTCGGCCATCAGGAAGGCCTCGTCCGGGCCGAGGTTGCGGATCCCGACCCGCTGCTCGATCCGCCGCTCGTCCTCGACCAGCGGCAGGAAGCCCAGTCCCAGGTCGGCGATGTCGCCGGCTCGCGCGACCAGTTGGCTCTCGGCTGCCGCGGCCACGTCGATGCGGCCGGCTCCCTGCCGGCTGACCGGCGCGACCTCGGAGCCCTGCAGCACGGCCGGCGAGGCGGTGTTCATCAGCAGGGCGGCCAGGTCGAGCGCGCCGAGGCCCAGGGATTCGGCACGGTTGCGCTGCACCAGGAGGGCGGCCGCGCCAGCCGCGTGGGGCGCCGCCATCGAGGTGCCCGAGAGCGATCGCGAGCGATCGCCCGTGCCGTGGGAGGCGGAATCGATGGAGGCACCGGGTGCGGCCAGGCTGGGACCGAAGCGGCCGTGGCGGGAGGGTCCGCGCGAGCTGGAGGAGACGATCTGGTCCCGATCTCCGGCGATGGAGGTGCTGGCCACCGAAAGGACGCCCCGAGCGGCGCCGGGCGCGCCGAGCACGTAGGGCTGGTCGCCCGTGTTGCCGGCCGAGGCGACCACGACGACGCCCTGCTCGACCAGGGCCGCGACGGCCTCTTCGAAGAGCGGGGCGCCCTGTCCCCAGGGCTCGCCCAGGCTCATGTTGACCACGTCGATCGAATCGGGCGCCAGGCCCTCGACCACCAAACCGAGGTTGACCCGGGCGCACCAGTCGAGGGCGGAGATCACCACGTCCACCTCCTCGTCGACGTAGATGCCGGAACCGGGCGGCCCGTAGATCTTGAGCGCCACCAGCCGGGCGCCGGGCGCGATGCCCGAGGCCAGGCCGGCGGTGGTCTGCCCCGCGGCGATGCCCGCTACGTGGCTGCCGTGACCGTGTTGGTCGAGGGGATCGGGATCGGGATCGGGGCTGCGCCGGCAGCGGCCGGCCTGCTCCTGCTCGAGGCTGCAGTGGACCGGGTTGGTGTAGTTGGGGCCCACGAAGTCCCAGCCGCCGACCACCTTGTCGGTGGGAAAGAGCGGAACGCCCTGCCACTCGTCGTCGATGCGCTCGGCGGCCAACTCGGCCCGCGCGTAGGCCGCCGCGCTGCCCGGGCCCCCGAAGTGGGCATGGGTGTAGTCGATGCCGGCATCGATGATGGCGATGGTCGTTCCGGTACCGTCATAGCCCAGCTCGCCGGCCACCCGATCGGCGCCGATCCGGGGTCGGCTCTCGTCCAAGTGAGGTCGGACCAGCGGTGCGCGCTGCACCGAGCCCAGGCCCGGCAGACTCGCGATGTGATCCATCTGCGCCGCCGTGGCGTGCACCAGCAGCCCGTTGAGGAGTACCTCATAGCGATCGACCACCCGCGCGCCGATGGCTTCGATACGGGCCGCGGCCCGGTCCTGTTCGACCCGGATGCGCGCTTCGGCCCGGCCGAGCTCGGTCCGAAAGCGCTCGGCGCGCTTGCGGCTCTCCGGCGCGCTGCCGGCCGGAGAGCCGCCCAAATCCAGCCAGCGCTGGTGCAGGCTGGGCGATTCGAGCCGCAGGACGTAGCTGAGGACCGGCGCATCGGGGCCCGGCGGAACCAGCGCGCGGGCATCCGGCACCGGCGGCGACGTGAGCAGAAACGCCAAGAGCGCCAGCAGCGCGGCGAGGCGCGACGGTCGGATCGAAGCGGCTGCGGCGAGAGAGGGGAGGCTGCCTGGCATGGGCTGGTGGCTCCTGACGGCGAGGCGTCGGCTGTTGGCCAAAGTCGGCCGAAATCTTATCATAGGAAGCCGGCGCGACCGGAGGGGTCGCGCGGTATTCGCGGGCAGGGGACCAAAGGGCGACGGTCTCGACCTGCCCGCGGGATCGGCTCCCATTCGATGCATGCTTCCGGCAGCCTCATCCGCGCCAGCCTCGTCACCCTACTCGCACCAACTCTGCTGACGACCCTGGTCAGCTGCCAGCGGCTGGGTCTGGGGGACCCCGAGGAGGTCGCCGCTCCGCCGACTGAGCTCAGCTTCCTGCCGGCCACGCCCGAAGCCGAGTCCGTCCGGCCCAGCTCTGTCGAGTTGGCCATGGCCGATGCGGCCTATCGAACCGAGCAGGCCGCCGCCAACGGGCCGGCCGGGACGCCCGAGCCGAGCCTCTTGGCCACCATCGCCGCCAGCATCGGTGCCGATCCCACGGCGGACGCGCCGGTGATCTTGACGCTGGCCGCCGGCATGTCCCCCGCGGCGCGCCCTCTCTCGGAAGGGCGGACGAGCCCGCCGCGCGATCCGGTCGCGATCCGACAAGCAACCGAAGCCGTGGCGCAGATCCAAACCTTGGAGGCCATGGCCACAAGCCTGGCGGCCAGCCCCACGCCCAGCCCGGTCGTCGATCCGGGCAGCCTGGTCGGTACGCCGGAGCCGGCCTGCCGCATCCCGCGCGAGCCCTTCCGTGTGGCGCTGGCCCCGGCGCCCGGCGCCGACCCCGCGGCCATCGAGATTTGGCGGACCTCGCGGGCTTGGGCCCTCGAAGCGGAGTTGCGCGAGCTGGGCGAGACCGAGCCCGGGCTGGCCGGTCGTGGGCTGCTGGTGACCACCGGGGCCTTCGCCCTGCCCTTGACGCCGGATGCGGTCTTGCCCGAGGGCCTGCCCTTGCCCCCGGATCTGCCGCGCGAGCTGCCGGCCGGCCTCCCGCTGGACCTGAGCTACCAGGGACCGGCCCTGCCGCTCCGCGTGGGCCAGCGCTACCTGCTGGCCTATGACAGCGACCAACCCGAGGGCGGCGACGGCGAGGCCCTGCTGATGGCCGACGAGGACGGGCTGCGCTTCCTCTCGGTGAGCCTGCGCGAGGCCGAGGGTGCGCAGACGCGCCTCCTGGCCGGCTTGCGGGCCGGCTTCGAGATCCGCCAACTCCCGACGAATTGCCGTTATGTCGAGCTTGACGGCTGCGGATTCGAGCTGCGCGCCGCCCCGCTTCAGCTCGGTGTCGGGGATCGGACCGCGCGCCTCGCCGCCGGCGAGAGCGGCGTCCTCGAGCTCGAGCGGGACTACCGGCTGCGGGTGGCCACCAGCCACTTCCGCCTGTGGCGCGGCGACCAACCCTGCGCCGATCCGGCCGACTGGCCGCGCTCCTTCCGCATCGAAGCCCTGGACGGGTCGGGGGATTGAGGCAGTCGCCCGCTCGTCGAGCTCGACCGACCGCTTCTTCGAGCAGGTTCCGTGACAAGGGCGCGCGGTGGGGTCCGGACGTGGTAGCGCTTCGGATCCGGCTGGTCGGCTCAGATCTCGGCGGCTCACCCCATCCTACCTTCGATGGGCGACCGGCCGGTCCGTGCTTTCGGGGCATGCCCGCCGTCCATGATAGAGTCAACTACTACCGGCTGAAAGCCGGTAGCTTGGTCGCCGACTGAAAGTCGG
>CAZJWJ010000024.1:0-60123 GCA_964549495.1 uncultured Anaerolineales bacterium | reverse complement strand
CAGAAATCAGGAGGCGGCTTGATGCAGCGGGTGGCCGATCTTATGACTATGCCCCCTGCGGAGACCGTCGTCCTCTCGTCCAGACTCATCTCCAAGTGGCCGTTCATACCAGGCAGCACATCGAAGCGCCCGGACAAATCAAAGTCGAAGTGTCCACCCGCGTCCGCGGTCCCGGTTGCGATGTCCGTCGGAATGCCTGGCGGATCGGCTACGAGTCGAAGCCGGGCGTAAGGCTTGGCGATCCCCTGGATCCGATCTCGCCGATGGTCGACGTTCAGCTGGATCGATGGAACTTCGATGCGAATGGGGTCACCGTCTCCGCCCACATCGACCTGAATGCTGTCACCGGGTTCGATGAAGCATCGGTCGTAGGCGCCAATACCCAGAAAGCGCATGGAAAAATCTCCCGCCTCGCCAGTGCGCTGACCAAGGCGCGCCTTGACGTCCCCATTAGGGGCGAGAAGCGTTGCGGTTACGGCAACCTGGCTGGCCAGGACGCCGCTGAGATGACTGTCATAGAGCGTGAACCGAATCTCCGGCTGGGATTGTTGCGAACGTTTCATGCCCAGGTGCTGGTCATCGCTTGCAGCTGTGTCCAGTTCGACCGCTCGTGATGGCGGACTCGCTGAAAGGACGTGGATGATGAACGACACGACGGCGATGCAGGTGAATGCGGTGGCGCTGTGCCGTTCTGTAACACGAGATCTTGGACTACACTGAATCCACCGGTGAATCATCGCTCACGACGCTCCTATCGCCGCCCTTGGCGACGGCAACTGATGGGGCGAACGGCCATAGTTACACGAGACTAGACCGCGTTACGGTGCTTCCGATGAAGAGGAAGTTGGTGTCTGCCCAAAATAGATGCGTCTCGACGAGGGGCTAGCGAAGATTCACACCGGCATCGGACTCACGCGGAACGTCCACCGTCCAGAACGGCAGCCCTTATCTGGTGTAAACACCTCTGGATCCACCCTCAGGCCTCGGCCCGCTCGCCGAGCTCCATCCAGCGCTCCACGGCGGCGCTCAGCTCCGCGTCGGCCTCCGCCAGCCGGCCGGAGATCGACTCGATGCGCTGGTAGTCGCCGCCGGCCTGCTCGAGCTCGGATTCGAGATCGGACTTCTGGGCTTCGAGGCCTTCGATCCGCGACTCGAGCGCTTCCAGTTCGCGGGCTTCCTTCCAGCTCAGCTTGGGCTTCGCGCCGGCGGTCGTCGACCCGCGTGAGGCTTTCCCGCTCGAGTCGACGTTGGATGCCGTGGAACTCGCCGCCATCGATTCCTGCGCCGACTGCGTCGATGCTCGCGCTGATCGACCCTCGTCCGCGACCGATAGATCCTTCGCTCCCGCTCGCTGCTCGGCGCGAATCCGCAGGAAGGTGTCGAAGGGCGTCGGGTAGCCCGAGTGGAGCCGGCCGGCCTCCAGCACCGCCAGCTGGTCGACCGTGCGGTCGAGGAAGTAGCGGTCGTGGCTGACCACGATCAGGGTGCCGGTGAAGGCCTCCAGAAAGTCCTCGAGCACGCCCAGGGTCTCGATGTCCAGGTCGTTGGTCGGCTCGTCGAGAAGGAGGAGGTTGGGGCGGTGGATGAGGGTGCGAAGCAGGTAGAGCCGGCGCCGCTCACCGCCGGAGAGGCTGCCGATCCAGGCCCGCTGCTGGGGCGCGGGGAAGAGCAGCCACTCGAGCATCTTGCTGGCCGTGACGCGCTGGCCGTCGGGGGTGCGGATGAGCGGCGCCTCTTGCTCGACATAATCCAGGAGCTGCATGTCGTCGCGCAATTCCTGCGAGCGCTGGTCGAAGTAGCCCACCTCGACGGTGTCGCCCAGCGTGACGCGGCCGGCGTCGGGCTGACTGCGGCCGGCCAGGAGGTCCAGCAGCGTGCTCTTGCCGGCGCCGTTGGGGCCGACGATACCCAGGCGGTCGCCGGGACCCAGTCGCAGATCGACGCCGCGCAGCACCGGTCGGCCGTCGTAGCCCTTGGTCAGCCCCTCGACTTCCAGGACCTGCTTGCCCAGGCGACGGCCGGCCAGCGCCAGGGCCACCCGTTGCTGGCCCGAGTCGAAGGCGATGCGGTTCATCTCCTCGATGCGGTCCTTGCGCGCCTTCTGCTTGGTGCTGCGCGCCTTGGCCCCGCGCCGCAGCCATTCCAGCTCTTGCCGAAGCGCCCGCCGGCGGTCGTCCTCGGCCTTGGCCAGCTGCTCGTGCCGCGCGTCGCGCAATTCGAGGTAATGACGATAGCTACCGGGGTAGCTCACCAACTGGCGGCGATCCAGCTCGATGATGCGGTTGACGACCCTGTCCAGGAAGTAGCGGTCGTGGGTGACCATCAGCAAGGAACGGGGCACGGCCAGCAGGTACTGCTCCAGCCAGGCGATGGTCTCGGCATCGACGTGGTTGGTCGGCTCGTCGAGCACCAAGAGGTCGGCCGGATCGAGCAGGGCCTGGGCCAGTGCCACACGCTTCTGCTGCCCGCCGGAGAGGCCACCCACCCGGGCATCGAAGTCCTGAATCCCCAAGCGCGTGAGCACCGCCTTTGCCTCGGCCTCGGCGGCCCACGCACCTTCGCGCTCGACCTCGCTGGCCAGACGCGCCAGCCGGTCCTGGGCTGCCGGATCGTCGGGGCGCGACTCCAGCTCGCGGCTGGCCAGGTGATAGCGGCGCAGCAGGTCCAGCGCACCCGCGCCGCTGGCATAGAGCGTGTCGAGCACGCTGGCATCCGGATCCAAGTCCGGCTCCTGGGCCAGGTAGCGGATCCGCACGCCGCCCCAGACGGTGACCGTCCCGGCGTCCGGCGTTTCCAGGCCGGCCACGATCCGCAAGAGCGTCGACTTGCCGCTGCCGTTGACCCCGATCAGGCCGATGCGCTCGCCTTCGTTGATGCGCAAATCCACCCCGCCCAGCAGGACGCGCTCCGAGTACTGCTTGTGCAGGTCCTCGATGGTGACCAGGTTCATGCCCGAACATCCCTTCCTGGATCCGGTCGCAGCGCGCAGCCGACCGGCGAGTGGTGGTCCGCGGTGGCGGAGTGATAGTCCTTGGAGGCCAACGCGGCCCCGAAGATTAAGCCAGCCGCCAGGACGCGGCAAAGCAGGGATATGCGAAAGGCCGGCGAGTCTGTTACCATATGCATGTGCCAAAGTGCGCCATTCCACGGCCTGCGATCTTCCTGCGGGCGGGTTGCTCAGGCCGATGACATCGATATCGTGGAGCCCGGACGGCTCCTAGCAGAGACGGACAGGACATGCATCAAGAACTGAAGATCTCCCCCGACCAGAGCCTCTACTACCGCTACAATCCGCAGGGCGATGTCCTCGCCGTGCGTTTCGAGCCGCGCTTCGATCCCGGACGCGAGGAGCCCGTGGCCGACATGCCGCAGGTGAGCCTGATCCGCGACGAATCGAGCGGTGACTGCCTGGGCCTTCGCATCGAGGGCGTGCAGCAGATGATCCTCGGCGCCCTGGTGCGCGACGTCTTCGCCCGGCTGCGGCCGGAGCTGGAGTCGGCGGGGGCCATCGAGCCGGCGCCGGTCCGGGTCGAGCCGGCGGCTTCGACGCCCGCGCCGCCAAGGACTCCCGCCGCCGATGTGCAGCCTGGTGTCGACGCGAGCGCTTCCGAGGAGCAGGACAAGCCGGAGGCGCGGTCCGAATCACCGACCGCTGAGGCTGCCGAGGACGAGGCACCCGACAGGCGGCGCGAAAAGAAGCGTCGACGCCGTCGGCGCCGGCGGGGTCGCGAACGGACGGAGCCCGAACCCGAAGCCCGAGCCGAGCGAGGCGATGATCCCGAGGCATCAGGGACGTTACCGGAAGAGGAGTCCAGCGAGCCGGTCGAAGCGACGGACGACAGCGGTCAGATGACGGGGCAAGAGGAAACCTCGAGCCCATCGCCGGAGTCTGCATCCAGCGAGATTCGCTCTGCCGTATCCTCGGTGGCCTCGGCTTTGCGAAAGGTCACTGGAGTGCGCGATGCCGGAGACGTGAAGGCCGACGAGGCGGATGTCGACGAAGCGGAAGCCGACCGAGCGGATGCTGACGAAGCGGATGCAGACGCAGCGGATGCTCGAGACCTCGCCGCCGAAGCTTCGGACAGCGCGGAAGCGCGGGCCGAGGTGGAGAGCCGCGACGACGCGCAGGCCGGCAGCCCGGTCGCTGCCGACGCCGACGTCGATGCTAGCGATGATGAGGCAGCCTCCGAGGCGACGCCCGAGACCTCGAGCGACGATGCATCCAGCGACGCCGAGGCAGGATCGAGAGCCGAGACATCGGGCATGCGATTCGACGAGCTCGATCTGCACCCGCAGGTGGCGGCGGCCATCGCCAAGATGGGCTTTACCCGCCCGACCCCGATCCAGGAACAGGCCATCCCGGTGGCGATCCAGGGCCGCGATGTGGTCGGCCTGGCGCAGACCGGAACCGGCAAGACCCTGGCCTTCGTGGCGCCGGCGCTGCACCGCATGCTCGTCGAGCCCAGCGAAGGCGGCAAGCACGTTCCGCGCCTATTGGTCCTGGCCCCGACGCGCGAACTGACGGTGCAGGTGGCCGAGGAGGCCGAGCGCCTGGCGGCCGAGAGCAAGTTGCGCATCACCACCATCTACGGTGGGGTGAGCATGGGCCCGCAGGTCAGCGATCTCAAGCGCGGCGTGGACGTGATCGTGGCCACGCCCGGTCGCATGCTCGACCATTTGCGCCGCGGCAACGTCAAGCTGGGCACCGTCGAGACACTGGTGCTGGATGAGGCCGATCGCATGCTGGACATGGGCTTCCTGCCCGACGTTCGGACCATCCTGCGCTTCCTGCCGGCCAAGCGCCAGACGCTCTTCTTCACCGCCACCATGCCGCCGGAGATCGAGTCGCTCTCCCTGGAGTTCCAGACCGACCCGGCCACCGTCGAGATCGCCCGGCGCAAGCCGCCGGAGTCCATCGACCAGCGCCTCTATCCGGTCGGCAAGCACCTCAAGGCCCCCCTTCTGGTGCACCTGCTCCAGAGCGACAAGAGCATGCAGAGCGTCCTGGTCTTCACCGAGCGCAAGATCGACGCCGACGTCCTCTCGCGCCGCCTGCGGCAGGAGGGCCTGAAGGTGGCCGTGATGCACGGCGATCGGCGCCAGTCCGACCGCGAGAAGGCGCTATCGGACCTGGCCGAGGGCCGGGTGCAGGTCCTGGTGGCCACCAACGTGGCCGCTCGCGGCCTGGACATCGACGACATCTCGCACGTGGTCAACTACGACGTGCCGCAGACCGTCGACGAGTACGTCCACCGCATCGGCCGCACCGCCCGGGCCGAGGCCGAGGGCAGCGCCTGGACCCTGGTCACCGTCTCCGACGAGATGATGATCAGCCGCATCGAGGGCGCCCTCGACCGGAAGCTGCCGCGCGTCACGGACGAGACCTTCGACTACGACGTCCCGACGCCTTCCTGGGCCAAGCCCTCGGCCAAGGACGTCTTGGCCATGCTCAACCGCAAGCAGACTCGCGCCGACCGGATGCGGCATCTGGGCCGCAAGCGCTAGACGAGTCAGATCTCGCTTGATCACATCCCGATCCGTCTAGCGGATGATCTAGATCTGACGGATGCTCGATTACCGCGCGTCTTCGACACCCGTTGATCGCTGCGCGATGGCTCTCGGCGGTGGCGATTGTGGTCTGGCTGGTCTTTCGGTATCGTCCTGTGGAAGGTATCGAGGTCTGAGACCGTGTGGGAGAGCGACGAGTAGCGCTTCTGGCGATCCCGCTCGGCCTCTGGCCACAGTGTCGGGAGGCAACACGATGGATATTCTCTTCTTGCTCGGCCGCATCCTCATTGGCGGTTTTTTCATCGACAACGGGATCAACCACCTGCGCAACCTCGAGGGCATGGCCGGCTACGCCGGCTCCAAGGGTGTGCCGGCGCCCAAGCTGGCCGTCGGCGGTTCGGGTTTCCTCCTGCTCTTCGGCGGTTTCTCCGTCCTGCTCGGTCTCCAGCCCAGCTGGGGTCTGATCGCGATCTTGATCTTCCTGGCGCCCGTCACGCTGATGATGCACGACTTCTGGGCCATCGAGGATCCGCAGGAGCGCCAAGCGCAACGGGTACAGTTCATGAAGAACCTGGCCTTGGCGGGCGCCGCGCTGATGATGCTCTCGCTCACCCAGCCCTGGGCCTATAGCCTCGGGATGTAGTGGTGCTGCCGAAGTCGTCGATCACAGATCGCTTGGCGCAGGAACCGCCCGAGCCGGAGATCGCGGTCGGTGGCGAGGACGCTGCATCCATGGGCGTCGACGTGGCCGGAGACTCGCCGACCTAAACCTCATCATGCGCCGATCGCAGCGATTCCAGGCTCCCCGGTCACATACGGCCGGTTGCGCGCGTTTCTGTAACGGGCCGACCCGACTTCGGAAGGTCGGGCCGATCCCGGATTTTGGGCGACGCCAAGGCAGCACAGCCACCACCCCTAGCGAGGTACGTTCAGCCATGCCAGCGATCCCGTATCGTCTCGTGTCGATCCGAGGTCCGGAGTTCCAACGATCCAAGCTTGCACTGATCTTGGTCATCGCCGCCGCAGCGCTGCGTCTCCCGCTGGGTGCCATCGAGCCTGCGGCCGGCCAGTCCCAGTCGAGCCTGGCGATCTCCGGCCAGCGCGCAGCGACCAGCCCGGGCGGACTGGTGACCTACACGCTTCGGGTCGACAACCTCGGGTCGGCGGAGGCCCGGGTTGAATTGGCCGGCGCGGGCCGCTGGACGGCGCGCGTCCCGGAGGCGCTGGACATTCCGGCCGGCGAGGGCCGCGAGGTCGTGGTCGGCTTCGAGGCGCCGGCGGATGTCGAGGACGGTGAGGTCCACGGACTGGGGATCGAGGCCGCGGTCGACGGTGAGGTCGCGGCCGAGCTGGAGCTTGCGGCCTGGATTGGTGGGCGGACGAATGCGTTGGGCGCCGCCGGCTGCCGCTTCGACCTGGACTGGAGCGGCAGCGTCGATCTGGCCGATGTGGACCGGGTCGAGGCACGGGTCGGCACGATCGAAGGCGAGGCCGACTACGATCCCAACCTCGACTTCGACCATTCGGGCGAGGTCGATCGCGGCGACGTCGAGACCGTCGTCGATGCGCTGCAGCCGAGCTGCCCGGGCCTGATCCGGCCCGCGGACAGCCGGGCGCTGCAGGACGCCGTGACCATCGAGGCCGTGCGCGCGCACCTCGAGCGCTTCCAGGCCATCGCCGATGCACAGGGCGGCAATCGAGCGGCGCGCACAGCAGGGTACGAAGCGTCGGTGGACTACGTTGTGGGCGAGTTGGAGGCTGCCGGCTACGCGGTCACGCGCCAGGAGTTCGACATCCCGACCTTCGTCGAGGCGGCGCCGCCGGCCCTCTCGCGCTTGACGCCGGATCCGATGGACTTCGCCGCCGACCAGATCGCCACCTTCGGCTCCTCGGGCGAGGGCGTGGTCACCGCCAGCCTGCAGGCGGTCGACCTCCTGATCCCGCCGGCGGGCAACAACAGCTCCACCAGCGGCTGCGAGGCCGCCGACTTCACCGACTTCGAGATCGGCTCGGTGGCCCTCATCCAGCGTGGCAGCTGCCAATTCTCCGACAAGGTCGACAACGCGCTCCGGGCCGGCGCGGCGGCGATCATCCTCTTCAACGAAGGCCAGCCGGACCGCCAGGGCGTGCTGCAGAGCAGCGCCGGTTCCATGCGCTCGCTGCCCATCCTGGGAGCCAGCTACGGCGTCGGCGAGTTCCTGGCCGCCTCCCTGGCCCTCACCGACACGGTCCAGGTGCGGGTCGAGGCCCATGGCCGGCTGGTCCCGATGCCGACCTGGAACGTCTTGGCCGAAACCGAGGGGGGTCGCGAAGACCGGGTGATCGTGCTCGGCGGGCATCTGGACTCGGTGGCGGCCGGCGCCGGCATCAATGACAACGGCTCCGGTACGGCGGCGATTCTCGAGACGGCCCTGCAATTGGCCGAGCTGGGCATCGAGCCGGCCAACAAGCTGCGCTTTGCCTTCTGGGGCGGCGAGGAGCTGGGGCTGCTCGGATCGCGACATTACGTGGACGACCTGGACGAGACGGAGCGGGCCGACATCCTGGCCAACCTCAACCTGGACATGATCGGCTCGCCCAACTTCTTCCGCGGCATCTACGATGGCAACGGATCCATCGGCGGCGACGCCGAAGGCGGGCCGGCCGGCTCGGGCGAGATCGAGCAGGTGCTGGCCGAGTTCTTCGATGCCAAGGGCCTGGCCCACGACCCGACGCCCTTCGACGGCCGCTCCGACTATGGACCCTTCATCGCGCGCGGCATCCCTGCCGGCGGCCTCTTCACCGGCGCCGAGGGCCGAAAGAGCGAGTCGATGGCCGAGCGCTACGGCGGCCAGGCCGGCGAGCCCTTCGACCCCTGCTACCACCGCGGCTGCGACGACATCGACAACGTCAGCTGGGAGGTCCTGGACGAGATGGCCGATGCCGTGGCCCACGCGACCTACACCCTGGCCATGGATGACATGCTGCCCCTCGTCAGCGGCCGGATCGGCCGGCTGGGCCTGGGGCTGGCCGCACCCGAGCCAGAGGGACTCTATCTCCCTCGGCTCGAGCGCTGATGTCGATGTCGCCGACCGCGGCCAAGCAGACGCCATGGCTGCATGCCGGGTCTCCCGGACTCTATGCTCAGCCCGCCTGGTAGGCCGCCGGCAGGCGCTCGATGGTGCTGTTGAAGCCCAATTCGCGCATGGCCTGCTCGACCGGTTCGCGCTGGTAGCGCAGCTCTAGGGCCGGCAGGTCCAGCGCGGTCGGCGCGTCGTAGCGCAGCGTGACCAGCTGACGGCTGAGATCGGCCAGTTCGCGGCCGGTCTCCAGGTTCGTGCGCTGGCCCGGTGGCAGGTCGTCGAGGTGATCGTAGATGCCTGCCAGGTCACCGTAGGCCTGGAGCAGCTTGGCCGCGCCCTTCTCGCCGATGCCCTTGACGCCCGGGATGTTGTCGGAGGGGTCGCCGACCAGGGCCTTGAAGTCGGTCAGCTGAGCCGGCGTCACGCCGAAGCGGGTCTCCACCTGGGCCGGGTCGTAGATCACGCTCTCCTTGATGCCCTTGATCGGGTAGAGCACCCGGGTGCTCGGGCCGACCACCTGGAAGAGGTCGCGATCGCCGGAGATGACCAGCACCTCCAGCTGGCGGTCCCGGGCCTGGCGCGAGAGGGTGGCGATGTAGTCGTCGGCTTCGAAGGGCGCGCCGGCCACCTGCCAGACGGCCATCGTCGACAGGACCTTGCGCAATCCGGCCACCTGCTCGCGGATGTCGTCGGGGATGTCCTCGCGGCCGGCCTTGTAGGCATCGTAGATCTCGTGGCGGAAAGGCCGGCCCTCGTCGAAGGTGACGCCCAGGTAGCGCGGCCGGTGATCCTCGAGCAGTCGGAAGAGCATGCCCAGAAAGCCGTAGATGGCCTGCACCGGCTGGCCATCGGGCCCGCGCAGGCTGTCGGGCAGGGCGTAGTAGGCCCGGAAGGCCATCGAGTGGCCGTCCACCAGCATCAGCATCTCGCGGAAGCCCTCGCCGGGATCGCCCTCGGGCGGGATTCGCGCCTTGCCGCCGCTCACGTCAATCCCCCCACGCCCTCGAAGCTGTAGCGCCGTCCGCTGGCGCCGCCCCAGGCCTTCATCTGGCTCTGGATGACGATCAAGCCCTCGCGCCCGTCCTCCAGGCGCAGGCGGTAGGTGGGGCCGATCTCGAGCTCGGCCTCGACCGGCCCGATGGTGCCTTCCCAATCGGTGATGCCGGGATGGCCGTGGATGTGCACCGCGGCCTTCTCGACCACCACCCCGTCCTCGTCGTGCAGGCTGCATTCGTACTTCTCGATGGGCATCGTTCATGGTCCTCGTCGTGCTGGCCGGGGCTTGGCTCGGTACCCGCGCCCCTAGCTCGTCTGTTCGGCCTTCATCTTGGGCCAGCCGGCGGTAGGAGGCAAGTCGTTGAGGTCCCCCGGCGCTCGAATCCCGTCTACCATTCTGGCCGCGCGATCGTTGAGCCTGCCAGAGCTTCGCCTGGGTCGACGGGAATCGGCACCGAGCCGCGATCGGAAAGGGAGATCACATGGACGCGCCAAGGATGGCTCACCGCACGATTGGGAGCGTGGAAGGCGAAGGTCGTCCCTGCATGCGCTCCGACGACCGATCGAGAGCTTTGCCGGCCCTCGTCGGTCTGGCGATCCTTCTCGCGCTCGGCACGCCGATCTCGCCCGCACGAGCCGCCGACTGCACCAGGACCGAGACGGGACTCCAGCCCTTGACCGAGCTGATCGGCGGCGACCACATGGGGCAGCCGGGCGGTCTCTATCCGGGTGTGCGCAATAGCACGCCGCCAGGGCACCTCGCTCTGGCGATGCAGCGCGCCGATCGAATCCAGGCCTTGGACGCGGCGGGGAATCCCGATCCGGCCGGCAGCGTCGTCTTGCTCTCGGTGGGCATGTCCAACACCACCCAGGAATTCTCGACCTTCGTCCGACGGGCCGCCGGCGAGCCCAACCTGCATCCCGCGCTGCGCCTGGTCGACGGCGCACAGGGCGGGCAGACCGCTGCCGACATCCGCGACCCCGACGCGCGATTCTGGTCCGTGGTCGATGAGCGCCTGGCGAGGGAGGGCGTGACGGTAGCGCAGGTCCAGGCGCTGTGGCTCAAGAGCGCGAACCGCCAGCCGGGGGCCGACGGCAATCCGGATACGCTGCCGGCCGCGCGCCAGCTGGCAGATGATATCCAGGCCGTAGTCGGCGTCGCGGCCGATCGCTTTCCCAACCTGCAGCTGATCTACCTATCCAGCCGGATCTATGCCGGCTACGCCTCGACCAGCCTCAATCCCGAGCCCTACGCCTACGAGTCGGGCCTGGCCGTGCGCTGGCTGATCCAGCGTCAGATCGAAGGCGAGCCGGCGCTCGATCCGGCCGCCGGCGTGCCGGTCCTGCTCTGGGGGCCCTACCTCTGGGCCGATGGACTGCGGCCGCGGGCGGATGGACTGACCTGGGCCTGCTCGGACTTTCAGAACGACGGCACGCACCCTTCGACCGCGGGGCGCGAGAAGGTGGCCGGCCTCTTGATGGACTTCTTCCGGAACGATGCGACCAGCCGCGACTGGTTCCTGGTCGACCCGGAGGCCACGCCAGCGCCCAGCGCCACGGTGGATCCGGCCGCCACGCAGACGGCGATCGCGCGGCCGACCCGCCCGACCCAGCCCGGTCGGGGCACCGGCACGCCGCCGGCTGCGGGCCTGCGCAGCTACCGGGTGGTCGAGACGCCATCCAGGGACCGGATGTGGGTCTCGGTGACGAATCCGCAGACCCAGAGCCGGCTAAACGGCTTCGCGGCTGGGCGAGATGCCTGGATCTGCGGCCAGGTCGAGGTCGCCCGGAGCGCCGAGTGGGGCTTCACCTTCGAGCCCGACTCGGTGATCGCAGAGCGGCAGCTGCCCGAGGCGGCGGTGGAGAGTACGATCCGTCTCATCGCCTCCGATCCGGCGGCCGCGACGGGGACGCAGTGCATTCGGATCGACGACGTCGACGAGGCGGTCGACGGGCCCGCACCCGGTGAGACCACGACCCCCGAGCTTCCGAGCGTCACGCCGGCCACGACGCGGCCTGGCGAGGCCACGCCGACGCCGCGAGACGGGAGCGAACAGACGCCGACCGACTCGCGGCTCTACCTTCCTCTGCTCCTAGCCATGGCCGAGCCCATTTCGGAGCTGGTCACGCCGGCCAGCAGCCCAGCGCCCTCCCCGACCAGCCTTCCTCGGCCAACGGGCCGGCCGACGAGCATGATGGCCACCCCGACACGCGAGCGCGGCACGCTGGCGCCCAGACCGACGCTCACGCCCTACCCCTCGGTGACACCGGGCGGCGATCTGCCGCCGGGTGGGCAGTCCGGTCCCGGATTCACGCGCTATTCCGACCTAGAGTACGATCGGGTCGGTGACGAGCGCTTGCTTCTCGACCTCCACCTGCCTGACGAGGGCGAGCGACCCTATCCGGTGATCCTCTTCGTTAACGGTGGTGCCTACCATGCGGGCAGCAAGGACGGCGTCCAGCGCGGGGCCGATCTGTGGCACGAGGGCTATGCGGTGGCCAGCATCGACTACCGCCTCCTGCCCGACTGGATCTATCCAGCTCAGATCGAGGACGCGCGCTCGGCGGTGCGATGGCTACGACGGCATGCCTCGGAATGGGGCCTGAACGCGGACCGCATCGGGGCTTGGGGGCGATCGGCCGGCGGGCACCTGGTGGCCTTGCTCGGAACGGCGTCCGAGGCGGAAGACTTGGATGGAGATCTGGGCAATCGAGGCCACTCTAGCGCCATCGACGCGGTGGTCGACTGGTTCGGTCCATCCGATCTGCTGCAGGGTAGTGCCCAGGCCCTACCCTGCGCGAACATGGACTGGGACGATCCGCGCTCGCCGGCCTCCCAGCTCATCGGCTGCCCGCTGCAGACCTGCCCGGAGAAGGTCGAGCGAGCGAATCCCATCGCCTACATCGATCCGAATGACGCACCCTTCCTGATCATGCACGGAACTCAAGACTGCACCGTCCCGCCCGGCCAGAGTCAGATCCTGCACGATGCGCTGGTCGAGGCCGGCGTGCCCAGCGAGCTGCATTGGCTCGAGGGGGCAGGCCACGGCGGGACCGAGTTCGAGGCGTCGTGGGTGCGCCAGACGGTGGTGGATTTCTTCGACCGGACGCTGCGTGGACCCTGAGGTCGCCTCGCTCCTCGACGTCGCGGTGGGCCGTGACGATTCGAATCCATGTCCCGAAGCGCCCGGCCCCTGCGTATACACCGTGCGACGAGGCGGGCGCGTTGGCTCGCCGTCGAAGTCTCACACCGCACCCGAATCCGAGGAGCCCGATGATGCGACGAACCGACTGGGGCCGAATGCCGGCCTTCTGGATTGCGATCGCCGCGACCGGCATCATGCTGGTCGCCGGCAGCGGCGTCCTGGCGCAGGACGTCGAGACCCGGAGTTATCTGCCCTTTGCGCTGTGGGGCGAAGTGCCCTCGCAACCCACCGATGCAACCCCGACGGCGCTACCGACCAGCACGCCCCCGAGCGCCAGCGCCACGGTTCCGAGCCCGACTGCGACCGCGGACCCGACCTCGCGGCCTTCTACGGCGACCCCAGGGATCAGTCCGACTGCCGGGCCGCTGGACGATGACCACGCTGCACCGGTCGTCGTCGTCCCGCGGGACATCGACGCTGGCGAGTGGTCCAGTGACGCGGTCGAGATCCTCGAGGCCCGGATCGACGGGAACGTGCTTCAGTTGGACGTCCGCTACGGCGGCGGCTGCCTGGAGCATGACTTCTGGCTGGCGGCCTCGAGCTTCTTCATGGAGTCCCAGCCGCCCCAGGTGGCGGTCATGCTCAGTCACGACGGGCACGGCGACCTCTGCCGCGCGCTGATCTTCCGCACGCTGCGCTTCGACTTGTCCCCGCTGCGACGCACGTTCCTGGAGGGTGGCGATCCGGAAGGCCACGGGACGCTGCTGCTGCGCCTTCGCGACCATGCGGAGCTGATCCGCTACGACTTCTGACGGTGCTCGCATGTCGGACCATGGGTCCCACTGGGGTCGGTTCGGTCGTTAGGTGTTTGCACAGCGACCAACGTCCTTGTGACCCGAGACAGGAGCCATGCAGACATGCACCAGGAAATGATGAAGCTAGCTCGCGAGATCGCCGCCGAGTTGGCCGAGGATCCACGGATCGAGACCATCCTGCTTACCGGATCGGTGGCGAAGGGGCATGTCGATCGATTCTCGGATCTGGACATGATGATCGGCTACTCCGAGCTTCCCTCGCCCGAGGCCATCGAGGCCATGGGTGAGGCGGCGGTCGCCACGGGCGGCGGGATCTACTCCAAGGATCCCGAGCACGGCATCGCGCTCTACCGCTGGGTCGACGGGATCAAGGTCGACCAGGGCCACGGCCGCGTGGCCGACGTCGAGTCGCGCATGGAGGCCTTCCTGGCCGATCCTGCCGTGGATGACGACACCAACCACGTGATCATGAGCGGCATCACCGGCGGCGTCGCCCTGAAGGGAGCCGATCGCATCGCGCGCTGGCAGGCGCGGGCCGCCGACTTCCCCGAGGGCTACGACGAAGCGCTGGTGCGCGCCGGCCTGCGCTTCCCGCCCCGCGCCATCCTGGAAGGCATGGGCCTGGAACGCGGCGACCTGGCCTTGGTGTGGGAGCTTCTCCTGGCCAGCGCCAAGCGCGCCGTCCAGGTCCTCTCCGGCCTGAACCGTCGCTACCCGCCTGGCAAGCTCAAGGGCCTGCGCTACAGCCTGGCCGACCTGCCCATCGCCCCGGCCGGCACCCCCGATCGCCTCTGCCGCGCACTCGCCTCGCCGGCCGACGAAGCCGTCCGCGCGCTGATGGCCTACCACGCCGAGCTCTGGGACCTGATCGACGAGAACATGCCGCAGATCTCGACCGACGAGGCCCGCGCCTTCATCGATACGCCGCTGCGCAAGGTCGCTTGAGTTCGAGCGCAGATTCCCTCGAGTCTTCCCTTCAGTCCCCAATCGACCAGACCTCGAGCCGGCCTCCGACGGGCTGCACGCCGAAGAGCGTCGCGCCGTCGGGGGTCACCTCGAAGGCCGAGAAGGTCCACGGGCGCTCGAGCGCGATCCTGGGTGCGACAGGATTCGAGACGTCCAGCACCACGAACCGTCCGTCCGAGCGCTGCATGAAGATCCGGTCGCCACGGACGACCTTCTGCCAAGCGAACCGATGTGGGAGCTCCAGCTCGGAGAGGACTTCGGGCCGATCGCTGTCCGGATCCGCCAGTCGAAGCCGAGTCACGAAGGCGTCGTTCTCGAAATCGGTGGAGATCGCGACCAAAGCGGAATCGGTCAGCAGGACTTGGGCCACCGGTTGATCGACGACGAGACGACCTAGATGCCGGACGGCAGCTGGATCCTGGATATCGAGGATGTTCACGCCCAAATGGTCCGAAGCCAGGAATGCACGATCGCCACGGATCGCGGCGCTGGCGCCGGATTCTGACTCGCGATGGTGACCCAAGAGCTCGGCATGGCCTTCTTCGTCGACCCCATGGATCGTGATGCCGACGTCAGAGATCGCTTCGAGTACACGATTCCCCGATCGAGCTAGACCGCGGAACCCCCGTTCCGCTCCCTCCAATCTGCCCGTCCTGGGTTGGCTATCGCTCGCGAGTTCGGTCCATCCTGTTGCGTGGCTCTCCGCCTCGTACAAGCGATTGCCGATGACGATCATGTCATTCGTTGGACTCACCCGACTGGACTGCCTCGACTCCTCCATCGCGCTGCTGGCCAGTCCTTCGAACTCCGGAAGCCGTGACGCATCCCAGACTTCCCACCACCCGTCTTCGAGGGTGTGCACCCGCGATCGATGGTCAGCTAGGACACGACGGATGTTCCCGACATCCCAGAGGCTGGCGAGGAGTCGCGGTTCGGGTTCGAGCTCGATCAGGGACAGGTCTCCCATGTTCCCGCCGGATAGCAACAGCCGATCGCCCGAACGAGCCCATCCTTCTGGCGGATTCTCATCGCCACCCCCATTCTGACGCGCGGAAGGGAAGCCCACCCAGCCGATCACCCTCGGTCCTTCCTCCGTGGCCAAGTCGATCGACGCGAGCTTTCCGAACATGGCGTCGACGAGGATCAGCCGTCCATCGTGGTCGAACGCGTCGGTGATCCAATCCGCCGGGCGGTTGCGATCGTCGAAGCGCTCCGTGAGCTCGAGGGGTTCGGCAAGCACCGGTGACCTGGGATCCCGATAGTCGACGCGATACGCCAGGCCCGAGTGGTCGATCACCATCGCCTCCTTGCCGGTGAAGACCAAGCCCGGCGTGAACGTGGCGACCCAGGATAGATCGAGGGTGGACAGCGGCTCGAGGGCAGCCTCGCCGGATGCCTCGAAGAGATAGAGTGTCTTCTCGGCGTCGAGATTCGTACCGAGGCCGAGCACGAAGTCTTGGTCGATGCGGAGCCGAGTGATGATGTCCTCGACCTTCGTGGAACTTCGCAGCTCCGGAAGATGGGGAGCGAGATCGACCGTGAGCATCCGAGCCGCGGCGGAGGAGGTTCCGAAGTCCTCGACCACCAATGCATCGAATATGGCTACGAAGCAGGCATCGGGGTTGGCGGCCATCGCGGTCGCGATCCCCCGAAACTCGATGAGTCCGATCTGCTGAGGCCGGGTCGGCACGTCGAGGTCGAAAGTGATGAGTTGGCTCGTGGCGTAGACATCCTCGCCTTCATCTCCGTCCAACGCGGTGTAGGCGTCCGCGTATCGCTGTTCTGGACCGAGAAGCACCAAGAGCCGGCGATCCACCACTTGCATCGCGATCACGGTCTGCAGGAAGTCCGTCGGCCTCGACGCATCGCGCCACCCTTCGGAAGCCTCGCCCACCGGCACGTCGACGTGCCCGACCGCTTCGATCGACCCGGGATCGCCGATGTCGAGGATTTCGATATGGTCGGCGCGATGCACGTAGCCGTAGTCCTGGTAGATCGCCACGGCGCCCGTCGCGCCACCGAGCTCGAAGAGTGGTTCGAGGGACAGCGATTCGTCCGACGGGGCGAGGGGCTTCTCCACACGGGGCAAGAGCGCCTGGTGCTCTGCCGCGTCGGTCTGGGCCCTTGGCAGCTCCTCCTTGGGCCGCGTGGAGAGGGAGACCCAGAAGACGGTGCTGACCAGGGCGCAGAGCAAGACGATGTGCATCCGATGCGAACGCGAGAGGCGCTTCATATCTCGATCCTCGGTCCGATCTGAGACGTCGGCGATTCGCGCCAATTCTAGTCGAGATGGCGGATCGCATGTCGGCAGCCGCGCCACCTGTGAATCACGCCCGCGCCACGATCCGGTTTCGATCCGTGGCCCAGCCCCAAGTTCCGGCGCATGGCAAGATCAGTCGTCCTCGATCACCGGCCTCCGCCGGCCCGGCGCCTCCGGCTGGCTCGGCCAGCCGCCGCGGGGCTCGAAGTCCGGGCGGGGCAGGTCCAGCGACTCGCTCTTGCGGTCGCGCGGGGCGCGTTGGCGTGGGGCGACGGTCTTGTAGGGATTGGGCCAGGGCATGTCCCAGTAGTCGTAGCGCTGGGCGGCCTGGAGGCTGAGGAAGGGGTTGGAGAGGTGGGGGCGGGCCAGGGCGCAGAGGTCGGCGCGGCCGGCGGCCAGGAGGGTGTTGACGTGGTCGGCGCCCAGGATGGCACCGACCGAGATGGTCGGGATGCCCGCCGCAAGGCGGATGCGCTCGCTGAAGGGGGCCTGGTACATGCGTCCGTACTCCGGATCGGCCTCGGACGAGGTCTGGCCGCTGGAGACGTCGATGATGTCGCAGCCGGCGTCCTTCAGCATGGCCGCCATGGTCACCAGGTCCGCGTCCGACAGGCCGCCGGGCGCCCAGTCGCTGGCCGAGACGCGCGCGCTCATCGGCCGCTCCTCGGGCCAGACCAGGCGGATGGCGCGGAAGACCTCCAGCGGAAAGCGCATCCGGTTCTCGATCGAGCCGCCGTACTCGTCCTCGCGCCGGTTGGACAGGGGCGAGATGAAGCTAGAGAGCAGGTAGCCGTGGGCCATGTGGAGCTCCAGCATATCGAAGCCGGCCTCGATCGCCAGCTGGGTCGAGCGCAGGTGGTCGGCGATGACCGCCTCCATGTCGGAGCGCTCCATGGCCTTGGGAGTTTGACCGCCCTCGACGTAGGGAATCGCCGAGGCCGATAGCAGCGGCCAGTTGCCTTCCGGCAAGGGGGCCGTGTCGCCGCCGGGCTCCCAGGGGAGCCGGGTGGAGCCCTTTCGGCCGGCATGCCCCAGCTGCATGCAGATCTTGGCCGGCGTCTCGGCGTGTACGAAGTCGACGATGCGCTTCCAATCCCGCATTTGCGCCCGCGTCGCGATGCAGGCGCAGCCCGGTGAGATCCGGCCATCCAGCGAGACGTTGGTCATCTCGGTGATCACCAAGCCAGCACCGCCCACCGCCCGGCTGCCCAGGTGCACGAAATGCCAGTCGTTGGGCCGGCCCTCGTCGGCGCGATACTGGCACATCGGCGAGACCACGACGCGGTTGACCAGCTCCATCTCGCGCAGCTTGAAGGGCGTGAACATCGGCTCCGGATAGCGTCCGTCGGCCATGGCCGGCGCGCCGGCCCGCCGCGCGAAGTCGGCCTTCACCTCGGTCATGTAGTCCTCGTCGCGGGCCACCATGTTGTCCCAGGTGATGCGCTTGGAGCGGCTGAGCAGGTTGAAGCTGAAGGGCAGCGGATCCTGGTGCACGTATCGATCGACGTGCTCGAACCACTCCAGGCTGGTCTGGGCCGCCTTCTGCAGCTTGAGCACCTCCACCCAGCGCCGGTCCTCGTACTCGGCCAGGGCCGAGCGGACGTCCTCGGGCCCACGCGGCGGACCCAGCTCGCGGAAGACCTGCACCAGCTCGATGGCGTCTTCCATGGCCAGTTTGGTGCCCGATCCGATCGAGAAATGCGCCGTATGGCAGGCATCGCCCAAGAGCACCACGTTCTCGTGCACCCAGCTGCGGCAGGTGACGGTCGGGAAGCGCCGCCAGATCGAGCGGTTGGTCAGCAGCGGATGGCCGCCGAGGAAGTCGGCGAAGAGCCGCTGGCAATAGGCCACCGTCTCCTCCTCGCTGGCATCCTCCAGGCGGGCCGCCCGCCAGGTCTCCTCCCGGGTCTCGACGATGAAGGTGCCTAGGCCTTCCTCGAAAGGGTAGGCGTGGGCTTGCCAAGCGCCGTGCTCGTCCTCGCGTACCACGAACTTGAAGGCGTCCATCGGCCGGCTCGTGCCCAGCCAGGTGAAGCGGCACTTGCGCCAGTCCAGGTCCGGACCGAAGTGCTCGGCGCCGGCCTCGCGCACCGCGCTGTTGATGCCGTCGGCGGCGATGATCAAGTCCGCGTCCGGGAACTCGTCGACGCCGCCCACCTCGCACTCGAACTCCAAGTCCACGCCCAGCTCCCGGCAGCGATCGTGCAGGATCTGCAGCAGGCGCTTGCGCGACATGCCGCAGAAGCCGTGGCCAGTCGAGCTGACGACCTGGCCCCGATGGTGGATGTCGATGTCGTCCCAGTAGATGAACTGGTCTTCGATGGCCCTGAAGCTCTCCGGATCGGCTTCCTCGAGATTGTCCAGCGTCTCGGCCGAGAAGACCACACCCCATCCGAAGGTGTCATCCGGCCGGTTGCGCTCGAGGACGCGCACCTCGGCGCTCGGATCGAGCTTCTTGAAGAGGATGGCGCTGTACAGGCCGGCCGGCCCGCCGCCGATGCAGACGATCTTCATGCTGGGGCTCCAAGGGTGCGTGACCGCGGTCCTCTGCGCCGGGTCGCGCGGCATTGTAGCACGCGCTCCGGCAAGCCCGAGGAGTCCTAGGCTCAGGCTCTCCGCCACCGGCTGATGCGTGTCCGCATGGCCGGGACGCGCAGACCCAGCAGCAGGGCCAGGACCAGCCCGAAGGCAAGCGGCTTCGGATCGAAGTCCGCCTTGAGCGCCCAGGCGTAGTGCAGCACGACCAGGATGCCGGCCGCGTAGACCAGCCGGTGCAGCTTCTTCCAGCGCTTGCCCAGTCGGCGCATCCAGCCCCGGGTGGAGGTCAAGGCCAGGCTCGACAGCAGCAGGAAGGCCGTGAATCCGATCAGGGCGTAGGGCTTTTCCAGGATGGCCTCTTGCAGCAAGGCCGGGTCCAGCCCGTAGTCCACCGCGGCGAAGATGGTCAGGTGCAGGCAGGCGTAGGCGAAAGCGTAGAGCCCCAGCGTCCGGCGCAGCGGTCCCAGCCGCCGCCAGCCGAAGAGGGTGATCAGCGGCGTCACCGCCAGGCTGGCGAAAAGCATCCACAGTGCGGCGCGGCCGCTGCGCTGGGTGAATTCCTGGATCGGGTTGATCCACCAGGCGCCGTTCCACCACTGCCAGAAAAGCCAGATCAGTGGCGAGAGGGCCAGCAGGTGCGCCAAGTAGTCCAGGACGCTCCGGCCGGCCAGGCGCTTGTCGAGAATGTTGCCTAGCCGCCGGGTCAGATCCGGGCGAGCGACGCCGGTCGACTCTCCGGTCGCGGCATCGCCCTTCAGAACCATCGGGCCAGGTCCATGCCGTCATACAGCCGGGCCACCTGTTGGCCGTAGCCGTTGAACATCAAGGTATCGCGGCGTTGGACCTCGCCGATGCGACGCTCGGTGGCCTGCGACCAGCGCGGATGCGGCACCTGGGGGTTGACGTTGGCGTAGAAGCCGTACTCCGAGGGCGCGGCGTCCATCCACAGCGAGGTCGGCATCTCCTCGACCAGATCGATCTTGACGATCGACTTGATGCTCTTGAAGCCGTACTTCCAGGGCACGACCAGTCGGATGGGCGCGCCGTTCTGCGGTAAGAGCTGCTTGCCGTATAGGCCGGTCGAGAGCAGGGCGAGATCGTTCATCGCCTCGTCGAGGCGTAGGCCTTCGACATAGGGCCATTCATAGGTCCGGCTGCGCTGGCCGCGCATGTTGTCCGGATCGTAGACCGTCTCGAAGCGGACGTACTCGGCTTTGGATGTCGGCTGCACCTGCTCGAGCAGCTTGGCCAAGGGAAAGCCCATCCAGGGGATGACCATCGACCAGCCCTCAACGCAGCGCAGGCGGTAGATGCGCTCCTCCTGGTCGAAGCCGGTCAGCAGGTCCTCGATGCCGAAGGTCCGCGGCTTGTCCACCAGGCCGCCCACCTCGACCGTCCAGGGCCGGACCGGGTAGCCTTCGGCCAGCACCTGCACGGTCTCCTTGTCGGTGGTGAACTCGTAGAAGTTGTTGTAGCCGGTGACCGCGCCGTACTCGGTCAGCGGATCGCCCAGCTCATCGGTCTGGGCTCCGGTCTCGATGTCCGGCGGCGGGGTGGGGCGCTCGGGCTGGATGCGCGGGCCGCAGCCGGCCAGCGCCGTGCCGAGGGCGATGCTGCCGGCCCCTTTCATCAGCTCGCGCCGGGAGAGGTAGACCGACTCCGGGGTGATCTCGGAGGATGGGATGTCGTTCATGTGCTTGGACCGCTCGCTCGCTGCTGCCGGGCCCCTTGCGGGCCGGCGTCGATTGCCTGTGGCCGTCGGCGCAGGATCGACGCGGCCGGGGGCCGCCGCTCTTACGCGGCAGGGCTACTTCGGTCGCTTGGAGGTGTCGGGGTGTGCTTCGATCCAGCCTGCACTTCGAGCGGCTAGCGTCGAGCGCCGAGCGGCAAGTGGCGAGCGGCTAGCGACTCGAGGCCTCGTCGGCCGTCGCCCTCGCTTCGGCAGGAGGCGCGACCCCGCGCAGGTCGAAGCTCGCCATGCGGCCCTGGGGCAGATCGATCACGCGGATCCGGTGGTTGTTCGTGTCGGCGATGTAGATCCGATCGCCGGCCACCGTCAGTCCCTGGGGCTCGTCGAGTTGGGCATCGAGCAGCTCGCCGTCGGCCAGGCCGGGTTCGCCGCTGCCGGCCAAGGTCTTGACCGCGCCGGTGGTCGGGTCGAGCAGGCGCAGTTTGTGGTTGTAGCTATCGGCGATGAGGAGCTCGTCGCCCAGCATGCTCAGGCCGGTGGGATGTTGCAGGCGCACCTCGGCGCCCGTCCCGTCCCGGTCGCCCCATTCGAAGAGCCCCTGCCCGACCAGGGTGAAGACCTTGGGGTCGGCGTCCAGGCTGATGGCGCGAAGGGCGCTGGCCTCGGCATCGGCCACGAAGAGGTGGCCCAGGCCGAGGGCCAGATCGCTGGGCTGGTTGAAGCTGGCCTCGGCCCGCGGGCCGTCGATCAGGGCCTCGCGGCCGTTGCCGGCAAAGGGGCCCAGCTCTCGCTCGTCGATCAGCACCCAGACCTGGTGCGAGCCGGCCATGGCGATGAAGAGCAGGTGCTCGACCGCCGCCAGGGCCCAGGGCGAGCGCAACGGGGTCTGACGCGGGTCGCCCAAGGGGAAGCTGCCACTGGCCTTCTGGCCGGTGCCGGCCTGGGTGCGCACCTCGCCCGTCGCCAAGTCGACGGTGCGCAGCGCGTGGTTCTCGGTATCGGCCACGTAGAGCCGGTCGCCGCGGGCCGCCATGCCGTGCGGCGCGTGGAATCGGGCCGAATCGGCCGGGCCGTCCTCGAATCCGGCCTCGCCGCTCCCGAAGACCCGGCGCAGCTCACCTCCGAGACCGTCCTCGTCCAACTCGATCTCCAGGATCCGGTGGTGTCCCGTATCGGCCAGATAGAGCTTGCCCTGGCTGGGGCGCGCCAGGATCTTGGCCGGATAGCGCAGCGGGCGCGCCGGCTCCGCCTCGCGTTCCGGTTGGGCATCCAGCGGCGAGCGGTCCAGGGTGCCGGCGGCTTCGTGCTGGTCGATCAGCGGCCGGACGATCTCGGCCAGCTGCTCGGCGCTCACCTCGCCGGTCAGGGTCTCGACGATGCGCTGCTGGGGATCGACCACCACCAAGGTCGGCCAGGCGCGGACGGTGTACTGCTGCCAGATGTCGTGATCGGCGTCGTTGACGACCGGATGATCGATGCCATGGCGCATGACCGCCTCGCGTAGCTGCGCGGTGGCCTGCTCGCCGGTGAACTTGGCCGAATGGACCCCGATCACGACCAGGCTGTCGGGGTAGAGCGCTCGGAGTCGACGCAACTGCGCGACGTTGTGGTGGCAGTTGACTCAGCAGAAGGTCCAGAACTCGAGCACCACCACCTTGCCGCGCAGTCCGGCCAGCGACAGGGGCTGCTGGGTGTTCAGCCAGTCCATCCCCTCGGGGAAGTCCGGCGCGGTCAGTCGGAATCCGTTGCGGCGCATGCGTCTCGCTCCTGGCAAAGGCAACGGCGGCCGAAAGGGCCGCCGGTTCTTCGATCTCTGCCCCAGAGCTTAGCGTCGAGGCCGGCCGGCGACAAGGGATCGGCGCGCCTTTCGAGGCCGGCGATCAGCGCCCGGCGCGCACCGAACTGCCTACGAGCCCGGCCGGGAGCGCGGGCGCCTCGCCCCAGCAGCGCAGCCCGCCGGCCCGGGTCAGGCCGCAGCCGCCGGTGCGCCCGGAAACGATGCCGGAATAATGCTCGTCGGGCGGGCTGGACTGCCCGCTCAGGTCGCTGCCCCAGCAGCGCAGCCGGTCATCGGCGCGCAGGGCGCAATTGTGCAGCCCGCCCGCTCCCAGGGCCACGAACCGGCCCGCCGGCGCTCGGAGCTGGCCCAGTTCCCCAAGGCCCCAGCAGGCCAGCCGGCCGTCCTCGCGCAGGGCGCAGCCGTGTAGCCCGCCGGCGGCGACCTGCAGGAATCCGCCTGCTGGCGGACTGGATTGCCCGTAGCGGTCGTCGCCCCAACAGCGCAGCCGGCCGACCAGGCTGACCGCGCAGCCGTGCAGGTCGCCCGCGCTGACCTGCGCATAGCGGCCCGCTGGTGCCCGGGCCTGCCCGCTGCCGTCGGCGCCCCAACAGGCCAGCCGGCCGTCCTCGCGCAGGGCGCAGGCATGCCGCTGACCGGCGCTCAGCTGCACGAAGCGACCCTCGGGCGTGTCGAGCTGGCCGCTGGAGCCTTCGCCCCAGCATCGGATGGCGCCGACCTCGTCGATGGCGCAGCCGAAGTCGTCGCCCGCGACGACCTGCCCTGCCCGCAAGATCGGCGCGGTCGCCGCCGGGCCCTCGCCCCAGCAGCGCAGCGCCTGGCCGGCCTCGGCCCAGCAGGCATGCCGATCGCCGACCGCCAGGCTGGCTGCAAGCCGCATCGCCTCTGCATGTGCGCCGGCCAGCCCGGGCAGGCCAGGCGTATGGATGGCGCCCGGCGATCCGGCTGGCGACGAGCCCGCGAAATCGATCGATCCCAACCAGCCGAGCAGGCCGACGGTCAAGCCGATCAGCGCCAGGCTCATCGACGAGGATCGCCGAGCGGAAGGCTCCGGTCGCGAGGCGGGGGAAGGCACGGGCTGGCACTCCAAATCGAACGCGAACGTGGTTACAAATCAGTTAAGTCACCAGAATGTTAACGCCTGGTGCCCGCCCGATCAAGTCGCCCGACTTGCGCGCCTCGCGGACCGACTCGACAATTGCGCCATCGCCATCCCGGACCAACCCGGACCCAGCCTCGCGGAGCCGTCCATGAAGCGCGCACGCCTCCTGGTCATCATCCTGGCCTTGCCCCTGGTGACCATCCTGCTGGTCTGGCTCTACGCCCGGACCAGCCTCCCCCAGCTACGCGGCGAGCTGGCCGTGCCCGGCATCGACCAGGCGCTGCAGATCGTCCGCGACGAGGCGGGCATCGTGCACATCCACGCCGAATCGGATGCCGACGCCTTCTACGGACTGGGCTTTGCCCACGCCCAGGACCGGGCCTGGCAGATGGAGATGAACCGGCGCATCGCGGCCGGCCGGCTCAGCGAGCTCTTCGGCGAGGCGACCCTGGACACCGATCGCTTCCTGCGCACCCTGGGCCTGCAGCGCGCCGCGGAAGCGTCCCTGGACCACATCCTGCCCGAGACGCGGAGCATCCTCGAGGCCTACGCCGCAGGCGTCAATGCCTTCCTGGAAAGCGGTCACCGCCTGCCGCCAGAGTTCGCCATCCTGGGCGTGGAACCCGAGCCCTGGCGGCCCGAGCACAGCCTGGGCTGGACCAAGATGATGAGCTGGGACCTCTCGGACGACTGGGACCAGGAGATCCTCCGCTTCCGGCTGGCCGATCGGCTGGGTCCTCAGCGTGCCGCGGAGCTGCTGCCCGGCGTGCCGGCCGACTCGCCGGTCATCCTGGAGGGCGCGGGCGAGGACGGGTCGCGCTCGCTGCGCGAGACCCTGGACGGCCTGCTGGCCCTCGACGATGGCCTGCGCGACCGCTTCGGCTTGCGCGGTCTAGACGTGGGAAGCAACGGCTGGGTGGTGGCCGGCCGCCTCTCGGCCAGCGGCGGCGCGCTCCTGGCCAACGACCCGCACCTGGACGCGCAGATCCCGGGCATCTGGTACCTGGCCGAGATCCACGGCGACCGCCTGCAGGCCAGCGGCGCCACCCTGCCCGGCGTGCCGGGCATCGTCCTGGGGCGCAACCGAGACATCGCATGGGGCGCCACCAACCTCAACCCCGATGTGCAGGACCTCTTCCTGGAGCGCATCGATCCGGACGACCCCAACCGCTACCAGGCCGGCCGGGGTTGGCAGGCGATGGAGATCGTGCGCGAGACCATCCGGGTCAAGGACGCCCAGCCCATCGAATGGGCGGCCCGCGCCACCCGCAACGGCCCCATGATCAGCGATGCGCTTCCGGATGCCCCCGCGCCCCTGGCCCTGCGCTGGACGGCGCTTGACCCCGACGACACGACGGTCGATGCCTTCCTCGCCATCGCCCGCGCCCGGGACTGGCCCAGCTTCGAGGCGGCCTTCGAGCGCTACGTCACGCCCAGCCAGAACTTCGTCTACGCCGATGCCGAGGGCCACATCGGCTATATCGGTCCGGGCAGGATCCCGATTCGCCGGGCCGGCGACGGGCGCCTGCCGGCCCCCGGCTGGCAGGCCGATGCCGGCTGGCAGGGCTTCATCCCCATCGACCAGCTGCCGCGGGCCTTCGATCCGCCTGCCGGCTACATCGTCACGGCCAACCACCGCCCGGTCGGCCCGGACTACCCCTACTACCTGGGCAGCGAATGGGCCCCGCCCTATCGCGCCCGGCGCATCGCCGACTTCCTCGAGGCCGCCATCGCGGGCGGTCGAGGCTTGACTCTGGAAGCACTGCATGAGATCCAGGGCGATCAAGTCAGCCTCCAGGCCCGCGAGCTGCTGCCGGCGCTGCTGGCGGTCGAGGCCGAGGACCCGCGCCAAGCCGAGGCCCTGGCGCTCCTCGAAGGCTGGGACGGCCGGATGGAGGCCGAGGCCGCCGCGCCGGCCCTATACCAGGCCTGGCTCCTGCACCTGCCGGAGGCCTTGCTGGCCGACGAACTGGGCGGCGAGCTGTTGGAGCGCATGCTGCGCCGCCGCCATCCCACCTTCCTGGCCGCGGAACTCGGCCGGCCGGAGGGCTCGACCTGGTGCGACCGGGTGCTGACGCCGGAGCTCGAGCGCTGTCCGGAGATCTTGCTGGACGCTTTGGATGCGGCGCTGGACGATTTGGAGGCGCGGATGGGCGGCGACGCCGCGCGTTGGCGTTGGGGCCGGCTGCACCGCACCCGTTACGACCACAATCCCTTCAGCCAGGTGGCCCTGCTGCGACCCATCTTCCACCGCAGCATCGAGAACGGCGGCGATCCCTTCACGGTCAACGTGGCCAACATCGACCTCGCCGCGCCTTACGACCAGGGGAACGTGCCCAGCTACCGGCAGCGGATCGACATGGGCCGGCCCGAGGAGAGCCGTTTCATCGCCACCACCGGCCAGTCGGGGCATCCGCTGAGCCGGCATTACGACGACTGGATAGAGCCCCACCGAGAAGTCCGGGATCTGCCGATGCGGCTGTCCGAAACCCCGCCGACCGGCGATGTTCTCCGGCTACTGCCAGCGGCGCCTTCGCGGTAAGACCTGCCGGCCCCACCCGGTCCATCACCGCTGGAACGCGGCTGGTTCCCCGACACCCAAGGATCCAGGAGGAAGACCGATGCGAAGGATTTGGACGAGCCTCGCGCTCGCCACGGCGCTGATGCTGCCGCTGGCGGCCTGTGGCGGCCAGGAGGCCGCCGAGCCAGAGGCCGAAGCCATCATGGACGAATCCGCCGATTCCGAGTCGATGGAATCCGGCGAGAATGCGGAGATGGAGCAGGAAGAGAGCGAAGACTCGATGGCCCAGGACGAGGCCGCCGAGGAGGGCGCGGACGAAACGTCCGACGAAGCCTCCGACGAAACGTCCGACGAGATGTCCGACGAGAGCGGCGACGAGTCCGAGGAGATGGCCGAATCCGAGGAAGAAGCCGAACCGGCCGTCGAGGTCAAGACCGGTCTCGAGGCCACCGACCCCTCGACGGTCCAGCTGGCAAGCGGCCAGCCCCAGCTGGTCGAGTTCTTCGCCTTCTGGTGACCGACCTGCCGAGCCATGGCGCCCGTCGTGCACGGGCTCGAAGCCGAGTACGCAGGTCAGATCACCTTCTCCTACCTGGACATCGACGACAGCGCGACCGATGACTTCAAGGCCCAGCTAGGCTACAGCCGGCAGCCGCAGTACTTCCTGCTCGACGGCGATGGCAACATCGTCCAGGAGTGGGGCGGCACGGTGCCCGAGGCGGACTTCGTCTCCGCCTTCGATGCCATCCTGGCCGAGTCGTCGTAGTCGCCCCGCGGCGGAGTGGTCGCTAGCCTGCGACCTCCGCCGAACACGGGTCTTGAGCGATCGAGCGCGGGCCCTGACGTCGAATCGAAACACAGTCACCGCCAGCCGCGGCATTCCAAGACGTGACGAGCGCCGGCCCAGCAAGGGCTGGCGCTCGTCATGTGGTTGGACTCGATGCCCGGTCACGTACCATCGCGTCGCGCTCGGGGCAAGTCTTCAACCGCAGTGTATGGCGTGACGACGATCCACCGGACTGTTTCGGTTGCCGGAGCCAGACTCGGGCGCTTCGCCGGTGTCCGGCGGTGAGCGTTGGATGCCTAGGAACTCCAGGTCGGTGTTCGCCTCGGACACGATCGACGTGCGCGTGCACGAGCTTGTCCGAAATGCGCCCTCGCGGCGCTCTGCAGCGTACAGAATGTAGTCCTCGCCAAGCCTGAGCGATGCACCACAGGCAGGTCCATGGGACGCAGTCGTCACCTTCACGGTCGATGCCTCGCTGGTTCCCTTGATCGCATGGTCGACTCGGATGCATGCGATCAGTAAGTCGGATTCGAATCGAGCCTGCGTTCCGCCTCGCAGCTCGAGGCAATCCACTTGCGTGTCGTGATCCCCGTAGGCCACGAAGAGCACTCGTCCTAGGAAGACGGCATCGCTCTGCTCCACCGCTACCGCTGGATGTGCTGGGCCATTGCACGTACAGGCATTCGTGGCGCCAGGCGTCAGCGCGAGGAGCAGCAGCGCAATCCCCATCGCGAGCACGGCCTTGGGCCCTGAGGTCGTTCGCCGAGCGGGAGACCATCGATCTGCCGCAGGCTCGAGGTTGGATTGTGGATAATGCCGAGTCTTGCTCACGATGTCCTTGGGACTCCCTGACACATGACCATCGGTCACGGGTCCTGGAAACTGCATCTCGGCGTCTCGAGCGAGTCGCCCGTCTTCGGCCGCTTCTCGGGACTCAAGGTTGGACCGGATCGATGATGCTCAATCCTCGGTCGCCGACCAGGTAGAGCTTACCGTCCCTCGCGGCGATGTCCCGCGGCGGGGGGGACCACGGCAAGAAGCGTACCGGTGCCGGCCGGCCGGGATCGGCGATGGAGAGGACGTGGACGCCGTCCCTCCCGCGCTGTTCGCGGGTGCGGCGGTCGAAGTAGCTCTCCTCGACCAGGTAGAGCCGGCCGGCGCTCGCGTCGCGCAGCAGGCGGCGGGGCCGGCCCTCGATGACCATCCGGCTGCCGGTGAGCTCGGTGACCGCGGCCGGGTTGCGGGCATCGATGGTCGAGAGCGCCGCGCCGCGGGCCTGCTGGCCGGCCACTTCGGAGTAGTCCCAGAGGTGCCAGGCGAAGCCGCCCAGAGCGGCCAGATCGACCGTCGGCCCGATGTCCGGCAGCTGGCCGACCCGCTGCGGGTTGTTGCGGTCGGTGACATCCCAGACGTAGAGGCTGGTCGGTCGACCGCCGGTGGGCTCGCGCTGGGCTACATAGACCCGCGTGCCCTCGGCGGCCACGGCCAGGGCGTTGCCGGCCTGGCGCACGTAGGCCAGCTGCTTGGGATCGTCCTGCACGAAGACGTCGATGATGCGCAGGCCGTCGCCGGCGCCGTAGATCCAGCGGTCGTCGATGGCCATGTGGCTGATGTCCGGCATGGCCAGCAGGCGCCGGGCCGCCGGCGCGTCCGGCGCGGTGGTTTCGACGACCTGCAGCGCGTTGTAGTAGAGCAGGTAGGCGTAGCGCCGCTTGGGATCGGCCAAGAGCTGCACCCGATCGCTGCCCAGGTCCTCGGCGGTCAGCGCAAAGGTGCCGGTGCGCCGCGGCGGCCAGGGACCGTCGGTGGAGATGATGCCCAGGGCTGGCGGCTGGTCCTCGATGACGTAGACCTGGTCGCCGCCGGCGGCCACCCGGCCGGCGCCCTGCACGTTCATGTAGCGCGCCGTCTCGACCGGCGCCCGCGGGTCGGTGATGTCGTAGGCCACCAGGTTGAGGCGCTCGCCGCCGCCATAGAGCCGGTCGGTCTCCGGATCGAGCGCCAGGGCTCGCAGTCCGCCGGACAGGGCGATGCTCGCCCCATCGATCTCGCCGTAGGGTTCGCCGAGCGGGCCGGGCCGGCTGCCGATCCACAGCCCGTCCGCGGCGCTCGATCCGGTCGATCCATGTGTGGCCGCGAAGACGGTGGCCTCGAACTCGACCAGCGATCCGATGCGCCGTGCGAGGATGGTCGGCCCATCGTCCATGACCGGCTGCAAGGGATCGTCCAGACGCCAGATGACCTGGGTGCTTCGATCCTGCGATGCGTCGCTCGCGCTCGGGGCAAGGAAGTCCCCGACTCGGGCCAGGTGCTCTGCCTCGACGCCGGCACAGGCCGATCCGACCATGCCGATCGGCTCGAGACCAGGGTCGCTGGTGATCCGGATCGTCTGGATCTCGCAGCCCGTTCGGGTCAAGTAGACCAGATCGTCGATCACCGACAGCGCGCGGGCACCGCTTCCCGTGTGCAGCTCGCCGGTCGCCGAGAGCCGGCCCCTGTCGGTCTCGACGACGGCGAGCGTGGACCCGCCACCATCCAGCGCTACCAAGACGCTGTCACCATGGAGCGCGAGATCCATCGCGGAGCCGGCCAGCGCGATGCCGTGGATCCAGCGCGGTCGATCCACTTCGCTCAGGTCGGCCACGTGCAGGCCGGCCGGACCGGCCGCCGCATAGAGCCGGTCACCGTCCAGCAGCAGGGCTTCGATGTTGGACGGCAGCGGATCCGTCTGGCCTACCGGCCCGAACTCGAGCGTGCCGCTGACGTTGAAGGCCACCACCCGGTCGTCGATGGCCGCGTAGACCCGGTCGCTGCGCGCGGCCAGCGCGCGGGTCGTTCCGCCCACCCGGTCGACGGGCCGAGGCGCATCGAGGTCCCGGCGCGCCGCCCAAGGCAGGTAGATCCGATGTGGCGTGCTCTGCTGGAGTCCAGCGGCCCGGGCCGACGATCGGACGTCGGCGTCACGATGCTCGCCGCTGGCAGTGGCGGCCAAGGCCAGCAAGGCGATCGAGAACGCGGCGATCGGCGCGGCGATTCCGCTGAGACCTGCTCTTGGGCCCATGTTCAATCCATCCCCCTGATCGCTGTGTTCCGGCCGGCATCCGGCCACTGAGGATGCCGCCTGCGATCTTGCCGGGTCAAGGCCGTCTTCGATTCCGGAGAGCTCGGTTTCCCGTCGGCTCGAGGAGACGGTGGACCCGAGATTGACGATCTAGCCCGACTCGATACCATGGACCGACGCGCCGATCGCGCCGACTCCGCCCTTCCAACCTGGAGCAGCCATCATGACGCTCGCATCGATCCTCGCCCCGATCTTCCTCCCGGCCACCGGATTGGCTTCCGGTCTGATGCAGGCCAGCGCCGAACCGCTCTTCACCAGCCAGAACCTGATCGCGCTCTTGACGCTGACCGCCCTCGAGATCGTGCTGGGCATCGACAACGTCATCTTCATCGCCATCCTGGCCGCCAAGCTGCCCGAGCATCAGCAAGCGCGCGCGCGTCAGCTGGGCATCGGCCTGGCAGTGGTCACGCGCATCCTGCTGCTGCTGTCGATCACCTGGGTGATGGGCCTGACCGAGCCGCTCATCGCCCTTCTGGGCCGCGAGCTCTCCGGGCGCGACCTGATCCTCCTGGTGGGCGGCACCTTCCTGATCGGCAAGAGCACGCTGGAGATCCACGAAAAGCTGGAGGGCACCGAGCCAGGCCACGGGAAGGCCAAGGCGGCCGCCACGCTGGCCAGCGTCATCCTCCAGATCGTCCTCATCGACCTGGTCTTCTCCTTGGACAGCGTGATCACCGCGGTCGGCATCTCCGGGGTCATCCCTGTGATGGTCACGGCCATCCTGATCGCGGCGGTCATGATGCTGGTGGCGGCCGGCGCCATCAGCCGCTTCGTCGAGCAGCACCCGACGATGAAGATGTTGGCGCTGAGCTTCCTGATCTTGATCGGATCGCTCCTGGTCATCGAAGGCTGGAATCCCGAGGCGGCGCACGAGCTGCACCTGAAGAATTACGCCTACTTCGCGATGGCCTTCAGCTTCCTGGTCGAAATGCTCAACATCCGCGTGCGCCGATCGCGCGAGCCGGTGCACCTGCGCCGCAGCCACCTGCCCGAGCAAGGGAAGGCGCGGGCGACCGAGTCGTAGTGGGGGAGTCGCGGCGAGCCCGCACGATTTTAATCGACAGAGTACTGGCGAGCAGCGAGGTGAGCGCTCGTCGTGTGCTGGTCGTCTCGAGTGGCTGCGTTCTGCTGGTGGCCGCCGAAAGCTCAGGAGGTAGCCGCCTGCCCGCGCGGGCCCAACCCGATCTGCAGCAGGCGCATGTCCTCCGGCGCGTCGGAGTCGATCTCGAGGTAGGCGGCCGTCCGCTCCGGATGGAAGCCCTCGCGGCCGGCCGCGCCCGGGTTGATCCAGGTCAGATCGCCCACGCGGCCGGCCACCGGGATGTGGCTGTGCCCGACGATCAGCACCTCCGGCGCCAGCTGGTCGATGAGCCGCCTGGCCTCGCGGTTGGGGCGGCCAGGATTGCCGGCGATGTGCAGGAGGGCGATGCGCCGCTGGCCGACCTCGACATGCGCCGTCAAGGGTAGATCGTGCAGCGCGCCGCCGTCGATGTTGCCGCGCACCGCCACCGTCGGCGCGATGGCACGGAGCGCTTCGAGCACCTCCTCCCTGCCCACGTCGCCGGCGTGGAGGATGGCGTCGAGGCCTGCGAAGGCCTCGATGAGTCTCGGGTCGAGCCATCCGTGCGTATCGGAGACCAGACCCAGCCGGCATGGCGGCGTCAGCCGGAGCGCGGGTCCGTCGGCTGCCTTCGGATGCCAAGACATCATGCGGTATCGTACCTCCAGCCCTCGACCGTAGGTTGCGTCATCATCCGATCTGGATGATCTTCCGCCGCCCCAACGAGGTCAAACCCATGTCGCACCACCCTAGCCCAGTTTCGAGCGGGCCTCGTGGATCCAGACCACGGGCCGGAGAGCTCCGCCCTCCGATCCTCGATCGCCCGGGTCCCTACCTCATCGCGCATCGGGGCGATTCGGCGCATGCGCCGGAGAACACGCGCGCGGCCTTTCGGATGGCCATCGAGGCCGGGGCCGACGCGCTGGAAACCGACCTCTGGATCAGTCGCGACGGGCACATCGTCTGTCACCACGACGACACGGCGGAGCGCATGGCCGGCGATCCGCGGCGCATCGATGCCATGAGCCTCGGGGAGATCCAGGGGCTTCAGATCCGGTCGCCGAAGTTCACCGATCACCCGGCAGAGTGCATTCCGACCTTACAGGAGCTTCTGGACTGGACGCCCGAGGACCGCTTGCTGGTGCTCGAGATCAAGGACCCGCGGCTGGCGACACCCGACGGTGCTCGCCGTCTCTGCCGCCTCATCGACCAGCGGATCGCGGGGCGCAGCGTGGTCTGCATCGCCTTCGACCTGGCACCCCTGGCGGCGCTCAAGCGGGTTCGACCCGAGCTGGCCGTCGGGCAGATCGTCATGCGCAACCCCTTGCCGACGCCCTTCACCGAACTGCTGGGCGTCAACTACCAGCTCCTGCGGATCAACCCCTTCTACGTTTGGATGGCCCACCGGCGGGGCCGCTGGGTGGCCCCACTCGATCCGGATCCGCACGCCCGACTCGCGCGCTACCTGCGGCTGGGCGTCGACGCCATCCTGACCGCCGACCCGGCCGAGACAAGGCGGCGGATCGAGCGGATACGCGGAGTCGGTTGACCGTTCCGCCGGCGACTTCGACGGCCGTGCCGGCGACTGCTGCGAGTCCGAGCTACCAGGCCTCGACCGCGTAACCGCTGGCGGCCAGCCAGGCCAAGAGGTAGCTCGAGAGCATGCGCGGCACGTGGTAGCCGGGGTTGCCCGAGACGTAGGGGGCGACGCGGCAGCGGGTCCAGGCGGGGTCCGGGGGCGACTCCGTGTAGTCGCGTAGGACGGCGTCCAGCCGGTCGCGCCAGGTCCAGTAGCTGTCGGCATCGCCGCGCTGCTCGGCCATGAGCAGGATGGGCCAGGCCATGTTCATGATGTCCAAACCCGCCGGGTGACCGATCTCCGAAACGAACTTCGGTGCCAGCGGATCGGGTCCGCTGTAGCGCATGTAATGTGTGCCGTTCTGGTAGCGGCCGCAATCCGTGGTCCAGGCCGGCCAGGCCTCCATCGCGTAGTCGATGTGCGGCTCGAAGCGCACCAGCAGCCGCCCGTCGGGGCCGCGCAGGCTCTCGCCGGCCGCGCCGAGCATCACCCGCCACTGCGCATCGTCCGGGGCCAGGCTGTCCCAGGCCATCTGCGGGCCGGCGTCCGAGGCCAGGAGGCCCACACCGATGCCCATCCAGCTGTAGCCGGCATAGGGGATCGAAGGCACGTCGGCGGTGTGGTTCTCGACCCAGTAGCGCCGCTGGCCGTAGGCGCCGCCCTCGGTCTCGGCGTTGAGCGAGCGGACCCGGCTGCCGTCGCGCGGGTTGAGGCGATCGTAGACCAGGCTGTAGTCGACCCAGCGCTTGCCTTCGGCGCGCAAGGCGGCCGCGTCGGGCAGGCGCTTGGCGAAGGCCTGGCCGACCATCAGCGCGCCGGCGCCCATCCAGCTGGTTTCCTCCGACTGGCTGTTGCCGGCATCGGCATCCCATTCGAAGGTCCAGGAGAAGCGGGAGGCGACCTGCCGGCCGCCCGGCGACAGTACGACCGCATCTGGGAAGGCCGAGGTGGTGAAGGGCCGGCCGCTGTTGGGCAGGGCCGGCTCGTCGCTGCGGTAATGCGCCCGCCAGGCCCGAGCGATCGATCCTGCCAGCTCCAGACTCCGGGCGGCCTGCCGATCGCTCAGCGCGCCGGCCTGCCGGAGCAGATCGGCCAGGAGCAAGATGTCCACCGCTCGCCAGTTGTTCTGCCAGATGGCCGCCAGCGTATCGCGATAGCTCAGCTGCCCCTCCGGCAGGTCCTCCGGCCCGTAGACGAAGGGGGTCACCGTGTCCAGGAGGTCGTCCAGGTAATGCCCCGCCCAGTCCAGGTCTGCCGCCACGCGCGTGTCGGTGATCACGCTGCCGGCAGCGAGCGCTCGCCGCGCGCGCGCTGCATGCCAGAGCCCGCGGTTGGCCGCCACCCAGGCGTAGCAGGCCCGGTGGTGCGCCTGCTCGCCGAAGGGGTCGTCGGCGCCTTCCGGAAAGCGGAAGTCGTGGCAGGCCGCGTCCAAGTTGAGATCGACGTTGGCCGCCGATGGCCCGCCGGCCTCCGGTGCGTCCCCGGGGAAGACCTCCGGCCCCAGATGCGCCGCCTCGAGCCGCTCGGCCGCCCGCCAGATCCGCTCGGCCAAGGCGGGATCGGGCCAATCCGGGGGATCGGGCCGGTGGTCGCGCAGCAGCGTCGGGAGGTGGATCCTCGATGCCAGCGTATCGGTCAAGGGTCCGAGCGGTGCTCCTTCGACCGGTCTCCACGCCACCGCGGAGGCGACCGAAACCGGTGGGGTGGATCCGGCGTCGCCCGCGATTCGGTCGGGGACGGGGCCAACCAACCCGCCCGTCATGCCGTCCACGTGACCAACTCCGCGACCGACTCCGAGACCAGCCGCTAGACCCATTCCGAGACCGATTTCGAGTCCGACGACCAGAGCGACCGCCAGCGCGAACGCGGCAGCCGAGGTCACGAGAGGGCGCATGCTCGTCGATCGCATCATGCTGGGCTCCAATGCGACGACCGATCGACGCAATCCGCAGGACCGCGGAGGTCGCGATCGCCCAGGTGCAGACGCGAGTCGGGGCGGGTCGCTTTCAACGCCGACCATGCCGCTGGATCATCCGCCACCGCCAGAGCCGGCCAATTCGGCCTCGATGCGCGCCTGGCAGAGCAGGATGGCCAGCGCGCTGGCACCGTCCTGGATGTCTCCGCTCCGCGCCATGCGAAACACCTCTCGGGCCGGTCGGGGCCGCACCTCGATCGCTTCGGTCGCATCCAGACGCTGCGCGCCGGCCGGCCGGACGCCCGTGGCCAGGAAGACCTCGGCCGGCGTCTGGCTGTTGCCGATGGCGTTGTGGTATCCCGCCACGCGTTCCAGCCTACCTGCGACCTCGTAGCCGGTCTCCTCGCGCAGCTCGGCCATCGCGACCTCGCGCGCGCTGGCGCCCGGCTTGTTGCCCACCCCGCCGGCCGGTACCTCCCAGCACCAACCGTCGATGGTGAAGCGATAGCTTCGGATCAGGACGATCTGGCCCTCGGCCGTTAGCGGCACGACCGAGACGAAGCCGGGATGCTCGACGTAGGTGAAGCGGGCCGGAGCGCCGGAGGGCAGCTGCAGATCGTCCTGGCGCAGATCGAACCAGTCGCTCTGGTAGAGGTAGCGCGTGTCCCGGATGCGCCAGCCCAAGGCCCGCCCGACCGGCTTGGCGCGAGCCCGCTCGCGGCGTCCGACCCGGATCTCGGGAACGGGATCGGCGTCACCAGGGTCCGAGGCCGGCGTCCCGGTCGGTTCGCTCACCGGTCAAGCCTCCTCTCGGCGGGCTTGCCACCAGGCGCCCAGATCGCGCAGGCCCTGGAGGCTGAGCTTGTGGCCGGCCTCGTAGTCGCGGAAGTCCAGCGCCGCGCCCGCCTCGCGCAGGGCTTTCGCCGCGGCCACGGCGCGCTGGATGGGGACCATCGGATCGCGCCGGCCGGCCGCCATGAAGGCCGGCATCCCCTCCAGCGGTCGGCCCTCGGCCCGAGCCTCGAAACCCTCGGGTAGGAAGCCGACCAAGCCGGCCACGCCGCGGATCCGCTCCGGCTCGCGAAGCGCCGTTGCGAAGGCCAGGGCCGCGCCCTGGCTGAAGCCCATCAGCCACAGTTGCTGTGGATCGGCCCCATAGGTCGCCGGTAGGGCGTTCAAGAGATCCGCGATCAGGTCGACCGATGGGTCGAAGCGATCGATGTCCGGCCATTCGTCCGCTTGGCGAGGCAGCCAGGCGTAGCCACCGACGGAGGCGGCACGGGGCGCGCGCGGCGCCACCAGCAGCCAGCCCTCCGGCAAGCGCGGCGCGAAGACCCACATCGAACGGTCATCGCCCGACAGGCCGTGCAGCATCACGACGGTCGGATGGGGCCCTTCGACTTCGGGCTCGTGCACCCGATGCGCCAGGCCCAGCGCGGCGCGCGCGGGGCCCGAATCGACCAGGCGGGCTTGGATCTTGTCGTTCATGTCGCTGCTCGCTGGCGGCCTCGAAGCTCGCGCCTCGATCATCGTGCCCGCGGCGCGGGTTCACGTGTCGAACCGGACTGTCGGTCAAGCGGACGTCGCGGTCAATTGTAGGCCAGGGTTTGGACCGGCGCTCGGGCTCCGACACAATTCCAGCCCGGTCCGGCCGAGCGGGCCGCAGCGAGGGGAGGGGAGCGCGATGAGCCAATCGGCGATGCAATCGGCGCGGGTGGTCCTGGAGGCCTGCCCGCCCATGGTCCAGCACCAGGACAAGGCCTATGCCATCCTGGAGCATTGCCTGCGGGCCTACACCCGCTTCGACGTGCTCAGCGCGCCGGACATCCAGGACGATGCCGAGTTCGGGCGCGAGCGCCAGCGGGTGAGCAACCTGGACTTCGCGCGTTGGATGCGCCAGCGGGCCGACAAGCCGATCTGCCTCTACAAGGTGGCGGTGGCTTCCGACCGTCCGGGCTTCGAGTCCTGGCTCGACGAGGCGGCCGAGCTGGGCTGCCAGGATGTCTTCGTCGTCGGCGGGGACACCAGCGGCAAGGACTACGGCCCGGACGCGCTGACCATCGGCAGCGCCAACAAGGTGGCCCACCGCAAGGGCTTTCACACCGGTGGGATCATCATCCCCACCCGGCGGCGCGAGTTCGCGGGCCGGCCGGCCCGCCTGGACGAGATCGCCCGCATCCAGGACAAGATCCACACCTGGCAGATGGGCTTCTACTCCACCCAGCTGCTCTACGAAGCCGAGTGGATGAGCTGCCTGCTGTTGGACATGTGCCGCGCTCTCGAACCGGAGGACTTCCCCAAGCTCTTTTTCACCTTCTCGCCCTTCGTCTGCGCCGACGATTTGAGCTTTGCCAAGAAGTACCTGGGCGTCTACGTGCCGGCCGACGTCGAACGCATGCTCACCGGCGCCCGCAACATGGGAGAGGCCTCCGTCGGCCACCTGATGCTGGTCTGGGAGCGCCTGAAGACCTTCGCCTCCGAAATCGGCATCCCGGAAGATCGCCTGGCGGTCAACGTCGAGTACATCAACACCCGCGACCCGCGCAACGTCCGCGCCGCCTTCGAGCTGGCCGAGGAGTTCGGGCGCATCCTCGGCGTCGAGGCCTGACCGGTGCTTCGGTGGTGGCTGCGCCGGAGCTTCGTCGCGCGCGTGTTCGTCGCCACGCTGGCCTTCGTGGCCACCGTCCTTGCCGCGCTGACCCTGCTGCTCTTGCTGCGGCAGGACTCGATGATCTTCTTCCCGCCCCGGATCGATGCCCAGATCCTCTCGGCTGCCGCCTCGGAGGCCGGAGCACAGGAGCTGCGGCTCCGGGCCGAGGACGGCGTCCAGATCTACGCTTGGCATTGGATCCCCGACCGGTCGCAGGGCCGCGCGCTCTTGTACTTCGATGGCAACGCCTCCTCCCTGCCTTCACCGCACCTGCCGGTGGACCGACTTCTTGCCTCGGGCTGGGAGGTCCTGGTGGTCGACTACCGGGGTTATCCCGGTAGCGAAGGCCGACCCTCCGAGCGCGGTCTGCGCCAGGACGCGCGGGCCGCCTGGCGCTTCCTGACCGAGGAGCGGGACCTGCCCGGCCCGCGTATCGCGATCCACGGCCGGAGCCTGGGCGGCGGCGTCGCGGTTGGCCTGGCCAGCGAGGTGGAGGCCGGCGCCTTGGTCGTCGAGGCCAGCTTCACCAGCGTGGCCGACATCGCCGCCGCGCGCTATCCCTTCCTCCCGGTGCGAGTATTCCTGCGTCATCCCTTCGACAGCATGTCCCGAGCCCCCGACCTCTCCCTGCCGGTGTTGATCCTCCACGGCGACCGCGACAACACGATCCCCGTCTCGCACGGACGCGCCCTGGCCGCCTCGATCGAAGGCGCGCGCTACCTCGAAATCGAAGGCGGGCGTCATGACGATCTGCTAGAACACGAGAGCGTCATGCGATCGTGGCAAGACTTCTTGACGCAGTCCATCCCTTGATCCGGCGCCGACGTCCCTTCCGCGACTCCGAGTCGCCGGGTAGCTACACCCTTCGGACGCACCTGACCTCGCAGAATGGCATGCTCGCATGTGCTATGATCGAGCGACCGACGAGTCCGGCTGCGGGCTCGCAGGAGTTGTCGCAATCGACCATGGGAGCCAGCTTTCGATGATCAACCTGCTGATCGGCCTGGCGGTCTCGCTGGCCGTCTACTTTGGCCTCGCGACCCAGACCACCACCCTGCCCAGCGTGCTGGGCGCGCTGGCGGCCGGTACCCTCGTCTACGTGCTGCTCGCCCGCCGCTCCAACAAGCAGCTGCAAGCCCTGATGGCCCGGGTCGAGGAGCGCCTCGGCGCCCAGGACTTCGACGCTGCCCTGGAGCTGCTCGAGGAAGGTCGCTCGCTGGCGCGATGGCAGCTGCTGGTCAACAAGATCATCGACGGTCAGGTCGGCACCATCCTCTACGCCTACAAGACCAACATCGAGGAGGCTAGGCCCTACCTCGAGCGGACGCTGGCCCAGAACTGGCATGCCAAGGCCATGCTGGCCGCCTCCCACTTCAAGGTCCGCGACTACGATGCCATGCAGAAGGTCTTCGAGGCCGCCGTCAAGGCCAACAAGAAGCAGGGGCTGCTCTGGGGCGCCTACGCCTGGTGCGAGGCCAAGCGCGGCCAGCGCGCCGAGGCCATCGGCATCCTCGAGCGCGGCCTGAAGGAGACCGAGGGCGACGAACGCCTCAAGCGCAACCTGATCGCCTTGCAGAACAAGAAGCGCATGAACATGAAGGACTTCACGCCAGAGTGGTGGGTCCTGCACCTCGAGAAGCCGCCGGGCCAGACCATGATGCCCGGCGGACGCGTGCCCGGTGGCGGCCGCGTCCGCAGCAAGCGGATGCGCGTTCGCTGAAACTGGCGTCCGAGGTCGCCGCTCGCCGCTTGGCGCGAGGCGCGACGTGCACCGTGGTTCGAAGGGTCGGGCGTAACCCCGACGCGTCTAGACCGCCCGACAGCGATCGGGCATCGAGAAGGAATCGAAGCAGATGAAGATCATCGTCGTCGGAACGGGATTCGTGGGCTTGCCGCATGCGGCGGTTCTGGCCGAGAACGGGCATGAGGTCTACGCCTACGACATCGACGAGCAGCGCGTGGCGGCCTACCAGAGCGGGGACGCCGAGCAGATCGAGCGCTACGTCAACGAGCCGGGCCTGGCCACGGCGGTGGACGAGAACCTGGGGCAGCACCTCTTCTTCACCAGCTCGATCGAGGACCTGGTCGAAGGCACCGAGGTCTTTTTCATGTGCCTCAACACGCCGCCCAAGCGCGACGGCTCGACCGATCTGAGCTACTACCTCAGCGCGGCGCACCACCTGGCCGAGCTGCTGGCGGCCCGCAAGGATCGGCGCCGGGTGGTCGTGGTCAACAAGAGCACCGTACCCATCGGCACGGCACGAAGCTTGGAGCGCGTATTGGCGGAGCACGGCGCGGACAACGTCGGCGTGGCCTCCAATCCCGAGTTCCTGGCCCAGGGCGGGGCGATGGAAGGCTCGCGCCGGCCGGACCGTCTGGTCATCGGTGCCGACACGCCCGAGGACTTCGGTCTGATGCGCCGGGTCTACCCGCAATTCACCAACCACGTGCGCATCCGCTACCTGGAGACCACGCCCGAGACGGCCGAGGCCATCAAGTATATGGGCAACACGCTGCTGCTCACCTACATCTCCTTCTGGAACGGGGTCGGCGCGCGCCTGGCCGAGGCGGTGCCCAACATCCGCATGGAGGACCTGAAGCTGGGCGTCACCGCCGACAGCCGCATCAGCACTTGGGGCTCCTACGTCTCCAACGGTGCCGGCGGCAGTTGCTTTGGCAAGGACATCCAGTCCCTGATCTACCAGATGAACCAGGCCGGCCGCTCGACCGACCTCTTGCAGGCGGTCTACAACATCAACGAGTACCAGAAGACCTACCTGGTCGATCGCGCGCGGCACGAGGCCGGCTTCGCCTTCAACCAGAAGACGGTGGCCCTCCTGGGCCTGGCCTTCAAGAAGCGCACCAACGACATGCGCGACTCGGCCGCCCTCAAGGCCGTCGAGTCGCTCCTGGCCCGCGGCGTGGCCTCCATCCGCGCCTACGATCCGCTGGCGATGGACGAGGCTCGGCGCCATTGGTTCAACCCGGAGCACAACCACCTCTTCGAGCGGATCAGCTATCACGATTCCCCCGGCGAGGCCATCGAGGGCGCCGACGCGATCTACATCTCGACGGATTGGGAGGAGTTCCGCGGCCTGTCTCACACCATCGTGCAGCGCGCCACGCCGCCCTGTCTGATCATCGATGGCCGGCGCATGATCCCGGACTACCAGAGCCTTGGCGAAGCCGGCTTCGACTACCTGCCGGTCGGCGGACCGCTGCTGCGCGCCCGCGAAGGCGAGCCCATCGCGCCGGTCAACGGCCGGCCCGGCCGCGAGCAGGCCGAGACCGCTTGAGCGGCAGCCGCGGGCGAAACTTCTGGTGCGGATGACGGTCCAATGTCGTGGAACTTCGCGGGACCGGGCTTCGAGCCACGGATCCGCGATCGAGATGCAACCTTGGTTGAGCGGCTGACGTAGTCAAAGGGACGACGGCCGGGCCTGGCCCGGTCGACTGCGGGGAATCCTGTTCCGAGTGCTCGCGACCGGATTCGTCGGCCAAGTCACCCGGAATGCGCGATCGAGAAAGGACGGCGGCATGCAACCCGAAGAGATGGCTGGGCTGTCGTGCCCGCGCTGCACCGCACCCGTCGCGCGCGAGGCCAGCCGCTGCGCGCGCTGTGGATTGGGTTTGGAACCCACCGGCGATGGCGTCTTCGTCCAGGCGACCGGACCCGTTTGCCCGCGCTGCGATCGCGGCGCCGAGATCGGGGGCAGCTTCCGCGGGAGCATCGGCCGGTCGGAGCACGGCAGCTGCGGTCACTGCGGTACGCCCTTGGTGCTGCCCGAGGAGCTCTTCGGGCTGGCCTACGAAGAGAAGTGTCGCCGCTGCGAGGCTTTCGAGCTGGAGCATCTGGCGCGACGTGAATCCGTGGACGGCTGGCAGCTGATGGACACGACGGTCGACCCCGCCGCGCCCGACCGCATCGTGGCCCACTTCCGCCGCTACGAGCACCGGGGCCGGCCGAGCCGAGCCGAGGAAGCCCGAGACCGGAAGCCCACGGCCAAGCCCTCTCGCTCTCGACAGGGCAAGCGGCGGACGTCGATGACACCGACGGGCTCGCGACCGACATCCGGGCGCGAGCCTTCGTCCGACCGCGGTCGGGGCGGACCCGCACGTCGATCTACCCAACCCGCACAACGCTCTCCGGTCGAAGACCTGGCCATGGACGCAGCCCGACGGGCGGTCGAAGCCGCCTCGCGCGCCGCGGGTTCGGCGGGCCAAGGGACCACGTCTAGCTCCGATGTAGAGTCAACCGGCGCGCCCAAGGTTCGAGGCCAGCGATCCCACGTGCCACGTGATCCCCGCAGTCGTGCTCGCGCGGCCCATCGGCAGGCCAAACAGGCGCGCCGCCAAGCCAAGGAGGCCGCCCGCCAAGCCCGGCGCGCCGCCAAGCGCAAGCGCAAGGCGCTTCGGGCTCGGCAGCGAGGGCCGGCGGCGCGCCATGCGGCCGGCGCCCTCCAGGGTGGCGCCACGGCCGTGGCCGGCCTGCTGGCGCTTGCCCTTCATGTAGCGCTCTTCGCGGCGGTCTTCGCGCTGCGCTACGTGGCCCTCCCGCTGGCGCTCCTCGGACTGCGCCTTGCCGGCGCCATCTTGCAGGCCGTCTTCGAAGAGCTGGTCGGCCAGCACCGACGCCGCCCGCGCGTGACCCGACGTCGTCATGCTCGCTGGGCTTGACGAGCCCTTCGTGCATCGACGAGTCGCGGCGATAGATTGTTGTCGAAGAGCAAGCTTTCGCCTGTCGGACCAGGCTGAGCCGCTCGCGGTCGGCTGCGTATGCAAGACAGGCCTGAATATCCTCGATCGTGAGCATCGGAAAGTCCTTCAGGATTTCTTCCGCAGACATTCCTGCCGCAAGGTACGACAATACGTCATTGACGGTGATGCGCATGCCCCGGATGCAAGGCTTCCCGGCTCGCTTGCCGGGCTCGATCGTGATGATTTCGCGATAGTCGGTCATGCGGGTTTGGTCTCCGAGAAGTGTCCCGTGTGGCCGACTCTACCATAGCGTGACACGACCTTGCAGCCCTACCGACTCCACTGGGCAATTGCCAGTCCAGCAAATTGGGCAGAGACCTGATTGACAGTAAATACTGTTACTGTTAGAATGACGTGTATGAGCACGGAATGGCTGGACACGCTGCGTGACCAGGAGTTCGACTTGGACGCCCTGGAGCGCGCGCTGCGCCAGGTCCTGAGGGCGGCGGGGACGTGCCCGGAGGATGGTCGGATCTCGGCCTACCCGGATGCGCGGACGCTGCGCTACTACCAGAGCTCCGGATTGATCTCGCGGCCCTTGCGCTACGAAGCCCGCCAGGCGGTCTACGGCTATCGGCACCTGCTCGAAGCGGCCGCGGTCAAGTTGCTTCAGGCCGAGGGGGCGAGCTTGGCCCAGGCGCAGCGCGCCCTGGCCGGCGCGACCGAATCCGAGCTCGAGTCGACGCTTCGCGATGCACTTGCCGAGGCCCCAGAATCCCAGCGATCAGCTTCGGGCTTGGTGAGTACGTCCACCCCGCGGCAGCCGCCGACGGCAGCCGTCGCGAGCGCCAGCCTGATGGCCGTGGAGCTGAGACCCGGCCTGCAAGTGATCGTGGACCCGAGGCAGATCGATGATCCCGCGCGCGTCCTGGAGGTCCTGGCGCGTGCCTTGGAGGAAGAGGTCAGGAATGGAGGAGGTCGAACATGACAGCCGAAGTGGATCCGCGAGCGATGCGAGATCGAGATGCGTCGACGCAACGAACCGAAGGCGTAGCCGTCGCCATGATTCCGGAGGAGCAAGGGTCGGGTCGACCGCAGGCGAGCGGCTCGTCGCCGGGCTTGGGCGGGCTGTTGGCCTTGAAGGACAAAGCCGAGCAGCCTCTGCCGCTGCGCGAGACGCGCGTGCGGGCGCGGATGGTCGGGCCGGCCTGCCGGGTGCAGATCGAGCAGCGCTTCGCCAACCCGCTCGACCGCCCGGTCGAGGCGGTCTACCTCTTCCCCTTGCCCGCCGCGGCGGCCGTGACCGAGATGCGCTTGCTGGCCGGCGATGCCGAGGTGCGGGCCGAATGCCGCCCGCGCGAGGAGGCCGAGGCGGTCTTCGAGGCCGCCCGCGAGGCGGGCCATCGGGCCGGACTGCTCGAACGGGAGCGCTCCGAGGTCTTTAGCCTGCGCGTCGCCAGCTTGCCGCCGGGTGAGGAAGTGCGGGTTCGCATCGGGTGGGTCCAGGAGTTGGAGCCCTTGGACGGAGGCTGGCAATGGCGCTTCCCGACCGTTGTCGCGCCGCGTTTCCTGCCCGGCAGGCCCATCGGGCAGCAGGGCCCGGGCGTTCTGCCCGACACGGACCGCGTGCCCGACGGATCGCGCTTGCAGCCTCCGCTTCGGCTCGAGGGGGGCAGCCTGCTGGACCTCGAGGTCGAGATCCACGGACCGGTCCGCGCCCTGGCCTCGACGCAGCATGCGGTCTCGATGCGGCGCCTGCCGGACGCGGAGGGCCGCGGCGAAGTTACCCGCATCGCGATCGGCACCAAGGCCACGCTCGACCGCGACTTCGTGCTGCGCTACGAGACGGCCGAACCGGATCGTCCTGCGCTTCGGGCCTGGACGGACGGCCGGCACAGCATGGTGCTGCTCGACCCGCCATCCGACGCCCGCCCCCCGGCCATCCCGCGAGACGCGACCTACGTGATCGACCGCTCGGGCTCGATGCGGGGTTCCAAGATGGACGCGGCGCGCGCCGCCCTGTCGGCGACCTTGCATGGCTTGAACCCGGGCGACCGCTTCCGCCTGATCGCCTTCGACGACCGCCTGGAGCGCTTCGGGGCCGGGAATGGAGCGGGGCTGCTGGACTACGATCAGGAAAGCCTCGAAGCGGCGGACCGCTGGATCGCCGGCATCGACGCCCGGGGCGGAACCCGCATGCTGCCGGCGATCCAGGCTGCCTTGGACCCGCATGACGGCAGCCGCCACCCGACTGCCGACATGACCCGATCCCCCAGCAGGTCGCGGGACGACCGCTCGGGGGATCCGAGCGACGTGCGCTTGCGCAGCCTGCTCTTCATCACCGACGGGCAGGTCTGGAACGAGGCCGAGTTGATCGCCGCGGTGCATCACCGGCGCGGCAGCGTCCGCTTCTTCACCCTGGGCATCGACAGCGCGGTCAACGGTGGATTGCTACAGCGTCTGGCCCGGGCGGGCGACGGCCGCTGCCGATTGCTCGGGCCCGAAGAGGATATCGAGGCGGCGGTGCTGCGCTTCGAGGCCGAGTTCGGCAGCCCGCTGATCGACGGCCTGAGGATCGACGCCGACGGTCTGGATGAGGAGCTGCCGCCGACGCTCTACGCTGGCAGCCCCTGTCTGTTCTTTCTGGACGGCGCCCCGGATCGGCTGCGAATGACGGGTACGACGGGCTCGCGCGAGGTGGAGCTGAGCTGCCGACCCGAGCGCATCCAGCAGACGCTCGGACCGATCTGGGCCACGCGCCGCATCACGGCGCTCGAGGACCGTGTGGCGACCCATCCGCATCAGGCCGAGGGCTTGCTACCGGAGATCCGCCGCTTGGCCCTCGAGTACGGCCTACTCTCCAGCCAGACAGCTTTGGTCGCCGTCGATCGCAGCCGGAGCGTGGAGGGCAAGTCCGTCGAGATCCTGCAGCCCGTCGAGCTGCCGGCCGGCTGGGATCCCTCGTTCCGGGATCCAGGGCTGCGCTCGCCGAAGGTCGCGCCTCGACACGCGGCCTACCCGGCTTCGCCTCAGTCGGAGGGTTTCGCCGAACAGGGGCACATCGCGGAAGCCGGCATGGAGTTGGGTCTGGGTTCGTTCGCGAGCCTGCGGCCGGTCGACGCGGCTGGCGCGGAAGGCTCGAGTAGGACGCGGCGCAAGCAGCCTTCCTCGCGATCTCTCGATGATCGGCCGTCGAAAACAGACTCAGAGTCGCGGCGACTGTCTGCGCTCGCGCGCCGACAGCGCGCCGACGGCAGCTTCGGCGATGGCGATACCGGAGACTTTCGATCGACGATCGCTGCGCTGCTCACCTTGATTCTCGGAGGAAACCTCCGCAGGTCCGGACGCTATCAGCGCAGCGTTCAGAAGGCCCTCCGCTGGCTCGAGGAGCATCGAACGGGCCACGAACCGGCCGTCGATGCGGTGCATGCCCTTCTGAAGCAAGCTGAAGATGGGGCGACGCGCGGCGAGCTTCTCGGCATGATCGAGACCGATCCTGCATTGAGGCGCCTGCGAGATGCATAGCTGCCTGGCATCGTTTCGCCTGGGCTGCGAGTCATTCGAAGCGAACGATCATCGCCAGCGGGTCATCCTCGACATCCACACGAGAATCTCGCGCTACTCTCCGTAGCCGTTCGGGTGCGCGCGGTGCCACTCCCAGGCGCTGGCGACGATCTGCTCGAGTTCCGGGTAGCGCGGTTGCCAGCCGAGCTCGCGGCGGATGGCCTCCGAGCTGGCGATCAGGCTAGCCGGGTCCCCGGGCCGGCGCGCGCCGACGCGGTGCGGGATGGGGTGGCCGGTCACCTCACGGCAGGTCTGGATGACTTCCATCACGCTGAATCCCTGGCCGTTGCCCAGGTTGTACTTGCGGCTGCCCAGCTGGTCCAGGGCCTCCATGGCCAGGATGTGGGCGCTGGCCAAATCGACCACGTGGATGTAGTCGCGCACGCAGGTGCCGTCGGGCGTTGGGTAGTCGTCGCCGAAGACCGTAATGGCCTCGCGCTGGCCCAAGGCCACCTGCAGGACCAGCGGGATCAGGTGGGTCTCCGGATCGTGGTCCTCGCCCACATCGGGCAGGTCACCGCAGGCGTTGAAGTAGCGCAGGCAGGCGTAGCGCAGGCCGTGGATGCGCTCGTACCAGTGCAGCATGCGCTCGATGAAGAACTTGCTCTCTCCGTAGGGCGAACCGGGCACGATGCGCTCGGTCTCGGCGATGGGGATGCGCTCCGGATCGTCGAAGAGGTTGGCGGTCGAGGACAGGATGAATCGGCCGACGCCGGCCTCCACCGCCGCCTCGAGCAAGTTGGCCGCGCCGACCAGGTTGTCGCGCAGATACTTGGCGGGCTGCTGCATGCTCTCGCCGACCAGGGTAAAGCTGGCAAAGTGCATGATGCCGTCGATGCCCGGATGCCGGCCGAAGGCCTGGCGGACGGCCTCTTCGTCCCGCAGGTCGGCCTCGACGAACTCGGCCTCGGGCGGTACCGCCGCGCGGTGTCCCTGGTAGAGGTTGTCCAGCACCACCACCTCGTGGCCGGTCCGGATCAGCTCGGCGCTGGTGATGCTGCCGATGTAGCCGGCGCCGCCGGTCACCAGAATCTTCACGGTTCGCTCCTTGTCAGGGGGAAGGGGTCGGCTCGCCACAGGGTGGACCGATCGAACTGCTTCGGGCAAGCGGTCAGTCCATACCGCGGGCCATCACCTCGGCGACGCGGCGGGCGAAGCGGGCCGGATTGCGGACCGGCGCGCCCTCGGCCAGAAGCGCCTGGTCGAGCAGCATCTCGGCGTAGTCGCGGATGACCCCGTCGTCCGGGCTGACCTGGTAGCGGGCGTGCATGCGCTTTAGCAGCGGATGCTTGGGGTTGACTTCCAGGATCCGCTTCTGCTTGGGCGGTTCCTGGCCCATGGCGCGCATCATCTGCTCCATCTGGCCCGTCAGGGCGCCCTCCGGCGTGACCAGGCAGACCGCGCTGTCGGTGAGGCGCTTGGAGACGCGGACCGATTCGACCTCCTCGTCCAGGTACTGCTGGATGCGCCCGAGCAGGGCGCCCATGGCCTCGGCATCGGCCTTCTCCGACTCGCCCTCGGGGGTCAGGACCTCGGCTTCCTCCTCGCCGCCGGGTAGCTCGGCCAGGTCCACCTCGCCGCTGGCGGCCGAGACCAAGGACATGTCCTCGACCTCGCCGATCTGGGCCACCATCAGCTCGTCCACCGGGTCGGGCATGAGCAGCACTTCGATGCCGCGGGCCTTGAAGGCCTCCAGGCGTGGCGACTCGCGCAAGAGCTCTAGGCTCTCGCCGGTCACGTAGTAGATCGCGCTCTGGGCCTCGGGTATGCGCTCGCGGTACTCCGCCAGGCTCGTCCAGCCTTCCGAGGCCGTTGAGCGGAAGAGGAGCAGCTCCTGCAGGCGCGCGGCCTGTCGCGGCTCGTAGTGGAAGCCCTCCTTGAGCACCGGCCCGAACTCCTGCCACCAGGCCTCGTAGCCCTCGCGATCCTCGCCCATCCGGTCGGCCAGGAGGCCCAGCACCCGGCGCGTGAGCTGCTTGCGGATGCTGGCGATCAGGCGGTCCTGCTGGATGGTCTCGCGCGAGATGTTCAGCGGGATGTCCGGCGAGTCGACCAGGCCGCGCACGAAGCGCAGGTACTCCGGCATCAGCTCGCGGCATTCCTCCATGATGAAGACCCGGCGCGCGTAGAGCTGAAGTCCACGCCGGTGCTCGCGCGTGTAGAGGTCCATCGGCGCCTTGGCCGGCAGGTATAGCAGGGACCAGTACTCGCGCAAGCCCTCGACGTGCAGGTGCAGGCGGTCGAAGGGATCGTTCCAGTCGTGGGTGATGTGGCGGTAGAACTCCTGGTACTCCGCATCCTCCACGTCCTGGCTGCGCCGGGTCCATAGCGGCCGCATCGAGTTGATGGTCTCCGGCTGGCCGTCCTCGTCCTCGGCCGGCAGCTGGATCGGGAAGGCGATGAAGTCGCTGTGCTGCTTGACGATGCGCCGCAGGGCTTGCCGGTCGGTGAAGGCCGCCGCCGGCGGCCGGTCGTCGATCGCCAGGTCGCCATCCTCGTCGTCGATCGAGGCCGGCAGCTCGGTCTTCAGCTGCAGCGTGACGCTGGTGCCGCGCTCGCCGGCCGGCAGGCGCTGGATCATGTACTGCTCGCCGCCGGTGGAGACCCATTTGACCGAATGGTCCTCGCCGGCCTTCTGCGTGATCACCGTCACCTTGTCGGCCACCATGAAGACGCTGTAGAAGCCCACGCCGAAGCGACCGATCAGATCCGCCGCAGCCATATCGCCATCGCTCGCGCCATCGCCTGCGTCCGCCGACTTGCCATCGGCGCCCGCGACGCTCCCGAAGCTCTCCGAGCCCGAGCGGGCGATGGTGCCCAGGTTCTCGATGACCTCCTCTTCGCTCATCCCGATGCCGTTGTCGCGCACGGTCAGCGTGCCGGCTTCCGCATCCGGGATCAGCTCGATGCGGTAGTCGCTGTCCTCGCCGACCAAGTCGGGCTGGGTGAGCGCCAGAAAGCGCAGCTTGTCGATGGCATCCGAGGCATTGGAGATCAGCTCGCGCAGAAAGACCTCGCGCTTGGAGTAGACGCTGTGGATCATCATGTCCAGCAGCTTCTCGGTCTGTGCCTGGAACTTCCGCTTGCGGGCTCGGGAGCTCATGGACGGGCCTCCTCCTGGGCTGTTCGTGGTGGTCGATGTCGAATGCAGAACGACCGCAAATTATAGTCCAGGCCGGCCGAATGGGCACGCGGAAGGGGCTGCCGGACCGAACCCTCAATCCCCGCAGTCGATGGCGGCCAGGATGTCCTGGTACAGCCCGGCCAACTCGGCGGCGCTGGGCGAGGTCAGGGAGTCCTCCGGGCTGGATGCAATCCGCCGCAGCATCGCCTCGTCGACATCGGCGCCGAGCCCGATGGCGAAGAGCCTCGAGCCGGCTTCGCGCAAGGCCCCGGCCGCTTCGATGACGGGCTCCGCCGATCCGCTCTGCAGGCCGTCGGTGAGCAGGATCACGTTGCGGCGAGCCGCATCCCGGGGCGATTCGGCGAGCACCCGGCCAGCTTCGGCCAGCCCCAGGTCGATGCGCGTGCCCTGACCGGTCTCCAGCGACGAAAGCGCCTCCGCCACCGCGTCCCGATCGCCGCTGAGCCCGATGGCGCGCCGGGCCTCGGCGTCGAAGGCCACCAATGCCACCCGATCGCGTGGCAGCTGCAGGAGCTCGAGCAGCGTGCCGGCGGCCGCGCGCGCCGCGTCGAGCTTCGTGCCGATTCCCTCGGGCTCGGCCATGCTGCCCGAGACGTCCATGACCAGCACGATGTCCAGCGGCACTTGCCCCGGCAAGCAGGCCGAGCGCAGTGCGAAGGGAAGGTAGATCGGCTGCGGCGGCGCCGGCGTCGGAGGGCGGTAGACCTCGACATCGGGGCGCGGGAAGGCCAGCGCCCGGGCGCTGCCGTAATGATCGACGATGTCGGCCGCGGCCCCCAGGCTGGTCGGCCAGCGCCCGGCTTCGGCCGGCTCGAGCTGGTAGCGCAGCTGGAGGCCCGGCCGAGCCGGCGCCACGCCCAGATCCCAGCTCAAGCGGTGCGCCGCCGCGTCGTAGTCGGCCGGCGGTTCGGCGCTGCCCATCACGTAGCGCATGTTGGCCGGCAAGGGCTCCTGCACACGCGCCGCTTCCAGGAGTCCCTCCTCGAGACGCCAGGTGCCGGCTCGTTCGACCAGCGGGGCCACATCGATGGGCGCCAGATCGATGAAGCGATCGGCCGGATCGGGTGCCAGCGCCTCCAGCCCCGTCTCACCGGGCCCTCCTTGGTCGCGATAGGCCAGGACGATCGGGTCCAAGCCCTGGTCGCGCGCCGCCTGCAGCGCCCGGACCAGCTCGGCCTCCGGCTCGCCACCGGCCAGGACCAACAGCAGGCGGCGCTGCGCGTCGGGCAGGAGCGGCGGGTCGGCCAGCATGGCGCGGGCGCGGCCCACGGCTTCGGCCAGGGAGGGCCGGCCGGCTGGGCGGGCGCTGGCGATCCGGGCGCGCAGGGCGTCCAAGTCGTGGCTCAAGGGAAGATCGGCCGGCAGGCCCTGCCCGTCGGATGCGGCCAACCCCAACCAGACGTTCTCCACGTCCAAGCCGGAAAGGAAGGCCATCAATCCGGCTTGGGCGCGTTCGAAGGCCGGACCGGGGCCCTCGCGCGCGGCCGTGTCGAGCACGACCACCAGGTGCTGCGGTTCCTGCCAGCCCGGGCAGCGACCTTCCAGGCTCAATTCGACGGTCGTTTGCGCACCCAGCGGTAGGCGAGCCGGCAGCGCGCGAGCATCGGCCCGCAGGGCGCAGGACTCGCCGGCCGGCGCCGGCTCCAGCGGCGGGCTGGCCGGCCGGGCTTCGAAGACCCACATTCCGGCATCCAGGACGGTGCGCCGGCCCAGATCGCGATCCGGTCCGGGCGGCAGGAAGCGAGCGAAGCCTACCAAGACCCGGCCGCGCGCATCGACCGCGATGTCCAGCGGCGCCAGGCCCGCACCTTCCGGCAGGGGCCAGGCCGCGCGCAGGCCCCCGTCCGGGGCGTAGCGCAGGACCATGCCCTCGCGGACCAGGGCGTAGAGGTCGCCATCCGGCCCGGCCGCGATCCGCGCCGGCGCGCCGTGAAGCTCGAAGCCGCCAGACTCCACGCCGGATTCCAGGATGTCGATCCGGCCCCGACCCGCATCGGCCAGGTAGACCCGCTGGCCGGCCCGGGCCAGATCGCTCGGAAGTCGGTCCTCCGCAGCGGTCGTCCACGGCCAGCGGGCCAACTCCGTCCCGTCCAGATCCAACTGTAGGATCTGCCGACCCGCCGCGTCGAGCAGCGACAGGCCCGTCTCGTCGGCATCGACGGCCAGGAAGTGCGCGCCGGCCTCGGCCCACTGCCAGCGGGGGCCCGGACCAGCGTCCCAGGCCGAGACCCGATCGGCGGCCATGGCGAAGTGCAGGCCGGCCGCTCCGCTCAGATCGAAGGCCCGCTGCCGCGCCGGAGGAGGTATCCGCTCGCCGCAGAGCGCTTGGCTGCCCAGCGGCTGGCCGGCCGGCGACCAATGCTGCAGCGAGGGCGCATGCGCCTCGGGATCGTAGCGCAGTCCGATCGGATCGACCGCCCCGCGCAGCAGGGTGATCTCGTCGCCGGCCGACAGGGCAATCGGCAGCAATGGGCCGCCCGGCGGCGGAGATGCCATGTGCCCCAGCCGGGAGATCGGGCCGCCCGACTCCGCATCCAGGCGGAAGAGGCCGGGATGGGGACAGCCGCTGGCGGCCAGGTGGGCCCGTCCGTCGACCGCCAGGTCCACCGATAAGCGTGGCGCCGGCGCACCAGTTGCGCTGGGAAGCGTGGCGATCGTGGCGCCGCTCTGCCCGTCGAGCAGGCTGGCGCCGGCGCTCACCAGGATCCGTCGGCCGGCCAGGGCGATGTCGTCCGGCGGGGGCATCGGGCGCGGCAGGTGGGCCCGCTGGGCATCCGCGTCCAACTGCACGATGCCGTCGATCGGCGGGGGTCGAGGATCACCGGGTTCCGGGGTCGGCGCGTTTGGATCCGGGCATGCGCGCTCGTCGCGCGCGATGGCCAGGTGGACCGTGCCCCGATCGTCCACGTCCAGGGCCCTGGCCTCCAGGCGCTCGCAGCCGGGCAGGAAGAGCGACCTCAGGTCGCGTTCGAGCTGCAGGCTGCCGTCGTGGCCGCGCCGCTCCAGGCGTGGCGGGCGTTCGGCCTCCGGATCGACGGTCAAGAGCCAGATCGAGGCATCGGCCCCGCTGGGTGGGTCGTCCGGCCTTGCGGAGTCCACTGCCAAGTCGACATAATCCATGGCGTCCGGCGGATCCAACCACAGCGTGGGGGCGAATCGCTCTTCGGCCAGCCAGCGATCGATCCGCCACCGGTCACCCTCGCGACCGAGCACGAGCACCGACTCGGTGCCCGCGTCGATGCGCAGGGCGGTGGCCGCGCCGGGAAGGGCGCGCAGGCTGCGCGGCCGGCCGTCGGGGTGAAGCTCGTGTAAGGCCGGTGCGGCGGCGTCGAGGACATAGAGCCGGCCGTCGGGCCGCGAGCTGAGGTCCACCGGTGCACCGAAGAGGCTGGCCTGGGGTGCCAGGCCGCGATCGGTCCAGGTCTCGACCAGGTGGTAGCTGCCCGGCGTGGACTGGGCCGAGGCCGGGATGTCGAGCGCATCGGACGCACCGGCGCAAAGCAGGAGCGCCAGGATCGAAACCAAGCCGCGTCTGCGAATGCGGAAGCGCCTGCGATGCCAGGCTCGCCTCGCCTCCCCGTCCCTCGTCGCTGATCGCAGCACCGCTATCCTCCCCGCCCTCGAGCCCATCACCGGCCTGATGGTAGCACGCGGCCATGCTATGATCGGCCAAGCGAGGGCCGATCCACGGCCCCATTTCTCGAGGAGAAAGAATGAGCGAGGACATCCGCAAGCTGAGCGACGAGGAGATCGAGTCGGCCCTGGCGGAGCTGTCGGGATGGTCGCGCGACGGCGATCGGATCCGGCGCCGCTTCGAGTTTCGAGACTTCGTCGAGGCCTTCGGCTTCATGAGCGCCGCGGCGCTGTGTGCCGAGCGGGCTGACCACCATCCCGATTGGAGCAACGCCTACAAGACGGTCGATGTCGCGCTGAGCACCCACGAGGCCGGGGGTATCACGGAGCGCGACATGGACCTGGCGGCCGAGATGGACCGGCTGGCCGGTGATCGCAAGTAGAGGCGCCCTGACCAGTCGACCAGTGCACCTCCAACTGCTAAGGCTCGGAATCCGGTCCGTCGCGACCGCGATCAGGCTGCGACGGGCTCCAGGTCCATGCCCCGACCGCGCAGCGAGCGCCAGCCCAGGGTCCACACGCTGGATTCGAAGACGATGACGATGCCGCCGAGGATGGAGACCGGCAGCATGAAGAGCAGCATGAAGACCGGCAGGCCGACGATGACCGCTCCGATGGCGGTGCCGGCCAGGCTGTAGACCGCGGCGCCGATGGCGACGGCCACCGCCGCGGCGACGAGCATGATGAGCAGCAGGGCGAAGATCATGCCGATGCCGATGAGCAGCGACAGGACGAGCATGATCAGCCACAGCAGGAGCAAGGGCACGGTGCGCGCGCGCAGCAGCCCGATCGCCGAGCCCACCGCGCCGCCGATGTCGGCATCGCCGATCAGGACCTCGCGGGTCCACATCTGGCTGGCCAGCTGGTAGGACACCACCAGCACGATGAGCAGCGGGATGCCCAGGATCAGCAGGCCGATCCCCAGCAGCACGCCGAGCATCGTCGTGCCCTCGTTGGCCAGCATCAGCACGACGGGGATGACGGCCAAGAGGAAGACCGGGATCGCGACCAGCGCCAGCAACAGACCCATCAGGAAGTTGAGCAGGAAGAGCCGCAGGGTCCGCATGGTCCAACCCAGCGCGAAGCCCTCGCTGATGCTCGGGCCGGGATGACCCTCCTCGATGGCGTCGACCATGCGCACGATCGACGCGCGACCGACGGTGTTGACGACGATGGCCAAGAGGAGCAGGAGCAGCAGGCCGCAGCAGATCAGGGCGACGGCGCCGAAGATGGCGTTGGGATCCGGATCGAAGCTCCAGCCGCGCGCTTGGATCTCCTCGAAGAGCTGGCGGAAGAAGTCGGCGGCCGGCCAGTCGTTGGTCACCTCGGGCAGGGTCAGGCCGTCCATGCCGCCTTGGAGACCGTCTAGATCGGGCTCGCCGCCTCCCCCGCCACCGCCTCCGGACCAGCCGGAACCGCCGAGCCCGCCGCTGCCTCCGGTGATGGCGACCAGGAAGCCGAAGACCCAAAGCACTCGGTAACGGAACGTGATCTCGGCGGCGCGGCGGATGATGGCACTGTGGTTCATGACGCAAGCTCCTGGGGCGATGGCGGGCCGGGCGGATCATACCACAGTCGCCCGGGATGATCGCGCGAACTCGGCTCGGTGAGCGACCGACATCCCTGGCTTACGCGGGCTTCGGTTCGGAGGTTGCAGCGGGCGATCGCGAGCCCGGTCATCCACTTGGGTCGCGACGCGCCTCGAGCACGGCGTGGCGCGGACCCTGCTTGACCTTGCGGTGGTTGCCGAAGACCGCCTGGAGGTCGCGCTTGACGGCATGCCGCAAGCCGCCGATCAGCACGCAGACGAAGCGGCCACCCGGATCGAGCTGCGCGTGGGCGTCCTCGATCAGGATGCGCAGCATCTCGCGGCCCACCTTGGCCGGCAGGTTGGAGACCACCAGGTCGAAGCGCCGGCCCGCCAGGGCCGAGAAGCCGTTGGAGAGCCGCGCCTCGACGTTGCCCAGACCGTTGCGTTCGGCATTGGCCCGCGCGTAGTCGACGGCTACGAAGTCCCGGTCGACCAGGGTTACCCGGCTCTCGGGCAAGCGCGCGGCCAGGCAGAGGCCGATCGGCCCGTAGCCGCATCCGAGGTCGAGGATGCGGGTCGCGTCGCCCGGATCGATGTGATCCAGCAGGAGACGCGTGCCGGCATCCACTTCTCGTGGCGAGAAGAGCCCCCAGGTGCTGACTAGATCCAGGCTCCTCTCGCCGCAAGGCAGCCGCAGCTGCAGGTCGGCGCGTGGATCGGCCGCCGTCGAGTCTTCAGGGAGCATGGCGGTCACGCGCGCGGGCGGGCATCGCGGACTCCGCGGCGATTCGTCTCGATCACGCGGTTCGCCTCGATCTCGCGGGGCTAGAACAGGCCTACCACCTCGCCGGTCTCCAGGTCGATGTCCACGTTCTCGGCCGCCGGCCGGCTGGGCAGGCCCGGCATGGTGCGCATCTCGCCCAGGAGCGGATAGAGGAAGCCGGCGCCGACGCTGGCGCGGACCTCGCGGACGAATACGGTGAAGCCGGAGGGCGCGCCCAAGAGCTTGGGGTCGTCAGAAAGGCTCAGGTGGGTCTTGGCCATGCAGATCGGCATGCCGCCCAGGCCGGCCTCCTCGTAGCGATCGATCTGCTTGGCGGCCAGCGGGCTGTAGTCCACGTCGGCCGCGCCGTAGATTCGCCGGGTGATGGTCTCGATCTTCTGGCGCACCGGCGCATCGGCCTCGTAGAGGTAGCGGAAGGTCGAGGGCTCCTCGGCCGCCTCGACCACCGCCTGGGCCAGATCGACCGCGCCGGCGCCGCCATCCGACCAGTGGTTGGATTCGGCGCTGCGCACGCCCATGTCGGCGGCCGCGTCGTGGACGGCCTGCACCTCGCTGTCGTGGTCGGTCGGGAAGCGGTTGATGCAGACCACCGGCGTGACGCCGTGGGCGGCCAGGTTCTCGATCTGCTTGCGCAGGTTGCTGGAACCCTCGGCCACGTCGCCCGGGCTCTCGACCAGCATCTCCTCGGGCAGCGGCCGGCCGGGTACCACGCGGTACTTGCCGGTGTGCAGCTTCATCGCCCGCACGGTGGTCACCAGCACCGCCGCATCGGGCGCCAGACCGCTGGCGCGGCATTTGATGTTGAAGAACTTCTCGGCCCCGATGTCGGCCCCGAAGCCGGCCTCGGTCACGTGGTAATCGGCGCAGTGGATGCCGACCATGTCGGCCAGGATCGAGCTGTTGCCGTGGGCGATGTTGGCGAAGGGGCCGGCCTGGACCAGTGCCGGACCGCCCTCCAGGGTCTGCACCAGGGTGGGCTTGATGGCCTCCTTCATCAGCACCGTCATCGCGCCGGCGGCCTTGAGGTCCTCGGCGGTCACCGGCTGGCCATCGCGGGTGTAGCCGAAGACGATGCGGCCCATGCGCTCGCGCAGATCGCGCAGGCTGGTGGTCAGGGCCAGGATGGCCATGACCTCGCTGGCCACGGCGATGTCGAAGCCGGTTTGCCGGATCGGTCCATCGAAGCGGCTGCCCAGCCCGGTGACGACGTTGCGCAGCGCCCGGTCGCTGACGTCCAGCACGCGCTTCCAGGTGATGCTGTTGGGGTCGATGCCCAGCGCGTCGCCGTGGTAGATGTGGTTGTCGATCATCGCCGCCAGCAGGTTGTTGGCGGCCGTGACGGCATGGATGTCGCCGGTCAGGTGCAGGTTGAACTGCTCCATCGGCACGACCTGGCTGTAGCCGCCGCCGGCCGCGCCGCCCTTGATGCCGAAGGTGGGGCCCTGCGAGGGCTGGCGGATGGCCAGCGATGCCTTCTTGCCGATGTGGTTGAGGGCCTGGGCCAGGCCGACCGTCGTCGTGGTCTTGCCCTCGCCCAGCGGCGTCGGCGTGACGGCCGTCACCAGCACGTATTTGCCCTTGGGCCGATCGGCCAGCCGGTCGATGGTCTCCAGGCGCACCTTGGCGATGTGCTCGCCGAAGGTCTCGATGTCGCCGCGCTCGAGGCCCATCTTGGCCGCGATGTCGGTGATCGGCTGCAGCGTGGCGGACTGGGCGATGGCGAGATCGCTGGGCACGGTCTTCTGGCTCACGTCGGGGCTCCTGGAGTGTGCGAGGGTTCTGGCGCTAGGGCGTTGGGGCGTCGGTTGTTTGTCGATGGCGATGCGGCGATGTCGATCGTGAAGGTGACCGAGGCTGGATCGGGCGCGGCACCGCCCCAGATGATACCCTGCTCTGGGCTCGGCTCAAGTGCGAGGCTTGGGGCTTTGCTCGATGGAGCATCGTCGCTCCGCGGACGGGCGCTAGACCTTGCACTAGGCCGCAACACCAAGCCGCAACACCAAGCCGCAACACCAAGCCGCTACACCAAGCCGCTACACCAAGCTGCTGGTAGCGACCGTCTCGTCGACCAGGGCTTGGAGCAGCCGCGTTCCTTCGTCGATCTGCTCGGCGTCCATCGCGCGAATCCAGTCTAGGTAACCTATCGTCACCGGACCGCCGGGCCTCAGCAAGTGCTGCAGCGCATCGACTGTCGCGGCCGCGGTCCCGGTCAAGCTTGCCTCGAGCAGCTTTCGAGCCCGAGGCCAGCCATCGATCAGCGTCCGGTGCTCCTCGAGGCGTTCCCGATGCCAATCGACCCGGTCCGAGTCGATCGATCCCCGCTCGAGCCGGACTTCGTGGGCGGCGGCGGAGGCCGGGAGCTTGGAGACCAGCGCGTCGAGACGCCGCAGGCGCTCCTCGATGCCCGCCTCGATTTGGTGCAGCGCCTCGCGGTAGAGCGCGGTCTGCAGCGCGTCATCCTGGGCCGCTGGCAGGCGCACCGCGCGGTACCAGGTGGCCAGGGCATGCAGCTGGGCGATGTGGTCGACCGCGATCCGCAGCTTGCGATCGAGTCGACCGTAGACCCAAGCGTCATAGTCGCGATCCAGGACCGGATCGGCCTCGGAGTAGAGCCGGCCTTCGGCCACGTCGCCCCGCACCGCCGCGCCGGCAGCGATGGTCGCGCCGTAGCCCACCACCACCGGGCTGATGATGCGCGCCTGGCCGCCGACGAAGATCCGCCGCTGGCGCAGGAACACCCCGCGCGGCACGTCGCCGAAGCGCGAGGGCCATTTGTCGTGCTGGGGGCTGAAGTTGTAGAGCGCGAAGACGCTGCCGACCTCGCTGAAGTCCGCCGGGCCCGTGCCGCCGGCCACCAGTGCGTCGGCCAGGTTGACCAGGCTGCCCAGGGTGACGAAGGGCATCAGCACGCTCATCTTGAGGCCGACGTGATGGGCGGCCGAGCAGCCTTCCTCGAGCAGGCAACCGCCGCGCAGCTCGGCCTGACCGCGGATGCGCACGCCGTCGAGCAGCACGCAGTCCTGGTAGTAGCCACCGAAGAGGTCGACGCCGCGGCCGGCCGCCAAGTTCTCGAACCAGCCGCCGCCGGCCCGGCCGATGCGCGTCCCGGCGCGCAGCAGCGTGCGCGGGCCGAGGACAGTGCTGCCCGGGAAGATCTCCACCCCCGGCTCGATGCGCGCCGGATCCAGCTCGGCCACCAGTGTTGCGGCCGGGCTGTGGATGACGACGCCCTTGTCGATCAGCGCCTGCTTGAGCTTCGGGTCATCCCGCACGGTGTGGTCCTCCGCGGAGAAGGAGGTGGCGAAGGTCGAGATGGTCGCTGGCAGCGGATGCGCCTTGCCGGCGACTTCGACGATCGAGGGGGTGCCAGGTCGCCGGCGGGCTGCCGTTCTTCACGGCGAGACCCGTCGCAGATCGAGCACGCGGCAGGCGGCCGACACGACCAAGCTGTGGTCGATCTGGCCGGCCAGGATCATCTCGCGGAGCTGCTCGAGCGGAATGCGCGTCATCCGGATGTCCTCTCCGCCTTCGGGGGCCGGCTCGGCCACGCGGCGCGCGTCTTGGGCCAACCAGTGGTGGCAGCGGTTGTCGTGGAAGGCCGGGTTGGGCTCGACGGAGCCCAGATAGGTCCAGCGCTCCGCGGCGTAACCGGTCTCCTCCAGGAGCTCGCGCCGGGCCGCCTCGCCGTGCTGTTCGCCCGGATCGACCATGCCGGCGGGGATCTCGGTCGAGACCTCACGGCTGCCGAAGCGGAACTGGCGGACGATCAACACCTCGCGCTCGGGCGTCAGCGCGATCACGTTGACCCAATCCGGCGTGCGCAGCCGGACGCGCTCCATGGCCTGGCCGGTGCGCGGGTTTTCCATGCGGTCGATCATGGCCCGGAAGATGAAGAGGTCCGGTCCCTCGCGACTGTCCAGCTCGCGCCAATCCTCCGGTCGCGGCAGCGCGTCGGGATCCGTGGGCCCGGCTTCGCCATCTACCTGATGTTCCATCCTCGACCTCCTCGCCCTGGTTCGGGCAAGGATGGACCGAAGGCGGCCCGAAGCCAAGGCCGAATGGCAGGGGTCAGGGCTTGACGAGCCAGGGAAGGTGGAGGGTCGGTGGCGCGGGCGGCGCCTGGGCGATCATCAATCGGTCGCCGCTGTTGTAGTGGGTCCAGTAGAGGTCGAGCAGGCCGTCGCCATCGGCATCGAAGGCCTCGACGTCGATGCCGTCCCAGCTGGCCAGGCCGATGGTCTCCCTCGTGACGTTGGTGAAGTGTCCGCTGCCATCGTTTTCCAGCACCTGCGGGCCGCCGCCGAAGGCGTGGGACTGGAGCATGTCCAAGTCGCCATCGCCATCCAGATCGACCAGGTCGGAGTCGACGGTGTTCAGGCGCGCGGCAGGCAGCGCATCGGGATCTTCTCTCAGCTGGCCGCTGCCGTCGTTGAACAGCAGCCGGTTGCGGGCGTCCGTGCCCACCTGGAAGACGACGTTGGCGAAGAGCAGGTCCAGGTCACCGTCGCCGTCCACGTCGCCCAGCTCGGCCTCGCGGGTCTCCTCGCCGATGCCGCCCGGCATCCAGCCCGCGCCGGCTTCCTCGAAGCGGCCCTCGCCCTGCCCGAAGAGCAGACGGTTGGCGTCCTCGTTGCCGAAGACCAGGTCGATCAGGCCGTCCCCGTTCACGTCGCCGGCCTCCACGTCCTGGGTCTGGTCGAGCCGTTCGGGCAGCCGGCCCGCGGTCCCGTCCGCGAAGGTGCCGCGACCGTCGTTGAGCAGCAACCGAGTCTGGCCCGCGTTTCCAACGATCAGGTCCACATCTCCATCGAGATCGACATCCAGCGCCAGTACGGCGTTGGAGACCTCCGACAAGGGAAGCGAGCCCAGCTGCTCGAAGCCGCCCTGGCCATCCCCGCGGTAGTGCTCGTCGACGCGATCGTCCTCGCTGACGAAGACCAGGTCGAGGTGGCCGTCGCCGTCGAAGTCGGCGATGGCCACGTCCTCGCTGTCGTGGGCCTTGCCGTCGAAGGCACCCGGTGTGGCGTCGGTAAAGCCGCCCGTCCCGTCGCCTTGCAGGATGAAGTTGCGCCCGAACTCGACGGCGACGACGACGTCGAGATGCCCGTCACCGTTCAGGTCGGCCACTTCGGCGTCCATGCTGCTGGCGCTGCCGCGGGCGCGGGCCGGCAGGGACTCGGCGCTGACGTCGGTCCATCGCAGGCCGGCGAGCGGTGGGCCGGATGGAGCCTGAAGGATCGAGCTCGCTCGAGCC
>CAZJWJ010000023.1:0-61749 GCA_964549495.1 uncultured Anaerolineales bacterium | reverse complement strand
CCGACTTTCAGTCGGCGACCAAGCTACCGGCTTTCAGCCGGTAGTAGTTGACTGCTTGACGTGCCCTAAGGCGAGAGTTTGACCGATGTCCGGGCCCGACCTAGCATCCCGGCCATGCAAGGTCGACCGCGCATCCTCCTCGAACTGCTGCTCTTCGGCATCCTATCCGCCGGCTTGCTGGCCCTATTCGGGCTGACCGGCATGCGGGGGGACCATCGCGATGCCAGCCAGGCGCTGGCCGATGCCGGCCGCGCCGCCGCCACGCGATCGACGGAGGCGGGCTCCACCGGTGGCGCGCTGGAGGCGCAGACGGCGGGCTCGGCGGGGGACCGGCCGGCAGCGCTCTCCTCGTCGTCCGCGGACTCGATGGATTCCACCGACTCGCCGACGGGTGGGGCCGACGCCCGCGATGGCGACAAGCCGGCCATGTCCGCGACCGGCGTGGGGCATGCCGACGCGATTCGCCGGGTCGGCATCGTCGCCGGCCATTGGCAGTACGACACCGGAGCGGTCTGCGGTGACGGGCTGCGCGAGGTGGACGTGACCCTCGACGTGGCCCAGCGCGTGGCCGTGTTGCTAGAGGCCCGCGGCGTGGAGGCCGAGATCCTGCCGGAGCACCACCCGGACCGGCCGGCGCCGCCCCTGCAGAACTACCGTGCCGACGCCCTGGTCTCGGTGCACGCCGACTCCTGCGACGTCCCCGGCGCCAGCGGATTCAAGGTGGCGCGATGGCGAGACAGCAACATCCCCGTCCGGGACGACCGGCTGGTCGAATGCCTCTATGCGCATTACGAAGCGGCCACCCTGCTCCCGCGCCACGATGGCTCGATCACCATCGACATGTGGAACTATTACGCCTTCCGCGAGATCGCGCTGGAGACGCCGGCCGCCATCATCGAGCTGGGCTTCCTGCTGGACGATCGCGCCGCCTTGGACGATCTGCGCTACGAGATGGCCCGCGGCATCGCCGAGGGCATCGCCTGCTTCCTCGAACTGCCTTGATTCGGATGTCGGGACGCGTGTCCCGACATCCGCGTGACGCCTTTCGTCCCGTCTGACGAAGGCTCAGGGCGCGCCCTCAGGCCGAGGCGCTGCGGCTGGAGGCGGCCCAGCTCTCGAGCTCGACCGGCTTGTCCGACTGGGTGAGCAGCAGGGGCGGGGCCTCGCCGCGTACCGTCTCGGCGCGGATGACGCACTTGCGGACGTCATCGCGCGAGGGGATCTCGTACATCACGTCCAAGAGCGTGCGCTCCATGATGCTGCGCAAGCCCCGCGCGCCGGCCTGGGTAGCGATGGCCGCCTCGGCCACCGCTCGCAGGGCGTCGGGCGTGAACTGCAGCTCGACCCCGTCGATGAGGAACATGCGCTGGAACTGGCGCACCAGGGCGTTGCGCGGCTCGGTGAGAATGCGCACCAGCATGTCGGCGTCCAGCGGATCGATGCTGGTCAAGACCGGCAGGCGGCCGACGAACTCGGGGATCATGCCGTACTCCAGGAGGTCCTCGCTGGCCACCTGGCGCAAGAGCAGCGCCTCGTCGACCTCGGCGACGGACTCCTGGCTGCCCAGGAAGCCCAGCATGTCGCGGCGCGTCACGCGGCGTTGGATGACCTCGTCGAGGCCGGGGAAGGCGCCGCCGCAGATGAAGAGGATGTCGGTGGTGTCCAGCTGCAGGAAGTCCTGGTGGGGATGCTTCCGGCCGCCCTGGGGCGGGATGTGGGCCACCGTGCCCTCGATGATCTTGAGCAGGGCCTGCTGCACGCCCTCGCCGGAGACGTCGCGCGTGATCGAGGGGTTGTCGCCCGACTTGCGCGCCGTCTTGTCGATCTCGTCGATGTAGATGATGCCCTTGGCCGCCCGCTCCATATTGCCGTCGGCGGCCTGGATCAGGCGCAAGAGGATGTTCTCGACGTCCTCGCCGACGTAGCCGGCCTCGGTCAAGGCCGTGGCGTCGGCGATGGTGAAGGGCACGTCGAGCATGCGCGCCAGGGTCTGGGCCAAGAGCGTCTTGCCGCAGCCGGTGGGGCCGACCAAGAGGATGTTGGACTTCTGGAGGTCGGCCGGCTCGCCCTCGATCTCGGCGCTGCCGAAGATGCGCTTGTAATGGTTGTAGACCGCCACCGCCAGCACCTTCTTGCTGTGTTCCTGGCCGATGACGTAGCCGTCGAGGTGATCGACGATCTCGCGCGGCGTCGGCATGTGCGGTGCGAATACGTCGAGCTCGGGCTCGAATTCCTCTTCGTCGGCCAGGATCTCCTTGCACAGGTCCACGCATTCGTCGCAGATGTAGACCGAGTCGGGGCCGGCGATCAGCCGGCTGACCTGATCCTGCTGACGCTTGCAGAAGGAGCATACGTGGCCGAGCGGGTCTCGTGTGCTGCGGGACATGGTCTAGTCCTCCAGGCTCAAATCGATCTCGGCGCCGGTGGGGCCGGCCTCCAGCCCCTCCGGACCGGGCAGCACCTCGTCGATCAGACCGTAGTCGGCCGCCTCGGGCGCCGTCATGTAGCGGTCGCGTTCGAAGTCCTTGGCGATCTGCTCGGTGCTCTGCTGGGTGTGATGGGCCAGGATGCGGTGCAAGCGGCTGTTGATGCGCAAGAGCTCGCGGGCTTGGATCTCGACGTCCTGGGCGTAGCCTTGCCCGCCGCCGCCGGCCGGGTGCAGGTGAATGGTGGCGTTGGGCAGCGCGGCGCGCTTGCCCTTGGCGCCGGCCGCCAAGAGCACCGTGCCCATCGAGGCCGTGGCGCCCACCGCGATGGTCCGCACGTCGGCCCGGATCAGCTGCATGGTATCGTAGATGGCCAGGCCGCCGTAGACCAGACCGCCGGGCGAGTTGATGTAGAGCGAGATGTCCTTGCTCGGGTCCTCGCGGTCCAGGTAGAGCAGCTGTGCCACGATCAGGTTGGCCACCTGGTCGTTGATCGGCGTTCCCAAGAAGATGATGCGATTGCGCAAGAGCAAGCTGTAGATGTCATAGGCCCGCTCGCCGCGGCCGGTGGTCTCGATGACCATCGGCATCACCGCTCGAGGGGGCAGGGCCCTGGACTCGCTCATCACTCCGTCTCCTCGCTTTGGGTTGCCGCCGCGGAGGCGGCGGCTTTGGCCGGGTCGGGATCCGACTCCGCTGCCGGGTCTTCGCCTTCGTCCTCCGAGCTCTCGCCGGCCTCGCCCGAAGCGATGGCCAGCAGGCGCTCGATGGCCCGACCGGTCAGCATTCGGTTGCCGGTATCCCGGCGCAGGGCCTCGAGATCGGGTCGCTGGTTGCGCGGCATCGACGAGACCAGTTCTTCCAGCCGCGTCATCTCGGCGTCCAGCTCCGACTCCTCGAGATGCAGGCCCTCCAAATCCACGAAGCGCTGCATCACCAAACCGCGCAGCAGCCGGCGTTCGGCATCGGCGATCAACTCCTCCCAGAGTTGATCCTCGGTCTTCTCCTGCAGTTCGAGCCAGCGCTTCCAATCGAAGCCCTGGCGCTCGACCCGCGCACGAAGGTCGGCGGCCAGGTCGCGGGTCTCGTGTTCGAGCAGCGCCGGCGGGTAGTCGATGCGCGCGCGGGCGACCAGGGCGTCGAGCACGCCCTCCAGGTATCCCTCGCGTGCCTGATTCCGGCGGCGCAGGGCCAAGTCCTCGCGCGCCCGCTCGCGCAGCGAAGCCAGGTCGGGCTCGTCGCTGACCTTGCGCGCCAACTCGTCGTCCATCTCGGGCAGCTCGACGGTCGAGACTTCGGCCACCTGCACCTCGTAGCGCAGGGGCCGGCCCCGCAGCGCTTCCTCCGGCCAATCCTCGGGCAAGGTCAAGGTGAAGATATGCGTTTGACCGGGCGCCAGCCCGATGATCTCGTCGGCGAAACCAGGCGGCAATCGGGCCGCGGCCTCGCCCTCCTCGGTCAGGGCCATGTGCAGCTCGTCGTGCTGGCGAACCGGCGCGTCGTCGCCGGTCAGGGCCACCGCGCGCCGGGCCTCGAGCGATAGCGTGACCACGTCCTCGGCCTCGGCCGGTCGCCGCACGGGCACCAACTCGGCCAGGTCGCCGCGCAGTCGGTCGAAGAGCTCGTCGATATCGGCCTCGACGACCTCGGCCGGCTCCTCGCGCTCCATGCGCAGGGCGCGGTAGTCGCCCAGATCGACCTCGGGCTCGAGGGGGATCACCGCCTCGAAGATGGGCGGCGACTCCTGCTTGACCCTCACCTCCACCGGCGCCGCGGGCAGGGTGCCCTCCGACTGCATGGCCTCGGCCATGGCCTGCCGGCCCAGCTGCTCGAGCGCCTGTTCGAGGATGGGCTCCTCGCCGACCACGGCGGCCATGCGCTTGAGCGGGGCCTTGCCGGGACGGAAGCCCGGCACTTTGTACTTCTTGGACAGTTCGCGGGCCACGCCTTCCATCACGCTGGTGAGGCGGGCCGCGTCGACCTCGACGGTCAGCTTGACCTGGCGAGGCTCGATGGGTTCACGCTCGATCTTCAACTTCAAGGTCGGATGCTCCTGGCGCGGCACCGGCGGCCGCAAGTCGATGGTGGGGAAGGGGAGACTCGAACTCCCACGGGCCATGCCCACATGATCCTAAATCATGCGCGTCTGCCAATTCCGCCACTTCCCCCGGACCGGGGTCGCTCATTATAGTGCGCCCGGTGGTGCCTTTCCAGGCGACTCGCGGCCGAAGGGCGTGCGAAGGCCCTTCGATCGCGGACGGGCGCGTCAGGGCCGGGACTGACTCTCGACGTAGGCCCAGTACTCCAGGGTCGGCCACCAATGATCCGAGCAGGCGCCACGCAGGTGCACTTCACGGTACTCGCGCAGGGCATCGCGGATGCCGGCCTCGTCCAGGAGCGCCCGATCGGCGATGGCGCGGACCTCCAACCCGCAGACCGGGCATTCGATGCGCTCGTCGACCAGCTTGCGCCAATCGGCGTTGCGCGCCTGCCAGGCGCGTACGGCCGCGGGCGGACTGGCGCCCTCTGGGATGAAGACGATCTCCAGCAGCTCTTGGGGTCCGGGATCCTTCATTCCAGGCGCTTCCTGAGGGTGCCGCGGGTGGTGGTGCTTCCGGGATCAGTTCGGGGCTTCGGCCAGGATCGAGAAGTCGACCTCGTCGGTCAAGTCGAAGATGACCGTGGCGGTGCGCTTCTGGCCCAGATCGGCGAAGCGCGCCCCGAGCTCCGTCTCGTGCAGGAAGATCAAGGCGCCGTCTCGATCTTCGGGCTCGCCCCAGCCCTGCTCCATCATCTGGGTGACGAACCATTCGTAGAGCACCTCGCTGTCCACGCCCTCGACCTCGATGCGGTAGTCGGCCCGGGCGTCGGTCTCCTCGCCGGCCTCGACGAAGTCGACCAGCTCGGCCGCCGCCGGCACGACGATGCCCGCCAGCTCCTCGCTGCCCACCGGGGCCAGCGGCTCCTCCGCGGGGTCGACCGTGGCGGTGGCGGTGGGCTCCATGCGCGCAACCGGGCTGGGCTGCTCGGTCGCGATGGCTTCGGCCGTGGGGCTGGGCTCCGCTGTGGCGGTGGGCTCCTCGCCGCAGCCGGTCATCAGCAATCCGGATGCCAGGCCGACCAGGAGGGCGAGCCTCGGTGTCGCGTGACGGATCATGCTTCGTCCCTCCCGGGAATCAAGTGTGCAGGGGACAAGGAGATGGGGCGCCAGCGCCGGTGGCGGGCAGCGGCGGATTATACACGACTGCCCGGTCCCCGTGAACCGCTCTAGCCGCCGCCGGCCGGCCAGCGCCCATGGCCGAGGGGGCGGGGCGCTGTCCTTCGCGCGGCCGAGGTTCGCTTCGGAACGCGACCGATCCGAGCCCGGATGATCCACGCCCGGAGGTTCCACGCCTTCCCGGCTTGGACGCCGCGGCCCCGGGCGCATATCCTCCCCGACATGAAGACGGAGCAGCCTGGAACTCACCAAACCTCTCGCATGCCCCAGACTTCCCGACCATCCCGGACTCCCCGAACCATCTCGAGCTTCCGATACCGCGGCCTCGCGTTCCTGGCGATCGCGCTCCTGGCGGCGGCCGGCTCGGGCTGCTCGGCCCTGGATGCTCTGGGCGGCGAGCCGGCCGAGTTGCGAGTCTACGCTTCGGCCTCGCTGACCGAGGCCTTCCACGCGATGGCGGCCGACTTCGAAGCCTCGCATCCCCGCACGCGCCTGAGCTTCGAGTTCGGCGCCGCCGATGACTTGTCGCGGCGCCTCGAAGCGGGCGAGCCGGTGGACGTCTTGGCCCTCGACGACGCGGAGCGCATGACGGATTTGGCCGATCGAGGGCTGATCGAGGGAGGCTTCGAGTTTGCGCAGAACCGCCTGGCCTTGCTCCATCAGCCCGATCTCTCGCCGCCCATCGTCGATCCCGCAGGTCTGGCTCGGCCCGGGTTGCGGCTCGCCCTGGCCCGGGAGGCGCTACCGGCCGGCCGCCTGGCGCGCGCCGCGCTCGGCCAGCTGGATGTCTGGCCGCAGGCCGAGCCCAACCTGGTCGGCCCGGCCGGCGACGTCAAGGCGGTCGTCGATCTCCTGATGCAGGGCCAGGCCGACGTGGGCATCGTCTACATCACCGACGTGACACCCCTGGTGGCCGGCACCTTGAGCGGCATGGCCATGCCGCCGGCGGTCACCCAGCGCGCCGTCTACCAAGCTGCGCGCGTAGCCGGCTCCGAGCACCGGCGCGACGCGCAGGCCTTCGTAGACTTCCTGGCCGGTCCCGAAGCCGGTCGGGTGCTGACCGCCCGCGGCTTCGAGCTGCCCTGAGCCGCGGACTCCTCGCAATCCTCGGATGACCACCGCCTCTCCGGACGATCTAGCGTTGCTCTAGCGCGCGCCTAGCGCGGCTCTAACAGCCAGCGATCATACTGCGGATCGCAATGAGGCAAGACCGGCGCTTCGGGAGCGAAACGCCCGCGACGCCGGAACGAGATTGGATCCACAGGAGGACAGACAGAGATGAGCACGCGAGTGACGACTTGGGAGCCGATGCGCGACTTCGTGACCCTGCGCGAGGCCATGGATCGCCTGATGGGCGAGGGCTTCGGCCAGGGCTGGACGGCCGGCAACGGCAAGCAGGGCACCGAGATCCGCCCCGCCGTCGACGCCTGGGAGAACGAGGACGAGGTGGTCCTGGAGGTCGCCCTGCCCGGCGTGACGCCCGATGAGGTGGACGTCACCTTCGACAAGGACAGCCTGACGGTGGCCGGCAGCTTCGCGGCCCGCGATAGCGAGAAGACCTGGGTGCTGCGCGAGCGCGGCCGCGGCGACTTCAAGCGCCGCTTCGCCCTTCAGACGCCCATCGACGTCGACAAGGTCGAGGCCCGCTTCGATCGCGGCATCCTGACCCTGCGCCTGCCCAAGAGCGAGGCCGTCAAGCCCCGCAAGATCGAGATCCTGGCCAACTAGAGACGATCGGAGCCCGCCGCGAGAACGCCTGCTTGGCGCCATCGCGGCGACCCGAAAGAGAACGTGACCGGCGTGCCAGCACGCCGGTCGCGTTTCGTGATCCGCCGATGGTCGCCATGCCGCGAGTCCCGTCCCGTGAATCTCGGCGACCCCTTGCTTCGACCTGCCTCGCGGGCGCCCGCCCCTCTCGGGACACCACCTCAAGACTCGTCGGGCACCTGGTGCTTGCCCTCGAAGTCGACGAAGCGGTAGCCCACGCCGCGCTCGGTCAGGATGTAGCGCGGATTGGAGGGATCGGGCTCGATCTTCTTGCGCAGGTAGGTGACGTAGAGGCGGACGTAGTTGTCCTGGCCCACGTACTCGGGTCCCCAGACCTTGGTCAGGATGAGCTCGTGGGTCATCAACCAGCCGGCGTTCTTGACCAGGTGGTAGAGCAGGCGCCATTCGGTCGGCCGCAGCTTGACCCGCTCGCCGCCGGCGATGGCCTCGTGGGCCGCGAAATCGATCTGCAGGCCCTGGTCCACTTCCACCAGCGCGCCCGAGGCCGGCGCCTGCACGCGGCGCAGCACCGCCTGGGCCCGGCTGACCAGCTCGGCCGGGCTGAAGGGCTTGGCCAGGTAGTCGTCGGCGCCCAGATCGAGGCCGCGGATGCGGTCCTGCTCGCCGGCCTGCACGGTGAGCATGATCACCGGAACCTCGCTGATCCGGCGCAGCTCGGCCAGGGTTTCGAAGCCGTCCATGCCCGGCATGTTCACGTCCAACACCACCAGGTCGGGTAGCTGCTCGCGGATCATCTCCAGGCCCTCGCTGCCCGAACTGGCCCCGATCACCCGCGCGCCCTTCATCTCGAAGTGCAGCTGGACGAAGCGCACGATGCGCGGCTCGTCGTCGACGACCAGGATGGTCCGGTCCTCGAGTGCCGAGCCGCTCGCCTTCTTCTTCTGGATCGACGGGCCGCTTGTCATCCGCGATTCGCTCCCTGCTGCTCGGGCCGCGAACCCGACGGGTCTGACGCGGCCTCGCGATCGTCACCCTTCGATTGCCGAGCCTCCGGCGGGCCGGTGGCCGCGTCCGTGGCCCGGCCGGCCGTCCCGCCACCGGACGCCGTCCGCGTCTCGGCCGGCAGCCAGACGCTGAAGCTGCTGCCCTGCCCCGGCTGGCTGGCCAGATCGATGCGACCGCCGTGGGCCTCGGCGATGGCGCGGGCCATGTAGAGGCCCAGGCCGGCACCGTTGCCGCTCTCGCTGACGCGGTAGAAGCGCTCGAAGATCCGCTCGCGCTCGGCCTCGTCGATGCCGATGCCCTCGTCGCGCACCTCCACCCGCAAGCCCGCACCGTCCGGCTCGGCGCGCAGCATGATCGTGCTGCCCTCCGGCGAGTACTTGGCGGCGTTGGACAGCAGGTTGCCGAAGATCTCGCGCAGGCGGGTCGGGTCGGCCCGCAGGACCGGCAGGTCCTCGGCCAGCTCGAGCGCCCAGCGATGCGCCGGCCGGGCGCGGCGGAAGCCCTCGACCAGGCGCTCCAACTCGGCCCGCGGCTCGACCGTGTGCAGGTCCAGCTCCAGGGCATCGGCCTCCAGCCGGGCCGCGGTGAGCAGCTGATCGACCAGCCGGGTGAGGTGGTCGGTCTCCTCGAGGACCACACCGATGGCTTCCTCGTGCAGTGCATCGTCCTGGCGCACCTGGGGATAGCGCAGCGTTTCGGCGTAGCCGCGGATCAGCGACAAGGGGGTCTTGAGCTCGTGGGACAGGCCGGCCAGGAAGGCCCGGCGCGCGTCCTCGGCCTCCTTGTAGCCCGAGAGGTCGATCAGATCGACCACCCAGCCGGCCCGCGATCGGCGGGGATCGGGCAGGGGCGTGGCCGTCACCTGGGCCCAGGCGCCGCGCCGTCCTCCCGAGAGCCGCAGATGGCCCAGGGCACCGGCCGGCGCCTCTCCCTCCGGCAAGGCGAAGTCCAGCGGCCGATCCTGCGCGTCGATCAGGCGGATCAGGTCACCCGCAGGTTGGCCGGCCAGGCTCTCGGCATCGCGGCCCAAGAGCCGGGCCGCGGCCGGGTTGTAGGATCGCACCCGGCCCTCGGCATCGAGCAAGAGCACGCCGGCCGGCCCGTGCTCGACCAGCTTGGCCAACCGCCGCTCGCGCGCCGCCAGGCGCATGTGCGTATCGGCGTTGTGGATGGCCACCGCCGCCTGGTCCGCGAAGAGCTCCAGCAGCTCGGCGTCCAGCGGTGTGAAAGCCGCCGCGCCCTGGCTGCGGAAGACGAAGATTCGGCCGATGGTCTTGCCGGCCAAGTCCAGAGGCAGGTTGAGCATCTGCTGTGGATCTTCGGCCTCGCCGGCGCCGGCCTCGATGTCGTGCACCGTGATGCCTTCGGCAAGGGCCCGGTCGTAACGCGCCAACGGCGCGGCGGAGGGCGCCGAATCCTCGTAGGCACCGAAGTCCGCTCTCCGGCTAGGTTCCTCCATCGTTCGGGGGTCGCGACCGACCTGCGGAGCCCGAGAGGAGGCCTCGGCTTCGCGATCCGGCGTGCCGGTCGTCGACGTCTCTTCACTGCCCGTGACCTGCATCCCGTAGGGATCGAGCAAGGATTCGAGGTGGATCTCGAAGCTGGCATCCAGCCGATAGCTGGCCACCACCTGCAGGTCCCCCTCGGACTGGCGCAAGGCGATGGCGCCCGCATGGCCACCGGTCATGCTGACCGCGGTGCGGATCACCCGCGCCAGCACCTCGCGGAGGTCGAGGGGTTCGCTAATGGCCTGTGCGGCGCGCAAGAGGAAGTCGCGCTGGCGCAACTCGCGCTCGTCTGTTGCAAGGCTGAGTGGCTTGGCCTGGCTCATGGCTCGATCACGTCTCCTCGGAGGCTATTATAGAGCAGCGACCGGAAGGCGGATCCAGCCACTACCATTCGGAGTCCACGCGATCCTCGTGTGGTGTGAGGGCGAGGGTCTCCTGGAAGTCCGAACCCGGAGCGTCGAGGTCCGGCTCGCCCGGAAGATCGGCATGGAGCGACAGAATCGCACGATCGGTGCTCCAGAACAGACGTTCGTGACCGATCTCATCCAGCAAGCCACTGCGGTCGAGCTGAGCGTGCAGGCGCGTTCCCAGCCCGGTGAGCAGGAGATTGCCACCGTCTCGACGCTGGCGATGCCAGAGCTCCCGCAACACCTCTACCCCGGTGGCGTCGACGAGCGGTACGGCGCGAAGCGAGAGGATCAGCGTCGCGTCCGATCCGTCTTGTCGTTCGATCTCCTCGATCAAGCGTCGGGCGGAGGAGAAGAACAGGGGGCCACCTAGAAAGTAGATCCCGATCGTGTATTTGGGGTGTACGAAGTCGCGCGACGCATCGGGCAGCCGATTGGGGTCCACCGACTGTCGCGTGATCTCGAGCTCGCTGATCTGAGCCATGAACACCAGCGTGCTGATGCCGAAGCCCAGCAGGATGGCCTGCGTGAGGTCTAGCAGGACCGTCGCCACGAGCGTGATCACGAAGGCCAGCATCGCGTGCTCGAGTCGCCGCCCGAAATAGAATCGGATGGCATGCCATTCGTTCATCCGCCAGGCGGTGACGATGAGGACGCCGGCCAGGGCGGAGAGCGGCACCCGCGCGATGGCCGGCGCGAGTACCAGCGCTGCCAGGAGGAGCGCGAAACCGTGCAGCATCGGCGCCAATCGCGTCACACCGCCGCTCTTGACGTTGACGCTGGTGCGAGCGATGGCCGCGGTCGCCGGAACGCCTCCGAAGAAGGGGATCACGATGTTGCCGAGGCCCTGGGCGAAGAGCTCCACTTGACCGTGAAGGCGGATACCGGTCATGTTGCCCGCCACCGCGCCACACAACAAGCTCTCGATCGCGCCCAAGGCGGCGACGGACATCGCCGGGACGATCAGCGGTGCCATCGCTTGCCAGTCGAGATCGCTCGGGCGCAGCCGCTGCTCCAGCAGGATGCCCCGTGGGATGGTGCCGATGACCGGCACCTCCCAACCGGCCAAGGCCGCGTACGATGTGGCGGCCACGATCCCGACCAAAGGGCCCGGAATGTGGTGGCCTAGCCGGGTTCGCGGCCAGACGATCATGCACAGTACCACCAGGCCCACCAGGGTGGCAACCCGAGGGTTGGCGTGCTGGACGTTGGATGCATACCAGGCCAGCCGGCCGGCCAGGGACAGCCCGGCAGGTGACGTGAGGCCGGTCGCGTTGTCCAATTGCCCGAGCGCGATGATCAGCGCGATGCCGCTGGTGAAGCCCGAGATGACCGGCGCCGGGATCAGGCTCACGACGCGGCCAAGTCGCAGCACGGCCAATACGACGAGCAGGATTCCGGCCATCAGACCGACCATCCACACCGCTGCCAGACCGTGGCGCGCGGAGACTACGACGAGCACCGCGGACATGGCGCCAGTGGGTCCCGAGACCTGGTAGGGTGCGCCGCCGAACAGCCCGATGATCAGACCCGCGAGCACGGCCGTCACGAGCCCGGCCGCGGCATCCGCGCCAGAAGCGACACCAAAAGCCAGGGCCAGGGGGAGGGCCACCGCCGCAACCGTCAAGGCCGCGAGGAGATCGCGGCGGAAGACCGCGGGCCCATAGCCCTCCATCTCGTCGCGGACGAGCATCGTCCAATCGCGAAGCAGGCTCATCACCACAAGCTGCTCGGGCGCTGGCAGAAGGCGATGATGGGACGGTCCACTCTGGCTGCGCTGCGAAGCGCGGGCCGCCCCGGCCGTCTGGTCAGCGTCTCGTGCCGATGGGGTTCACCGCAGGCGAGCATCGAAGGCTACCTGGATCAGGTGGATGGGGAAGCTCGGGCGAGGCCTCGCTGGCGCGATATCGTACGCAGGCGTGGTAAGGGTGTCAACGCTCGCGCCCCGAATCCGATCCGCAAGGGTCCACCCCCCTTCGACCGAGGTCGCTTCTTTCGCGCTGCGAAGTGGAAGCATGAGCGTGCTGCGATGGCGCATCTAACGAGGGTCTAACGCCTGCGTTCGTAGTCGGCCGGCCGGCTCCGATACAATAGCGTCGCGCGGTGTGGGCCGTGCGCAGGATCATTGAACCCGAACGAGTCGCAGCGCCCGCCGAGTACGGGCCATGGGAGCCCTCGATGCAGTATAAGGATTACTACAAGACGCTCGGCGTCCCGCGGGATGCCGACGAGAAGACCATCAAGCGGGCCTATCGCAAGCTGGCTCGCGAGTTGCACCCGGACGTCAACCCCGACGACCAGGCGGCCGAGGACCGCTTCAAGGAGGTCAGCGAGGCCTACGAGGTGCTCAGCGACCCGGCCAAACGGTCCAAGTACGATCGCTTCGGCGCGGAGTGGAAGCAGTACGAGCGGGCCGGCCAGGCCGGCGGCTTCGACTGGGGTCGCTGGGCGGCCCAGGGCGCGCCGGGTCAGACGCGCACGGTGCAGGACGTCTCCGACATCTTCGGCGAGGGCGGCTTCTCCGACTTCTTCGAGACCCTCTTCGGTGGCATGCGCGCGGCGCCGGGCGGCGGCCCGGGCCGGAGCCGGATGCGCCGCGGGCCGGCCGCGCCGGCCCGCGGGCGGGACATCGAACAGGCGGTGCGCATCAGCCTGGACGAGGCCTTCCGCGGCACCAGCCGGCTGGTCAGCAAGGACGGCCGGCGGCTCGAGGTGCGCATCCCGGCCGGCGTGCGCAGCGGCTCGCGCGTTCGCATGCGCGGTGAGGGCCTGCCGGCCCCGACCGGCGGCAGCCCGGGCGACCTCTACCTGGTGGTCGACGTGGCCGACGACCCGCGCTTCGAGCGCGACGGCGATGACCTGAAGGCCGCGCTCCCCCTGCCCCTGACCACCGCGGTCCTGGGCGGCGAGGCCCGGGTCGAGACCCTGGACGGGGCGGTGACGATGACCATCCCCGCCGGCACCCAGAACGGCCGGCGCTTCCGCCTGCGCGGCAAGGGCATGCCCCGCCTCGGCCAAACGGAGGAGCGCGGCGACCTCTTCGTCCGCGTCCAGGTCGAGCTGCCCGAGGACCTGAGCGACGAGGAGCGCGAGATCTTCGAGCGCCTGCGCGAGTTGCGCAGCGGCTGACGGCGCAAGCAGCCTGCCGCCAAACGGGAACAGCTCGCTTCCCGCGCCGACTTGATTTCGGCCCCGCCTCGACGAACAGGACGGGCCTCTCCGATTTCCCGTGTACGAGCTCGCGACCGATCGGTGCTAGCCGCACGATGTCTAGCGAGGCGCTAACGCGAGGTGGCTGACATGCTGCCATCGTCTTGTTAACATAAAGAGGTGAACATCAGAGGGCGGTGAGACCTCTCGCGACCGCCTCGTAGAAGCAAGATCACGATGCCCGCCGAATGGCGGAGGGGAACGGAACCATGAACATCAATCGATTCACGCAGAAGGCCCAAGAGGCCGTCATCGCCGCCCAGCAGCTGGCCCAGCGGGGCGGGCAGAGCGAGGTCCTGCCGGTTCACCTGCTGCGCGCGCTGATCGACCAGCCGCAGGGTGTGGTGCCGCAGGTCCTGGGGCGGATGGGCGTCGACCTCGAGCAGCTCGGGGTGGAGTTGAACGCGGTGCTCAACCGCCTTCCGACCGTCTCGGGTGGCGGCGAGCCGCAGCTCTCGCGCGAGCTGCGCGAAGCCCTGGTGGCCGCGCACGACGAGTTGGAGGGCTTCGGCGATCAGTATGTGTCGACCGAGCACCTGCTCCTGGCCTTGATCGCCAAGGGCGATCGGCGGGCCGGCGAGCTGCTGGCCCGGCACGAGATCACGCGCGAGCGGCTCTTGGCGGCCTTGCAGGGATTGCGCGGCTCGCAGCGCGTCACGTCGCAGAATCCGGAGGGGACCTACGACGCGCTGACGCAGTACGGGCGCGACCTGACGGCCGAAGCGCGGGCCGGTGACCTGGACCCGGTCATCGGCCGCGACGAGGAGATCCGGCGGGTGATCCAGATCCTCAGCCGGCGGACCAAGAACAATCCGGTGCTGATCGGCGAGCCGGGCGTGGGCAAGACGGCCATCGTCGAAGGACTGGCGCAGCGCATCGTGCGGGCCGACGTGCCCAAGGCGCTGGAGAACCGGCGGCTGATCTCCCTGGATTTCGGAGCGATGGTGGCCGGCGCCAAGTACCGCGGCGAGTTCGAGGAGCGGCTCAAGGCGGTGCTGGCCGAGATCCAGGGCAGCGATGGTGAGATCATCGCCTTCATCGATGAGCTGCACACCATCGTCGGCGCCGGCGCGGCCGAGGGGGCGATGGACGCCGGCAACATGCTCAAGCCCATGCTGGCCCGGGGCGAGCTGCACGCCATCGGCGCGACCACGCTGGACGAGTACCGCAAGCACATCGAGAAGGACGCGGCCCTCGAGCGGCGCTTCCAGCCGGTCTTGGTCGGCGAGCCCTCGGTGGAGGACACCGTCTCCATCCTGCGCGGGCTCAAGGAGCGCTACGAGGTGCACCACGGCGTGCGCATCACCGACGCGGCGGTCATCGCCGCGGCCACGCTCTCCGACCGCTACATCTCCGACCGCTTCCTGCCCGACAAGGCCATCGACCTCCTGGACGAGTCGGCCAGCCGGCTGCGCATGGAGATCACCAGCGACCCGCGCGAGTTGGACGACCTCAAGCGGCAGATCCTGCAGCGCTCCATCGAGCGCGAGGCGCTCAAGCAAGAGAAGGACAAGGCCTCGCGCGAGCGGCTGGCGCGGATCGAGGAGGAGATCGCCGAGCTGGAGGCCGAGCGGAGCGATCTCGAGGCGCGTATCGAGGAGGAGCGCGCGCGGATCGAGGCCCTGGCCGGCGCCAAGGAGGAGATCGAGCGCACCCAGCATGCCATCGAGGAGGCTCAGCGATCGGGCGACTTCGAGACGGCCAGTCGGCTGCAGTACGGCACGCTGCTGGAGCTGCGGCGCAAGGCCGAGCAGCTGGAGGCCGAGGTGGCCCAGCGGCAGGCCTCGGGCGAGATGATCCTACGCGAGGAGGTCGGCCCGGAGGACATCGCCGAGGTGGTCAGCCGCTGGACCGGCATCCCGGTCAGCAAGCTGGTCGAGGGCGAGGTCGAGAAGCTGGTCGAGCTCGAGTCCCGCCTGCACCTGCGCGTGATCGGGCAGGACGAGGCGGTTTCGGCGGTGGCCAACGCGGTGCGCCGGGCCCGGGCCGGGCTCAAGGACCCGCGCCGGCCGGTCGGCAGCTTCCTCTTCCTGGGCCCGACGGGCGTGGGCAAGACCGAGTTGGCGCGCGCTTTGGCCGAGCAGCTCTTCGACGACGAGGACGCGATGGTGCGCATCGACATGTCGGAGTACCAGGAGCGGCATACCGTCGCCCGGCTCATCGGCGCCCCGCCGGGCTACGTGGGCCACGAGGAGGGCGGCCAGCTGACCGAGGCGGTGCGCCGCCGGCCCTACAGCGTGGTGCTCTTCGACGAGATCGAGAAGGCCCACTCCGATGTCTTCAACACGCTCCTGCAGGTGCTGGACGACGGCCGGCTGACCGACAGCCAAGGGCGGCGGGTGGACTTCAAGAACACGATCGTGATCATGACCAGCAACGTCGGCTCGCATTGGATCCAGGAGCTGGGGGCCGAGGCGGCCACGCCCAAGGTGCTCGAGGAGCTGCGGCAGCAGTTCCGGCCGGAGTTCCTGAACCGGATCGACGAGACGGTGGTCTTCCACGCACTGGGCAAGGCGGAGCTGATGCAGATCGTCGACTTGCAGCTGGCCGGCCTCGAGGCATTGTTGGCGGATCGCGGACTCTCCTTGGAGGTGACGGAGGCGGCCAAGTCGAGGCTGGTCGAGGAAGGTTACGATCCGGCGTTTGGTGCGCGGCCTCTGAAGCGGGTGATCCAACGACGGATCCAGAACCCGCTGGCCTTGCAGCTACTCGAGGGAGAGTTCGGCGAGGGGCAGACGGTGCGGGTGGATGCGGACGAGGTGGGCTTCTCGATCGGCCTTGGCGAGAAGGCGATGGTCGCGGGTTGAGGGTCGGTGCGCGAACGAATCCTGATGTCCTGTTCGGAAACGTCGATGACGGAAGAACGGCGACGACGGAAGAACGGCGACGACGGAAGAACGGCGACGGCGTTCTAGAGGCGGGACCTGGCGCAGGGCGGGGGGTCCTCGGGGCGGGGCGCCGATGTGATGACGGGACCCTGTGACGCGGGGTCCGGGTGCCAGAAGGCGGGTGATGTCGCCCGCGCGGGCCGCCGTCGCACACGGATTGTGGCGCCCCGCCCCGAGGACCCCCCGCCCGCTTGGTGGGAGGGAGGGCAAGACGTCGACGAGCCCTGCGGCGGCGGGGGCCGCGGTCGCCGTGCGCTTGAATTCCGGGGGTGGGTGGGGTAGGCTGGCGCGAAGGATGCGGCGGGATCGTGGGGCTGGTTCGCCCCGACAGGAAAGGGCTCGAACGGATGAGGCGGTCGGTGCTTGCGCTGGTGACCATGTTCGGGATGGCGGCTTGCGGTGCCGGGACTGGGGGCTCGGATGCGGTGGTGATCTACACCTCGGTCGATCAGAACTTCTCGGAGCCGGTGCTGGAGGACTTCGAGGCGGAGACGGGGATCGAGGTGCGGGCAGTCTACGATCTGGAGGCGGCCAAGACGACGGGTTTGGTCAATCGCCTGATCGCCGAGGCGGAGTCGCCGCAGGCGGACGTCTGGTGGAACGGGGAGTTCTCGCAGCCGATCCAGCTGGCGGAGGCTGGGCTGCTGGAGGCCTACCGGTCGCCCGCGGCGGAGGGGATCCCGGAGACGATGCGGGACGGGGACTGGCGCTGGACGGGCTTCGGGGGCCGGGCGCGGGTGATCCTGGTCAATACGGAGCGCATGGATCGTGTGGACTGGCCGCGGTCCGTGCACGACTTGTTGGATGCGGGGCGTGAGGCGGAGGACATCGGGATCGCCTATCCGGTCTTTGGGACCACGGCGACGCAGGCGGCGGCGCATTACGCGCTATGGGGCGAGGACGCGGCGCGGCGCTTCTATGCGCAGGTCGCGGACCGAGAGCTGAAGGTGCTGGATGGGAACAGCGTGGTGCGCGACCAGGTGGCGGATGGGCAGCTGGCCTGGGGGCTGACGGATACGGACGATGCCTGTGGGGCGGTGGAGCGTGGAGCGCCGGTGGAGATCGTCTTCCCGGATCAGGAGGAAGGGGAAGACGGGACGCTCATCGTGCCGAACACTGTGGCGCTGGTGCGCGGGGGGCCGAACCCGGAGGCCGGGCGGCGTTTCATCGACTGGTTGCTTCGGGAGGAGACCGTCGATCGTCTGATCGCCGATGGCTGGATTCAACTCTCGCTGCGAGAGGGCGGTGCATCGCCGGCCTGTGTCGATGCGTCGAACGTGAAGGCGATGCCGGTGTCCTTGACCGAGGTGGCCGGGCAGATCGAGCACGCGATTGCCGAGATGACCGAGCTCTTCGTGCGTTGAGGGTAGGGCGCGAGGGAGAGGAGCGCTGGCAGGGATTCCTGGACGCGGCTGGCCTGCTCGGCTTCTTGATCATCGTCATCGGACCGATCCTGAGCTTGGTCTACGACGGCGTGGTGGGTGTGGCGGCACGGCCCGGGGGCGCCTTGGCGCTGCTCGGCTTGGCGTGGCCCCGGGGGCGGAGTCTGGATCTCTTGGGGAGCAGCTTGGGCTTGGCGGTGGTCTCGACCTTGCTGGCCGGCCTGCTGGGTCTCGCGGCCGCGCTCTCCGATCGGCCGCGGAAGGGATGGCTTCGATGGCTGCCGCTGGCCTTCGTGGCGGTGCCCCCATACGTGCACGCGCTGGCTTGGTCGAGCCTGCTCTACCGCATGGGCCTGCTGGCGCGTGGACTGGGCGGCGACCTGCCGACGGGTGGACCCGCGGTGGCGGTCTTGGTGACCAGCTTGTCGCGCTTACCCATCGCCTACGGCATGTCGGTGGTCGCCCTGGCCTTGCTGCCTGCCGAGCTCTTGGAGGCGGGGCGGAGCCTGCGCTCGGGCGGGCGGGTGCTGTGGCGGATCGCCCTGCCCCTGGCGGCGCCGGTCGTGGCGGCCGGCCTGGCGCTCTGCTTCCTGCTGACGATCACCGACTATGGCGTGCCCTCGCTCTTCCAGGTACGGGTGCTGGCGCTGGCGGTCTTCGCGGAGTACAGCGCCAGCGGCGACGCGGCCCGCGCGCTGGCGATGGCGCTGCCCATCCTGCTGCTGGCCGGCCTGGCATCGATCCTGCTGGTGGCCGGTTGGCGGCGGGCGGCCTCGAGCTCGCGCGAGATCGACGCCGAAGCGACGCGGGAGGCTACTACGGCCTTGCTGAGCGGGCCGGTCCGCGGTCTGGCGCGGCTCGCGATGGGGCTCCTCTTGCTGCAGGCGCTGGTCTTCGCGCTGAGTCTGGTGGCTGCCGCCGGTGATCTCCGCCGGCTTTGGCCGACCCTGGCGCCCGCGGTCGACGATCTGTTCTACTCGATGGCCGTGGCGCTGGTCGCCGGTCTGCTGGCCTGTGCGGCCGGCATGGCGATGGCCCGGAGGCTGGTTGGCATGACCGACGGCGAGCGGGGGGTGGCAGGTCGATGGCCCTGGCTGGTGACGGTCTTGCCCCTGGCCTTTCCCGCGCCCCTCTTCGGGATTGGGCTGATCGAGCTATGGGGGCAGGGCACGCTATCGCCGGTCCTGCCCCATACCGACCTGTTGCCCTCGCTGGCGACGGCCGGGCGCTTCGCACCCATCGCGGCCTTGTTGATGGTGGCGGCCTTGGTCCGGCGCGACGAAACGCAGATCGAGGCCATGCGCGTATACCAGCCCAGCGCCATTCGGGGGTGGTGGCGGGTGGGCCGCCGGCTCTCCGCACCGGGATACGTCACGGCTTTCGTGACGGTCTTCGCCCTCTCGCTGGGCGAGGTCGGTGCCACGCTGATGGTCTTGCCCCCCGGCCGTTCCAGCTTCGCGGTCCGGACCTTCAACTACCTCCATTACGGGGCTTCGGAGGCCGTGGCTGGCAGCTGTCTGCTCCTGGCGCTCCTATCCTCGCTGGCGATGGTCGGAGCGCTGCGCGCTTTCGAGGCGGGGCGACGCGCATGAACGATCGCGGCGGGGGCGGACAGGTTGGGATCCGCGTGGAGGGCTTGGGTTTCGATCGTGGCGGGCGGCCCGTGCTCGAGGGGATCGATCTGGCGCTCGAGCCGGGCGAGCGCCTCGCGATCCTGGGACCCAACGGGGCGGGCAAGACGACGCTGCTGCGACTGATCGCGGGCTTGGTGGCGCCTGGCGCCGGCCGCGTGCTCATCGATGGTGCCCTGGCCAGCGAGGCGGGTCGGGTCGCGATCCCACCGCATCGCCGGGGCATCGGCATGGTCTTCCAGAGCGGCGCGCTGTGGCCGCACATGACGGTGGCGCAGCATCTGCGCTTTGCCGCCGGTCGGATGCAGCCCGACCTGCGCGAGGCGCGTTGCGACCTGCTGCTGCATGCCTGCGCGCTGGATGCGCTGCGCGACCGCCATCCCGATCAGCTATCCGGCGGCGAGCAGCGCCGGCTGGGCCTGGCGCGGGCCCTGGCCGGGGCGCCGCGCTGGCTCCTGCTCGACGAGCCCCTGGTCAACCTCGACCGGGATCTGGCCGCCCGGCTGCGAGAGACCATCGACCATCTGGCCAGCGTCTCGGGGGTGGGCATCCTCCTGGTCACCCACGATGTCCGGGACGCCGAGGCGCTGGGCTGCGCCCGCTACCATCTCGAGCCGATGTCCTGAACGAGGCCGCGGCACCCAGGTCCCGAGTCGGGCGTCAGGGGCAAGCGGCGGCCAAGGCGGAAGGATGTCGTCAGCGCGCTCCGAGCCAGGGGATGAAGGATCGACTATTGCCAGGGGCCAGGCGCAGGCTCAGCATGCCGGCATGCTCGCCGGCCACCAGCGCGATCTCGCCCAGGACCAGCAGGCGCTCGCTCACGCCGGGGAGCGCGAAGGCTTCGATCTCCCGCGGCGCACGCGGGTCGCCGAGGTCGATGACGCGCAAGCCCTGATCGCCCGCGGCCAGGTAGGCGCGCTCGCCCAGGATCTGTACGCCGTGTACCGCGCCCGCGACGGCCAGGCTGCTCAGATGTTGCGGCGCGGCCGGATCGGAGAGATCGACGACGCTCAGGCCGCCCGGTCCACTGGCTACGTAGGCCAGGTCGTCCAGCCAGGCGATGTCCAGCGCGACGGCCACCGAGTCCAGCCCGGCCACCTCGCTGGGCGCGTCCGGGTCGTCCAGGCGCATCACCCGCAGGCCGCCGACCCGGTCGGCGACGTAGAGCCAGGGCCCCGCATCGCTCAGCTTGACGTCCCAGGCGTAGCCCGGTGTGTCGACGCTGACCAATCGGCGCGGCGCGCCAGGATCGGCGATGTCGATCACGGTCAGGCCCGCGGCGCCATCGGCCACGTATAGCCGGGCACCGCGCAGGGCCAGTCCCAGCGCCTCGCCCGGTGTGTCGACTCCGGACAGGCGGCGCAGCCCGTCATTGGCATTGCCCTCGACGGCGATCACACCGGCCGCGCCCACCGCCACCCAGGCCCGCTGGCCATCGAGCAGCACGTCGTGCGCCGCGCCCTCGGTGGTCAGGGCGTCCAAGAGTCGCGGCGCTTCGGGCTGGCGCAGATCGGCCAACACCAGGCCGGCAAAGCCGTCGGCCAGATAGGCCAGGTGGCCGTCTACGACAACGCTCTCGACGAAGCTGGGGCTGCGGAAGACCATCGTCTGGCGCGGGGCATCCGGCTGGCTTGCGTCGACGACGCGCAGTCCGGCAAAGCCCTCTGCGCGTGGTGCTTGACCCTCGACGCCCCAGACATGCGCTCGGACGCTGTCGACGGCGGCCAGCGAGCCGCCGCTCTGGTACCCTCCGGCATCGGCGAGCAGCAGGCCCGCGTCGGATACGGCGACGGCGACCGCCGCGCCGATCTCGTCGAAGCGGCCGAGCGCCCGCGGAGCATCCGGGTCGCCAACGTCCACGATGGCCAGGCCGCCCTGGCGGTCGGCCAGGTAGAGTCGATCATGGTCCAGCGCGACCGCGTCCGTGCTGTCGCCGGCCTCGAGCGAGGCGATGAGGACCGGGGCCTCCGGCGTCGACCGGTCGATGACCTGCAAGCCGGCCAGCCCATCGGCCACGTAGGCCCTGCCCGCGGCGAGCACGATGTCGCTCGCCATGCCCGGCGTGTCGACCGATCCCAGGATGCGCGGCACGCCGGGCTCGGAGAGATCGACCACCTGCAGGCCGGTGCCACCGCTGGCGATCCAGGCCAGACTGCCCTCGACCGCGACCGCCCTGGCATCGCCCGGCGTGTTCAATCGCGACCGCAGCTGCCAGGCGCCCGCCGCATCGCGCTGCCAGATGGCGAGCCCTGCCTGACCGTCGGCGGCGAGGAGCAGGTCCCCGAACGCGGCCAGCCCGCCGGTCCACCATTCGGACGGTGCCCGCGCCAGCTCGCGGATCTCGCGTTCGCCGGCATCGGGCAGCGCGAAGCTGCGCAGACCGGCCGTGCCCAGCGCAGCGTGCAGCTCCCGGCCGTCGAAGACCAGATCGCGCACGGCGGAAGGTAGCGGCAGGGACTCGGCGACGATGTTCGGACCACCCGGCGCAGCCAGATCCAGCGCAACAAGCCGATTTCCGAGACCGAGAACGGCCAGATCGCCCGCGGCGACGACGGCCGTGGCCGGCCCGCCCAGCTGCGCGACGAGGCCGGTGCCGTCGGCGCGCCGCAGCTCGGAGGCGGCGAGGGGGCGCTCGGCCGGTGCGTTTCCGATCCGCGAGCCGGCAAGCGCCAGGCCGGCGAGGGCGATCACGGACAGGATGATGAACCTCATGGGAATCGAGCGACGCATCTTCATCTTCCTGCTCCTCATCTCGAGTACGGTCCCGCATGTCCATGCAAACGGCAAGCGTCGTGTCGAAGGACGGCGAGGTCGCTCATGGTCGCCACTGCCCCGGGCAGTCGCGCACGGCGCCGGCCAGCGCCTGGTAGATGCCGGCCAGGTCCTCGCCATCGGCCGCGGCGCGATAGTCCGACGGGCGGCTGGCCATCTCTTGCAGCGCGGCCTCCTCGATCTCGCTGCCCAGCCCGATGGTAAACACTCGGATGCCGTCCGCCTTGGCCCGCGCGGCGGCCGCGACCGCGCTGGACACCGGTTCGGGGTTGTTGCGCCCGTCGGTCAGCACGATCACGGCCTGCGTCTCGCCCTCGCCGGCCGCATCGACCAGCTCGCGGCGCGCCGCCTCGATGCCCAGGTCGATGCGGGTGAACTGCGCCAGCTCGAAGCGGGCCAGGGCCTCGTCGAGTACCGCCCGGTCGCCGGTCAGCGGTGCGAGCAGGCTCGCCTCGGCGTTGAAGGCGACGATCGCTGCCCGGTCCTCCGGCAGGCGCAGCGCGTCCAGGAAGCGGCGCGCGGCCTCGACAGCGGCTTCGGCCTTGGGCCGGCCGGCCCGCGTGGTCTCGCGCATGCTGGTCGAGGCGTCCAGCACCAGCGCGATCGAGACCGGGATGCGCGCGCAGTCGGGCTGCAGGAGCAGGATGGGCAGGTAGATCGGCTTCGGTTCGGGCGTCGCGGTCGGGCTCGTTGTTGCGCTGGGTCTCGGGCTGGGGCTGGGTGCGAGGGTTTCCGAGGGTCTCGCAGTGGAGCTCGGCCGAGCCGTCGCGCTGGGCTCCACGGTGGGGCTCGCCGTGACCGTCGGGCTCTCGGTTGGCGTCGGGCTGGGAAGGCTCGAGCATAGTAGCTCCATGTCTCCCGAGCCCACGAAACCTGGAAACTCGTCGTCGAGTGGTGCCTGTGGCGCGATGGACAACCGTGCCGTGACGCCCCAGCGCGAGCAGATCTGCTCCTGTCGCAGCTGTGATCCGCTCTCGGGGTCGAACCAGCGGGCAACATCCTGGACGCTCCGCGAAATGTCCAAGAGTTCTAGGGGCGCCAAGCCAGCCACGATGCTCCGTGGCCAGCGGATCGAGGCAAGCCCTCCCTGGGCCATCTCGGCCGACTGCCTCGATTGATCGTCGAAGTGCTCTTGAACGCTGACTTGCCAGGTATCCCCATCGGGCAGTCCGCGCAGCAGGTCACCGGCCCCGAGGCCGCCGATCGAGTCCGGGCGGCGCGCCAAGGTCAGCTCGGCCCGATCGAGGTTGCGATCCCGGAGGGCCAACACCATCGAGCCGTCCAGATCGAACTCGATGTCGGTCAGCATCGGCATCGGATTGATGGTCAGTCCGCTGAGGCCTTGCAAGCGAACCAAGACATTCGAAACCACCCCCCGGTCTCGGTCCGACCAGGGCCTCCAGGCGAGTGGTTGCTGAATCTGGAGCCATGGTGCTTCGATCGAACCGCGCAGATAGCCCAAGTCGACGTCGGTGACCTGGCGCATGGCGCTGCCGTCCGGTGCCGATGCGAAGACGTAGGCATGCAGGTCGTTTCGGCGACCCGAGGACTCCGCCGAATGGACCACGCCGTGGTAGAGTCGGTCATTCCGGAAGGCCAGAGCGAAGGGTCGCGCGTCTTCGGACCACTCCCGGTCTCGTCCGCCGGTCTCGAAGCTGTCGATCGGCCGGCCGCTCGGTAGCTCGAAGCGATAGATCCGCCGATCGTTCAGGTTCATCGCGAAGAGCGTGGATCCGTCGGTACTGATCTCGATGTCGCCCAGGCTGGTCTTGCCCGCCCAGGGGCCGGCCTGGGTGTCCGGTCCGCGCGGGCTGAGGCTGTGTCGATCCGGCCCCGCGTTGGGCACCGTGATGGCCTGCCGAACATCGAGCGCACCGAGGTCGATGCGGTAGATGGCGCCGGGCCCGCCCGGGCCGAATCGCGTCTGGCGCTTGTGGAAGGCCGCGGCGTAGAGCGCATGCTCCGGCGTGGAGTAGGCCAGGCCGAAGGTCGTTCCGACCTCGCCCTGCGAGGCCAGGATGTAGTTCGGCAGATCCTCGGCCGTGTCGTTGAAGCCCGCTACAGACGTCATCGAGGGCAGGTGGTTCGTGCCGAAGAGGTCGGCCGAGTGAAAGCAGGTCGTAGCCAGGTATGGATTGTCGCCGGCGCAAGCTGCTGTCAATCCCGGCGGCAGGCTGGCCGGAGTGGCGGATCCTGCGCGGAGGGAGCCTGCCGGCGTCCCCGCAGCGGCCACCAGGAGCAGGCCGGCGGCGAGACATGCCGTGATGCCCGCCCGCGTGGCGCGGATCGCCTTCGAGCTTGGACTCATCGATCGCTCCAGAGTTGCGGCCACCGGCATGGCCTTCCATGGCCGGATCCACGTTGCGGCGCCACGCGACACCCGAGGTGGCCATCCCTGCCGCCGGCCGTGACGGCAAGGCCGAGACCGCCCGGCAGCGCATGCGTGTATTTCACGGCCGCCACTGTCCCGGGCAGAGGCGCACGGCGCCGGCCAGCGCCTGGTAGATGCCCGCCAAGTCCTCGCCATCGGCCGCGGCGCGATAGTCGGCAGGCCCGGAAGCCATCTCTCGCAGCGCGGCCTCCTCGATCTCGCTGCCCAGCCCGATGGTGAAGACGCGGATGCTGTCCGCCTTGGCCCGGGCGGCAGCATCGACCGCGCTGGACACCGGTTCGGGGTTGTTGCGGCCATCGGTGAGCACGACCATGGCCTGCGTCTCGCCCTCGCCGGCCGCCTCGACCAGCTCGCGGCGCGCCGCCTCGATGCCCAGGTCGATGCGGGTGAACTGCGCCAGCTCGAAGCGGGCCAGGGCCTCGTCGAGCGCACCGCGGTCACCAGTCAGCGGTGCTAGCAAGCTCGCCTCGGCGTTGAAGGCGACGATGCTCGCCCGATCCTCGGGCAAGCGCAAGGCGTCCAGGAAGCTGCGCGCTGCCTCGACGGCGGCCTCGGCCTTGGGCCGGCCGGCCCGGGTGGCCTCGCGCATGCTGGTCGAGGCGTCCAGCACCAGCGCGACCGAGACCGGGATGCGCGCGCAGTCGGGCTGCAGGAGCAGGATGGGCAAGAAGATCGGAGTCGGCTCGGGGGTCGCAGTCTGGCTCGGCGAGGGGCTGGGGCTCGGGCTGGGGGTTGGGTTCGGAGTGGGTGTACCGGTCGGCCTGGGACTGGGTGTTGGGCTGGGCCGAGTTGTCGGACTGGGTGAGGGGCTCGGGGTGGCACTTGGCGTGAAAGGGCGGCTGCACAGCAGCTCGAGGTCGCCCATCGTCTGGATACCCAGGCCCTCGCTGTGCTGCGGACTGGCGGGCTGGGCGAGGACTCGGGGTTGGACGCCACCGAGGTAGTTGCAGAACTGCTCGCTGCGGTGTGGCGCGCCATCGCTCACTCCGAACCAGAGGGCACCATCCTGATCCACTGCCACGCCATTGGCGTTCATCGGAGCGGCACCGGCCACTACCAACTCCAGTGACCAGATGGAGGCCAATCCGCCTTGAACGGTTTCGTCCGCATTCTGACTTCGGTCTTGGAAGTGCTCGTCTGGTTGGAAGAAGATCCAGCTCGCATCGTTGCGGAGGCCGCGCAGGATGTCGCCCGCGCCGAGCGAAGGATACTGATTCTGCTGGACCCCACCCATGGGACCCCGATCCATGTTGCGGTCTCGTAGACCGATGATCAGAGAGTCGTCTGCCGTCAGTTCGATGTCGGTCAGCAAGGGCATCGGGAAGATCGAGACGAGCAGCTCTTCCGAGAAGCCGCGCTGCTGGTCCGTCCAGGCTTGCCAATCCAGTCGTCCTCCAGCACCGACCTGAGGGGACTGGATCTGCCCTCGGTTTCCTCGAAGCGGCGTGCGAGCTACCTCGCGCATCTGGCTGCCGTCCGGTTGCGACGCGTAGACATGCGCCATCAGGTCGCTCTGCCGCCGGCTGGCCTGGGCGGTATGCACCACGCCGTGATAGACCCGCCCTGCTCGAACCAGTAGGCCGAAAGGCCTGGCATCCTCGGCCCACGGCTGGTCCAGGCCGCCGGTCGCGAATTGGCCCAGCAGTCGTCCCTCCGGAAGCCCAAAGCGGTAGATTTGGCGATCATCGAGATTGACGACGAAGAGCTCGCTTCCATCCTCGCTCAGGTCGATGTCGCCAAGGCTCGTCTTGCCTGCCCCGGGCCCGGCGTTCGCATCACTGGTTCGCAGGCTCCGGTCATGGCGATCCGGACCGACGTTGGGCACCGTGATCGCCTGGGTCACATCGAGCGAGGCCATGTCGATGCGGTAGATGGCCGCTGGACCGCCCGGGCCGAAGCGGACCTGTCGCTTGTGGAAGGCGGCCGCGTAGAGTGCCGGCTCTCGTTGAGCGTAAGCCAGGCCGAAGATCGAGCCGACCTGGCCGTGCGTGGCCAGAAGGTACTGCGGCACGTCGCTGGGCGTGTCACGAAAGGCGATGACGGCCGGCGCCTCGTCCAGTTGCGGTCCCGTCAGCTGCGAGCTGGACACGAAGCAGGATGTGACCAGGTAGGGATTTTCGCCCAGGCACTCGCTCTCGAGATCCGGTGGAATGGAGGCCGGAACCTCCACCCGGTTGCCTGCCCTCAGCGCATCCGGCAGCCCGGTCAGCAGGAGGAGGAGAAAGGACAGCAGCAGGATCGCCCCGCGCATGCCGCGGAGCCGACCGGCAGACCCCATCGCATCCCTGCGCCGGGTGCTCATCCGTCCATCCGAGGTCGCCATCTGGAGCTGCCTGGCCTCGCTTTCCGCTTGGTCGCGCGACTGGAGTCGCGCTGGGGCCGCCAGGTGGCCGCGATGGGCCGATTGCCCAGTGCCCACCCTTCGAGCATAAGGCCAGGCAGGAAGCATGTCAACGGAATGTGGCCGGTTTGAGCGAGTCTCGGCTCGCCATGCGCGCGGCGCCTGGCCGAGCCTCTAGCGTCAACCGTTTGGACTCGATCGGCGGGCCGGCGACTCCAGCTGGCCGGCCAGGAGCTGGACGGGGTGGAGGGCGCGCCGGCCGGTGAGATCGGCGACCTGGTGGCGGCAGCTGGTACCCGGGGCCAGGATGGGCACCCGAGGGTCGAGGGCTTCGATGGCAGGGGCGAGCTTGCGGCGGCCCATGGCCAGCGAGGCATCGCGGTGTTCCAGCTCGTACCCGAACGCGCCGGCCATCCCACAGCAGCCGGCATCGGGCTCTTCCACCCTCAGGCTCGGGATCAGGGCCAGCGCGTCCAGGGTGGGCTGGATGCCGACGAGCGCACGCTGGTGGCAGTGGACGTGGAGGAGCGCCCGCTGCGGACCCGGTCGCAGCTCGAGCGCGCCGGCCGGCAGCCCGGCCAACCACTCCTCCACCGTCAGCACGGCCTCGGACAGCCGGAGGGCGTCGTCCCGCTCGCCGGCCCCCGTCAGCAGGTCGGGCAGCTCGTCGCGGAAGACCGAGGCGCAGCTGGGCTCGGGCACCAGGATGGGCCGGCCGGCCCGGGCATGGGGCGCGAGCAGGGCCAGGTTGGCCCGCAGATCGCGCCGGGCCAGGTCGACCAGGCCCTGCGATAGCGCCGGCCGGCCGCAGCAACGTCGCCTCGCGGGGATCTCGACGCGGTAGCCCGCCGTCCGGGCGAGTTGGACGACCGCCTGTCCGATCTCCGGCTCGTGGAAGGTGGTGAAGGTATCGGCGAAGAGGACGAGCCTGCGGCTGGACCCGGTGTCCGAGCGTTTGGACTGTGGCGATCGTTGCTCTCCCCACCACCGGTCGAGGGTCTGGACTGCGAGGCCTGGAAGGCGGCGGTCGGGGTGGATGCCCAGCCTGGGCGCGAGGGCCCGGGACGCGCGACTGGCCAGTAGGCGGTTGGCGAGTCTCGGCGCTCGGGACAGGAGGCGATCGATGGTGTGGATGCGGGCGAAGACATGCGCTCGGAGCGGGAATCCCCGAGCCGCACCCCTCGCCGCCTTGGTCTCGATCTCGAGCCGGGCCATGTCCACGCCGGCCGGACATTCGGTCTTGCAGGCCTTGCAGCCGATGCACAGGTCCATGGCCTGGTGGACCGCGTCGCCGGCCAGTCCGCCATCCGGAAGCCGGCCGTCCAGCGCCGCGCGCAAGGCGTTGGCCCGCCCGCGGGTGCTGTCTCGCTCCTCGAGCGTGAGCATGTAGCTGGGGCACATGGCGCCCACGTCCAGCTTGCGGCAGACGCCGATCCCGCTGCACTGCTCCACCGCGTGGGCCAGATCGCCATCCAAGGGGTAGGCCAGCTGCGAGGGCGGCGAGACCGCCCGATAGCCCGGCCCGTAGCGCAGCTGCTCGGCGCTGGGCAAGGGCCCGACCACCTTGCCCGGGTTCAAGATCCGCTCCGGGTCGAAGGCGCGCTTGATGTCCTTGAACATCCCGTAGACCGCCGGCCCGAAGAGCCGCGCGTTGAAGCCGCTGCGCGCCAAGCCGTCGCCGTGCTCGCTGCTGGGCACGCCGCCATGCTTCAGGACCAACTCGAAGACCGCCTCGCTCAGGTGGTCGAGCGTCGAGACCCCCCGGGCCGTCTTCAGGTTCAGGATCGGCCTCACGTGGATGCAGCCGGCCGAGGCGTGCGCGTAGAAGCTGGCCTCGACGGCCAATTCGCGCAGCAGCGCCCCCACCTCCGCCATGTAGCCTGCCAAGCGCTCCGGCGGGACCGCGGTATCCTCGATGCCCGCCACCGGCTTGTGATCCCCTCGTCGCCGAGCCAAGAGGCCCAGGCCGGCCTTTCTTGCCCGCCAAACCCGAGCCTGATCCTCGGGCCGCAGGGCCAAGCGAGCCGAGCCTCGAATCCCGGCCTTCTCCGCCTTGGCCCGCGTCCCCCGCAGCAAGCCCGCCACATGCGCCTCGCTGCCGCCCTCCTGCTCCACGATCAACAGGGCCGCCGGATCCCCTTCGATCCAGCTCAGATCCCGGGCATGGCCCGGTGCCTGCCGAGCCAGCTGCAGCAAGCTCCGATCGACCAGCTCGATCGCGCTCGGCCGGCTCTCCAAGAGCACCGGCACCGCCTCGAGGGCCTCGGCCAAGCTGTCGAAGGCCAAGATCAGCAGCCCTCGCGCTCCGGGCAGGGGCACCAGTCCCAGCTCCAGGGAGGTCGCGATGGCCAGGCTGCCCTCGCTGCCGGCCAAGAGATCGGCCAGGTTGATCGGCCCCGGGATCAGGTCATCCAATGGCAGCTCGGTGACGCGGGTCGCCTCGGGTCTCTCCGAGTCCACCCGGATCGATGTGCGCGACCGAAACGTGAAGCGGAAGCTCCACTTGGCCATCGGCCGCTCCTGCCACCAGGGCAGCACATCGCTACCCAATGCCCTCTGCACCACCCGGTCCAGGTTGTAGCCGCCGGCCCGCCGCCAGTAGCGCGGAAAGTCCCGCCGAATGTCCTCGACCCCCTCCCGCAGGATCCGAGCGACCGCCAGATGGGCCGCCGCCTCCCGACCCCCGCGCTCCAACCCCACCTCGAGCTCCGAGGGGAAGCGCTGGCGCATGTCCACCCGCGATCCGTCCGACAAGACCGCCTCGGCCGCCTTCAGATGATCCGAGGCCATCCCCTGCTTCACCGAGCGCGCCCCGGTCGCATTCGTGGCCACCACCCCGCCCACGCAAGCCCGATCCGAGGACGCCGGATCCGGCCCGAACCTCAGCCCGCGCTTTGCCGCCTCTCGATTCAGCCGATCCAGCACCACCCCCGGCTCGGCGATCGCCCGCCGCCCATCCCCGCTGATCACCAGCCCTCGCATGTGCCGCGCCGTATCCAGCACCAGCCCGTCCCCGAGCGCCTGCCCCGCCAGCCCGGTCCCCCCGGCCCGCGCCGAAATCGGCACTCCCAGCCTCCCGCAGACACCGACCACCGCCGCCACCTCGTCCGCATCCCGCGGACAAGCCACCCCCAGCGGCTCGACCTGAAAGGAGCTCGCATCGCTGCTGTACAGCACCCGCGCCAGCCGATCGAAGCGCAGATCCCCCACCCCCGCCTTCCGCAGCTCCGCCTCGAGCTCCCGCCCCAGCCCCTCCCGCTCCACCCCTCTGTTCATCGACCCAACCTCACTCTCGTCCCATCCGCGTCCGAGCCTTCACCCCTGGTGACGCCTTCCTCCCCCAATCCTGGACAACCCGCCCGCCTTCACCCGTTCCCGAATCTCCTTCCTCCCCAACTTCTCGCTTTCCCCTCCCGCCCCGCGACCACCGCCCGCCTTCGCCAACGTCGTCCCGAACTCCTGCAAGCCACAACAAAGCCCTGCCGAACTCGACGCTCTCACGTCAGCCGACAGGGCTCTCTTCGTTGACTTCAGCTTGCGGGAGTCAGATCAACCAGGAACGCGAGCCTCGAACATCGCGAGGATCTCACCCTCCTCGGCATGGCGTCCGGTTTCCTTCTTCGAGTAGACCAGCTCGCCATCGATCTCGAGCTCGAAGACGCCGCCCTTGGAAGGGATCAGCGTCCACTCGTCGATCGCATGACCCAGCCGGCCCACGCTCAACACCTCATCCGTCACACGGACGGCACGGGGTAGGTAGCCTCAAGCGCCGCAGTACTCCAATCGAACCTTCATGCTTGCACAGCTCCCTTCATGCCCATCGGATTCCTCCGATCCGCCCGGGCCCATCCCGGACGCGCGCTCATCATATCATCGCCTCGCCGGCCCCCGAAACGCCCTACCGACTGGGCATCAACCGCGCCAGGATCGCCCGGTCGTCCTCCGTCACGCCGCCGACCAGGCCGAGGACCAGCCCGTAGGCCGGCACCGCCAGCGCGAAGCCCAGCCATTGGGCCGCACCCAGCTCCAGGCTGCCGGCCAGGATGCCGGCCGCCACGCTGGCGGCGAGGGCCGGCCGCCAGACCAGCACCAACAGCGGTGGCGCGCCGACGTCCCGGAGACCCCAACCAAAGGGGATCCGCAGCACCAACTCCGAGAGGATCGTCACCACCGCCGCCCCGATGTAGCTGTAGGCCGGGATGACCAACCAGCCGAAGTCGTGCCCCGGGATGACCAGCCAGTTGGCCAACAGGTTGAAGAGCACGGCGATGACGAAGCTGAAGGTGATCCAGCGCTGGCGGTTCATCGCGATCAGCACGTACTGCGTAAGGCCGTTGGCGAAGGAGAAGGGCAGGAACCAGATCATTACCTTCAGCGCCGTACCCCCTTGCGGTACGTATTCGCTGCCGGCCAGGGCCCAGACCAGGCCATCGGCCAGGAAGGTCGTGACCACCGCCACCGGCAGGGCCAAGGTCACCAGCCAGCGCAGTGCGGTCGTGTAGGCCCGCCGGAAGCCGGAGGGGTCGTCGGCCGCGCGCCGGCTGAGCATGGGGAAGAGGGCCATGGTGAAGAAAGCCGGCAGGATCAAGAGCGCGTCGACCCATTTGTAGGCCGCCTGGTACCAGCCGACCACCGTGCTGCCGTCGCGCAGGAGCAGCTGGTCGAGCAGCAGGACGTCGATCTTGAAGAAGACCGTCTGCAGGAGGTGGTTGAGCATCAGGGGCAGCGACAAGCCGACCATGCCCCAGATGAAGGCCGGGCGGATGCGCATCTCGGGCCGGATCCCGTCGCGCGCGGCCAGGGCCAAGAGGATGGCGAAGGTGATCAGGTTGGTGACGATCGAGACGGCCGCCAGGCCGACGAAGCCGTAGCCAGCCAGGAGCACCAGCGCGCCCAGCGAGACCGTGGACAGGGTCGAGACGATGGTCACCGCCGCCGGCAGGACCATGCGCTCGCGGGCCTGGAAGATGCTCGAGATGGCGGTGTTGAGGTTGGCCGGGATCAAGCTGACCGCCAGGAGCGCCACCGCCTGCACGCCTTCCGGGCTGATCGGGTTGCCGGCGCCGCTGCCGAAGGCGCCGGCCCGATAGGCTAGGTAACCACCCAGGATCGGCAGCATGACGATCCACAGGATCAAGCGCAGGACGATGGTCTGGCTGAGGTACTGGCCGGCCGTCTCGGGCTGGCGCGCCACCTCGCGGGTGGTCAGCAGGTTCAAGCCGAAGTTCGTCAGGATGTCGGCGAAGCCGATGATGGTCACCGCCACGTAGTACTCGCCGGCCGCACGGGGTCCGAGCACGCGCAGCGTGAGCATGGCGAAGACGAAGAGCAGCAGCTTGTTGAGCAGGTTGGCCGCGATGGGCCCGGCGCTGTTGATGGCGATGCGGCCCAGCTCGTCGCGGTCGTCGATGCGCACGAAGCGGGTCCAGAGCGCGTAGGCCGCGGCCAGGATGAGCAGGATGATGCCCAGGAAGCTGCCGTAGAGCCCCAGCTTGATCGACATCGGGAAGTAGCGCAGGCGGACCACCGAGTAGCCCGGCGGCACCGGCACGGCGCGCAGCATGCCGTCGGCGCGGTAGACCGGCACCTCCGTCTCGACCCGCTCGGCCCCGCCGCCGGTCTCGACCCAGGCCCGCCAGCCGGGGAACCAGGCCTCCGAGAGCACCAGCATGCCGCCGGAAGGGGCGCCGTAGACCTCGACCTGCAACTCGGTCAGGCTCTCGAGGTCGCGGCGGACGCGGGTCGTGCCCGAGGGATTGTCGCGGCCGGCCGGCATGTCGCGCCAGATCGAGCGATCGGGCGCCTCCTCGATCAGCACCTGCGCCTCGGGGTCGAAGTCGCCCAGGGCGTCCAGCAAGGCGCGGCGATCCTCGAGCACCAGCACGTCCTCGACCACCCAGGCGCGGGCCTGGGCCCGCGTGCTCTCGTAGAGCCGGATGTCGTCCTCTCGGGCCACCAGCTCCAGCCCGTCGACGTCGACCGGCCGGTCGGCTAGCAGGTAGCGCAGGCCCAGCGCGCGCAGGACCGGATGGGCCAGGCGCTCGGCCTCGCGCAGGTTGTCGATGCGGTTGTGGGCCAGCATCCCGTCCTGGTCCTCGACTCGGTCCAGGGTCTCGACCGTCCAGCGCGGCAGGATGGAGTCGTAGGCCCGCAGGTCGGGGATGCCGGATCGCATGGCACTGTTCGGCCAGAGCATCTTGGAGGGTCCCAGCGCGCTGACCCGCCCCCACTTGGCCTCGACCAATTCGGAGAGCTGCCGCACGATGGGCGGCTCGACCTCGGCCAGCTCCGGGTCGACGGCCGGGTTGAAGCCGAAGCCGATCAAGACCAGGTCGAGCGCGATCAAGGCCAAGGCCAGGCTAGAGGCCAGTCTGGCGCGCAGTGCGGACGAGCGGTCGTGGCCGGGCCGGGCCAGGAGCAAGAGCAGGATGCCGGAGAGCGTCAGGAAGACCGCCAGGTGGGCCAGGTTCCAGAACTGGTAGTCGGCCAGCACCGCGGCCGAACCGAAGCGCTCCAGCGCCGCGTCCAGCGCGCAGGGACCCTCGCCGCAAGGCAAGGCCTCGAAGGCCGCTTCGACCAGCTCGACCCAGCGTTCGGGCCGGATCCAGGCCAGGATCAGGGACAGTCCGGTCAAGCCGCCCAGGGCGGTGGCCAGCCCGCCCAGGATGATCGCGATCCGGCGGGCCCAGTCACGGCCGGCTTCCCGGCTTCCCTCCCGCGCGGCGCTCGAGAGGTGGTCCAGACCGATGCCGGCCAGCACCACCAGGGCCAGATCGAGGGGGAAGATCCAGCGGAAGGGCGTGCGCAGCTGGTCGATGCCCGGGATTCCGAAGAAGAGCAGGCGGTAGCTGGGCAGCCCGAAGACGAAGCTGGCCGCCACCAGGGCCAAGCCGCCGAAGAACCAGGCTTCCCGCCGGCGGCGGCCGGCCAGCAGGCCGACCGGGACCAAGAGCAAGAGCAACCAGCCCAGGTAGGCCGCCGACTCGACATAATTTCGGGCGCCCCAACCCAGACCCCAGACGGCGCCGTCCTCGAGGGTCGTCGCCGCGCCGCCGCCGACTCCGGGCACGCGATGATGGGCCGGGTTGCCGTAGAAGTCGGGCATCAGGAAGGTGATGGCCTGGCGGATGCCGAAGGCGTTGGCCACGGTCTCCTCGTAGCTGGCCGCGCCGCCGCGCCAGTTGGCCTGACCCAATTCGTAGAGGGGGACTAGCTGGATGGCGGCCACCAGGGCGCCGGCGACGGCCGCGGTGGCCAGCCAGCTGCCGGCCCGCAGTGCGGCGCGCCAGCCCCTCGAGCGCCAGAGCAGGGCCAAGCGCCACAGGCAGAAGGCCGCGGCCACCAGGGCCGACTGGATGAGCACCTCGGGGTGGCCGGCCAGGCCGGCCAGGGCGGTGGCCGCGGCCAGCGCCAGCAGCCAGAGCGTGGCCTGGCCGCGGGGCAGCCAGCCATCCGCCTCTTCCTCCGATTCCAGCCGCCGGGTGATCGCCAGGCAAGCTGCCAGGATCAAGGGCAGCCAGGTCATGGCCGACTGGATCATGGGGAAGACGGCGTTGACCACGAAGAGGCTCGAGAGCTGCCAGCCGGCGCCCATGGCCAGGCTGGCGCCACGCCGCAGGCCGATGGTGCGGCCCAGGCCGTACATGGCCAGGCCGGCCAACCAGAGCGAGAGCCAGGCGTTCCAGCCGTAGGCCCGCGCCGGCTCGATCAGGAGGAAGAGCAGGCTCTGGGGATAGAGGCCCGAATGTTGGCCGGCGGCCAGGAAGGGCATGCCGCCGGCCAAGAAGGGATTCCACAGCGGGATCTGGCCCGACCGAAGGCTCTCGACCCAGAACTGCTTCCAGACCACGTTCTGGTAGACCAGATCGGCCACCAGCCCGTTCTGCGTGCCGCTCAGGCCCGCCGCTCGCAAGGCCTCGGCATAGACCGGGTCGCCCAGCAGGGCATCGTAGGGCACCAGGCTCAGCCCGCCGAAGGTCACCGGCCATAGCACCAAGAGCGGTAGCAGGAGCAGGATCAGGCCGGGCAGCAGCCGCGGCGCCAGGCGCCGGGCGAGTCCGGGATTGGAAAGCGGCAGGATGCGGGCGTCGATGGCAGATGCTCCGCGGGCTGGCGGGCGCGCCCTGTCGGATAGGTCAGGGCGCGGTGGGGTGATCATGCTTGCGGCCTGCTCATTGCGCTCGAACTGCGAATTCGCCCGGACGAGCGCGACCCGGCCGATGCGCAGTCTAGCGTGGTGCCTCGAGCGGCGCAATCGTCGAACGTGACGGTGCTGTACCGTTCCGAGGGGCGGTGCTACTCTCCGCAAGCTGCCGCTCGAGCGACCGCCAAACCGAGGTGGCTACCAAGGGAGCCGCCACCTCGGGCAAGAGTGCAAACAGGAGCCACTCCACATGTCGCGTCGATCCGAGGTCTTCTCCGTGACCGCCATGCTATTCGCCTTGAGTGCGTTGTTCGTCGCCTTGAGCGATGGGCTACGTGCCGATCCCGTAGCGCCGAGCACTAGCACCGATCGGGCATCCAGCCTGGACTCGGTGGACGCCCTCAACGCAGACATCCCTTCCAGCTTCAGTTACCAAGGTGTGTTGCGCAATCCAGATGGCAGCCTGGTGACGGGCGACCGAAACCTCACGATTCGCATCTATGGCGATCCGACCGGTGGCACGGCCTTGCACACGGAGTCCTTCAACGCGACACCCGTACGAGACGGCATGTTCAACGTCGTCCTCGGTGACGCGACCGCCATGCCGGCCTCCCTCTTCACCGACCATCCGAACCTCTTTGTCGGCGTGACCGTGGGCACGGATTCCGAGCTGATCCCGCGCCAACGCTTGCATGCACAGCCCTGGGCCATGCGCGCAACTGCGGCCGACTCGGCCAGTACCGCCGGTACGCTGGTGGACGGGGCCACGGTCAACGGCCTCAACCTGGGCGGGACGACGACCTTCGGCGGCAACCTATCCATGGGTGGGACGTGGCCGATCATCGTCAAGCGCTGGTTGCAGCTCCCCTCATTCGGCTATGCGCAGCATGATACGAAGGTGTCGCTCACCACGCATGTCTGCACCATCGGTGGGCATGGCTGGTGGTTCGACATCGACGAAGGCCATCGTGGGGGTCGCTACCAGCTCTGGACGGACCAGAACAATGAAAACGACACCGGGACGTGGTGGGTCTATTACTGGCGACCGATGCAGAACGCCAACATCAATGATGCCAACGTCGCGATCGACGTGATCTGTTTCGATCGCAGGATGGCAGACTTCCAGGTCATCGACGCGGGCTTCGTCACGCCCACCGAGCTCGAAGCGCCCGCCTCCGAAGCGGAAAGCCGCTAAGGGGCAGCTCCATGCAAGATCATCGACTGCCCAGACATGGACCTGGAAACACGCTGCGGGCTGTCGCGCGCTTCCTGCCCGGTGTCCTGCTCGGTTCGGTTCTGCTCGGCGCACTTTCGCTGGCCGGCTCCGCCGCCGATCCCGCGCCGCATGTCGGGGGCTTCAGCAGCCTCAGCGCCGCGCCGGCACAGGCCGGCACGGCTTCGATCGACGTGCCCAGCGCGCCGAGTGCCGGCCAGCTGATCTACGCCGACTACAAGCGACTCGAGGAGCGGGCGCGATCGAGGCTCGTGCGCAGCCTGGGCTTTCGCCAGGACATCTCACCCTACCAAGATAAGGAGAGCTTCGACGAGCTGGTCCGGAGCTTCGACTCCAACGGCGGATTCAACGCCGGCTACGATGACCCGGACCCGGCCATTACCAACATGACGCTACTGGAGCGCATCGAGCTGGCCGACCAGGAGCTGAACGAAGCGCGGGACCTCTATGCCTACCTGGCGGTCTTCGCACCCGAGGATCGCTTCCGCGCCGATGGCGACTACTCTGCGCAGCTCTGCGCCCAGCCCGAGAACCCCAACCCGACCCCGGCCCAGCCCGACGGCAGCGTGCTGCCGCCGATCGTCGACTGGTGCGACTTCCCGGCCCGCCTCCGCCAGAGCGTGCGCGAGGCCGCCAACATCCGCTTGATCTTCGCCCAGCAGTTCGTGGTGGATGCCACCGGGCCGAGCTTCAGCGCTTCGGCCCTGGTCGGGGGTGAAGCGGCGGTGGAGAAGGAGCTGGCCAAGCTAGATGCCGCGATCTTCCAGTACGAGCGGGCCGAGCAGCGGGTGGCCGAGGCCCAGAACCGGGTGGTCGGCAACGGCTGCTACGTGGCCGACTTCTTCGGCCAGACGGAATGGCAGCTGATGTCCCGGGTGGCCGAGCACAAGGAGCGCGCCCAACACCAGCGGGCGGTTCGGCTCAGCTACATGAACATCGCCGATGTCGACGACATCCCCCGGCGCCATGCCGAGGCCCGCGATGCCTACCGGGCGGCGACCGTGGACGGCTACCTGCAGCTGGCGGCCATGGCCGGCCGGGGCCAGATGGCGGCGGAGTCGCGCTGCGGCAGCACGCCGCCCGCGCAGGAGCAGCTGGACGAATTGGCCTCCAGCCTCAAGACCACCATGAGCAAGGCCCAGGAGATGCAGGAGGGTCGCAACATCTTCGGATTCGACATCTCCTTCACGCCGGCCCGCCCCTTCTCGACGGGGGTCAGCGCTTGCGGCTCGTCCGGCAAGGGCTTGCACGAAGAGGCCTTCTGCGCCGCGCAGCGGGCCGAGGCGATCCAGAAGCAGGCCGAGAACGCCTCGCGCAACTTCGACTTGAACCAGCAAGCGCTGATCACACAGATCAATCAGCTCAACACCGGTCTCAACCTTCGCATCTCCGACGACAGCGGCTGCGACCACCAGGGTGGCGACGACGCAGCCTTCTTCGACTGTACGGCGGAGCAGATCCGGCTGGTGGCGACCTGTGACCCCACCGATGCGACAAGCTTCGAGGCATGCATCGCCAATCCGGCCATCGAGAACAGCAACCTGCGCACGGCGCGGCGGGACATGCGCACCGCGTGGTTGGGCCTGGAGCAGGCGCAGGTCACGCATCAGAACATCCTGAAGCGGGCCGACATCGAGAAGCTGCGCAACGTGCAGGTCACCAGCGAGATCCTGACCGGCGCCAAGACCACGGCCGCCATCGAGGCCATCATCATCGCGGCCAACTGCTGCACGATCAACGCCTTCCCTCCGGGAGCCAGCATCAATCCGGGAGCCTTCGTCGAGGCCGCGCTGCGGCCGGGGCTCATCCTCGAGCAGGCAGCGCACGAGATGCGCATCGAGGATGCCAACTCCGAGGCAGCGGTCCGCAACCTCTTCCTGGACTTGGCGGAGGCGCAGTATCAGATCGATATGGCCTTCCAGCAGTACCGCACGGCCGAGTCGACCTACGACGACATGTCCGGCGACCTGGAGGCGGCTGTCTTCGAGGCCAAGCGCCAACGGGCGTACCTGGTCGCCTCGCCGGCCAACGACCCGGCCTACCGGATGGTCCGCGACTCGCGTCGTCTCGAGCTGGCCGCCGAGCTGGAGGTCGCGTCGCAGCTTGCCTACCTCTCGGCCCGCCGCGCCGAGTACGAGTACACCGCGCGGCTCAGCGGCAGCAACTTCCGCATCTCCGACATCTACAAGGCCCGCACGGCCAACGACGTGCTGCTCTTCCTCGAGCGCTTGGGGCAGACGGTCGGCGGCTTGCCCGGCAGCGTGAAAGACGCCGAGATCGACGATGAGGACTTCTCGATCTCCGTGGCGCGTCACGTCTTGGGCCTGAGCGATGCCTACCTGACCGGCGAGGGCTTCAGCGGCGCCGCGCTCGAAGCGGAGCGCCTGCGCCGATTCCGAGAGTGGCTGGCCTCGCGCAAGCGCCTGGATGACAACCAGGACGAGATCATCGCCTTCGATTTCACCACCACCTCCGACACCAAGGGCATCCTCAGCCAGGTCAAGCAGCAGGGCTACGACTTCTACTGGCTGCACAAGCTGGCCGGCACCGAGGGCGGTGCCCAGGGCATGGGCATCAACCTGGTCACCCAGCAGTCGGGTCTGACGGCGCGCCAGTCGCGCATCAGCCAGAGCGGGCAGGTCGAGCTGACCTCCTTCGCCGGCTGCCTCTTCACCTACCGCCTCATGCCGGACGCGGTGATGTTGGGCCTGGATTGGCCCTCGAACCAGCCAACCGACACGGTCACCGGCATCGTACAAGCAGCGGTCAACGGTACGGGGAGCGACCCGACCAACCGCTTCCTCGGCCGGCCCGTGGCCGCCAACTGGCAGGTCGTGATGTACACCGGGCCATCGCCAGCGCTGGACATCGACCAGCTGGAGGACATCGAGCTGGAGCTCAGCACCACCTTCGCCACCCGCGAATCCAACCAGGCGCCGTCGCTCCGCGACTGCGTCCGGGCCGACTACTAGGAGACGGACATGAACAAGCAATGGTCGCAGACCCCGTTCATCGCCGTCCTGCTGGTGGCCTTGGTGCTGCTCGTGGGTTGGCTCCCCGCCTTGGTCGATGGAGATGACCCATCGGACTCGGTCCAGAGCGCCTACGAGATCCAGCGGATCCAGAGCGAGCCGGGTACGCTCTACGGCGGCTTCGCGGGCATGATCGAGCCGGAGTGGAGCCTGCCGGGCGTCTACTCGGACACGCTGAGCACGCCCGCACCGCAGGACCCGCAGGCCCTACCGCCGCTCGATCCGAGCTGCCTCGATCTGGGCCTGCAGCTGAGCTTCGACGCGGGCCAGGTGACGGGCTTCGTGGACCTCGAGGAGACCCTGGCCTTCGAGAAAGCCGACACGATCCAGGCCACGCCCATCGGACCGACGCCCTTGCCCGGCACGCCGAATCCGGGCGCCAGAGACCTGGACGTGGGCCCCGCGTTGCAGGGCCAGCTGAACGGTGACCTGCTGCGGCTCACCTCGCGGCGCGTGGCGGGCTCGATGGCCGGCGTGCCCATCCAGCGCCAATTCGTCATCGAGGCTACCGTGCGTTGGGAAGAACGGCGCGTGTTCATCGACGGCAGCTACCGCGAGACGATCTGGGGCTACCTGCCGCAGCCGATCACGATCATCGGCACGGTCCACCTGAGCCAGAACGTCTTCGTCGTCGACGAATTGGACATCGAGCCGACGCCGACCTTGCCGACGGGCTCGGTAGAGCCGACCGCGACCAGCGCGACGCCGACTGCCTCGCCGGCCGGTCCGACGCCGACGCCGGGTGGCCAAACCGCCACGCCGAGGCCTACGTCTACCTCGGGCGGTCCCGAGGCGCCGATCTTCTTGCCGGTGCTATACAACGGAGCGGCGACGGACGGATAGGGCCCGTCGATCGCCTCGCGTTCGTAGAACGAGAGCCGCCCCCAACTCGCGCATCGCGAGTTGGGGGCGGCTCAGAGGTGCAGGTCGATGATCGTGAAGAAGAGAGCGACGCCAGCGCTGATGGCTGGTGAGGCCCTCAGCGCGGCTGGCGCATGATGGCCACCACGCGGCCCATGAGCACGACCCGGTCGGCCGGCAGGACCTCGGCCGGGTAGCGTGAGCTCTCCGGCTGGAGCCGGATCTGCTCGCCCTCGAAATGCAGCCGCCGCAAGCTGGGCTGGCTGTGACCCGGCAGCTGGACCGCGAAGAGCTCACCCTCGGCGGGTAAGGCGCTGCCTTGCAGCAGGATCATGTCGCCGGCCTCGAGCAAGGCATCGGGCATGCCCGCTCCGCGCACGCGCAGGGTCCGGGTATCGGCCGAGTCGCCGGCCACCTCACGCAAGAGGAGCGCCGGATGCAGCGCCACCGGCGCGGCTGCCTGCTCGGTGGAAGCCGGTCGGCGGGCGGGACGGACCGGCATGTGGATCGTCGGGCTCTGAAGGGCCATGTGCTTGCCTCGCTTCCGCAGTGGGTTCATCGCGCTCGGGTTTCGAGAGCTTCGTCCGCGATCTCGCGGTCGTCCTTGCGTCGAACGAATGTTCTGGGCAGGAGTGTACTAGAACACGCGTTCGATGTCAAGGGGGTGTCTCGAGCCCGTCGACGCCTTGGTCTTGGCGATCAAGGCTGGATGTCCCGAGGCCGAGCGCGGTGCATCCCAAACGCCAAACGAGCCCGGCCGGATGGCCGGGCTTGTCGGGGGTTTCGTCGAGGAAGGGTGCGCGGTCCGGGGGCGACGATTCGGGCGGGCACCGAGGCTCGGTGCGCGAATGCGCTCGAGCTCGCTTCGACCAGACTAGACCAGACCTAGGCCTCGATCTGGGCGAAGGCCTTGGCCAGGCGCGACTTGAGGCGCGCGGCCTTGTTCTGGTGGATGATCTTGCGCTGGGCGGCGCGATCCAAGGCCTGGGTGGCACGCTGGATCGAATCGCTGGCCTTCTCGACATCGCCCTGGGCGATGTAGAAGCGCGCCCGCTTGACGAAGGTGCGGTAGCGGCTGCGGTACCAGCGGTTCTTGGCGTAGCGCTTGGCGTTCTGTCGCGCGCGCTTCTCGGCGGATCGTATGTTGGCCAAGGTGATGCTCCTCGCAATCCGGGCTCGACCCGGAAGCCCGGCTCCCGGTGGTTCGTCCCTCGGTATCGGCTGGCGGCGATGATCGCCGGATGGTCTCGGTTCGGATTCTGCTCCGCCTATCGGATTGCCGAGCAGCAAAGAATTAGTATAGCCACCCTGCCGGGGCCTGCAAAGCCAGAAACGACGTGCTCCGGCGCAAGGCCTAGGATGCGCGCGCGCCGTCCTCGGAGTCGGCGGGCAAAGGGGTCGGGGACGGCGCGCAATCCGGATCGATGGGCGCGTCGGCCTCGGCATGGAATTGGGTTTCGAAGAGCTCTGCATACAGACCGCCCTGCTCCAAGAGATCCGCGTGCGTGCCGCGCTCGACGATGCGGCCCCGGTCGAGCACCAGGATCTGGTCGGCGGCCAGGATGGTCGACAGGCGGTGGGCGATGACCAGGCTGGTCCGGCCCTGCAGGACCTGTTCCAGCGCGTCCTGGATCAGGGCCTCGTTCTGGCTGTCCAGGTGGCTGGTGGCCTCGTCGAGCAGGATGATGCTGGGGTCCTTGAGGATCACCCGCGCCAGGGCCAGGCGCTGCTTCTCGCCACCGGAGAGGCGGTAGCCGCGCTCGCCGACCACGGTCTCGTAGCCCTCGGGCAGCTCGAGGATGCGCTCGTGGATGTTGGCCGCCCGACATGCGGCCTCGACCTGGTCCTGGCTGGCCTCGGGCCGGCCGAAGGCCAGGTTGGCCCGGATGCTGTCGTGGAACAGATAGGCCTCTTGCGTGACCATGCCGATGTGGCGCGCGATCGAATCCAAGCTCAAGTCGCGCAGGTCGTGGCCGTCCAGGCAGACGCGGCCGCGGCTGGGGTCGTAGAGCCGGGCTACCAGGTAGCCGATGGTCGTCTTGCCGGCCCCGCTGGGCCCGACCAGCGCCGTCAGCCCGCCGGGGGCCACCTCGAAGTCGATGTCCTGCAGCGCCCAGCTCGCTTCCCCGCCTCCTCCGTCGACCGTCGCGAGATCTCGGGCGGCGTGACCCTCTTCGGCCTTGGCGGCGGCCGATCCACCATTGCGCGCCTCGCCGGCCGGGTCTAGATCCTCGGCGTCTCCGTCCCGACCTTCCGACAGCGACGCCTCGAGCGAGGGTCGAGCTGCGGCCAGGGCCGGCGGCAGCTGGCCGTAGCCGAACCACACGTCCTCGAAGCGCAATCGTCCCTCGATGCGCTCGAGCACGACCGGATCGGGGCCTTCCTCGATCTCGATCGGCAGATCGAGGTATTCGAAGACCCGCTCGAAGCTGACCAGCGAGGTCATGAACTCGACCTGGAGGTTGGACAGGCCCGAGACCGGGCCGTAGAGGCGGGCCACGTAAGCCGCGAAGGTCACCAGGTCGCCGGGCTGCAGGCCGCCGGTGGCCGGCCCGGTCATCACCAGGTAGCCGCCAACCCAGTACATCAAGGCCGTGCCCAGAGCGGCGGCGATGCCCAAGCCGGTGAAGAACCAGCGTCCGACCACGGCCCGGCGCACGCCGATGTCGCGCACCGCGCCGGCCGCCTCGCCAAATCGCTCGACCTGATCGTCACCGCGTCCGAAGCTCCGGACCAGCAAGGCGCCGGAGACGTTGAGCGTCTCCTGGACTTGGCTGGACATGCGCGCGTCGTGGCCGGCCCCTTCGCGCCGGATGCGGCGCAGGATCCGCCCCACCCGCCGGGTGGGCATCAGAAAGAGCGGCAGGGCGGCCACGGCCACCAGGGTCAAGCGCCAGTCCAGCCGCAGCATGATCGCCAGCGTGGTCACCAAGGTCAGCACGTTGGTCAGCAGGTTGGGGATGGTGTTGGTCACCGCGCTCTGGGCGCCGACCACGTCGCTGGCGAAGCGCGAGATGATGTCGCCGGTCTTGGTCTCGGTGAAGAAGCGCAGGCCCATGCGTTGCATGTGGCCGTACATGGCCACCCGCAGGTCGTAGATCAGCGACTCGCCGATGGAGGCCGAGAGGTAGCGCTGGGCCGTGCCCAGGAGCGTCGAGAGCGTGGGCACCGCCAGGAGGCCCAGGGCCATCCAGTTGAGCGTCGACAGGCCCAGGGTCTCGTCGGCCAGCCCGTTGATCAGGGCGCCGTAGATCAGGGGCGGCACCAACTCGACCAGCGAGATGGCCAGGAGCAGCACCAGCATCACCGCCACCTTGCCCAGGTAGGGGCGGATCCAGCCGCCCACCCGCATCAGCAGCTGGCGGTCGATCTTGGGGCCGCCCTCGTTCTCGTCGTAGCGGATGAACGACCACCAGCCGGATCCGTGGAACATGTTCGATCAGCCCTTCGCGTTCGGAGATGACGAGACATCGTCATCCAATTGTATGGCGTGGCCGAGAATCTGCATGACCGCCTCGAGATCTCGAAGACTCAAGCGACCAGGACGGAAGCGGACGAGCCGGGGACTCAGGGTCGCGATCTTGGCTCGCACGGTCGACGGATGGAGCAGATTGGCTTCCTTCCACTCGATGATGTGATGATCGTAGGGAGAGTTTCTGGCTCTGGAGGTGATCATCGCGACGATGATGTTGCCCGTCCGTTCTTGGTAGTCCCCGGAACTCACGACGACCGCCGGGCGTGTCTTGGATGCTCGCAAATCGGTGAACGGAAAGGGCAGGAGCAGAATGTCACCCGTCCGATGTGGCATAGTGTTGTTCCCAGTTGTCGTAATCGGCATCGAGCTCGTTGTCCCAATCCTCGGCGAAGGCGTCTTCGCTCAGCGAGGTCCAAGCCTCGGAGATGGATGCCTCGGCGACGTCATCGAAAGACTCCAGCGACTCGCGTGGAATCCGGAGTTGCCGGCCGAATCGTCGCGCCCCGAGCCGTCCAGCATGTACCCATCGACGCACCGTTCGCTCACTGACGCGGAGGCGATCGGCGACCTCGCTCAAGGTGTAGTAGTATTCGCTGTCTGCTGACATCGGGACGCTCCTCGACCTGAATTCCTTCGGCAATTGACGAGAGTCATGGCCATGCTAGCCGTATTGTCCAATTCTGTCAAGCTGTGTCCAGTCGTGCGCGCGCTTGTTCGATTGTGTCCCATCATCGGCGTCGCGGTCTTCGCGGCCACCCCGATCGGTCCATTGCGCTACGACGGCGCCGAGGCGAGTTCCAGTGAATGTACCGAGGCGGCCGGCCACCCGGAGTGGATCTTCTGCGATGACTTCGAGGCCGTGGCACCGATGGTCGGCGCCGGACGCTACTTCGAGTACGGGGACGACGAGGGCGACTTCGTGGCGCTGGATGGTGCCGGACTGGCCGGATCGCGCGGCATGCGCACGATCTTCCAGCCCGGCGAGGTCAGCGCCGGCGGCATGAAGCTGGGCTTCGGCCGCAACCCGAACGGCTACATGCGCCGGGGAATCCACCCGGAGCGGGACTTCCGCGAGATCTACTACCGCATGTACCTGCGCACGCAGCCCGGCTGGGTCGGCGACCCGGCCAAACTCTCGCGGGCCACGGTCTTCTCCAGCGCCGAGGACTGGTCGCAGGCCATGATCGCCCACCTCTGGGGCGATGGTCAGGGCCGGCTGCTGCTCGACCCGGTCCGCTGCGTCGACCCGAGCGATCGGGTGAAATGTCAGGGCTATAACGACTTCGGTCACATGGACTGGCTGGGCAATCGCTCGGGCGTCACGCCCATCTTCGCCACCGATCACTCCGGCACCTGGTTCTGCGTCGAGGCCCACATCCGGCTCAACGCGCCCGGCGCGAGCGACGGCCTGCACGAATTCTGGGTCGACGGCCGGCTGGAGGCCCGACGCGAGGGCCTGGACTTCGTTCGCGGATACGACGACTACGGCGTCAACGCCATCTTCTTCGAGAACTACTGGAACGCCGGCTCGCCTCGCGAGCAGGAACGCTACTTCGACAACCTCGTCGTCTCCACCGCGCCCATCGGCTGCCTGGCGCCGGCGGCCGGGCCTTCGATCTACCTTCCGCGCCTGCTCGGGGCTGCCGGGTTGTGAACCTGTTCTCCTAGAGCGTGATCCAGGAAACAGGCCCCTAGAGGACGGTCATGTGGTCCGATCCGTTGGCGAGGCCCAGGCGCTGGACTATGATTCGAGGCTGGCCGGGCGCCGCCCGGTAGTCAGCGACCACGACGGACACCGCCCCACGAGCCCGAAGGTTCGAGCATGCCTCTGTTCAGCATCCAAACCCATCCCAAGAACGAAGACGAGCAGTCCGGCGAGACGTCGCGCGCCGAGCGGCCGGCCACCAAGCGCGAGCGCAAGCCGGCCCGCCAACGAGGCCAGGGCGGCATCTCGGCGGTGATGCTCGGCCTGATGGTCGGTGTTGCGCTCCTGGCCGGCGTGACCATCGCCGTGCTCGGCTCGCAGCTGATGGGCCGCGGGCAGCAGCCCTCCAGCGGTAGCGGCGGGAGTCCCGGTGGCGCCATGGTCGGCTCGTCCGGCGCGGCCGCGACCATGCCGGCCCCGCTGAACCCCGGCCCGATCAACGGAGACTACCCCCGCGATCATGTCGTGGCCGTCGTCAACGGTCAGTCCTATACCATGGCCGAGCTGGAGACGGCGGTGCGCATCGCGCGCACGCTGGGCAGCCTGTCGGGCGACGTGGTCCCCGCCTATACCGACCAGGAGATGCTGGGCTTCCAGGTCAAGATCCTCAAGCGCCAGGTCGACCTGATCCTGCTCGAACAGGCCTTGGCGGCCTCGGAGATCCAGCCGCCCGCCGGACCGGTCGACGACTTGATCCTGGGCTTCCTGCAGCAGGTGGGTGCCACCGAGCAGCAACTGGCGCAGGCCATGGCGGCCAACAGCGTCAGCCGCGCCCAGCTCGACGGCTGGTTCGACCGGAGCCGGGCGACCAACACCTTCGTGGTCCAGACCCTGCTGACCGAGGCCGAGGCCGACCCTTCCCAGCGCGAGGCCCTGGTAGCCGATTGGCTCGACCAGCGCTGGAATGCCTCCCAGATCTCGATCAACTTCTACGATCCCAACCAGGTCCTGCCGCAGGTGCCGGCCGGCTCTGCGCCCGATAGCGGTGCGCCGGCGCCCGCCGCGACCGACTCCGACGGCTCGGCGGATCCCGGCGACGCTTCGGGGGCCGGGTCGGACGATGCCGGCGATCCCGACGCCGCAACCGGTACCCCGGCGGAGGACGACAGGTCGAACGCGGACGATGGCGATGCAGACGATGCCGCGGGCGCTGACGCTACGAGCGGCGAGGGCGAAGGCGAGAGCGAGGTCGCACCGTGAGCGAGGGCCGCTCACCTTGGCTCCTGGTCGGCAGCTCCTTGGTGATCACCGCCTGCCTGGCCCTTGGGATCTACTTCGGGATCCAGTCGGCTGGTCGGGGATCGATGCAGATGCCGGCGCGCGATGAGAGCGATCGAGCGGTCGGGGCGCAGCTGACGGGCGGCGTGGAGGGCGCGCCGACCGAGGGCCTGGCCTTACCCGATGCTCCGGCGACCCCCGACACCGGCGGCCTGACCACCGGTATCGTGGTCGAGGGCCGGGCCAGCCTGGGCGAGGCGGCGCCCGAATTCGAGCTGGAGCGGATCGAGGGTGGCATGGGATCGCTCTCGGACTACGCCGGCCAGCCGGTGCTGCTCAACTTCTGGGCCACCTGGTGCGCGCCCTGCCGGATCGAGATGCCCTACCTCGAGGCGGTGCACGCCAAGCACGCCGACGAGGGCCTGGTGGTGCTGGGGGTCAACGTCGGCGAATCGACGGCCGAGGTCGAGCCCTACCTCCAGGAGTTGGGCTTGACCTTCCCGGTGGTGTTGGACCAGAACCGCCAAGTGGCGCAGACTTACCGGGTCGGGACCTACCCGACGACGGTCTTCATCGACCGCGAAGGCCGCATCATCAATGTTCGACGCGGCGCCTTCGTCAACGAGCCGGACCTGCGCTCGAGCCTGTCGATGATCATGCCCGAGATCGAGGACTGAACCGTCCGCGATCGCCGGGACGGGCCGGCGCATCGAACGCGCAACTGAATCGTGGGGATGGATGCGGCCCGGTGGCCGTCCCGGTCTTCAAAATCGGTGAGCGGTGGCGTGAGCCGGCGCTGGTGGGTTCGACTCCCATGCATCCCCGTCGCCCGGCCCCTTCACCCCAATCCTTCACTCGCCCAGCGGAAGCGCCATGTCCGTCGCCGAGTTCCTGATCGCCGAGCCCTATCAAACCGATCGGCGCTCGGCCCTGCGCTGGGTGATCAGCCACGTGCGCCGCCACCTGTGGCTGATCCCGGTCATCACCGCCGGCGCCTTCTTCAACGCGGCGCTGGCCGGCGTGGTGCCCATCTTCGCCGGCCAGGCCTTCGACGCGGTCAAGGCCGTGCTCGACGCCGAGCTGTCGCGCGCCGAGGCCATGGCCGTGGTCCTGCGCGTGGCCCTCCTGATCATCGCCAGCCAGGCCCTGCGTGCGGTCCTACAGCTGGGCCGCAACTTCGGCAGCGAGATGCTGGGCCAGCGCCTGGAGCGCGATACCCGCGACGAGCTCTACGCCAGCCTGCTGGGCAAGAGCATGACCTTTCACGGCCGGCAGCGCGTCGGCGACGTGATGGCCCGCGCCACCAACGACGTGCGCGAACTGAACCTGATGTTCAACCCGGGCCTCAACCTGGTCATCGGCTCCTCGATGTTCCTGATCATCCCGCCCATCTTCGCCTGGGGCATCGACCCGCGGCTGTCGATCACGCCGGCGGCCTTCATCCTGCTCTACATCTGGGCCATGCGGCGCTACCTGCGCGCGCTCTCGCCCATCACCCGGCAGGTGCGCCTGGCCTTCGGCGGGCTCAACAGCCACCTGACCGAGGTGGTCGACGGTATCGAGGTGGTCAAGAGCGCCAGCCAGGAAGAAGGCGAGGCGCGCCGCCTGGAAGAGCGGGCCGAAGGCTTCCGAGATGCCTTCGTCGATCAGGGCGAGCGCGAGGCGCGCTTCCTGCCGCTCTTGCTCATGGGCTTGGCCATCGCCTTCGGCTTCTGGCATGCGCTGAGCCTGCTCGGCGCCGGCGCCATCGGGGTGGGCGACGTGGTGGCCTACATGGGGCTGCTGCAGCTCTTCGGCTTCCCGACCTTCATTTCGCTCTTCGCCTATTCGCAGGTCTCCTTGGGGATGGCCGGCGCGGCCCGCATCCTCGATCTGATCAACGACGAGACCGACTTGGGCGAGAACCGCGGCGGCCATTCGGCGCGCATCGAGGGCGAGATCGTCTTCGAGGACGTCGACTTCGGCTACGCGCCCGGCCAGCTGGTGCTGCGCGACCTGTCCTTCCGCATCGCGCCGGGCCAGACCGTGGCCCTGGTGGGCCAGACCGGCAGCGGCAAGACCACGCTGACGCGGCTGATCAACCGGGTCTACGACGCCCAGGCCGGCAGCGTGCGCATCGACGGGGTGGACGTGCGCGAATGGAGCCTGGAGCACCTGCGGCGCCAGATCGCGGTCATCGAGCAGGACCCCTTTCTCTTCTCGCGCAGCGTGGCCGAGAACATCGCCTTCGGGCAGCCCGAGGCCACGCGCGAGCGCGTCGAGGCCGCGGCCCGCGCGGCCCAGGCCGAGGACTTCATCCTGGAGATGGAGGAGGGCTACGAGAGCGTCATCGGCGAGCGCGGCGTGACCCTCTCCGGTGGCCAGCGCCAGCGCCTGGCCATCGCCCGGGCGCTGCTCACCGATCCGCGCATCCTGGTGCTGGACGACTCGACCAGCGCCATCGACAGCGCCACCGAGGACCGCATCCAGCGCGCCATGCAGCGGGCGGCCCAGGGGCGGACGACCATCCTGATCACCCACCGGCTCAGCCAGATCCGCTGGGCCGACCAGGTGATCGTGCTGCGCGGCGGGCGCATCGAGGCCTGCGGCAGCCATGACGAGCTGATGGCGTCCTGCCCACCCTACCGCCGGCTCTTCCGGAGGCTCGAGCGATGATCTTCTCGGGCCTGGACGCGGAGTCCTACGACCGCGAGTACGGCGATCGGGTGCTGCTGGCCCGCATCGGGCGCTACTTTGGCGCCGAGGGCCGGAAGATGGCCATCGTGGCGGTCTCGCTGGCCATGATGAGCCTGCTGCAGGCCTCGGTGCCGCTCTTGGTCAGCCAGGGCGTGGGCCGCTTGGGCGGGCAGGCCGGCGACACCGGCCTGCGCAGCCCCTGGATCGATGCCGCCATCGAGCGCGGCATCGGCCTCTTCGCGGGCCGGTCCGAGGATCCGACGCTGAGCTTCCTGGTGACGGCGATCTTCGCCATCTGGCTGAGCATCTGGCTGCTCAACTACCTGCGCCGGCGCTATACCTCGAGGGCCATCGCCGGCGTGGTCCTGGCGCTGCGCAACGACAGCTCGCGGGCGACCCTGGGCCACGACCTGTCCTTCTACGACCGCTATGCCACCGGCCGCATCGTCAGCCGCATCACCACCGACAGCCAGGAGTTCGGCCAGACCATCACCCTGGTGGCCGACTTGGTCGGGCAGATGGTCCAGGTGGTTCTCTTGACGCTGGTGCTCTGGGGCATCTCGCCGCGCATGACGCTTCTGCTGGTGCTCTGGGCGCCGGTGGTCTTCGCCATGGCCTGGTCCTTCCGGCGCATGGCGCGCAACGTGACGCGCGACGGCTTCCGGGCCACGGCGGACGTCAACGCCACCATCTTCGAGACGGTGGCCGGCATCTCCATCGCCAAGAACTTCCGCCGCGAGGCCACCATCTACGGCACCTTCACCGAGGTCAACCAGCGCTCCTACGGGGTCAACCTGCGCCGCGGCTTCGTCCTGGCCACGGTCTTTCCGGCGCTGAACCTGCTCATCGGCTTCGGCATCGCGCTCCTGGTCCACCGCGGCGCGGTAGGCGTCATCGAGGGCGCCATCGCCATCGGCGCCTGGTACCTCTTCATCCAGTCCATCGACGCCTTTTGGTTCCCGCTGATGAACCTCTCGGCCTTCTGGAGCCAGTTCCAGGCCGGCCTGTCGGCCATCGAGCGCATCTTCGCGTTGATCGACGCCCGTTCGGAGGTCCTGCAGCAGGATCGGCAGTCGGTGACCGAGCTGAGCGGTGACGTGCGGCTGGAGGGGGTGCGCTTCCGCTACGACGCCGACTCGGAATGGGTGCTGCCGGGGCTGGACCTGCACATCCGCCCCGGCGAGAGCCTGGCCTTGGTCGGGCATACGGGGGCCGGCAAGAGCTCGATCGCCAAGCTGGTGGCGCGCTTCTACGAGTTCCAGGATGGGCGCCTGCTGGTGGATGGACGCGACATCCGGGACTTGGACCTGGCCGAGTATCGGCGGCATCTGGGGATCGTGCCGCAGACGCCCTATCTGTTCTCGGGCAGCGTGGCCGACAACATCCGCTACGCGCGGCCGGAGGCGACGGACGCGGAGATCGAGGACTTGGCGCGGCGCATCGGCGACGGAGAGTGGCTGCGGGCCTTGCCGGAGGGCTTGGCGACGGACGTGGGCGAGCGGGGCGCGCGGCTGTCGATGGGGCAGCGGCAGCTGGTGGCCCTGATGCGGGTGCTGGCGCAGCGGCCGGCCATCTTCGTGCTGGACGAGGCGACGGCGTCGATCGATCCCTTCACGGAGTCGCAGATCCAGGAGGCGCTCGAGATGATCCTGGCCGAGAGCACGTCGATCGTGATCGCGCATCGGCTGAGCACGGTGCGGGCGGCGGATCGGATCGTGGTGCTTTCGGGGGGGCGGATCATCGAGGAGGGGGACCACGATGCGCTGATGGCGGCGGGGGGGCATTACGCGGAGTTGTACGATACCTATTTTCGGCATCAGTCCTTGGATTATCGGGTGGAGTTGGAGCCTACGGCGGACTGAGTTGTTGGCATGGTGACGGAACGGATCCGGAGACGGATACGGATTTCTAGAGGCGGGGCGGTGGGGAGGGCGGGCATGACGTCTGGCGGGGCGCGAACAGGTCATGGTCGGCCGGGGAGGGATGCGAGAGGGGGGCGGATGAGACGGGCGCGCGACGGGGCCCCGCCCGAGGGCACGCCCGCCCTCGTGGACCCGGGCAGGAGAAGGGGGGCGTGGCCTTGGGATTGGGTAAGCGGTGTGTTGGTGGTGGGGTGGGGGCCGTGTGCTTGGGTCTTGCCAGGGGGGAGGGCGCGGGGTTATGATGGGCTTGGGAGCCTGGGTCCGTGATGTTCGTCTATATCGACGAACTCGCGGACCGCGGTGATGAGCCGAACGGAGACCTTGCCCCAGGGGATCGGACGATTCGGCGCACGGCGACCTTCGACATCGTCCTGCTATCGAGGAGAAATCGATCATGAGAAGCTTGCGCCTGTGGGCGCTGTTGGGCCTCTTGGCCTTGGGATCGGCCGGATGCGGCCAGATCCCGGTCCCGGAAGAGGAGGGCAGCCAGGATGGCGTGGTGGAGGATGCCATGTCGGAGGAGTCGGAGGGTCCGGATGGGTCGGACGAGACCGAGGCGGACGTGGTTGACGACTCGGAGGGCTCGGGGGAAGAGGCGGATGAGGCCGAGGGAGTCGATGAGGGCGGTGAAGAAGCCGCCTACACCGGGCCAGCCGGGGACGAGGAGGACTCGGAATCCGAGGAGGCAGCGCCGCTGAGGATGGCCTCGGAGGATGGGGCGGTGGTGTCGAGCGACATGTTGGGCGAGGAGGAGATCGCTCGGGCGGAGGCTTTGGCCTTGGAGAGCGAGGCCTTCGAACCGGTGGTGGCCGCGGCGCTGGATCGGGACAGCCTCGATGCGGATGCGGACGTGGGGGCGCTGAGCGATGCGGCGGAGCGGCCGAGCTACCGGGTGCTGTATACGCAGCGGCATGCGGACAAGTACGCCCGGACGCGCAAGGCCGAGGTGGCGGTGTATCGCTATGACACCGGCGAGGTCTCGCTGTCGACGGTGGATCTGGAGACGGGCGAGGTGGAGGCCCTGGATGTGCCGGAGGGCTTCCCGGCGCCATTGGTGCCGGAGGAGACGGCCGAGGCGACGCGCGTGGCCCTGGCGGATGGGGATGTGCGGGCGCGGCTGGAGGAGGCGGGCATCGAGCCCGATGAGGCCCGGGCCAACGGGATCTTGACGGTGGCTCGGGAGGAGGGGGCGCGCTGCGCCAGCGCGCGCTGCGTGCGGCTCTTCTTCTCGACCTTCGAGCAGCCCGTGCCGGCCTTCAGCGCAGTGGTCGACCTGGATGCGCTGGAGTTGGTGGAGCTGGAAGAGATGCCGGGCGCGGAAGGGGAGGATCGATGATGGGGCGGCAGGGAGGAAAGAGCTTGGGGAGGCTGTCGAGGGTCTTGGGGCTTGTGGTCGTGCTGGTCGGGCTGTTGATGGTGGCAGGCCGGCCGATGCCGGTCGAGGCGGCGGCGAATGCCTATTGCAGCGGCGAGAGCCTGGCGGTGGGGGCCAACTGGTCGGTCTGCTGGGAGATCCGGGCCAACGAGGGGCTGGCGATCACGCATGCCTTCTACACCAACCCGAACACGGGTTTCGATCGGCGGGTCTTGGCCGATGCGACGGTGGCGCAGATTTTCGTGCCCTACGAGACGGGGCAGCCGCGATACCACGATGTGGCTTACGGGCTGGGGCCGGCCATGCAGCGGCTCGATGCTCAGAGCGATTGCCCGGGGGGCACGCGGCTGGCGGGCAACCGGGTATGCCGGCAGGTGGAGGATCGGGGGCTGGCCAGTCGCTTCTGCCTGGACGGGAGCTGCCGGGTGCGCCGGGGCCGGGCGCTGCTGCTCTGGGCCAGCATCCAGACCGGGGCCTATAACTACATCCAGCAGTGGGCCTTTCTGGACGACGGGACCATCGAGCCGGCCATCGGGCTGACCGGTGCGTTGCAGTTCGGCAACACGGCGCATACCCACAACGTCTACTGGCGCATGGACTTCGACATCGGGGATGCCGGCAACGACCGGGTGGAGGAGTTCGGGCGCATCCCGCGGGCTGGCACGAACGGGCTGGCCGGCATCTCGACCTGGAACCCGCTGCAAGGCGAGACCTATCGGCCGCACGATCTGTTCACCTTCCGCAAGTGGCGGGTCAGCGATACGGTGCAGCGCAACAGCCAGGGCAAGCGATGGAGCTACGAGATCAAGCCCGAGCCGGGCGACGGCTCGCTGCGCACCAACACCGACGAGGCCTTCCTCTTCGGCGAGCTCTGGGCCACCCGCGCCCGTTCCGGGGAGCGCTTCGTGTCGACTGACGAGGCCGACCTGCTGAGCACCTACATCGACGGCGAGCCCCTCGACGGCCAGGACGTGGTGCTGTGGTACGTGGCCCACGAGTACCACGAGGTGCGCAGCGAGGACGCGCCCTACATGCCCATCGAATGGGTCAGCTTCGAGGCCAAGCCGCGCGACTTCTTCGACGACGACCCGATCGACTGAGTTCGTCATGCGCCGGCACTCGGCGCACCTCCACGGAGCGAACCCGGTTCGTGGCGCGGGCGAGTTCCATAGAGGCCGGGAGTCGATGCGCTCGACCGCGGCGGCGGGGTGTCGGTAACCCGTCGCCGCGCTTTCTCGTGCCGAATTCCGCCGATTTGCGTGACGATCGAGGGCTTCAATCCGTCTTGATCTGTACGAAGAGGCTCCTGTTCTCCCTGATTCGTGCCCACGGGTCGGGGCGAGCCTCGACGGCCCCTCACTTCTCTGCCTTCGGTCGCCCTGAGCGCGGCCCTTGCGACCGCATCTTTCGGTCGCCTTCCGTCGAGGAGTCTGGTCATGCATCGCTGCAACCCTAGTCCTACTCGGTCCTCTTTCGATCCGCGTGATCCAGCAACGGCTCCGCAAGCGAGTTGGCGCCACCGCCTGCATGCCGTGGCGCTCTTCCTGGTCGCCGCGAGCTTGCTCTACGGCAGCCTGCGGGTTTCGGCCATGCCCGACGACCTGGGCAGGCTGAGCGGTGCCTCGAGCGTCGATTCGGGCATCCGCGCTTCGGCCCCGATGACCACCGCCACGGTGGCGCCGACGGTCACCTTGACCATGACGCCCACCGAGACCATCACCCCCACCGTGACGGTGACCACGACGGCCACGGTGACCACCACGGCGACCGTGACGCCGACAATCACGATCACACCCACGGTGACCATGACGCCGACGGTGACCATCACGCCGACCGTCACGATCACCCCGACCGTCACGATCACCCCGACGGGGACGGTGACGACCACACCGACCGTCACCACGACGCCTACGGTCACGACGACGCCGACCATCACGACCACACCGACGGTCACCACGACGGCGACGATCACTCCGACCGTCACGGTCACCTCGACGGCCACGGTGACGCCGACCGCGACGGTGACGCCCACCGTGAGCGCGACGCCCACGCCGACGCGCACCCCCTTGCCTCCGGAGATCTCCTTGCCCTTCGGGGCCAACATGTACTTCCGGAGTCCGGATGACGTGGGCACCGGCATCCAGGTGCAGAACCTGGATCTGTCCAACCCGGCCCAGTTCGAGGCGACGCTCTACGACGCGGTCGGATCACCGGTCCTGCGGATCGACAAACAGGCCGGCCCGGGCGGCGCGCCCAACATCTACCTGCCCAGCCACCGATTCCTGGATGGACTCCTACCCGGGCTCTACTCGCTGAGGGTCCTGGGCGATCGACCGCTGGGCGCCATCGTGCGCAGCGACTGGGGCCGCACGAAGGGATCGGCCATCTACAGCTACGTCACGCCCGATCTGGACCTCGTCGTCCCCGGCTTCGTGCACCGGCCGCTGGACCGAAGCTCCTTGGTCAGCATCCAGAACGCGGGTGACGAGACGGCATTGGTGATGGCCGAGCTCTACACCGGACAGTCCGATCCGGTCCAGCTGGCCGAACTAGGCCCCTATGCGGTGGAGCCCGGTGCCGCGGTGCGGCTGAACGCGGGGCTGGACGCCGCATTGCAGGGGCTGGGCAGCTACGAAGGCTGGCTCAGGGTCCGCTCCAGCGGGCCCGAGCTGGCGGTACAAGCCTACGTGTTGACGGAGTCGGCCGACCGCAGCATCCAGCCGGTCTACGGCTACGAAGGCATGCCGGAAGCCGAGGCATCCAGCGAGCTCCTGGTGCCGCTATTCCGCTCCAGCCAAAGGGTCTTCGTCGACGCCAATCGCGCCGATACCTCGCTCTACCTGGTCAATCCGGGCGACGAGCCGGCCCAGGTCTCGATCCGCTACTTCGGCACCCTCAACAGCGAGGCCGCACCGGCCTGCCGGGGCCAGACCTTCGAGCATGCGCCGGTCAACCTGGCGCCGATGGGCAGCGCGGTGGTCCGACAGGCCCAGGGCGGCGGCCACGACATCCCCTCCAACTGCTTCGGCTCGATGGTCATCGAGACGGCGGGTCCCGAGCAGCGCGTGCTGGCCATGGTCCTGGACCAGACCAACACCGACCAGCTGCTCTCGGCCTACGACGCGGTGCCGGCCGGCGCGCCGGGCAGCCAAGTGGCCCTGCCGCTCTACCGCCGCGAGCACTTCGACTTGACCACCGGCATCCAGGTGATGAACGCGGGTGACGAGGCGGCCAGGATCGAAATCGCCTTCCGCTCCACCAACCCCGACACCGACCAGTCCACCCCGGTGATCGGCTGCACCAGCTGCGTCCAGACGGTGGCGCCCCGCGAATCCTACACCTGGTGGCCGCCCCTGATCGGCGCCATCCTGCCCGGCACCTTCGGCTCGGCGGTGGTCACCAGCGACCAGCCGGTGGTCGTCCTGGTCATCGACTACCCGATGCGGGCCCAGGTCGACCCGGCGGCCTACCTGGGGATCACCACCCGCTGAAGCGAGCTCGATCCATCGCTCGACTGCGTCGAGATCGGGTGGATGATGAGCCAGCTGGACGAAGGACGGCGAGGGCGAGTTCCACGAGAGGGACTCGCCCTCGCGGCTGCTTTGCTCGATTCCTGCGATCCGCTTCGAGAAGCCGGCTGTCAGCGACTCGAGGTCGGTTCCAGGTAGTAGGGATCCAGCAGCCAGCCCCAACTGTCGCGCTTCTGGGCGTATTCCTCCACGCAAAGCTCGGCTTGCTCCTCGGGCACGCTGCCATCCTCGATCAGCCAGCCCTCCGCATCCGGATCGCTGCCGTAGATCAGGCAGGCGATGCGGTAGAAGCGCTGCAGGTCGAAGGCATGCTCGTCCCAAAAGGGCAGATCCTCGGCCTCGCCAACCGCCTCTTCCTCGAGGCCGGTCAAGTAGAAGCTGTCGATCGCCGCCATCAAGGCCAGCGTGCCGTCCTCCCAGCCCTCGATCAGCGTGATGGCCGCCAGCTCGTCGACCGCATCCTCCTCGCGCCCCGTGATCGGCAGCCGATACAAGTCGACGAAGGCGTGCCCCACCTCGTGGTGGAAGAAGAAGGCCGCCGTGTCCATCGCGTACCAGAAGGCGTCCTCTGGATCGTCGCCGTCTTCGACGAAGCGATCGCGCACGCCGGCCACCATCTCGTAACAGAGCTCGACCGTTCGCGTCTCGGCATCGTAGAAGGCGTTGTCCTCGCCGCATTCCAGCCAGTCCACCCGCACGTCATCCGGCAGTGCAAAGGTCGCGTTGAGCCAGTCCACCTCCGGCTCGATGACCTCCGCATCGCGGATCTCCTGCGCCAAGTCCATCAGATCCGGATCCTCGGCCGGCAAGTAGCGCAGAACGAAGTCCCCCTCGTCCACGATGGCCATCGCGCGTGCCGGACCGCTGCTCGATTCGGCTGCGAGCTCGGTCGCCTCCGGAACCAGGGCGGTGGCATCCGGCACCGCTTCGGGCTCGTCACAGGCCGCGAGCAGCAGCAAGAAGCCGGTGGCCAGCGCGGTCGAGGCGAGCCTCGCATGCATCGAGATCGTGCTCCCCGGTCTCAGAAGGCCAGCTGATCGACCATGGCCTGGCGGATGCGCTCCACCGAGGGCACCACGGACTGCATCATCGAGATGCTGTAGGGCACCGGGCAGTCCAGACCGCCGACCCGCGCGACCGGCGCATCGAGCTGCTCGAAGGCTTCCTCGGCGATGACGGCCGCGATCTCGGCGCCGAAGCCGGCCGTCTGATGATCCTCGTGCACCAGGAGGCAGCGCCCGGTGCGGGCCACGCTGTCCAGCACCGCCTCCCTGTCCCAGGGAACGATAGTGCGCAAGTCCAGGATCTCGACCGCGTCCTCCATGCCCTTGACTGCCTCCAGGCATCGGTGGACCATGGCGCCCCAGGTGACCACCGTCAGGTCACGACCCCCGGTCAGTCGCCGAGCCTCCCCGAAGGGGATCATGTAGTCGTCGCCCGGGTAGGGCCGGCGGGCCTCGGCGCCGAAGTAGAGCGCGCGGTGCTCCAGGAAGTAGACCGGATCGTCGCCGCGCAGCGCGGTGCGCAGGAGGCCGGCCGCCTCTTCGGCGTCGGCCGGCATCACCACCTGCCAGCCCACCGAATGGGCTAGGATGGACTCGTCGCTGACGCTGTGCCAGGGGTCGCCGGTGGCCGGAGAGAAGCCCACCGGCATGCGCACCACGATGGGCGCCGCGAAGCGCCCGTTGGTCCGCCAGCGCACCGTCCCGCAGTCGTTGAGCTGTTCCATCGCGGGGTCGGCGTACTTGCGGAACTGGATCTCGGGTACCGGCACCAATCCGGTATAGGCCAGGCCCACCGCCCGGCCGATGATCCCTTCCTCGGTCAAGGCGGTGTCGAAGACCCGCTGCTCGCCGAAGTGCAGCTGCATGTCCATCGTCGCGCCGTGCACGCCGCCCTTGGCGCCCACGTCCTCGCCGAAGACCAGCACCCGCGGACTGCGGTGCATCTCGGACTCCAGGGTCATGCGCACCGTATCGACCAGGTTCTTGCGCTCCGGCGTCGGCGGCTCGGGACCGCTCTCGAAGTCCAGCGGCAGGCCGGCTCCCTCCGGCCGCGTGCCTCCGATCTCCTGCTCCGGCTCGTCCGGCGACGAGAACAGGAAACCCATCGCCGTCTCCGGATCGCCCTCCGGCTGCGCCGCGGCCCGCTCGGCCGCCGCGCGCACCTCGGACTCGGCCTCCGACGCGAGCGCCTCCCAGACCGATTCCTCCATCAGCTCGGGCACCAAGAAGTCGCGCAGCTTGGGCAGCGGATCCCGCGCCCGCTCCTGCTCCAGCAGCTCCTCGCTCTTGTAGGCCTGGTTGTCCTGGTAGCTGTGCCCGGAGAGCCGCGGCACCGAGAGCCGCAGCAGCACCGGTCCATCACCCTCGCGAATTCGCCCAACGGCCGCGGCGATCAATCGGGCGGCCTCCTCCGGCTCGGTGCCGTCGCCGTCGTAGATCGTCAGGCCCTGGAAGCTGGCCAGGTTGTCGGCGATGTGGCTGCCCGGGGTCTGGAAGCGTCGCTCGACCGAGATGGCGTAGCCGTTGTCCTCGATGTAGAAGAGGTAGGGCAGCCGGCCGGTGGTGGCCATGTTCAGGGCCGACCAGAATCCGGGCGTGGCGCAGGATCCGTCTCCGCCCAGCGCCACGGCCATCGCGCCCTGCCAGTCCTCGTCACCCAGTTCCTCTGCCCGATAGCGGATGCCATGGGCCCAGCCCAGGGCCGGCGTGTACTGCGCCCCGACGTCGCCGGACATGGGCAGGATGGTCACCCGGCCGCGCGCCGGCAGGCTGAAGACCACGCCGATGTCGCGCCCGCCGTTGGGCGCGCCCGAGCGGCCCATCGTGGCGCTGATGGCCTCCTCGGGCGTCAAGCCGGCGGTGAGCACGAAGGGCCGGCTGCGATAGTATACGCCGGCGGCGTCGCGCGGGTGGTCCAGGTGCTGGCCCAGGAGGATCTGAGCCATGTCGTGGCCGCGGGCGGTGAACTGGTACTTGACGAGACCGCCGGGCACCAGCTCTTCTTCCTCGATACGGTCGATGGCGCGCGAGACCAGGAGCGTCTTGGCGACGGCCTCCCAGTCGTGATCGGGAAGGGGCGTGCGCTCGTCGATGCTGGCGCGGTTGCTCGAAGCGGCGGTGGACTTGCTGCGGGTTCGCGGCTTGCTGGTCACGACGGACGTCCTCGTTGGCCATGGTTCGGTGGGTCGGGCCTCCAGGGCGGCGTTCGGAGGCGTCGAAATGATGATGGCCGATCGGCTGGGGATGTCAACCGTCTGCTTGTTGGTGTCGTCGTGGGGGACGGTGGTTGTGGAGGCGGGGCGTCTGGCAGGGCGAGTGGGGCTCGGGGAGGGAGGCCAATCTGTCGACGGGACCCTGTGCCGCGGGGTCCGGGTGCCAGAAGGCGGGTGGGGTCAACCGATGCAGCCGCCGTCGCGTACGGCGGCGGCCTCCCTCCCCGAGCCCCACCCGCCCTTCGTGGGGGAGGGCCGAACCGAGAAAGGGTAGGGTGTCAGGCCTTGTGGGGTCGGTTAGGGCGAGCCCTTAGGGGAGACGCCACGGGGTAAAGTCCAGCTCGATGCGCGAGAGCTCGGTCGCGACCATGGAGCCAGCGTCTTCGGTCAGCTCGTAGGCGATCAGATGACCGCTGCTTGCCATGTAGACGATTCGATCGAAGATCAAGAGATCCTCGACGCGGAGAGACCCCTGTTGAGGGAACAGCCCTTCGCGGGGTGTGAGCAACCGGGGTGTCCGGGGGTCGGAGATGTCGAGAACGTCGAAGCCGCGCTCGCTGTCGGCCAGGAAGGCTCGGTCGCCCTCGATCTTGACGTGCCGGATGTCGTGCTGGCTGTAGCCATGGTGATCCACCCGCATCTCGGCCGCCGAAAGGGAGATGATGGAGTATCCATAAGGAGCGCTGAGCAGGTGCAGCCTGCCGCCGGCGATCTCGCCCGGAGTCTTCCACATCGCGGGGTTTCCTTGCCGGCCGACCTCCAGGCCTGGTAGGGGGCTTGGTCCGGGGGGTGTGCTCATGTCGAATCGCAAGACCCCTCCGAAGTGCAGGATGCCGAGCTGGGCTGCGTCGAGGAACAGTCCGTGCGGATGTATGTAGCCGATGTCCGCCGGGGCCAGCGCCCCGAGCTCCAGGGGGGCGCCAGGATCGGAGATGTCCAGGAGCCGCAGTCCCCGGGTCGATATCGACGATCCCACTGGCCAGGCATCCCGGTGTAAATCCCGCGTATCCGGTTTCGGGCACCTCGACCGCCCTGCCGTTGTGAACGAATCGAGCCTGTCGCTGGCATATCGCTGATGAAGACAGCGGTGAGCCTTGGTAGGTCACGGTGACGTCGACAGCGACGCGCTCCATCTCGCGCTGGCCGTCGACGCAGCGCTCACCATAGTGTCGGCCGACCGTCGGCTCGTTGCGGCAGCTCATCGCTTGGGAGTCGATGCGGAGCTCATCTCGAGGGCAGGCTCGAAGAGCCATTCCTGACCGCCACAAGGAGAGGGGATGATGAACATCCTGCTGGCCGGCTCCACCGGCGTTATCGGTCGTAGGCTCCTGCCGAAGCTAGTCGAGGTGGGGCATGACGTCACCGCCATTACACGCTCGCCGGAGAGGGCAGCTCAGCTTGAAGCGCCCAGTGTGCGCGGCGTCGCATGCGACGTGCTCGATCGGGATCGACTGGGTCGGGTCTTCGATGAGGTCGAGCCCGAGGTGGTCATCCACCAGCTGACCAGCCTGCCCAAGAAGATCGATCCGAGGAAGATCCAACGGGATCTGGCGGCCACCAACCGCCTTCGGACACAGGGGACGGCCAACCTGGCCGAGGCGGCCGCGAGGGTCGGGAGCCGGCGCCTGATCAGCCAGAGCGTAGCCTTTGCCTATCGGCCTGGTGACCCGGCCCTGGCCGTCGAGGCGGATCCACTCTACACCGATGCGCCGGCCGCCTTCCTGCCCATGATCGAGGCCCTGAAAGCGCTGGAGCGCCACACGCTCGATACCGACGGGCCCGAGGGCGTGGTCCTTCGCTTCGGCTACTTCTACGGTCCCGGCACTATCTACGCCCGCGACGGCAGCTTCGCCGCCGACGTCTTGGCCCGCCGGATGCCCCTGGTCGGTACCAGCCAAGGCCAGTTCTCCTTCGTCCACCTCGACGATGCCGCCGACGCCACCCTGGCCGCCATCGCGGATGCCCCCACCGGCACCTACAACATCGTCGACGACGAGCCGATCCCCATCGCCGACTGGCTGCCCTGGTACGCCGAGCAGCTTGGCGCCAAGCCCCCCATGCGCGTCCCGCGCCTCCTCGGCCGCCTGCTGGCCGGCCCCTACGCCGACTACCTGATGAACCAGCAGCGCGGCGCCAGCAACGCCAAGGCCCGCCAACTGCTGGGCTGGAGCCCGCGCCACACGAGCTGGCGTACCGGCATGCGCTCCGAGCTCCAGGGATCTGAAGCGCCCAAGACATGAGCGCGTGACCGGTTGAGAGTCAGCCGCAACCTCCGCCCGACAGCACGACATCACCTCAATCTCCCGGCAACATCCCTCGATTGCTCTCGCTAGCCCTCGGCATACAAGAAGGGATCTCCTTTCCCCCCTCCACGAGGGCTGGGTGGTGTCCGGGGCGAGGGGCCGCCGGCCGTGTGCGGCGGCGGTTCGCGCGGGCGACCTCGTTCGCGCCATG
>CAZJWJ010000022.1:0-62011 GCA_964549495.1 uncultured Anaerolineales bacterium | reverse complement strand
TGCGACGGCGGTGTCAGCGGGTGAGACCGACCGCCTTCTGGCGCCCGGACCCCGCGTCACAGGGTTCGGTCATCACTTCGGCATCTCTCCCCACGGCCCCCTCGGCCCCGAACCAAACCTGGGCTCTACCAATCCGTATCTGTCTCCGTCGCCGTCGCCGTCTCCTTAATCCGTATCCGTCACCGTTACGAACACGAGTCAAGACGTCGGCAGTTCGTGCCCCAATCGTTCGAACAACAACGCCAACAGCGCCTTCGCCGCCCGCGGAACCACCGTCCCGGGCCCAAAGATCGCCGCCGCCCCAGCCTCCCGCAGCGCCTCGTGGTCGTCCGGCGGGATCACGCCGCCGACCACGATCAGGATGTCGTCGCGGCCTTCCTCGACCAAAGCCTTCCGCAAAGCCGGCACCAAGCTCATGTGCCCCGCCGCCAAAGACGATACGCCTACGACATGCACGTCGTTCTCGACCGCCTGCCGCGCCGTCTCCTCGGGCGTTTGGAACAAGGGCCCGACATCCACGTCGAAGCCCAAATCCGCAAAGGCCGTCGCGATGACCTTCTGGCCGCGGTCATGCCCGTCCTGGCCCATCTTGGCCACCAGGATGCGCGGCCGGCGCCCCTCGGCCGCTTCGAAGGCCTCGCAAAGCCCTTGGACCGACCGGATTTCGTCCGACATGTCCACCGCCTCCGCGCTGTAGATCCCGCCGACCAGCTCCGTCGACGCCCGATGCCGCCCGAAGACCCGCTCGAGTGCATCGGACATCTCGCCCACCGTCGCCCCGGCCCGCGCCGCCTCGACGCTGGCCGCCAGCAAATTGCCCTCGCCCGACTCCGCGACCGCGGTCAGCGCATCCAGCGCCGCGACCACCGCCTCGCCGTCCCTCTCCGCCCGCAGCCGCTCCAGCCGCGCGATCTGGCGGGCCCGGACATCGGCATTGTCGACGCGCAGGACCTCGACCTCGGGCTCGTCGGCCAGGGCGTAGCGGTTGACGCCGACGATGGGCTGCTTGCCGGAGTCGATGCGGGCCTGGACCCGGGCGGCCGCCTCCTCGATGCGGCGCTTGGGCAGGCCGGCCTCGATGGCCCGGGCCATGCCGCCGTGGCTCTCGACCTCGACGATATGCGACCAGGCGCGCTGGGCCAGGCGCCAGGTCAGCCACTCGATGGCCTGGCTGCCGCCCCAGGGGTCGGCCACCTGGCAGGTGTCGGACTCCTCCTGCAGGTAGAGCTGGGTGTTGCGCGCGATGCGGGCCGAGAAGTCGGTGGGCAGGGCCAGGGCCTCGTCGAAGGCGTTGGTGTGCAGGCTCTGGGTGCCGCCGTAGACCGCCGCCATGGCCTCCAGGCCGGTGCGGACGATGTTGTTGTAGGGGTCCTGGGCCGTCAGGCTCCAGCCCGAGGTCTGGCAGTGGGTGCGCAGGGCCATCGACTTGGGGCTATTGGCGCCGAAGCGCTTGGCGATCAGCGCCCAGAGCAGGCGCGCCGCGCGCAGCTTGGCGATCTCCAGATAGAAGCGCATGCCGGTGGCGAAGAAGAAGGACAGGCGCGGGGCGAAGTCGTCCACCGCCAGGCCGGCCTGCATGCCGGTGCGTAGGTACTCGAGGCCGTCGGCCAGGGTGTAGCCCAGCTCCAGGTCCAGCGAGGCGCCGGCCTCGTGGATGTGGTAGCCCGAGATGGAGATGGAGTTGAAGCGCGGCATCTCGGCGGCGGTGTAGCGGAAGATGTCCGCCACGATGCGCATGGAAGGCGCCGGTGGGTAGATGTAGGTGTTGCGGACCATGAACTCCTTGAGGATGTCGTTCTGGATGGTCCCCGCTAGCTGGGCCGGCTTCACCCCCTGCTCCTCGGCCGCCACGATGAAGAGCGCCATCACCGGCAGCACGGCGCCGTTCATGGTCATCGAGACGCTCATCTTCTCCAAGGGGATGCCCTCGAAGAGGATGCGCATGTCGCGGATGGAGTCGATGGCCACGCCGGCCATGCCCACGTCGCCGGAGACGCGCGGGTTGTCGGAGTCGTAGCCGCGGTGCGTGGCCAAGTCGAAGGCCACCGACAGGCCGCGCTGGCCGGCCGCCAGGGCCCGCCGGTAGAAGGCGTTGGATTGCTCGGCGGTGGAGAATCCGGCGTACTGCCGGATGGTCCAGGGCCGCTGGGCGTACATGCTGGGGTAGGGCCCGCGCAGGTAGGGCGGGATGCCCGGCCAGCCGGCCAGATCCGGCAGGCCCTCGAGCATGCCCGGCCCGATGCGCGGCGGCAGGTCGATGCCCTCCGGCGTGCGCCAGGCCTCGCGCCCGGCATCCGAGCCCGAGGGCGCGAGGCGGGTCGGCCCGGGATGGGGCGAGGGCGGCGGCGCGATCGAGGGGTCGTCATAGTCCAGCCTGCCGAAGTCGGGCACGCGGAAGCCGGGCGCTCGCGAGCTAGCCATCCTGTCCTCCCGCCGGATCGGCACCATCCCGGAAGGACTCCAGCCGCTCGATGCTCAGCTCGCTCGACGGCTGGCCGGCGCGCTTGGGCTCGGCGCCGGCGCCGAAGAAGCGCCCTGCTCCGTCCTGCGGCACCTCGGCCCGCTCGAAGGCCCGGCGCGCACGGTCGACTAGCGCTTCGCGCTCGACCTCGGTCGAAGCCGGGCTCGGCTGGCCCTCCGGCGGCGGGTAGCGCGTCACGCCGATGATCGACCGCCGGCCGGAGGCGATCTCTTCGCGGCGGAAGGCCGCGGATTGGCGCGTCCACTGCTGGACCCGTCCGCTCCGCAAGGCCTCCAGCATGCCGCCGGCTGCCTCGATCTGGCCGAACAGCCGCCAGGCCTCGCGGGCCACGCGGTCGGTCAACGATTCGAGGTAGTGGCTGCCGCCGGCCGGGTCGGCCAGGCGGTGGAGGTGGGCCTCCAGGCGCAGGATGCTCTGCGTGTTGAGGGCCAGGCGCCGGCCCAGCTCACCGGCCGGCCCGCTGGCGCTGTCGAAAGGCGGCAGGCTGACCTGGTCCGCACCGCCGACCACCGCCGCCAGGGCCTGCTGGGTGCCGCGCAGGATGTTGACCCAGGGGTCTCGATCTTGCAGGCTGCGCGGCGAGCCGGTGGCGTGGATCTGCATCGCGCCGGCCTGCTCGCTGTTGCCGTCCAGACCGCGCAGGATGCGGCACCACAGCCGCCGCGCCGCGCGCAGCTTGGCCATCGAGCCGAAGCCGTCGGCGTCGACGGCAAAGGTGAAGCGGATCTGGTCGCAGGCGGTGGCGGCCGACCGGCCGGCCATCGATAGGGCCCGCAGGTAGGCCAGGCCGGTGGCCATGGCGAAGGCCAGCTCCTGGGCGAGGCTGGCCCCGGCATGGTGGTAGGCCAGGGTCGAGACGCCGATCGTTCGGGCCCGGACCTCCTCGGCCCCGCGGGGCCAGTCCGCGATGGCCCGGTCGAGCAAGGCGGCCAGCGCGTCCCGCTCGCTCGCGGAGGCCTCGCCGCCGGTCTCGCCCGCCACGGCCTCGGAGCGCTCGCCGGGCGGGTCCAATCGCAGCCTCCCATCAGCAGCCAGCGTTGCCAGCGGGTCGCAGTCCAGCGCCAGGTGCAGGCGGGCCGGCTCGATGCCGCGCCGCCGCGCGATCTCCGCCAGCGCGCGGCCGATCTCGGGCGCGGCCTGGCCGGCCTGGAAGGCCAGATGCAAGCGCTCCAGGGGCAGGTCTTCGAGCAGGCGCTCGAGATCGGCCGCCGATGCCAGCAGGATGCCGTCGACGCTGGCCGCGGCCGGCCAATCCGGATGGTCGGGCCGCAGGCCCCAACGCGTGGCGCGGTCCAGGCGCAACCAGGCGCCCTCCAGGCCGCGATCCAGGTCGAGCCGGATGCGCCGCCGGACCTCCAGTGGGTCGGGATGCCGGTAGGCTTGGCAGATCGTCCAGCCCCGGCCGGGTCGCTCTCCGATCCAGGCCGCCTCGCGCCGGGCTCCGGCCGGCACATCGCCGGCCGCATAGAGCGGCTGCCGGTCGATGCCGTCCAGGCCCGGAGTCACCAGCTCGGTCTCGAAGTCCCCGCCCTTCAGACCGCGCTCGACCAAGGCCAGCCAATCCTCGCGCGTGGCCGCTTCGAAGAGCGACCCGATGTCGAGCTCGGGCGAGAAGCTGGGCGTCGATTGGGGTCGCTGGCTCACGTCGGGCAGGCTCCAGGGTCTCGGGACTCCGTTCGGCCGCAGTCTAGTCGGTGCACCGAGGCGGGTCAACGCATGCACCGCGTGTCTCCTATGAAACCCGCCCGCGCCACGAACCGGTTTCGATCCGTGGAGGTGCGCCGAGTTCCGGCGCATGGCGAACTCGGTCGACCATCAGCAGGCGATCGGAGGTCACACCTCGGGCCGCGCCGTCGTTGTGGCCGGGTGGAACCCGGCCAGCCCTCGGATCGTCGGTGGGAAGTGGTCGAGCCAATGAAATCGCTGCTGGCAGAGGGCCTTCGCGGATAGCGCACCGGAATCCGACTACTCAGACCGACTAGATCGGGCTATGCTAGCCTCCCCGATCTTTGAATGAACCTTGCACGCCCGATTGCTGGATGCCATCGAAGCCCAATCGTACCCGAACGCTGCCCGGCATGGAGATCAGGCCGGGCCCGAATCGACCTTGGGGGTTGAGCCACATGCGACCACGTTCCGCGCGATCGGCGATCGCAAGCCTGTCGTCCCTTCTCTTCTTGGCCATCCTGGCCGCGGCGGCGCCGGCCAGCGCCTTCGTGCCGCCCGAGCCGGGCAGCGAGACCTTGCTGGCCGCGCTGGATGCCGAGGCCTCCAGCTCGCAGGAGATGGGCCGCTACATCGTCGTGCTCGACGAGCCGCCCTTGGCCAGCTACCGCGGCGGCATCCGCGGACTGGCGCCGACGGCAGTGGACACGGCCGGCGGCAAGGTGGTCGACGGTGAGCAGACCATCCACCTGGACTACGAGAGCCCGGCCGCGCTCGAGTACAAGGCCTACCTGGCCCAGCGCCAGGATCGCGCCATCCGCATGCTGCGCTACATGGCGCCCGAGCTGGACGCCAAGGATTGGCGCTACTCCAACGTGCTCAACGGCTTCGCGGCCAAGATGACGCCGGCCAGCGCGGCGGCGGCCATGCGCCTGGACGGCGTGCGCCTGGTCTACCCGGCCGAAGAGCTCTTCGAGGAGATGGACTCGACGCAGGACCTGATCGGCACGGTCCACGCCTGGGAGGCGGCCGGCGGCACGGCCGAGGCCGGCCTGGAGGCCCGCGTGGCCATCCTGGAAGCCGGCAATGCCACGCTACACGACTTCTTCAACGACGACGGCATGCCGGATCCGCCCGACGGCTTCCCCTCGGCCCAGGTCTACACCTCCAACGACGGCGCGGTGACCGACATTTTGGCCATGAGCAACAACCCGGAGGCCGTGGTCAACAACAAGATCATCGGCTACCGCATCTTCACCGAGAGCATGTCCCAGGGAGCGATGCAGAGCTACGCCAACGGCTTCGGCAAGTCGGGCCACGGCTCGCATGTCTCCGGCACTGTCGGCGGCCGCTACGGGACCTACGAGATCCTGCCCGGTCTCGAGGTCGAGATGGGCGGCGTGGCGCCCAATGCCTGGGTATTCAACTACCCGGTCTTCGGCGAGACGCCGGACATGATCAAGGCCTTCGAGGTGATGGCCGAGGAGGAGATCGACGCGGTCAACCTCTCCTTGGGCACCACCACCTGGCTGATGGACGATCCGGACAACCACCCGGTCAGCATCGCGATGACCGGCGCGGCCGACGCGGGCGTGCTGGTGGTCGGCTCCTCCGGCAACGCCGGCGCCAATGGCCGCACCTCGCTCTCCGGCGGCTGGAAGTACTCCGAGGACCTGATGGTGGTCGGCAACACCACCTCGAACGGCCGCACCTATCTGGCCGTCACGCTGGACGATGCCCCGGAGGATCTGAGCGTGCTGCAGGCCGGCTTGCGCGGCGACCGCTTCCCGGATCCGGTCAGCGGCGAGATGGTCTTCTACGAGAACGGCGGCTGCGAGATCGAGGACGACCTGACCAGCAAGATCGCGGTGGTCGAGCGCTTCGACGAAGATACCAATGCGATCGGTGACTGCGGCTATGCGGAACGCGCCGACGTGGCCGCGGCCGCCGGCGCCATCGGCATCCTCTACATCTACTACGACCGCGACACGGGTGATGCCAGCCCCACGGCCTTGGCCATCCCTGGCGCCGCGGTCGGCACCGACTACGGCTACGACCTGGCGGCCTGGTTCCGCGAGGGCAATACCACCCCCGGCACCATCGACAACGTCGAGACCCGCGACTACCTGGGCACGCCGGACATCCTGGCCGGCAGCTCCAGCCGCGGACCGGGCCTCGACTGGTCGATCAAGCCCGACATCTCCGCGCCCGGCACGGGCATCATCTCCAGCGTCCTGGCCGATAGCAACAACCAGGACGACCAGCCGCCGGACGTGAGCACCTGGCCGGCCTACAGCGGCACCAGCATGGCGGCGCCGCACATCACCGGCGCGGCCGGCCTGCTGCGCTCGATGCATCCCAACTGGACGGTCCAGCAGCTGCGCAGCGCGCTGATCAACAACAGCGCGCCCGTGGTCGTGGTGACCGAGGGCGAGGAGTCGAGGCCGGCCGATCCGACCGAGTCCGGTCCGGGCCGCGTCGACCTGACCAACGCCTACGATCCCAAGGCCTTCCTGGAACCGCCCAAGGCCAGCTTCGGCGCGGTCGAGCCCCACTCCAACACCCAGCTCGAATTCTATATCGAGAGCAACTCGGACGAGGCGATCACCTGGGACCTGAGCGTGGAGCCGGGTGCCGGAGATGCCCAAGTCCAGGTCGAGCCCGAGAGCATCCGGCTGGCGCCCTACGAGGTAGCCACGTTCGAGGTGCACCTCGAGACCGAGGGGGTCACCGAGCGAGAGCATTGGGGTGACATCATCCTCAGCGAGCGGGAGCCGGAACCCTTGGGCATCCTGCTGCCGGCGCTGGTCAACGACGCCAGCTTTGGTGAGGATCCGGTGGAGAGCCTGGACCGCGACCCGGTCGAGCCGCAGGCGCCGGCCCACGAGGGACACGAGGACGAGCTGCGCAAGCTGCGCCTGGTCTACTACGCCTACGTGGACATGCCCGAGGAACGCGACGACGTCTTCATCGTCGACTGGACCTACGGCGAGACCGAGGATTACACCAGCTTCTACACCGACGCCCTGGACGAGTTGGGCCTGAGCTACACGATCTGGGGTCTGGGCGAGGAAGGCGAGCATTCGGAGGACGATGCCCGCGACCGCCACCCGACCTTCGAGGAGATGTACCGCCACGACCTGGTCATCCTCAACGCCAACGAGAGCCAGCGCAGCCTGCAGGAGGTCAACTTCTCGGGCGCCTACCAGTACCAGAACATCCTGATCTCCGGCGGCAGCATGCTGATCGCCGGCCAGGGCGTGCAGGGCTTCTGGCGCTACCTCAACGACGAGGGCGGCCAGCTGGCCGATACCGAGAACAACCGCAACAACTACCCCGACACCTGGCCCTATACCTGGGGCGGCCCCAGCCAGAACGTGGGCTGCGAGATGTGCCTGGCGCGCTACTTCGCCGGCTACACTCCGGGCCTGACGGCCACCCTGTCCAACCGCCTGCTGGTGCCCTACCCGACGGCGCCCGACCGGCCCGAGATGGATGTCGTGCTGGAGCGCCACGCGGAGGCGGACGGTCCCTTCGACTACAGCCTGGACATCTCCACCGGTGCCATGGCCAAGGACGGCGCGGCCGGCAACCAGTACCAGTTCAACTCCGGCTCGGTGGTCGAGGAATACAAGGGAACCAGCAGCAACCGTGCCGCCGACCTGGGCGACGTGGTCGACGGGCTGATCATCGATCGCACGGTGCCCTACGCCAAGCCCTTGTGGAGCTATCCGGTCACCATCTCGGACACGATGGGCATGACCACCACCACCAATGTGGTCGGCACCTACGTGGCGGGCCAGCAGCAGGAGAACGGGCCGGCCTGGAACGCCATGTACTGGGGCTTCGGCCTGGAGGGCGTCGGCAAGAACGGTGACGACACCGCCAGCCGCTCGGAGCTCCTGGGCGACACCTTCAACTTCCTGGCCCTGAACATGGCGCCGGAGGGCGGCTTGGTGGTCGACGAGGCCGGCCGCGCCCGCCTGATGGTCGACCTGGGCCCCAAGGCCGAGCCGGTGCGCTTCACCGGCGCCATCGTCGACTGGGGCGATGGCCGGGTGGATCGGATCGACTACGAACAGCCCCGGACCGCCGAGGCGATGGCCTTCTCGCACGCCTACGGAAGCGCCGAAGCGGCCGCCTCGCGCGGCGACGTCCGGGTGACCCTGACGCCGGTGCGCGGCGAAGCTGCCCCGGTCCGCTTGCGGCTCCGCGCGGATGCGGAGATCCGCTGATGATCGCGTAGATCCCACACCGCCCGCCTGCTCGCCTTCGGCGCCGGATGAGACCGGGCGAGCAAGCTTAGCCGATGGACGGGCCCCGCTCTCGCGCGAGAGCGGGGCCCGCGTCGAATCCGCCCTCCGACGCGCCCCGGCGCGACCCCAACTGGGAGACCCAAGCCGACATGCACGCATCCTTCTGGCGATCCGGTATCGCCGCCCTCCTGACCTTTCTCTGCCTGGGCCTGGCGGTGGACGCCGCGCCCGACGCCATCTTCGACGGCGACATCGGTGACCCGGCGGCCGAGCAGCTGCTCGGCGCGCTCGACGCGGCCGCCGAGACGGCCGATGCCGGCGCGCTGCAGCGCTACATCGTCGTGCTGGACGATCCATCGGTGGCCAGCTACCGCGGCGGCATCTCGGGTCTTGCCCCGACGGCGGTCGAAGCGGCCGGCGGCAAGGTGATCGACGGGAAGACCAGCATCCATCTGGACGTGGACAGCCGCGCCGCTCGCGCCTACCGGGCCTACCTGGCACGGCAGCAGGAGACGACCATCGCCCGGCTGCGCTACCTGGCACCGGAGCTGGAGGCCGGCAGCTGGCGCTACGACCTGGTGCTCAACGGCTTCGCGGCCCGCATGAGCCCGAAGAGCGCGGCGGCAGCGATGCGCCTGGCCGGCGTGCGCCTGGTCTACCCGGCCGAGGAGCTGGTGCCGGAGATGGACTCGACCCAGAACCTGATCGGTGCGGTGGAGGCCTGGGAGGCGGCCGGCGGCGTGGCCGAGGCCGGCCTGGGCGCCCGCGTGGCGACGATGGAGGCCGCGACGGCGCCCAACCACCCCTTCTTCAACGACGAGGGGATGCCCGATGCACCTGATGGAGGCCCTTCGGCGAAAGCCGTGCTGGCAGATGGTTCGGAGATCGACTTGCTGGAGAATAGCCCGCATCCCGAGGCCATCGTCAACAACAAGGCGGTCGGTCTGCGCGTCTTTGCCGAGCAGCTGAATGATACCCAGATCGCACAGTTGCGCAGCGGGACATACGTCTCGAGCCATGGCACCCACGTCGCCGGCACCATGACTGGGCGGCACGGAACCTACGAGATTCTCGACGGCGTAGAAGTCGAGATGGCCGGTGTGGCCCCCATGGCCTGGCTCTACGCCTACTCGGTCGAGGGCGAGACACCGGAGATGCTCGCAGCTTTCGAAATGATGGCGGTCGAGGAGATCGACGCGGTCAACCTCTCCTTGGGCACGATCACCTGGCTGACGGACCGGCCGGAGACGCATCCGGTGAGCGTGGCCATGAGCGGCGCGGCCGACGCGGGCAGCCTGGGGGCCGGCTCGGCCGGCAATGCCGGTGGCAACGGCCGCACCTCGCTCTCGGGCGGCTGGAAGTACTCCGAGGACCTGATGGTGGTCGGCAACACCAGCTCGACGGGCCGTACGGGCGTGCCCATCGGCTTCGAGCAGGACGATCTGCCGGATCCGGTGCTCAACCTGCTCTCGGGCACGGTGGGCTCCAGCTCGGTAATCACGGGCACCCTGGCCTGGGACGAGAACGCCGCCTGTGCGGAGAACCCGGACTTCGAGGGCAAGATCGCGGTGGCCATCTATCTGGCGGCCGAGGGCGGTCTAGCCAACTGCTCGACCAACTTCATCGGCCGCTTTGCCAACATGGCGGCCAGCGGGGCCAAGGGCATGATCATGCTCTTGCTCGACCGCCCCGAGGGCGTGACGGTGGGCAACGCGGTGCCCATCGAGGGTCGCTTCGTCGGCGCCAACGGCGGCCTGGAGTTGATGGATCTGCTGAAGGCCGGCGAAGAGCTGGACGTGACGCTCGAGGCGCAGATGGCCCGCGACTACCTGGGCCAGGCCGACATCCTCTCGGGCAGCTCCAGCCGCGGACCGGGCCTGGATTGGACGATCAAGCCGGACATCTCGGCGCCGGGCACGAACATCATCTCCAGCGTGCTGGTCGACGAGGATCCCAACGACAACACCAACCCGCCGACCATCGCCCAGTGGCCGGCCTACTCGGGCACCAGCATGTCGGCGCCGCACATCACGGGTTCGGCGGGCCTCTTGCGCTCGATGCACCCGGACTGGTCGGTGCGCCACCTGCGCAGCGCGATGATCAACACCAGCGTCAACAGCGTGGTCACGGGCGATTTGGACGACCTGCGGCCGGCCGACCCGACCGAGGGCGGCCCGGGCCGCATCAACCTGGCCGAGGCGCACGATCCGCGGGCATTCCTGGATCCGCCCAAGGCCAGCTTCGGTGCCTTGGACGCCGGCGAGGCGCGCGAGGTCGAGATCCTGATCGAGAGCGACCTGCTCGAGCCGGTGATCTGGGAGCTCTCGATGGAGCCGGGCGCGGGCGATGCCAGGGTGAGCGTGGAGCCGGAGCGCCTGCGCTTGGAGCCGGGCGATGTGGCCAGCTTCACGGTTCACATCGATACCGATGGCGCCAGCGAGCACGAGCATTGGGGTGACGTGGTGCTGCAGCAGCGGCCCGCGCCGCCGGCGCCGGAGGGCATCTTCCTGCCGGCGCTGATGCGCAACGCCACGCTGGGCGAGGATCCCGAGGCGGGCATGTTGGCCGCGGGCGAGGCGCTGGATGGGCAGGCTCAGGACGACGAGGAAGAGGAGGAGGACCTGCGCCGGCTGCGCCTGGTCTACTACGCCTACCTGAACGTGCCGGAGGACCGCGACGATGTGCTGATCATCGACTGGACCTACGGGGACACGCCGGACCACAGCCAGTTCTACATCGACGCCCTGGACGAACTGGGCCTGAGCCACAGCGTCTGGGCCATGGGCGAGAACACGGACCACGCGGAGGATGTCCTCGAGGACATGCATCCGACCTACGAGGAGATGTACCGGCACGATCTGGTCATCCTCAACAGCAACGAGAGCCAGGTCAGCCTGCAGAAGGCCTTGGCCGGCCAGTACCAGTACCAGAACTACCTCCTGGGCGGCGGCAGCATGCTGATGGCCGGCCAGGGTACCCAGGGCTGGTGGCGCTACCTGAGCGACGGCGTGCTGGCCCCGCTGCCGGACAATGACGCGGCCCGCGCGGCCTTCCCGGACACCTGGCCGCACCGCTGGCTGGGCCCGAGCCAGAACGGCGGCTGTGAGATGTGCCTGGCGCGCTACTTTGCCGGCTACACGCCGGGCCTGACGGCCACGCTGTCCAGCCGCCTCTTGGTTCCCTATCCGATGGCGCCGGACATGCCGGAGATGGAGGTCGACTTGGCGCCGCATCCGGACGCGGCGGGCCTCTTCGACTACGGCCTGGACCTCTCCACCGGCGCGATGGCCAAGGACGGCGCGGCGGGCAACCAATACCGCTTCAACTCGGGCTCGGTGGTCGAGGCCTTCAAGGCGAACACGGGCAACGCGGCGGCCGACCTGGGCGACGTGGTGGACGGCATGCTGGTCGAGCGCACGGTGCCGGCGGCCCATCCGCTGTGGAGCTATCCGGTGGAGATTTCCGGCACGATGGGCATGTCCACCACGCTGAACACGGTGGGCACCTACGTGGCCGGCAAGGCCGATCCGGAGTCGGACATCGCCTGGAACGCCATGTACTGGGGCTTCGGCCTGGAGGGCGTGGGCAAGGACGGCGAGGACACGGCCAGCCGCTCGGAGCTGCTGGGCGACACCTACAACTTCTTGGCACTGAACATGGCGCCGGAGGGCGGTTTGGTGGTCGACGCCGACGGCCGCGCCCGCCTGACGGTCGACTTGGGGCCGGCGGCGGCGCCGGTGCGCTTCACCCACGCGACGGTGGACTGGGGCGATGGCCGTGTGGAGCGGGTGGACTTCGCGGGGGCGATGACGGCCAGCGAGATCGGCTTGGTCCACGACTACGGCAGCCGGCCGGCGGCCGAGTCGCGCGGCACGCTGCGGGTGACGCTGCAGCCGGTGCGCGGCGAGGCGGCGCCGGTGCGGCTGCGGATCGCGGCCGGGGAGGATCGCGGTTAGTCGCGTTCCTCCCATGATCTGACTCCTAGCGGCGGGGCGATGACCACCGCCCCGCCTTCAGACCGTTGACCTGGCGACCCCGCTCGTAGCGAGCGGGGTCGCTTCACTTGGCATCACCCGTCATGCCGAGACGAGACCCGTGCCGGAATTCGGTCACGGTAGGGCGTTGATCTGCACGGATGGGCATCGGAGTCGCCGGCCATCTCCGCCGGCACGATCCCCTTCAGGAGCAGGGAGCAGATCGTGAACGAGCACGACGACAAGCCGAGAACCCTGCGCTGTCCGAGCGCACCCTGCCGTCCCGGAGCCCAACTCATCGGCATCGTGATGCCCGATGGGCGGGTGGCGATGACGCCCGACGAGATCTTCATCGACGAGGACTTCGTCGAGCGGGCGCGAGTGGGGCGCGCGCCGGAGAAGCGATTCCGGTTCAGTAGCCCGTGCATCGCTGCCGGCTGCAAGCAATGGACGGGCTCGCGCTGCGGGATCGCCGACGAGGTGGATGCTCACGCGCCGGACGATGCCATCGTGGAGGCGTTACCGGCCTGCGCCATCCGCGACGATTGCCGGTGGTACGACCAGCTGGGCGCACGCGCCTGCCACGTCTGCCCCTTGGTGGTGACGGACGGTCGGCCGGAGGTGGACGGCTAGCTCAGCCTTCACGGTCACGACTCGGGAAGGACCCGAGCACGACAGCTGTCGCGGAGCTTGCCGCGATGGATCGACGCAGACCGCTCAGTGGGCGGAAAGGAGAGGCCGCATGAACATAGAGATACGAGACGGCAGCGAGTTCATCGTCAAGCTGAACGGGATCGACCTGCCCCAGAAGAACCAGGACCGCATCGCCGCGCGCATCCAGCGCGCCGTCCTCGACGAGGTGGCCGAGATCGACCTGGGCGGCCAGATCGCGATCCACTTCCCACGCGAGTGGCCGGGCCTGCTCATCGACCACCTGCCGCTGGAAGGCCGTGTACCGAACCTGCGCGTGGAGGTCGGGCGCGGCTAGCGGAGCGTTGCCAAGATGTGCTTGAACGGATTCCGATGAAGCGCGACGACCCAACCGAGATTCATGAACGACATACAGGAGAAGCAACCATGCCACTGACGTTCGAGAACGTGACCTGCGTAGCCGATGCGCACGATCCGAAGCGCGTTCGGGTCTCTGCCCAGTTGAACGGTCCGCTGCCCGCCGGGCACGTGATCCGGACGGTGATCAGCAGCAACGGCAAGAAGAGTCCCGGCAACATGAAGGCGATCGCGGGCGAGTATCGCCGAGCACCGGTCGCGATGCCTGACGACCCGGTTCGGGTCGAGCTTCGCGTCGTGCCGGATGGCGAGCCTCGCCCCATCCTCGCGCAGTTCGACGAGGAGTTCGACCTCGGACGCGGGAGCTGATCTCTCGGGAACGCCTGGCGGGGGACCGCTGGGCGTTCCCGATGGCTCGCGCTGGGTGTCCGATCGTGGCTTCGCGGTGGGACAGCCAGATTGGGCACGTGATCCCGCACGAGCGAAACCCCGGTCGCAGTAGATCGTACACGCCTCGAGGAGAGTGTGATGGTGGAGCCATTGACAGGCCAGCCGTGTTGCGGGTATTGTTTTCGTAGCTCGTGCCGCTTCTCGCGACATCCATACATTACCACCGCCTCGTTCCGGAGCGATCATGTCGGCCGCCGAGCAAGACCGAAGTCAAGAGCCCATCGCCACAGTCATCCAAGCCTGTTCCGAACAGACGCAACGCTTTCGGGAGCGTCGGACGCACGACCCGAGTTTCTGTTTCGAGCTCTTCCGCCGGGCGATCTGCGATGGCTGCGATCGTGCTTGGTCCGCCGTCTATCGCCAGTACGAGGGTCAGGTTCGGTCGTGGGTCGGAAGGGGCTACAAGGCACGGGGAGCCCTGTTGGAGCATGGCGATGTGGTATCGACCGCCTATGCCCGTTTCTCACAAGCGATCACGGCCGAGAACTTCGATCAATTCAACAGCTTGAAGGCCTTGCTGTACTACCTTCAACGCTGCACGTTCACCAGCCTGATCGACATGACGCGCCGCGAGGATCCGGAGAGCACGGAGTTGATCGAACGAGCGCTTGCAGACTTGGCCGACGGGGACATGGAGTCGGAAGTGCTCGACTCCATCGGCGGCAGCGAGATCTGGCAGTATATCCTTACCCGTTTGAACGATCCCGCCGAAGTGCGGGTGATGATCGCGTCGTATGTCTACGATCTTCCGCCACGCGAGATCTCCGAGCGATGGCCGGCGATGTTCCCCGATGTGCAGGCCGTCTATCGCATCAAGGAGCGCATCATCTCGCGTCTCTCCCGAGACCCGCGCATGCGCGGGCTATTCGATGTCGACGATTAGCTGCGGCCACGCCGCTTCCATCCCACAGCACCGACCGCTTCTGGCGGCCGGCAAGGCAGGTGAAGCATGAGCAAGCCCGACTTGGACGCAGGCAGCCTACTGGCGTACTGGGACGACGCCGTCTCGGCCGATGTTCGGCGTCAAATCGAAGGCAACCCGGAACTGATGGCCCGCGCGCGCCAACTGCGCTCGGCCGATGCAAGTCTTTCCAAGGTCCTGGCCCGCGCCACCTGTCCCACCGGCGCAGAGCTGGGCGACTACCAGCACGGTCTGCTGGACGACGAAGAGAACCACCGAATCGCCCGCCATGCCGCCGAATGCCCGCACTGTGCCCGAGAGCTGGTCCAGATGGCCGACTTCATGGATGAGGTTCGGGAGGATGTGGATCCGGGGTGGTTGGAGCGGATCAAGATCGTCGTCGCAGAATTGCTCTCCGGACCGGGTCCAAGCCTAGACCTACCGCCCTCAGCACGTCTCGCTCCGATCGGCGTGCGCGGTGCCAGCGAGGATCGCAACTGGGTCTTCGCCGCGGGCGACTACCATGTCTCGATCACCGCGCGCGACGACGCAAGCGGGCCGGGCGCGATCACCCTGGTCGGCCTAGTCCTCGGCCCGCCTCCCCAGCCTGATCGCGCTGAGCTGCGAACGCCTTCGAACGATGTCTCGCCGCTACGCATCACCCCGATCGATGCCAGCGGCAACTTCCAGCTGCTCGGCCTTACCGGTGATCGCTTCCGGCTCCGCTTGGTCGGCGACGTGCTGCGCCTAGACTTGCCGGACCTGGTGCTCTGAGGCCGATGCCAGAGCCGGAGGCCAGCCCTGCGGCTCGGATCGCATCGGAGCTCCTGGAACTCCGCGAGCCCCGGGCAAGGGACGCAACGATTGAGGCTGAGGTTCGCCCGCTGACGACCGAGGCCCAGGACGAGGTCGCCGAAGTGCTTCGCCAGATCTTCGTCCAGGACATCGGCAACGACCCGGCGCGCGCCGAGCGCGCTGTCGAGGCGATCTTGGCCATCGCAGATGCGACAGCTCGCCGGGAACTGCGCGCCTTCGGACTCAGCCGCCTGGCACAGCTCTTCGCCATACGCGATGGTGACCTCGGAAGAGCGCTTACGCATTACGCGGAAGCGGCTAAGATCTATGAGGAAGCCGGCGACGTGCTGGCCTTGGCCCGGCTGGATAAGACACGGGTCGCGGTGCTCGGCGACGCCGGTCGGCTCGATGAAGCCATCGCCCGCAGCCAGGCGGCGGCCCGGGTGTTCAAGGCCGAAGGGGCTTGGAATTTACTGGCGTCGCTACACCGCAACACCGCCATCGCCTACATGCGCAACCACCACTATGCCGAGGCGTTGTCGCTCTTGAGACTTGCAGACGATGCGTTCGCGCAGTCGGAACCCGAAGAAGTCAACTCGCGCATGCGGGGGGCGATCACGCGTGCGGTCTGTCTGATGCAATTGGGCCGTTTTCGCGAAGCACTAGAACTCGGCGACCAGATCATCTCCGACTGTACGCAGTGGGGCCTCGACCACCTTCGCAATATTCAAGTGCTCAACTCTGCCTTGGTGCTATATTGCACGGGTCGCTATACCCAAGCGCTGGCGCACCTCGATCGGATTCGGCAGCTGGCGGGCGACGAGAGCCGATCGCACCTTCGATCGATGGCGCAGCTGGCCGCTTCGGACTGCTTGCTGCTACTCGGCCGCTTCGTCGAGGTTTTGGATTCCACTGAGCGTCTGACCGACGAGTTCGCGAAACGCGGCGATCTGCGCTCTCGAGCACAGACTCAGTACGACGCCGCACTCGCCCTCGCGGGCCTGGGAAGGCTTCCAGAAGCCTTGTCAGCGCTGGAATTTGCCCGGGAGACGTTTGCCGAATTGGACGACCCAGTTTGGAGCCGAGCCGTGGACTGGGTGGCGGCGTCCGTGGCTCTCCAGGCCGGGGACCTCCAGTCAGCCCTGGATCTGAGCGCCCGCGCCGTCGAGGCCTTTGGTGGATCGGAGATCTCAACCTCAATCGAGGCCTTCCAGGTTCGTGTCCTTCGGGCACGCGTCCTGATCCACTCGGGCCGCTTAGCGGAAGCCCAACAAGCCCTGGAGGAGCTCCGTGAACCGGCAGAACATCAGGGCGCTGCCTGGCAGTATCCCGTCGCGACCCTCCGTGCTGAAATGGCGCGAGCCGAAGGCAACATAGACGCAGCGATTGAGCACTTCCGAAGCGCCATCGACTGGCTCGAGCAGATCCAGGTGCACGTCGCACTAGAGCTACGCGCGGACTTCTTGACGAACAAGCTCGATGGCTATCGCCAACTCGTCTCCCTACTGCTGGATCGGGGCCGAACCGCGCTTGCATTCGAGTACGCAACGCGCGCGCGATCCGCTTGTGTCCGCGCGGCAGTGCCAATGGCGGAGATCGTCCGACCTCCGTCGACCGCGCCGGAGCAGCCCGTATTCGATCAAGAGGTCACCTCCCTGCTCGAAGAGCGGGATCGTCTCGTCTTCCAGCTCCGGCAAGGCGCGATGATCGGCACAAACTCGAATTCAATCACACCGAAGGATCCGCTCTTCGAGCAACTCGCCGAGATTGAAGAGCGCCTGCGCGACCGCTGGCGGATCATGGTCGTTCGGCAAGGCGAGTACGCGCGACGGGCAGACTTCTGGCAAATCCAGGGCAATGTGCAAGCGAGACCCGCGCTCGAAGATGAAATCCTCGTCGAATTCTTTCGGTCTGAAGGAGGACAGCTCATCGCCTTTGTCCTCGACCACGAAGACATCGTCAGCCTGCGACTCGACTGTGACGAGGCTTTGATTCGAAGGCTCGTCGCTCAGCTCGATGTGCATCGCGGGCTGCTGCAAACCTTCGGCCACGACACGCGCGCAGTGCCTCTGACCCAGCGCTCGCACGCAGTGCTCGCACGCCTCTACGATCTGCTCCTACGCCCGATGGCCCCGCTGCTCGGGGACTGCCGCCCGTTAGCGATCGTTCCCTGTGGGGCTCTGAATCAGGTGCCCTTTGCCGCGCTGTACCAAGGCAGTGGCTACCTGATCGAGGACCGCTCGGTCACGATCCTACCTGGTGCTCAGCTGCTGCATCATGCCCTGGCCGAGCTGTGTATACCAGCACGCGTGGTCGCGGTCGGATTCGATTGTGGTGGAGCGCTTCCGCAGGCCGAGGTCGAGGCCCGCGAGGTCGCGGGCCTTTGGTCGGGCACCGCATTGATCGGCCAGGACGCAACCCGCAAGCGTGTGCGCGAAGCCCTCGAAGATGCCGATATCGTGCATCTGGCCACCCATGCGATGGTACATCCTGCCGAGCCGATGCTATCCGGCATTGAACTCGCCGACGGTTGGCTGACTGCCATGGAGATCGCCGCATTGCACGTTCGTTCGTCCCTGGTCGTGCTGAGCGCATGCTACACGGGCGCAGCGCAGCATGGGGCCGTCGACGAGGTGCAGGGACTCGAGCGCGCGCTCGTCGCTGCCGGCGTCGGATCGATCGTGTCGAGCATCGGACCGGAGCTCGATCGGGCGGCGGGCACGCTCCTCGCACGCTTCCACACCCATCTTGTGAGGCAGCCGTATCCGGCAGAAGCACTCAGGCTGGCGATGCTCGATGCGGCTTCAGCGGATCAGGACTCATTGACCCGCCATCCGGCCATGTGGGCCGGTTTCAAGGTCTTTGCCCGGCATCGGACGGCTCAGCCGGAGAGACTGAATTGACGACAGGCCTACTTCTGAGCGGCGACCCATCCTGAGATCGCTGCTGAGGAGAATGAGGTCCCGATCCAGAAGCCGTGGCCCGTGCCCGGTGTCGGGGCGGCCGGTCGGTTGTCGAAGGACAGGCCGATCAGCACATCGTCGCAGAGGTATGGCTCGCCGGCTTTGATCCGCGCCTCCAAGCCCGAAGCGCAGTTCTTGTGCACGTACTGCGACAGGCACTTTAGCTGAGGATATCCGCCTTCGTCATAGGCGTAGCCACCGAATTCGCGGATACCGCTGCTCGTGCTCGGTGACCGGGCATAGCAGGCGTCTGCAGTGAGGTCGGGCTGGCCATTGCTTCCCCGACTGGCTGCACCGACGGAGCTGAGATTGGTGACGGATGGTGCAAGATCGGCGGGCTCAGCCACGCCCATCGTATCCGTCGCGGGGTAGTTCGAGAAGTTGCCGGAGGCCACGATGGTCGTGGCACCCATTGCACTTGCCAATCGAAGTAAGGTCTCAACCGAGTAGGAGCTGTTGGAAATCGCAGTCGAACCGATATGCAGACCGAGATGCAACACCCAATCGCTCATCGCATTCGGCACCGGGGTCGGCGTCGGATCGTTGAATTGGGTGGGCACGATCGACTTCAGCAGGTCGAAGAGTCCATCTTCAAGCTGCGCGAGCGTCCCTTCACCCTCGTTGTTCAGCACCTCGATGATCGTGATGTTGGCCGTGGGATCGATGCTGTGGATGATGCCGGCGGTGAACAAGCCATGATCCATTCGCCTTCGATGTGCCCCTGGAATCGCGACATCCGAGACCGCGTATGGCACGACCTGCAACTCCATGTCGTTCGGATGTGCCCAGTCGACCGTCACGGTGTAGGGGCTTGCCTGGGGCGTCGGATCGAACTCGGGCACGTTGTCGAAGACCGCCACGTTGGCACCGGCCTCGGCCGTAGCTACATTGAAACTGATCGCCGGTGCGGAAGTCGCGAAGCGCGTTTCGTAACGCGCAACTTGAGTGGCCACGGCGTCGTGCGCATCGTCGACATCACTCGAGATGTCGGGGTCGATCGGTGCGATCGAGTTGTTCGGATCGCTGAAGACTCCCGACGAGCTGCCGGAGAGTCGGTTCGGCTCGGCAACGATACGGGCCTGACCTTCAAGATCGCCCAGAAGGGCTTCGGTAGGGTTCCCGCAGTCGAAGATCCAACGCTCGATGCGCAGCCCCGAGAACTCCTCTGCGCTGAAGCCGACCTCATGCTCGGCCATCGCGTCAGCCACTTCCAACAGGACACGCGGCTCCAGCGAGAGCCGGCTGAAGTCGGCAATCTCGCGCCGGTTGCGCAGGCGCTGGCCGTAGGAGTCATCCAGCTCGTCCAAGGCTTCCGGCAGGCCGGTCACGATCAGCTCGCCGTCGACGTAGCCGAGCACGTGTGCCGGCACGCCATCAGGACAGGCTTGCTCCGAGGCACCGGTGCCGCCGCCGGCAACGCGGAGTTCGGATTCGCCAGTACCGACCGGGGAAGGGATCTCCGGTGGAAGCGGCTCCGCTACCTCCGTTGGGTCGTCGCAAGCGCCGAGCACAACCAGGGCAGTTGCCAGGCACAGGGCGGTCAACCAGCGCAACGCAGTATCGGTCGATTCTGTGGATGTGGAAATCACTTACATCTCCCTTGTTGTGTGTGATCGATCGGCTCAGGGACCCAGCTTCTCCTTGGCAATGTAGCCGCTGACCGCCGCGGCCGAGTAAGATGATCCTGCCCAATATCCGTATCGGCCGATGGGCGGTGCACCGTTCACGAATGTGCTGAACACTCGACCGACGACCGCCGTCGAGCAAATCGACTGGGTGTCCGCCGTGAAGTCCTGGCATTGCTGACCGATGACGGCGGATTGGCAGACGGTGTTTTGCTCGGCATCAACGCCACCGAAGACGTCGAGCCCGGTAACCATGCCCGAGTCGTCACCGTTGTGACTGTTGGCAAAGCAGGCTTCGAAGACGTCAGATTTGGCGGCGACGGAAAGTACGTTGGTGAACACTTTCGTGGCGGCCGCGGAATCGTCCTCTGCCCATTCAGCTGGCACGGCAGCCGCGATCGTGCCGGACTGGCCTTGCCACTTGAGTGACGAGTTGCCAGCCGCGGCCACAATTGACGCGCCACCTTGATCCGCCACCCACACCATCATTTTGAGCACGTTGACGGCCGACTCGGTCGAGGTCGGCGCAGCACCAGTGGTCTCCGTGATGGGCTGTGAAGGCTGGTTGCCGCTGCACTGGACCCAGGCGCAGGCCGAGAACCAACTAGGCAGACTACCTCCGCTGTCCAGATGAGCGAATACCTCGTCCCGGATCACTTCCGCATCGGCCTGAGGCACACCCGTGGATGGCGACACCACCGACAGCCCGAGGTTGACCACGGTATGTGACAGCGGGGGGCTTGGCGCAGGCGTAACGAAGGTAGCGCCCATCATGTCGCCCATCGCTCGGATCAGCTCAGAGAGGCGACCGTCGGCGTGATCGTCCAGCACTTGATAGACATGCACGGCCACGTTGTCTTCGAGCGCACTACCGGCCATCGATTTGACGATGCTGGAGGTAAAGAGCCCGTGGTCGGATCGCTGGAGCTGCGGATTGGTTGTCTGTACAATGTTGCTCGTCAGATAAGGAAAGATCGCGTCCACATCGCTGTCATAGGGACTTGGTGCGCTCCATGGAGTCGGCAGCGCCATCTGAGCCGGGAAGGGTGAGCTGTCGAAGACGGCAACGCGCACCTGGCTGTGCTTGCTAGTGTTAAAGGCAAGCGTATTGCTCGGATCCAAGGCCGCGTCGATGTCCGAGACCATCGCTGCTGCCTGCGAAGCCATGGCCGCATCGGCCTGCGCCGCGCTGCAGCAGGGGTTCACTGTATCGGGATCGATCGGCACGACCGCATTCGCCGGATCGCCCTTCAGCGTCGGCGAATCCGCCGAGGCCGACATCAGGTGGTTGGGCTGTGCGAAGACGAAGCCACCAGATGCCGGCCTGAACCGCATCGCGGTCATGATCCCCTGCGAGACTGACGTGCTGCATGGAAGGCGCACATGGCGCACCTGGTAATCGAGCTCTACGAGATAGCTTAAGGAATCAACACGCCAGGGGAGATCGACGGCACGGAACAACGGATCCTGCACGCTGCCCGCCAGCTCATTGCTCTGCATCAACTCGTCCAGGTCGGCGCCAGCACCAAGAAGCAACATCTCGTGATCGAAGTAACCGACACGGTAGGGATCGAGCGAGTATGCGCATCGTTCCACGGTGAGCGGAGGTGGCGTGCTGCCTACGGCCGTTTCGGTGGGCACCGGCGTCGAACTGGGTGTGGGTTGCTGCGCAACCCGACGCGTCTTCCAGGCCTCCCAGAGTTCGAACCCACCGATCGCTGCGAGCACCATAATGAGCACTGCCCCGATCATGGCCAATCCGAGTGTGAATCGTCGCATTCTAAGTTCCCCCTATCGTGATTCGAGTCGGTGCAGATCCAGCTTAGTTTGGACTCGCGATCATGGTCTACACTTCTTCCGGATACTCTGATCCAACCTCGTCAGAAACCGCAGAAGATTCGGCAGTTCAGAGCAGTCGCGAGCATGATTACGCGCGTCTGTACGATATGCAATCCACATGCCACAGAAGCAGATGTACGGATTATCCCCCGTTTGTGGCATAGCGCAAGCCCACTTCGTGCCAGGCTTCGAGCGTCGCTCGTCATTTAGGGCTCCTCCAAGGTTGCTTGCTGCACGATGCACCAATAGCATTTGGGCCCTACTGCTGGCCCCACTTCGGCAGCGCACGTCGAGTTACTCCGTCTCGCCACCGTGTTGGCAGGCGGTCGAGCCACGTGGCGACCGGCACCGCGGCGCCCAGAGGGTAGCGCGCCCTGGGGCGTTGAGTCTCGAGGGCGTGCGCCACGCTGCGCGCCACGTCCTCGCTGCTGAGCGGCTGCTTCTTGCCGATCTCGGCCTCTAGGGCATCCAGCGCGGCACCGTAGTAGCGTTCGGCTTGCTCGGGCATGGCCTGGCGCACCGCGCGCGCAGCGGCCAGCGACTTCTTCCAGATCGGAGTGCGAACGTTGCCGGGCTCGATCAGGCTGACGTGGATGTCCCAGGGCGACAACTCGACCCGGAGGCAGTCGGACATGGCTTCCAGGGCGTGCTTGCTCGCGGCGTACGGGGCGATGAAGGGTAAGGCGATGCGACCGGAGATCGAGCTGATGTTGACGATGCGGCCCGATCCGCGTCGGAGCAATGGCAGGAAGGCTTGTGTGACGGCGAGGGCTCCGATCACGTTGACCTCGAGTGCCTGACGGAATTGCTCGATGGGCAGGTATTCGAGTGGGCCGCCGGTAGCGATGCCGGCGTTGTTGACCAGGCCGGACAGCCCATCCGAGCCCAAGTGTTGTGTGGCAATCTCGACGGCGGCCGCGATCTGGTCCGGCTTCGTCACGTCGAGGATCAGCGGCACGATCCCCTGGTTCGAGTCCCGCAACCGGTCGGCATCGGCGTCGCTGCGCACACCTGCCAGCACCTGCCAGCCTCGTCCAGCCAAGGTGGTCGCGCAGGCCTCACCGATGCCGCTCGAAGCGCCGGTGATCAAGACGCTTCGCGTGGATGGTTCCAGTCGTTTCTGCATGTTGCCATACCCTCGAATTCGTCCGACTAGAGATTGGATCGCCGCCGATCCTCGATCGCGCTGAACGGATTCTCGGTGCCCTTCAGCGCGATCGAGGTGAAGCAAGAGGTCAAGGCACCTCTCCCTCGAGTCTTGGCAGGTGAATTCGTGCCGCAGGATCACGTACCGTTACCTGCACACTGTCCGAAGCGCGATTTCCGTCACGGTCCGTGACGGTCACGTGCAGCTCTCGGGTGCCGGGACCGAGTCGTGCAGCTGCAACACTCGCGCGATCACCGATGGCGATGGTTCCGAACCTGCCCACCATGGTCCAAACCACGCGATCCCCGTCCAGCGTTCCGTCCTCCACGTCGAAGGCGTCAGCACGCAACGGGACATGGTCCCAGAAGCCGAACTCCGAGCCCTCTTCCGGCGAGATGATCGTGACTTCAGGCGGCTTGGCACCGACTACGAAGGTCTCGTCGGAGTCGTCCATCGCCGTGTGGTAGCCGTCCGAGACCAACACACGAATGCGTGCCGATTCGCTGCCCGGAAGCGTCTCGACCGGAATCTCGAGTCGTTCGTCGTGCAGATCATTCGCTACGATCTGCCACACATGCTCCTCTGGGCTGTAGAACACCCGGGCCTTCAGGGCATCACCATCCGGATCCGCGGCGGCCCAGCGCGCGACGCCAACATCCGTCCAGCGCTCGCCGCCATCGGGCTCGTTGACCTCGACCGTCGGTGCCGTCGCGGACACTCGGAATTGATCGAGTAACTCAGCCCCGCGGTACAAGGCGATCTCGGCAAGATCTTCGGCAACCGGTAGTCGAAGCAAGCCCCGTACGCGTTCCAGCGTCCCGCCGTGAACATCCTCGAAGCTTACGTCGAAGTTCAGGCTGAAGCTCTCGGCCCCATCACGTGTCACGTAGGCAACACGATACAATCCGTCGGGATCCGCGCTGGCCGCCTCGATGCTAGGAAGTACGCTCGCATCGAGGATCTGCCCGCTCCCGTCGCGATCGAGCTGGAGGTCGAGGTGAACTCGTTCGACGACCTCCGGTGTTCCGCGCTCTTGCAGCAGTGCTTCGCTTGCGAGGTCGAGTGGAACTCCTGCGGTGTTCGCCGGGAACTCGATGCGCTGCCAACGGTAGTCCGACACCCATCGGCTCGGCTGCGTACCGCTGATGCAACCGGACATCAAGTCCGGCCAGATCACGGGCCGCACGGCCGGGTTGGCTGGATCCGTAGCATCGAAGCCGAGCATGGAGGGCACGCCGATGTTGTCGGTCGGTCGCGGCCAGTTGGGATCCGGTCCAGCAGCGCCACAGTTGGGCGCGTGTCGACCCCAGGTACCGTTCGTGGAGCGATCGAGATTGTGGTTGATCTCGTGAGCTAGCGTTGCTCCGACGAGGGCTCCACCAGCCTGCCTGCGCGTTCCCACTGCCACCCTACCCGTGCGGAGCGGGCTGATCCATAGCGGATCAGAGATCCCCAGCACCGGCGGATTCATCGGGAATGGGATCGGACCTGCCGTCATGCCGTACACTTGATCGGGAAGGGTGAAAGGCGGCTGGCCGGTTACCAGGAATCCGAAGAGCCATGCCAGTACCGTATTGCCATAGAGTCCACGCAAGTCCTGGAGCATCGCGACGGTGTTGGCCGGGCCCACGAATCGGTTGGGTAGTCTTCGGAAGGTGATGCTCGGCACGGGATACATCGCCTCCATGAGGTCCTGTTCGGCCACGATATCGGCTGCGAGTGGAAGTTGCGGAGTGCCGGGCTGCCCCGTGTCCATCGGTGCCAGCCAGACCACGGGTTGCCGGCGAAACTGATAGGCCACGACGGCCTGGCAGTCCCGATCCGTTCCAGCTTGTTCGGCACAGCGCAGCGGCTCGCCGGCCACCTCGACCCGGTAGGTTACCGTGCCCGATCGCCAATCTGCAGGCAGCCGGAAGTTCGCACTCGTGACGATGGGCCGGCTGGGCTGCAGTACGTTGGCCGAGACCTGTGCCAGCGAGGCCGGCGAAGGCGTCAGGGGAGACCCGGACAGCTCGGTGCCATTGCTGAACCCTCGAAGCCGCACGGCCACATTCTCAACCGGAGCTCCGATCGATTGAAGGTAGGCACGCACATAGGTCTCTTTGCCTGCGATCGAGCGCATCGTGCCCTCGAGGTCCTGGATGGCTTGTGTAACCTCCAGGCCGGCCAACTCGAGCAGCAGTGGCGCCACTCGGCTCCCCGGATCGACTTCCACCTTCGCTCCCTTGTCGATCCGTAGAGACGCGGTGGAGAAGTCTACGCCCAAGATCGCACCATCGGTCAGTTCTAGTGTTGCATCATCGGATACGCGCACGTTCCCGTGAGCACCATAGCTCACACGCAGCGTGCAATCGGACGTGATGATCCAGTCTCCACTCAGCGGCGGAGCGCAGTCCACGTCTGGAGCTGCTCGTGCCGTATCGATCGGCCATCCGATCCCTGTGATGGAAATCATGGAAACCGCGGCCAAGACCAAGCCGAGCACAGCTCCTGGGAGCCAGATCTGGACCTGCGAAGCGTCAGTATAGCGAGACATCGACGTTCCTCCTCTACAGGATGTTGTTGGCACTCAGCAACCACTTCCAAGACAGACGGATCCATCTGCCGCCAGAACCAGGCTCGCACCGCCCTCGAAGTTGATCAAGCGCAGATCGTCTTCGTCGATCACGTAGCCGAGTTCAGACAGTCCGGTCGTGCCACGCTGTAGTGTCAATCTCGGCTGTGAACCCTCGAACCGAGCCTCAGCATCTGCGGATGCGGTCTCTCGCAGGTGAAGTTGAGAGGCGGGGCCCGTGGTCCCGATGCCAACCTTCCCATCGATTCCAATGCGCATGCGCTCCTTGCCTTCGGTTCGGAAGCCGAGTGGCTGCGCATCGGTTGTGCCGACGAAGTGATCGACTGGATTGGTCCCCGAGTTCCCGAAGATGTTCCAGAGTCCAGACAGGTCCACACCGGCATCTTGTGCCCAGAGCGCGAAGGGCACCGTGACCAATCTCTCGCGATCGGGTTGATCCACGAAGGGGCCGCTCGGTGGAGGCGAACCAGGCGGATCACTGCCCGGCGAGCAGCGCGTGGACACCGCCATGAATCGTTCGTCGCCTGTGAATGCATCCGGGCCAAATGCAGCGCTGGTGTTCAGTTCGACATGGTAGTGGAAGTCGATGACCGGCACGTCCTCGATCACCTCTGCCGCGCCGATCTGCAGGCCGGCTGACGGTGCATCGAAGAGCTGGAAGGAGAGGTCGCAGATTCCGTTTCCAAAGTGAAGATTGGCCGGCGAATCGAGCCGCCCCGAGTACACGAAGCGCTGGTCGAGCGGATTCGAGGCCTCGAGGATGGCAGGCGAAGCAGCGATCAGGACAAGCACCAGCCAGAGGGTCGGCGAGGACAGTCGTTTGCGGTTGAACATCGTCGTCTCCTTTCTATCGGCGAGGTGGTATCGGTGTGCAGGCTGAACTGTTTCTATGTGGGAAAGTCGCCAACGCTGACCGGCAAGCCGGAGAGCCGGATGATCGTCGACAGCTCCCACGACCCTGGCGAGTCTTCGTTGTCCTTGCCGTTCTTCAGCAGCAGATCCTTCGATGGTTCCCACTTAGGCTCGGCATGGAAATACGAGCAGGGATCGCCCTTGAGCAGCCCCGCGAAGGTCGCGCACACGATGGTCGATCCGACGGGACCGAGGGATAGGCCGGCCGGCTGCGCTACGGTCTCCGCTTCCTTCAGGATGTAGAACCACAGCGAATCCTCGTCCTGCGATACCGAGATCGGGTCGAAGCCCAATCGCTTGGCGACCGCGGTGCCGGCCGGCAAGTCAAAGCGGACACCGCGCATTAGGTTGCGCGCTGCCAGGACGGGACCAGGCGGACCGAAGGGCAGTTCCGAGAGCGCATTGGAGAGCTTCGTGTCGATCTTGCGGGCGAGCTGCGGAAAGTCTCCGATGGAGCTGTTCATGTTCAGGAACCAGTCCCACTGGATCACATTCGCCTTGCGCATCTCCGTGAATCCCCGGAGATCGTCCGGCACACCGGCACCCGAGTTGTCGAAGATCGGGGCCGGGTTCCCAACTCCCCGGTGCGGATGGTTAGTTTGATACCCGTTTCGCACCAATGAGTGGCCGAAGCGATAGGCCGCCACGGAGAATTCCACGGGCATGTACGGGTTGTGCTTCCAGCTGTAGACCTCGTCCAGGCCAGACTTCCAGTGGGCACCGTCACCACAGGACTCCTCGAGGCTGAGCGCACACTTGTGGACATCCGGATCGGTGAGACGGGTCAGAAAGTCGTTCCACACGATGTGCTGGTACAGCCAGCGCAACGTGGTTCGTGCCCGATCGAAGGCCTCTACGCCCTTCAAGTTCTGCTCGCTTCGGGCCCGATCCACGAGCTCGTTGTGTGCGAGCATGAAGGCCAGTTGAAGCTGAGAGACCATGGCGTTTTCATCGTTCCGTGGATCGCCGATCAGAGCGCGACCCTGCTGGTTGCGCGGCAGGTCGCGCAGATTCGGCTCGTCCGACACGGCACCGATGAGGAACTTGAATGGGTCGTCGAGATCGTAGAGGTGAGGGCTGGCATCCGGACCCGAGCCATAGACATTGTCCAGATCGAGGCGTGGAGTTCGGTGATTGAGCAGACCCTGAGGATCGTTCTGACGCATTAGCGATGACGCCGGATCGAAGGTGATGTCGTGATCCACGAACTGACCGAAGTAGGTGTAGCCCGCAGGGGTCTGCGAATCGAAAGCGTCGTCGAGGATGGTCTGAAGCGTTGCGTCCGCATTGATCTGGGCTGCGCTCTTTCCGGGCTCCTCGATCATCTTCGCCGCCGCGAACGCAAGGAAGTGTTCCTCGAGATCATCATCGGAAACCCCTTGCGGGCGCCAAGGCAGAAGCTCGCGGAAGATGCGACCGAAGGGGCCCTGATAGAGCTTGGATCGGGGTGGAACACCAGCTGCGTGAAAGTTGCCGTGGGTCATGTTCTCGTCTCCTGAGAATCGGCGCTGCGAACGATTGCTCGACTCCGTCGTCGATGCCTGTCCCATCCAAGAACGGCGACCCTCCTCGATTTTCCGACACGTGGTGGCTAAAGGCCGCCATCTGTTATGGCAACTCCAGCTCGACGAGGGGAGAAGCATTCCGGCACGCATCGGAATCCAGCACGTCCAAGCGTTCAACCCATGCGATGGAGTCCGCAAGTCGGTGCGCCAATGTCGTCCATCCAAAGGCGTTCTGCCCAAGGCTCCACACACGCAACCCTGTTTCTCAACCGATGCACGAGTTTCCCTGGAGGTAGGAGCATGAAGACCGTCTCACGAGACAGCATGCTGGAGCTCGCGGTGGCTCCAGACATCGAAGACAACACGGACACGGGCTCGCCGAGGATCGAGACATCCGGCCAGCAGCGCATCTTGAACACCTACCCGGATGTTCCCGACCTCCGAGACCGGTACTATTCGCCGACCCTGCGAGAGCTGAGATCGCGCAAGCCGCCCGACATCGGTGAGTTGACCGTGCGCGATCAGGGCAGCGAGGGCGCGTGCACGGGCTTTGCATTGGCCCACGTCATCGACCTGCTGAACGGCCGTCGGCGAGCCGAACTCCGCCAAAACGGATTCCAAGTCCCCGACCGAGTCAGTGCACGCATGCTCTACGAGATGGCCCGACTGCACGACGAATGGACCGGCGAGGACTACGAGGGATCGAGCATTCGAGGCGCCCTCAAGGGCTTCTTTCACAACGGAGTCTGCGACGAGGGCTTGGCCTCGTATCAGGTCGATGATCCTGGATGGGTGCTCACGATCGAGCAGGCCAAGGATGCGCGCAAGGTCGGTCTCGGCGCCTACTATCGCTTGCAGCCCGACATCATCGACTACCACGCCGCCCTGAACGAATCAGAGGCCATCTTCGTCTCGGCTCGCGTGCACGACGGATGGATCAATCCCCGTGGCGGCAAGATCCGACTCAGCGATCGGAATCGCGGTGGGCACGCCTTCGCCATCGTCGGGTACGACGAGACCGGATTCTTCGTGCTCAACTCATGGGGATCGGATTGGGGTGGAGGAGGTAGCTTGGCCCCGGGCCTGGCTCACTGGTCTTACGAGGACTGGGGACAGAACGTCTTGGATGCCTGGGTCCTGCAGCTCTCGGTCTCCTCGCCGAGCGCTTTCGACGTGGCCCGCAGCCGCAACGCGCTCGCGCGTTCGAGCACCACAGCTGGCTTGTCGCTTCCAGACATCGGTCCCGCGCGGTCAGCCGTCATCGGACATATCATCAACATCGACGACGCACGGCTTCAGTCTCGTGGCACCTACGCCACGCCGCAGAGCTCGCTGAGAAAGACCGGCGAGTTCCTGGCCGAAGACGCAATGCGAGACGAACCGGAGTATCCGCACCTTCTGTTCTATGCGCACGGCGGTCTGAACAGCCTGGCCGAGGGCGCGACGCGCGCGTCCGTACTGCGCCAGCCGTTCAAGGACAATGGCGTGTACCCCTTCTTCTGGCTATGGGGCACGAGTTGGGACGAGTTCAGCGAGTTCCTCCTATCCGCCATCGGGCGAGCCAAGGCCCGCGTCGGCTTTGGCGAGGACTTCTTGGACCGGGCCTTCGAGCGTATGGTTCAACCCATTGGCCGGCCGATCTGGAACCAGATGAAGTGGGACGCGGAGCACAGCTTCGACGCGCAGGCTGGAGGAACCCAGGCGCTCGATGCCTTGTTCGAGCCCTTGGCCCGGCTCCCGGCCGATCTGCGACCCAAGATCCACCTCGTCGGCCATAGCGCCGGCGCGATCCTGAACGCCTACATGGTCGATCGCCTGTGCACGCGCTTCCCGGACTTGCAGATCGAGTCGCTACACATGCTCGCGCCTGGTTGCCGAATCGACTTGTACGATGATCTGCTCGCCACTCAGGTTGACGCCGAGAGTGGCAGGGTCCGCCGGGGCTACCTTTACAACCTGCGCGACGAACTCGAGCTTGCAGATTCCGTCCTCGGGCCCAGCGTCTACCGCAAATCGATCCTCTACCTGGTATCGAACGCGCTCGAAGTCGACCGCGGAACCCCATTGCTGGGGATGGAACGGTTTGCCGATCTGCTTCCGGACGATACGTCGCTACAAATCGACTACGCCGGTGGTCGATACACGAAGAGCACCACTCACAGAGGCTTCGGCAACGACCCCGTCACCATGAACACCGTCCTGAGCCGCGTGCTCGACGGTCAACCGCGTCACCGGCTGACCCAACAGATCCTAGATCGAATCAAGTAGCCCGCCAGGGCAGGCATCGGCGCCTTGTGCGACGCCGATGCCTGTCTTCGGCAACCTGGAAGCCAGACCTTCATGCAATCCCGCTCGCGACTCGAGCCACTCGCTCGAGTCGCTTGTATGCGACGTTCGCGCTCCGGTAGGCCCGCTCGTCGCCGTCATCTCTCGACGTCTGTTCTTGGAGGTCTCGGGTCTTGAAGCGGCCCGACTCCATTCGCCAGAGCAAGTGGCGATAGCGATGACCGGTCTGCTCGAAGCCAGCTTGAACGGCCGCCCCCACTCGAGGGGAGTCCACCAGCAAAGGCAGCACGTAGTCGGAAGGCTCGGCGGCCGCCTGAACCGCTCGGAGTAGCGCATAGACCAAGCGATCAGCGGAACAAGCATCCAAGTCCGGATGGACAAGGACCTCTGTGCGCTGACACAGGAGGTTCGAGCTGATCGGCGAGCCGTAGTAGCGCAGGGCCAGCGCAGACAGGAGCCCGTCTTCCCAAGCACCCCATGCCATGCGCCCCCGAGCCACTCCGAACTTGGCATAGCGATGGGTCAATGGTCGCATGGAGAGATGCTCCCCTGGAGCAAGGCCCAGAGCTTCCGCGCGGAAGGCTCCGAGGGCCGCACTGGCCATTCGAGCTGCATCATCGGCATCCTCCGCCTCCAGCCTCCGCACCACTCCCTTGGGCGCCTTGACCAGGGATGGGCTTGGCTGCCAGACGAGCAGGTTCCGTGTCAACACGTCGAACTCATCACTTGGTGGGTCGTACCCTTCCACATCATCGAACAGCCCACCGCCCCGACTCGAGACTCTGCGGAAGGTACCGAAGAACTCGCAGCGACCCGCAATGCGGGAAACGGTCTCTGCCAGTGTCCGTACCAGCACGTCTGCCGCGCTCGCCCTATCGTCCGTGCACATCAAGGTCATGCCGCGATCGGTATCCAGAAAGACATACTGGGCTGCGCCGATCCGCTCTTCCGGGCAACCGAGGTAGCGCTGGAAGAGATCGTCCGGCCCGTGCACGAGCCGATCCCAGGCTCGGGACATCTCCCTTCGGAGCGGCTCGAGTCGCTCGGTGCTCAGCGAAGCGGGGCAGCCGGCATTCAGGACGTCATGCCTAGGCGCATCCAGGAGGTCAGGTCTTCGCCCCGCCTGGTCTGGAGCGAGAGCTTCTTCGCGATCGAGTAGATAGGTCGCCACCGCTCCCTCCCTTTGCACCGGCTGATTCTGCCCGGGTCAGGCGGACTTGCGCGCGATGATCAGGTCGCTGTAACCGCGAAAGCAGAGGCTTTGGTGCTCGATCGAGAATCCCGCGCGCTCGATCGATCGCCTGAATGCCTCGGGCGTGTGTGTCCAGTAGGTCCCCGCTTGCTGCAAGCGCCGGATCACGCGGTTCTGGCGCAAGATCTCCCGTCCACGCCAGAACGTGCGCGCAGCACCCACAACGCCCAGCTGCCGCACGAGGTGGCGCGCGAAGTAGCTCGACCAGTCGCGGAGATCCAGCTCCCGGCCCAGGTCGCACAGGAACATGAGCCCGCCGTCGTCCAGCCAGTCCGACATTCGGTCGAGCGCATCGCCCGGGTCGGCGAAGGTGTACAGCGCATGGACGCAGGACAGTGCAGCGACGGAGCCCGCTGGCAGGCACGCCGCCTCGATCGACTCGTTGCGGATCTCCAGATTGTCGATGCCTTGCTTGGCACGCTTCTCCTCTGCGCGGCGGTTCATTCCGGCGTCCATGTCCAGGTGTAGAACCTGTCGATCCGGAAATCGCCTCGCCCAGCGCAAGGAGAAGTTGCCCGTGCCGGCGCCCACGTCGACGATCGGTCCATCCGTCTCGATCGACCACCAGTCCAGCGCCCGTTCGAATCGACGGAGGATGTCCCGGTAGGCCGGATTGTGCTGGAGGATCAGGTCGTAGACCTCGGCGTAGTCGCTCCAAGCCACGTCCAGTCCCTGCCCCACCTCACCTCGCTCGGCCCACCGCTTCCCGATGGCCCGAGAAGCGGATGGCCCTGCCATGGGATCAGATTGCATAGCGCCCGGCCTCGAGCTCAGACATGCTCAAGCGGGAATTCCGCTGGCAAGCGATCGGTAGTTGGGCACGGAAATCGCCACCGACCAAGACCATCTCCGCATCCAGTCCATAGTACCGACGCGGCTCGCTGAGGCGCCGCAGGCCAAAGAGTCGGCGGTAGAGCGGCGCGTGCTTGCGGCGGACGGCCGTCACGACCCAGTCGGCATCATGGACCATCGCGTTGGCCACGATCATCCGAAACAACTCGAATTGCATCTTCAGCAGGACATCGTAGGACGACTCCGCGCTGACGAAGCGGGACGACTCCACGATCGTCTTGTCGAGCCCGATCCGCTCCTCGATCGCATCGCGATAGGATTCGAAGCTGGGGATCCCAAGTCCGACGAGTGGTCGCGTACGCGCCGGCAGCGTGAGCGGATCGGAGGCGGGCACCCAGACGCTGGCTCGGATCGAACCGATCGGCACACCGTCATGACGCAGCAGGTAGATCCCAGAGTTTGGCTGGGCATCGTAGTCATCACAGAATCGCTGGCTGTCGGTCTCGGGTATCGCAGACACGGAGCGATAGGCTTGATAACGCAAGCGATATACACACTCCCGCTCTCGTGGCGCGACCGCCCGTTCGATGGCGTCGACGTGCTCCTCGACTCGAGTCGATGTCATCTCCTGGATGGCGACATCTGTGGCCGATCGTGTCCCTCTCGTAGACATGGTCCTTCTCCTGATCGTTCATCGTCGCGAATGCCAACCGGCGGAGGTGTCGGCACCTCTCGCATTCCATGAACGCGGCGTATAGGATGTTTCCGATACCTCGACCTTCATCCCGATCGGAAATCAGCATGTCTCGAGACATCGTCGCCCCAAACTTGCTCGATCTGCCCTTCCATGTCGCCGGCCTCGATCTGCGCAATCGCATCGTCATGGCCCCGATGACCCGTCGTTTCGCCGGCACCAACGGCATCGCCACAGACGCCATCCGCCGCTACTACCAGCGACGCGCCGAGCACGAGATCGGCCTGATCCTCAGCGAGGGCACGCACATCGACGCGCTGCACGCGCCCGACACGCTGACCGTCCCGCGTTTCGAAACGCCCGCACAAGTCGAGGCTTGGGCAGGCGTGGCACGGGCCGTCCAGGACGCCGGCTGCGCCTTCGCCCCCCAGCTCTGGCACACCGGCCGGCGCGCCCTCGACCCCATCGGTCCATCCCACCACCAACCCCCACCCCGCCCCGATGGCAAGCTGCGCCCCGCCGTCAAGGCCATGGACGCCGCCGACTTCGCCCAGGTCCGCGCCGCCTTCCGCCATTCCGCGGCCCAAGCCCAGGCCATCGGCTGCGACGCCGTCGAGATCCACGGGGCCCACGGATACCTGCTCGACAGCTTTCTCAGCGCCAAGACCAACCGGCGGACCGACGAGTACGGCGGCAACGTCGCCAACCGGATGCGCCTCCCGCTGGAGGTGGTGCGCGAGGTGCGCGAGGGTGTCGGGGACGGCTTTCCCATCATTTACCGCTTTAGCCAGTGGCAGATCGAGGACTACGCCGAGCGGAAGTGGCAGACGCCGGACGATCTCGAGGAGTTCCTGGTGGCGCTGCGGGAGGCCGGCGTGGACATCCTGCACGTCTCCACGCGCGACGTGCTGGACCCAGGCTTCGAGCGCGTGCACCCCACCCGTACGCTGGCCGGCTGGTCCAAGCGCCTCTCGGGTCTGCCGGTCATCGGCGTGGGCAAGGTTTCGGTGACGCTGGCCATGGATGAGTCCTATGGCAAGGAAGCCAGCCTGGTGCGCGATCCGACGCCGGCCCTCGAGCTGATCGAGCAAGGCGAGATCGACCTCCTGGCCGTGGGCCGCGCGCTCATCGCCAACCCCGACTGGGTGATCAAGGTGCGCGAGGGCCGCTGGCGCGAGCTGAAACCCTACCACAAGGACATGCTGAAGACGTTGGAGTGAGTGGGGCGGGCCGGCACCGTGGGTTGGAGGGCGTGCCCGATCCCGGCAGATCGCCGGTTGGCTCGAGACTTGGATCGGCCATCAGGTTCATCGGCCAGCAGGTTAAGGCAGCGTAACCTCGGCGCGTCCAAATTCTCGAGACGTGCCGTGGCCTTCCCGTCGTTCTTGGAGGCACGCGCACGCACCGCGTCGTTGGAATGAGAATGGTGACATCGCGATGATCTTTCGGACCCATGAAGCCTTGGGCCAGGTTGCCCGGCCGCCGGCAACGGAGCGCAGCCCGACCTTGGAGCGCATACGCTCGGCAGCGCTGGCCGTCCTGGTGTTGGGCATCACCGGCGGCGTGGCGCTGACCTTGGCCGGCCGGCTCGGCGGCCTCCACTGGTGGCTGGACCTCTGGTCGCACTTCCCCTTGCAGCTGGCCGCCGGCCTGGGCTTCTGCGCCCTGACCGGCGCGACCCTCGGCGCGCGCCGGCTGGCCTTGGTGGCAGCGCTGGGCATGGCCGTCAACTTGGCCCTGCTGGCGCCACTATACCGTTCGCCGTCTCCTGCCGGCAGCGCGCGAGCGGTCGCGTCGGGTGCTGGCACGTCATCGGGCGCGGGCACGGCATCGGACTCCGGTGCCGCATCGGAAGCCAGCGAGGTCGATGGGATCACGGACATCACCTCGCCCGACCCCGCAGCCCTGCGGCTGATGGCCTTCAACGTGCTCACCCGCAACCCGTCCAAGGCCGAGGTGATGGACTACATCGGTTCCGAGCAAGCCGACATCCTGGCCCTGATCGAGACCGACGAGCGTTGGCTGAGCGCGCTGCGGGAGCGGCTGCCCGACTACACCATCGTCGCGGCCGCGCCGCAGGACGACAACTTCGGGATGCTCCTGGCCATCCGCGGGACGCGGGAAGGCTTGGAGGTCGACGCGTCGCGGGTGATCTACGACCTGGCCGAGAGCGAGCGGAGCCTGCCGGCCATCGAGGCGCGGCTGCGGGTAGACGGCCGGCCGCTGGACCTCTTGCAGGTGCACACCACCCCGCCGGGCGGTGCCTACTACAGCCAGCTGCGCGATCGGCAGCTAGCGGGCGCGGCCGACTGGGCTGCCGGCCGGTCGGCGCGGCACATCGTGCTGGGTGACCTCAACATCACCCCCTTCTCGCCGCAGTTCGACACCTTGCTGCGCGATCGGGGCCTGCTCGACAGCACGCGCGGCCATGGCTTCCAGGCCACCTGGCCCATGCCCGGCAGCGCCCTGATGGGCATCCCCATCGACCACGTGCTGCACGGGCCGGGCATCCGGGTGCTCGATCGGCGCATCGGGCCCATCCTGGGATCGGATCATCGGCCCGTCGTGGTGGACCTCCTGCTGGTCGAGGATTAACGCTGGAGCCCCGCGGCATCGCGACATCGGCCAGCACTTCACCCAGACCACCGAGAAGCGATTGGGGGTAACGAACCCGTGCGTCGATGCGTCAGACCGGGTAGAAGCGTTGATCGTCGAGGTACCTTGAAAGCCTAGAATCGTGAAGTGGCCATTGGGGCCACGAAGCTTTCGCACCGAAGCGGTTCGGTGCGGAGGATCGTATCGTTGAAAGGGGCAGGCAGATGTTGCACGATGCTCGCGCCCCTCGCGGGCGCAAGTTGGAACAAGCACCCGAACACGCTGGCTCCTGGGTCGGCGCGGTTCTGGTCGCCGTGGCATCGAGCTTGGTCACGTTGGTCACCATCCTCGTTGTCATGCCCTGGTTGGGGACGCCCGTGCCGCCACTGGTGAGGCCCGGATCCGATGCCGGAGCGCCCATCGAGGTGGCGACGTCGGACGCGGACGATGTTCCGACCATCGCCCAGGTCTATCGTAGAGCGGCGCCGGCGGTGGTCCATGTCGACATCACGCATGGGATCCAGCACGAAGCGCGCGGTGGTGCGGGCTTCATCGTATCCAGCGACGGCCAGATCGTCACCAACAACCATGTGATCGATCAGGCGCGCCATATCGTGGTGCACCTCGGCGATGGGCAGGAGCTGCCGGCCCGCATCCTCGGCCGCGACCCGGCCACCGACCTCGCGCTCTTGAAGGTGGACCACTACAACCCGCTGCCCACGCTACCCCTCGGTCGTACCGACGACCTGGCGGTGGGCGATCTGGCGCTGACCATCGGCAGCCCCTTCGGCTTCGAGCAGAGCCTGAGCGCCGGCTACGTCAGCGCGCTAGGCCGCAGCATCGCCGCCGATGACGAATGGGGCACGGTCATCGACGGGGCCATCCAGACCGATGCCGCCGTCAACCCGGGCAACTCGGGCGGCCCGCTGCTGGACGCCCGAGGCACCGTGATCGGCATTACGACCGCCATCTTCTCTTCGGGCAGGGGTTACGAAGGCGTCGGCTTCGCCATCCCGGTCGAGATCCTGCGCGGCATCCTGCCCGAGCTGGCCGAGCGCGGCTACGTGCAGCGCCCCTTCCTGGGCGCGCGCGGTGTGGACGTGACCCCGCAATTGGCGACCATGCTCTCGCTACCCGCCACGCGCGGCGTCTTGGTCCAGTCGGTGGCGGCGGGCTCGCCCGCCGAACAGGCGGGCCTGCGGGCCGGCGAGATCCACCCGCCCTTCGCCGAGGGGCAAGATTTGACCTTGGGCGGTGACCTGATCGTGTCCATCGATGGGCAAGCCGTCCTCGACGTGGCCGACCTCCATCGGCAGATCGTCCGCTTTGCCGTGGGCGACGCCGTCCGGATCGGCGTCCTGCGTCAAGGCGAGCCCCTCGAGCTGCAGGGCATCTTGGTGGCTAGCCCGGCGCCCGAATAATGGCCCCGCGCGGCGCCGCGGTGTATGGTACCCGGCCCCGACCGACCCGATCCCGCAGCCGCCGGAGCCCGCGCCATGCCCCATCAGCCCGAGCCGCCGGCCCTCATCGCCGAGGGCGCCATCCGCGCCCGCCTCGAGGTGCTGGCCGCGCAGATCGACCGGGATTACGCAGGTTGTGACGAGATCATCCTGATCGGCGTGCTGCGCGGCTCCTTCCTCTTCCTTGCCGACCTCTGCCGGCAGCTGAACGTCCCCAACCGGGTCGACTTCATCGCCCTGTCGAGCTACCAGGGTACCGAGCGATCGGGTGCGGTGCGGCTGATCATGGACCTGCGGGCCGACATCGTCGGCAAGCACGTGATCATCGTCGAGGACATCGTCGATACCGGTCACACCATCGACTACCTCCTGCGCAGCTTCGGCTCGCGCAAGCCGGCCTCGCTGCGGGTCTGCAGCCTGCTGCGCAAGCGCGACCGGCACGAGGTCGAGGTGCCGGTAGATTATGTCGGCTTCGACATCCCCGACGTATGGGTCATCGGCTACGGGCTCGACCTCGACGATCGCTGGCGGACCCTGCCCTACATCGGCGTCTTCGACGAGACGATGCAGGCTGGCGAAGGCTGATCGCCTCGGGCTGGGCCCAACCCGCTGGCGGCCCGCCCACCGTCGATGCCACCCTCCGGATGTGAGCCGCTTCACAGCGCGCCAGGCCCTCTTCCTGCCATATCTTGGGCACAGGGTGACGGCCGTAGGACGGGCATGGAGCGGGCCGGCCGGCGAAGAGGAGCTCCGATCGGGTGTAACGATGCACCCCCTTGGCCCGTCCCAACCAGCAGAAGCCCTGCATGTAACGGATCGTTGAACCCAGTCGAGTTGAACACAGTCGAGTTGAACCCGGTCGAGTTGAACACAGTCCAGTGATGAAGCGGCCAGCGGGGCCGCAAGACGTCTCGGTCGGCTGCGGCCGGCGCAGACGTCCGTATCGTTGAAAGGGGCAGGCAGATGTTGCACGATGCAGGCGCCCCTCGCGGGCGCACATGGGAGCATCCTCCCGAGCATGTCGGCTTCCGGGCCGGCACGATCCTGGTGGCCGTGGCCTCCAGCCTGGTCACCCTCCTGACCATCCTCGTCCTCTTGCCGGGGCTGGGCAGCCCCCTGCGGCCCTTGGTGGGCCCCGGTCTCGGGCCCGGCACCTCGATCGAGGCGCCGGCACCGCCCGAGGGCGCGCTGCCGAGCATCGCCGAGATCTACCAAGCGGCCGCGCCGGCCGTGGTGCGCGTGGACGTCACGCGCGGCGTGCTGAACCAGCAGGGCAATGGCTCGGGCTTCGTCATCGCGGACGACGGCCTGATCGTCACCAACCACCACGTGATCAAGGGCGCGCGGCGCATCCAGGTCCACCTGGGCGACGGCCGCGCGCTGGCGGCCGAGCTGGTCGGTCGCGACCCGGCCACCGACCTGGCGCTGATCTCCGTCCAGCCGGAGGCGCCGCTGCCGACCCTCCGCCTGGGCCGGACCGAGGGCCTGGCCGTGGGTGCCGTGGTCCTGACCATCGGCAGCCCCTTCGGCTTCGATCAGACCCTGAGCGCCGGTCACGTGAGCGCCCTGGGACGCAGCATCAAGGCCGACGACGATTGGGGCACGGCAATCGACGAGGTCATCCAGACCGATGCCGCGCTGAACCCCGGCAACTCCGGCGGTCCGCTGCTGGACGCGCGCGGCCGGGTGGTCGGCATCACGTCGGCCATCTTCTCCACCAGCGGGCATTCCGCCGGCGTCGGCTTCGCCATCCCGGTCGAGGTCCTGCGCGGCGTGCTGCCCGAGCTCTTGGCACGCGGCTACGTGCAGCGACCCTACCTGGGCGCGCGCGGTGTGAACGTGAGCCCGCGCATGGCCACCATGCTCTCCTTGCCGGCCGACGAGGGCGTGCTGGTCCAGTCGGTGGCCGAAGGCTCGCCGGCCGAGCGGGCGGGCTTGCGGGCCGGGGATACCCACCTGCCCTTCGCCGAGGGCAATGGCCTGACCTTGGGCGGCGATCTGATCGTGGCGGTCGACGGCCGGAGCGTCGGCGACGTGGCCGAGCTGAACCGCCGGATCTCCAGCCGCGCCATCGGGGACGCCGTACGGATCAGCGTCCTGCGCGATGGCGAGCACGTCGAATTGCGCGGCATCCTGGCCGCCAGCCAGCCGCCCGACTGACGGAGCGGTGCCTGCCGGCAGCCTTCCCGACCGACCTCAGATGGCAGTTCGCAAGCAACATCGTCGCGACGCAGTGGCGTCAAGAGCGCCCCTCGACCGGCTTCCCCCGTCGAGGGGCGCTCCGTGTCTCCGCCATCGGATGTCCATTTCCGGCATCGCCACGTGTTTTCACCCTTGACGCCAGTATTCGCCCTAGTTCGCTAGTGCACCGCCGCAGTGAATCCTAGGGGCAGCGGGCCGCTGGAGCGGCGCAGCGACGGTCTCGCTTCCCCTAGGATTCACTGCGGCGGTGCACTAGGTGCCGATCCAACGGATCCGATATGCGAATCGACATCTTCGACAGCCTGGGTGCTGGTCTTCGGCAGCCCATGATCCCCGCTCGCGGTCGTGAGCCTTGGTTTCGGCTGGCGATCGCCGGCCTCGTGGCCCTGTCCGTTACCTCGGGCGCACTACTCGCGCTGCGTCTACCCGTCCGCGCAAGTCCTCCCGCGCAACAGATCTATCAGCAGGGCCCAACCTGCACCGCGCCCTGCGTAACGGCTGCGGGATCGCGGGCCCATCCTGAGCTGCTGCTCGCCGGGGAGACCACCACAGTCACCGTCCATAGCGAGATGGTCTGCGCCGGCCTGGCAGCACCCTTCCATGTCACCTTCGTCGTGGTGCAGTCCGAGGGAATCGGCGACCAGGAACTACAGGACATCAAGTCGAATCTGACTCGCTTGCTGCAGCAAATGGACCTGCCCGACGCTCATGAGACGCGCGTCAGCCTGATCGAAGCCAAGCACGATGTGCGCACCTTGGTTCCATGGACCGACGCACCGACGCATGTCCAACGGGGCATCGGGCGCTTGAGCGTCGGTGGCGACCATGACATCGCGGCAGCACTCGAGGAAGGTGGACGTCAACTGCGACGCGCACGGATCGCGGAATGCCCGCGGCCTGCGCCCATCGAGATCATCATCCTCTTCGCGGCCGAGCCCGAAGATGGTCGCTGCCCGCAGGCCGAGCGTGCAGCCGGACCGATCAAGGGACAAGGAACGCTGGTGGCAACGATATGCGCGGGGCGCGACTGCTATCCCACCCGTTGCCTGCGAGCCGTCGCCAGCTCTGCGCGCTACGCATTCGGCATGGAACCCACCGGCGGGCTTTGGCGCCTCTTGGGGCGGATTCGAGACGGGGCCTTCTTCAGCCCTCGGCTCCGGGCCATCGAGGTGGTCGAGCACCTGGCCCCGGGCTCAGACTACGTGGTGGGCAGCGCCTCGCCGCCAGCACGCTGGAATCCGGACGAGCGGAGCCTTTCCTGGTACCTCACCGCATTCCCCAAAGACGGCGTCACCGTCACCTGGCGAGCACGACCCACGGCGCCCGGCTTGCAGAACCCCAGCCAGGGGGCCGAACTGCGTTGGAGCTTCGATGGATTCGATCCCGTGACGCGAACCGTGGAAGCGGCATGGGTCCAGGTCTTTGGCCCTCCTCGCGACCCGAGGTAGCGCGCTCAGCGAATCGTGCCAGAACCGATGCTCGGAAGCCAGAGCCGATGTGCCAGATGCAAGGGGGCAGTCGCAACGAGGAGCATGGAGCCGGGTTCCTCGCCCTGCAGCTGCTCCAAGGCATAGATCCGACCCTGGTCTACCGTCAATTCGGCAAGGGACCGGCCGGCTGGCCGGCCATCGTCGTCGAACAGGACGCCACGGTACAAGCGGGCGACGAAGTCCAGCGACCCTTCCGCATCCGCAGCTTGCCCGTAGCTGTCCAAAGCCCAGACGGACCCGCCGGGCACGTAGACCGGACCCGCCGAATGAATCCAGTCCGCGTCGATGCCTACATACCGGTAGCCTTGCGAGGACGTTAGGCCGACCTCGAACTCATCGATGAGCCGGGGATCGTCCAAGTCCCCGATGTCGACCACATCGATCCGGCTGGTGATCGGCAAGGGCGGCATCCCGGCATGCGGGGCCGGCCTCTGGCCGGCAACCGCCGAACCGAAGCTGCCGATCTCGAAGCTGCTGACGACGGCCAGAGCCCCACTGACATCCAGATCGGTGACCTGCCCGAGCAGTCGGGAGTAGAAAGCGCGCAGCCGAAGGTCGGACGGGTTCGCAGCATCGACCAGGATCAAGCCGGCTTCAGGAGACAGCACCGCGATGCCCCGATCGGTGATCTCGACGTCGCTCGAGGACTTCAATAGGCCCAATCGATCTTGCTCGCGCGGATCCTCGGGCTGCGACACGTCGATCGAGTAGAGATCGGAGCCGACGGTCGCGGCCAGCCGGCCGTCGCGCGCATCCATGGCGCTGGCCTCACCGAGCCGCCCCGGCAAGGCTCCCAGGAGCCGAGCCGGCGCATCCACCGCCAGCTCGTAGATCTGCAGCCCGCGTTCGCGCGTGGCGAGGTAGAGCCGGCCCCGATCGAGCGTCATGCTCGAGTAGGGCGATCCCGGATCCAAGGCGATGGCATCCAGCTGCCTCGGCCGCGAGGGATCGCGCAGATCCAAGAGCTGCAGGTGGTCGGGGTAGCCGACGACCGCCAGCCCCCGGTCGACGACCAGGCAGCAGGCCGCTGGCGGAAGCTCGATGGACGCCAGAATCCGGTGCTCCAGCTCCGGGGCCTGGGCTCCAGCCGGCGGCCGGATGCCGGAAACGGCCACCAGCGTCGAGCCGAGGATCAGCGCCAGGATGACGACAGGCTTGTCGAGTCGGTGCATGACATCCTCCTGCTCGCTGATACGCTCGAGCCGATGCGCTCGTGACGACGGGAGGCGAGACGATCGCCCATTTGGATCGCCAGAGATTACGTCGAAGTTAGGCCAGTACGTCGTCCACCGCCACCCGCCAGCCGGGCACCGCCGGCTCGGCCCCGGCCATCTGTCCGCGGCGGTAGATCGTCGACACTTCCGAGGCGTCCGACCGATAGACCCGGACCACGTCCTCGGCCAGGAGATCGACGTCCCAGACCACGCGCGTGCCGGCCGCGAAGTAGTCGGCGCGCTTGGCGGCCATGCTCCGCTCGGCGGCCGGCCCGTAGTCCCCTTCACTGCGGACCTCAAGGGCGAAATCCGGCGCACCCTCCAGGAAGCGCATGCCAGTCGTCGGCCCGGTGAACCAGGCCGCGTCCGGGCTGAAGGATCGGCGATCGGGTAGGTCGACGATGAAGGCACAGTTGTCGGCCACGGCGACGCCGCCGCCATGTTCGCGCTCGTATCGATCGAGCAATGCGTAGACCTTGCCGGAAGCGCGGTTCGGGCCGAAACCCGTGGGCGGCTCGCGGATCACACGGCCGCCGACCAACTCGGCCTTGCCGTCGATCCGGTAGAGATCTTCGACCGTCGCTTCTTCGCGCTCGGTTTCGAAATCCATTCCATCACCCTCCGATTCCGTCGATCGCCACAGAACCAGCATAGCATATCGGCCTACGCGGATCGAACATGCGTTCGGACGCGGTCCCTCGTCACCCACGTGGAGACAGACGAGAGGATCGAGCGTCGCGACCGGATCAGAGCCGCAGCTGCCGCGCCCGATGGATCTCCGGCGACTGCCTCAGCCGCTCGAGCAGATCGAGAGCCAGGGCCTGGTCGAGGTTGATGAAGGACAGCGCCCGGCCGCCGACGCGCTGCCGGCCGTAGCGCCAGCTGGCGATGTTGATCCCGGCCTGGCCCAGCAGCGTGCCCACCTGGCCGATGACGCCGGGCTGGTCCTCGCTCTCGATGATCAGCACCTCGCCCTCGGGGTGGGCGTCGATGCGAAAGTCCTCGTACTGCACCAGGCGCGTCTCGTCGTTGGCGAAGAGCGCGCCGGCCAGGGTCCGCGAGCCGCCCGGCCAACTCAGGCGGCAGGCGATGAGGTTGGGGTAGTCGCCCAGCTGCACCAGGTCGCGGGCCTGGGCCACCTGAATGCCGCGCTCCCAGGCCAGGGGTGGCGCCGAGATCCAGTTGATGCGCGGCGGGTCGGCGTCGTGCGTTGGGTCGGTGTCGTACGTCAGGTCGGCGTCGCGCGTCGGGTCTACGTCGCTCGGCCGCTCCTGCGTCTCGAGCACGCCGGCCAGCAGGCAGGCCGCGATGGCCCGCACCTGACGGCTGGGGACCTCGCCCAAGGCTTCGATCTCCAGGCGCTCGACGGGCGCCTCGGCCAGCTGGCCCTGCAGCCGGCCCAGCTTCTCGGCCAGGCGCAGGTAGGGCGCCGCGTCCGGGTAGGGCGCGTCGGGCTCGAAGGGCAGGTTGACCGTGGAACGGACATCGCGGCCGGCCAGCGCGTCCAGCACATCGCGGGCGATGGCCCGGCCGGTGGCCGCTTGCGACTCCCGCGTATTCTGACCCAGATGGGGTAGGGCGATGACGCGGGGGTGGCTGACCAGGGGAGGGTTCGCAGATGGCGGCTCCTCCTGCAAGCGGTCCAGCGCCGCCCAGGCCAGCCGGCCCTCGTCCAGGGCCGCCAGCAGCGCCGCCTCGTCCAACAGCTCGGGGCGGGCGCAGTTGACCAGGATGCCGCCCGGCTGCAGCCGCGCCAGGGCCTCGGCGTCGATCAGCCCGCGGGTCCGCTCGGTCAGCGCGGTGCAGAGGCAGAGCACATCGCAGCGCGCCAGCATCTCCTCCAGGCCCAAGACCTCGACCCCCTCCTCGCGCGCCGAGGCCAATTCGACGAAGGGATCGCAGACCAAGACGCGCATCCCGAAGGCCCGCGCCCGGTTCGCCACCGCGCGGCCCAGCCGCCCGAAGCCCAAGAGGCCCAGCTGCTTGCCGTGCAGCTGGACGCCCAGCATGTCGTGGCGCGGGTACTCGCCGCGCAGCATGGCGGCATGCGCCTGCGGGATCTGGCGCGCGGCGGATAGCAGCAAGCCGAAGACCAGCTCGGCAACCGCCCGCAGGTTGGCCCGCGGCACGGACTGGACCAGGATGCCGCGCTCGGTGCAGGCGTCCAGGTCGATGCCCGACAGGTCCGGGCCGGCCCGCCCCAGCACCCGCAAGCGCGGTGCCGCCTCGAGCAGGGCCCGGTCGACGCGCGTCGCGGAGCGGGTGATCAGGGCGTCGGCCTCGGGCAGTGCCGCCACGAGCGCCTCCCGATCCTCGATCGGCCCGATGGCCTCGACGCCCGGTTCGGCGCGCAGGATCTCCCAGCCGGCCTCCGGCAGGTGGTCGGCGACGAGCACGCGCCAGCGGGGTCGCTCGCGAGCGCCGTCGGGGTTCGCGATCTCCGGTGCGGTCACGAGGGATCGGCCTTGGGCCGGCGCAGGGCATCCAAGAAAGACTGGCGCAGCTCCGGCGGCCGGAAATCGACCTCGCCCTGGCGGATGCGGGTCAACCCGTCCGAGAAGAGCGAGGCGTAGCGCGGGACCTTGCCGGCCCGGCCCAGGGCCAGGGGCAGGATGGGCGAGAGGCGGTCGGAGCGGATGTAGACCGGCGAACCCTCGGCCACCCGCTCGCGCTGCGCCACGCCCCCGAAGCCCACGAAGAGATCCACCCGATCGGCCGCCTCCAGGTCCGACAGCCCATCGCCGACCATCAGGGCCCGGCCCGAATGGCGGCGGCGGATGGCGTCGATCACCGCCCGCTTGCCGCCGCTGGCCGCCAGGGCGCTCTGCTCCAGGGCCAGGTAGGGCGCACCGGGGCCGTCCTCCTCGTGCCGCGCCCAGTAGCGCCACCAGCGGCCGGCCAGCTGGTCATAGGCCATCGAGACGGCAAAGATCCGCTCGCGCGGCAGGCCCAACCAGCGCCCGAAGTCGCGCACTGGTTCGATCAGCCCGCCCGAGACGATGAAGACCTTGCTGCCCAGGGCTTGCAGCGCATCGACGACCGCCCGCGCGTCCGCGATGGCCGTCTCGCGATAGCGCCGCGCGATGGCCTGCACCTGCGCCTGAGTGGGCCGCGTGAGCACCAGGCGCTCGCCGTAGACGCTCTCCAGCGGCAGATCGCCCTCCATGGCGCGCTTGGTCATCACCGCCACGTCCTGGGCCCGGCCGGCCATCTCGGCCAGCTCGTCGATGCCCTCGATGGTCGACAGCGTGCTGTCGCAATCGAAGATCACCAGCTTGGAGACCGGCCAGGCCGGCGGCAGGTCGGGCATGGGTCGCTTGTCCCGTGGCGCATCCGTCGGTCGGGGCTCGTCGGGCGCGGATTCTAGCGCAGGCCGGGCCGGGCGTCAGGGGCGGGTGCCGACCGAGGAGATCGGGACTGACTTCTACCGGCATAGAGCTTGTAAGCGGCCGGCTCCAGCCGGCGACCAGATGACCACGTCATCCGCCCGGTTGCGCGTCGCCCAGTTTGCCTTCTACGCCGCGACGCGGGCCATCCATGATCCAACCGAATTCGAGAAATCGAGGAGACCCGCCGATGAAAGCTTGTACCAAGGCCCTGCTGCTGGCCATGGCGAGTTCGTTGGTCGCGTGGATCGCTTCCGCCCGTCCCGGCCACGCAGGGGACGAGGAGTCCACCTTCCTACCGTGGCTGGCAGCCGGCTTCGAAGGCGCAGTGTCCGGCATGCAGGTCCAGAATCCATCCGATGACACGATGGACCTGGAGATCGACCTCTTTGGACCGCTTGGCGGACTCCAGAGCATTTCCCGGCCCGGGCTCGAACCGGGCTCGGCAACGAATCTATACCTCGGATCGGGCAGTTGGCGGAGCGATCTCTTGGCGGGCATCGCGCGGTCGGATGGCCAGATCGCCAGCATCGTTCGCACCGACTGGCCCGCGCACAGCGCTGCCGCGATCTACTCGAGCGCAGATGCTGCGGATGAGATCATCGTCCCGGTGGCGATGAAGCGCTACTTCGGGCAATGCACCGTCGCGGCCATCCAAAACACCGATGTGGAGCAGTCGACCGTCGTCGAGGTCGCACTCCTCACGCCCGATCACCCCGCCGCTGGTCCCTTCGCCGTCGCCATGGCACCGGGATCTTCCGTGCTCTTCGACCTCTGCAACAACTCTGAACTGGCCGCCATTCCGGAGGGCTTCCTCGGATCGCTGTCCGTCCGATCGGAGTCCACCCGGATCGCGGTTCAAGTTCTCGGCTTTGATGAGTCGAATCCGCGAACCGCCGTCGGCTTCGAGGGCCTGCCCACCGATCAATCCGCCGAACGCATCTTCGCCCCATTGATCCGCAACGCCTTCTATGGATCGACGGGCATCTCGGTGGTCAATCCGAACGACGCGAGCGTCTCGGTCACGGTGACGTACAGCGCTTCCCCGATCACGCCCAACTGTCGCGGACGCACGGTACATGGAGACGGGCCGGCCGAGATCCCGCCCCGATCGAGCCTGGTGTTCCTCCAGCACATGGCCACACCTGGCGCCGGAGACCCGGGCCTGCCGAGCGGCTGTCTGGGCGCGGCGCGCATCGAATCCTCTGGCGGTGGTGTGATGGCGGTGGTCAACGATGCCGATCGGCACGGCGACAACGCAGCCGCCTATGTCGCCATCCCGGAGACTCAGGGCGCTCGTCGCGTGGCCATTCCACTATACCGAGATCGCCACACGGAACATCGGCTCTCGACGGGTGTCCAGGCCATGAACATCGGCGAGGATGTGGCCCATATCGAGTTCACCATGTTCGACGCCGCCGGCAACAAGATCTCGGACTGCTTCGTCGACTGCCTGGTGACGCTCGGGCCGATGGACTCCTATCTCTGGTATCCCGCCGGTCTCAGCAGCGCTAAACACACCAAGGGACACTACGGCTCGGCCCTTTTGGTGAGCGATCAACCGCTGGCGGTGGTCGTCAACGACACGAGCGAGCTCGGTACCGTGGACTCGGCGATCTACAACGGGATTCCCATCGACGGCGGGTGAACGCGTTGTCTTATCGAGCACTTCGCGGCCGATTTCGAGCACGAGCTGCCAATCCAGAAAGGATCGAAGACATGACGAGGACGACCCGGAAGATCTGGCGGTGCCTGACCATCACGATCCTGTGTGGGTGGATGGGAAGCGCGGTACCATCCGTAGTCGCCGACGACGCAGAAGCCGTTCTCCACCTGCCCTTCGTCGACACGAGAAGAGCCGGCTGGGGACTGTTCGGAATCCAGGTTCAGAACGTCCATCCCAGCCAGCCGGCGTGGCTCACCGCGGCATTCCATCCGCAGGACGGGAGCGAGCCCCTCGAAGTCCGACGCCCGGGGCTTCCCGCGGGATCCGCGGCGAATATCTATCTCTCCAGTGAGCCCGATCTGAGCGCCGAGGGCCCCTCTGCGGTGATACTGCGAAGTGACCGCCCGATCGGGGCCATCGCCCGGGGAGATTGGAGCGAGACCGGAGCGGCAGCGATCTACTCGCAAGCCGAGTCGGGAAGCGAAGTGGTGGTCCCGCTCGTGCTCAAGGGCTATTTCGGACAGTCCTCGATGGTCTCGATCCAGAATACGGATGTCGAGTCGGCTCATCTGGTCGACATCGAACTTCGGGCAGTCGGCGCTTCGAGTCCAACCCTGACCTTCTCGACCGAGATCGCCGCCGGCACCTCGACGAGCTTGCATTTGAACCTCGACGAGCGCCTGCTCGAGCTACCGCATGGATTCCTCGGTTCGCTCACCGCGCGCGCGTCGAAGGCGCCCATCGCTGCCCAGGCCTATGTCCTCTCAGAATCGAATCCGGGCGCCATCTACGCCTTCGAAGGTCAGCCCATCGACCGTGCCGCCAACCGGCTCTACGCACCGCTGATCCGAAACGACTTCTACGGCACCACCGGCATCGCCGTCGCCAACCCGGGTGATACCGATATCGAGGTCCGGGTGACATACATCGGCTCCGATCTGACGCCCGTCTGTACCGGCCGACATCTCCACGGCGGCCGCGCGGCGATCGTCCAGGCCGGATCGAGCCTGATCTTCTACCAAGGGGGCATAACGCCTGGCGCTGGAGCCCCCGGGCTGCCAGCCGGCTGCTTGGGCTCCGCCATCATCGAGTCCGACGACGGCGGCATGATGGCCGTGGTCATCGATGCGAATCCCGCACTCGGGACCGCTGCGGCTTACACCGCGGCAGCGGATGAGAAGGGAGCGAACTCCGTTGCCATACCCCTCTATCGCAACCGCCATACCTCGGACCAACTGTCGACCGGCATTCAGGTCATGAACCTGGGCCAGAGCGCGGCAACGGTGGATCTGACGTACTCGATTCCGGACCGGCCCGGCGAGATCTCCGGATGTGGCGAAGTCTGCAAAGCCGAGATCGAACCGCTTGCAGCACACAGTTGGTTCCCGCCGGCAATGTTCCCTGGGCAAGTCAACGATTGGGGCTCCGCGGTGGTCGAGAGCGACCAACCCATCGCGGTCATCGTCAACGACGCGAGCGCCACGGGTACCATAGACTCGGCAATGTACAATGGAATCCCGCGCGATTGACGGCCTACGTGCCGGCCGTTGGATATCGTGCAGTCCGAACTCCAACTTCTGCAACATTGGAACCCTACGGGATGGAAGCGTGGCGAATCACCAGGCATCCGGGAACACTTGCATCGTGTCGAGACGTCACTCGGTGCCCTTGCGCTTGATGGTGACGAGTCTGGTTCTTGGGCTCGCGTCACTGGTTGCGTTGTTCGAGCCGTTCTGGTTGGCGAATGTGGACCTTCGCCATACCCACGCTCAGGCGGAGGCCGGCAGCGCGCTTCGACTCGCAGTCACCGAGGACACCTGGTACCACGACGCCGAGACGGGGCCGCTGCGCCCGGGCATGGATGACAGCCCGGCCGGCGCGGACCCCATCTTGCGCGTGGATTCCTCCAACCACAACCCACAACTCACCGCGACGGTGATGAAGTTCGAGGAGATCCCGGCCGAGATCGAAGACGGCCGCATCGCCTACATCGATGCCAGGACGCTCTACTGCGGGAGTTCTTCCGACGCGACCTCGCTCACGGTCATCGCCTTCCCCGTCCTGGAGCCTTGGGACGAGGTCAGCTTGCCTTCCTACACCGAGCTCGAGGTGGATCTCGACCGGACCGCCGAAACGCGGATCCCGGTCCCGGACCGTCTGCCTCTCGAGGATGCACCGATCCGCTTCGATGTCACCGACATCCTGCGGCATATCGGCTCCAACGGAATCGCCCTCTATATCGAGTACATCTCGTGATCGACCACCACCTGCATGCTACACGACCGCCAGACGGCGTTTCCCGCATCGCTGGTGATCGAAGCCCCGGCACCACCGACCAAGCTCTTGCTGCCGTCGCTGCAACGCTGAAATCGAAGCAGTCTCGCGATATGTGCGGAGTCCATGCCGGCCATCCGGAGCAAGGAGCAGGAACCATGCGATATCGCAGCCTACTGCTGCTGGCGACGACGCTGGACTCGATCGAGCTTGGACCGACGTAGGCTGGCGTCGAGGTGGGATGGCGAGACGATCGCGGCCATCGCCCGAGATCTCGGCAACGGGGGTGCGGCTCGATGAACTCCAGAACCTGGAATACTGCCCTCTTGCTCATGCTGCTGGCCGGGTGCAGCCGAGTCGCGGAGCCGACCGTGACGATGGACTCTGAGCCAATCCTCGAAGCCACCGTGGCCATCACCGAGGAAATCGAGTCCGAGGAGCACTGGGTTACGGCGAACGGGGACAGCGGGAGCGGTGGCGTGGCCCTGTCCGCCGATGGCCGATTCGTGGCCTTCGTGTCCAATGCAAGCAACCTGATCGCGGGCGACACGAACCGCTGCACTAGCAGCTGGGCCAACCCCAACGCGGACCATCCCGGCTCCTGTCGGGACGTCTTTCTCCGCGACCTCGACGAAGGCATGACCCGGCGGATCGGCGTGGGCCTCGATCAAGAACCACCCGATGGTGAGAGTTGGGCTCCCGCCATGACGCCGGATGGGATGATCATCGCCTTTCGGTCCGCGGCTACCAACCTGGTGGATGGCTACGCCGAGGCCTGTGCGGCGCGCGAGTTCCCCGACCATTGTCACGGCATCTTCGTCGCGGACCAGCGATCCGGTGAGATCGAGCTGATCTTCGTGCTCAGCGACAACGGGGGCATCGGCTTCAGCGACGAGGTCGAGATCTCACCGGATGGCCGCTTCGTCCTCTTCGATGCGCTCGGCGAGACCTCCCCATTGCCCGGGCTGCAGCTCGAGGGCCGCTATGTGCAGCTGCTCCACGACCGCGAGACCGGCGAGACCCGTGCGGCCGATCCCGACAGCCGACGGGCACTGGACCTCGATCTGCTGGCCGGCGAGGTCAGCGCTGACCGGCGCTGGCGCGTTCTGGCCACCCGAGAGTCCTTGGATCCAGGCGACACCCGACGATGCGAGAACGTCCAGTTCGGCATTCGCAACTGCGCTGATCTCTACCTGGAGGATGGCAACACGGGAAATGCGCGTCGCATCGCGCTCGGGATCGATGGCGCGGAGCCGGACGGCGATCATCATGCGCCGAGCATCTCGGCCGATGGTCGGTTCGTGACCTTCGCCTCCGAGTCGCACAACCTCCTGCCCGAGCTCGTCCGGCTCTGCTCCGACGATCCATCGCAAGCGGCTTGTCTGCAACACATCTACTTGCTCGACCTGGAAACCGGAGAGATCCAGCTCGTTTCGTGCAACCGGGAAGGGAGGCCGGCCGGCGGCCCGAGCGTCAGCCCGCGGATCAGCGCGGACGGATCGCGGATCGTCTTCGCATCCTTCGCCCCGGACCTCGTGCCCGGCGACAGCCTCATCGGCAGCGATCCGATGCAGCTCAGCAACCGGGACGTCTTCGTCTACGACCGTCGATCGGAGCGCGTCGATGTCCTCAGCGTGGCGGTGGAGCCCAGTCCCTGACGGAAACCGATCCGCATCGATCCCAGCGAGAGTGGCATCGGTCGACCACTCGACCCGTCCGCATGCTGGCCGGGCTGCCCGAGCCTCGAAGCGCGGGCGGCTAGACCCGCTCGAAAGCCGCCGCCGAGTAGTAGAAGCCGCCCATACCGATGGCGTGGACCAGGCAGCGTTCGATGGCCAGCTCGCGGGCCTCGGTGACGACCTGCAAGGAGCCGCAGGCCGGGTCGAGGGCGTCGTGGTTGATGGTCGGCGGGACCGCGCCCTCGGCCACGCTCGGGCAAGCCGAGATGGCCTGAAGGGCGCTGGAGCCGGCCCCGTGTTGGCCCAGCATCGACTTGATCGAGTGGACCGGGGTCTCGGGCAGGCGGTCGCCGAGCAATTCGGCCAGGGCCTGGGCTTCCAGGCGGTCGTAGAGCACCGAGGAGCTGCCGTTGGCGTTGACCAGGTCGACCTGCCCGGGGCTCCAGCCGGCCGCCGCCAGGGTGCTGCCCATGGCGCGCACGCAGGGGTCGGTGTCCAAGACCGGCTCGTCGTGGCTGTACTCGCGGTGTGAGCCGGCCGCCGCGCTGCGGTAGGCCGCCAGGCGGGCATAGATGCGGGCGCCGCGCTGCACGGCGTGGCCCTCGCTCTCCAAGAGCAGCGCGCCGGCTCCCTCGCCGATCACGTTGCCGTCGCGCTCCGGGTCCCAGGGGCGGGAGGCGATGGCCGGCCGGTCGTTGTAGCGCGTGGCCAAGGAGTTGCTCTGGCAGAGAACGGCGACGATCTCCTGGACCACCTCGCAGTCCGAGCCGATGACCAGCATGGCCTCGGCCTCGCCCAGGCGGATGTCCTGGGCCGCCTGGCCCAGGGCGTCCAGGCCCGAGTTGCAGCCCGAGGAGGTGGTGTGCAAGGGACCGCGCAAGTCGAAGCTGGCGCTGGCCAGGCAGGCCGCGCTGTGGTTGAAGCCGAAGAAGGCGCTGTGAGCCGAGGCGCGATGGAACTTCAGCAGGGCATCGCGCATCTCGAAGCTGGTGCCGATGTTGGCGATCGAGGTACCGACGTGCACGCCCACCCGGTCGCGGCCGCAGCCGTCCAAATCCAGGCCCGAGTCCTCCAGCGCCAGCGCGCCGGCCGCCAAGGCGAACTGCACCATACGCGGCATGCGCCGCACGCTGGCCCGGGCCTCCGGCAGGTATTCGGTCAGCTCGAAGTCCTTGACCTCGGCCGCGATGGTGCTGGGCAACTCGTCGGTCTCGCAGAGGGTGATCGGGCCGAAGCCGGGCCTGCCGGCACGCAAGGCATCCCAAAAAGGCTCGCGCCCGCAGCCGATGGCGCTTACCGGGCCCAGCCCGGTGATGACGACCGACTTGAGGTCCATGGCGAAGCCCTCCCTGGTGACGGGGCGGGAGCCGGATCGCGAGGCGCCCCCGCCGTCTTCGAACGCGAGTGTCGGCAGCGTAGCCGGTTGTTGCCTCCGCGGTCAACCTCGCCGCCGATCGCGCCGATGACGAGGCCGAGCCGAAAGCGATCACGATCGTCGGGCGGCGGGCATCACGTCGGCCCGGATCACGGATTCGGGGCCCGGCGGATGATCCGCCGGGCCCCGAACCGAGGTGCTGCATCCCTGTTCACGGGTCGTCCGCTTTCCGGCGCATCGCGACGTCAGTCCTCCCCCAGCTGCGCCAGGCGACGCCGAAGGGCGTCCCGGATCGGGGCCTCGATCGGCGAGAGACCGGCATCGGCATCGCCCTGCCCAAGCATCTCGCGCAGCTTGGCCTTGGCGAAGCCGAAGACCTGATCGGGCTCGATCCGCGGCGGCAGGGTCAGGGCCTCCGGATCGACATCCACGTCCAACAATACCGGACGCTCGGATCGGATGGCCTGGTGCAGCCGGTCGCCCAGCTCCGCCGGCTCCTCGATCCGCCAGGCCTCGGCACCGCAGTTGCGGGCGAAGGCCGCGAAGTTCGGGTTGTGCAGCGCGGTATCCGACTCCGGCAAGCCCTCGGCCTCCTGTTCCATCTGGATCAGGCCCAGCTTGGCGTTGTTGAAGACGACGGTGGTGATCGGCAGCCCCGCCTCCACCGCCGTCAGCAGCTCGCCCATGTACATCGAGAAGCCGCCGTCGCCGGCCAGCGCGACCACCGGCCGGTCCGGATGCGCCAGCTGAAGGCCGATGGCCGCCGGCAGCGCGTAGCCCATCGAGCCCAGGTTGGCCGACAAGGTGAAGCGTTGGTCTTCGCGGAGAGCTAGGTTGCGCGCCGCCCAGACCGTCACCGCGCCGGTGTCGCAGGTGAAGATCGTGCCGTTCGGCGCGGCGCGGCCGATCTCCGCGGCCAGGCGCTCGGGGCGGATCGGCAGGACCTCGGCCTGCTCCTGGACCTGCTGCTCGGATCGCCAGCTTCGCATCGCCTCCTGCACCGCTTCCAGATGCTCGCGCGCCTCGCCGGCACGCGGTGCCAGCGCGTCGGCCAGGGCGGGCAGGGTCAATTGGCTATGCCCCAACAAGGCCACGTCGATCGGGTACCGTCGCCCGATCTTGCGCGGGTCCAGCTCGACCTGGATGCAGCGCGCCTGCTCGGGGTAGAAGTCGGGGTAGGGGAAGTCGGTGCCGATCATCAGGAGCAGATCGCAGTCCTCGACCGCCTGCATGGCCGCCGAGCTGCCCAGGAGGCCCAGACCGCCGACGCAGAGCGGATGCGCGTCGGGCAAGAGGTCCTTGGCAGGCAAGGTCTTGATGATCGGCGCGCCGAGGCGCCCGGCGATGTCGACCAAGGAGTCCACGGCCGGCTTGGCGCCCCGGCCGGCCAGGATGGTCACCCGCCGGCTCTCCTCGATGAGGCGGATCGCCGCGTCCAGATCCTCCTGGCAAGGCCGGATTCGGGCCTCGGGCGCCACCGACAAGGGCTTGGGCGGCTCGGGAAGCTCGGCCATGGCCACATCGGTCGGCAAGGACAGGTGGGCCACCGCGCCTTCAGAGAGCGCGATCTGACAAGCTTGGTGCAAGAGCTCGGGCAACTGCTCGGGCCGGCTCACCCGCTGGCTGTAGGCAGCCACATCCCGGAAGAGGGCCGTGTCATCGATCTCCTGGTGGAAGCCCGTGCCGATGTAGCGCGTCGGAACCTGACCGGTGATGGCCAGCACAGAGGCCCCATCCAGCTTGGCGTCGTAGAGGCCGGTGAGCAGGTTGGTGGCCCCCGGTCCGGCGGTGCCGACGCAGACCCCGAGCTGGCCGAACTTGCCCTGGGCCGACGCCGCGAAGGCACCGGCCGCCTCGTGGCGAACCGAAACGAACTGCAGCTCGTCCTGCTTGCGCAGCGCCTCGATCAGGCCATTGATGGCGTCGCCGGGAATCCCGAAGACCTGTCCGACGCCCAGGTCCTTCAGGCTTTCGGCGATGTGGTCGCAAAGGTTGGACGATGAGAACATCTTCTGAGGACTCCTCGATCTAGGGCTTCGTCGCTACGCTCAGGTTGGGCTGGCAGTCGCAAGGCTAGACCGCCCGGCCCTCGCGTTCGGCGAGGGATTCCCCACGCAACGCCCCTGGATCGGCCGCTGCCGCGCCGGAGAGCCCCTCGTCCGAGGCCGCGAGTCGCGCCGGATCCAACTCGGCCACGAGCGGCAGGTGATCCGATGCGTAGCGGGCCAGCCGGCTGCGGTGCGCGTGGGCCGAGCGCAGCAGGCCGGCCGGTCGGGTGAAGAGGCGGTCCAGGCGCAGCAGCGGGATCGCGGCCGGAAAGGAGCGCGGGGCTGCCTCCTCGGCGAAGGCCTCCCGGACCCGGCGCAGGCCGGCTCCTCGGCCCAAGGGGTCGTTCCAGTCCCCGAGCAGCAGGACGGGCAGTTCGGCCGGCCGCCAGCGCAGCGCGGCCAGCAGCCGCTCGGCCTGGTGCGCCCGCTCGCGGCCGCGCAAGCCGAAGTGGGTGACCACCACCCGCAGCGGCGCCCCGCCGACCCGGGCCACGACGTCCAGGGCCCCGCGCGGCTCGCGGCCCTCGAAGCTGCCCAGGCGGTGGTGCACCCGCCGCTCCAGGGGCAGGCGCGTGAGCAGGGCGTTGCCGTAGGCGCCGCGGTCGTCGCGCAGGTTGGCGCCCGGCAGGGCCTTGTAGCCGGCCGCCGCCGCGATCTCCCAGAGGTGTCCGTCCACGTCGCCCGGCCCGGTGGCCACCTCCTGCAGGCCCACCAGGTCGGCATCGATCTGGCGCAGCACGCCCGCGATGCGATCCGGTCGTTCGCGCGATGGCCAGCCGGGCCCCTTGCAGCGGCGGATGTTGTAGCTGGCCACCCGCAGGCGATCAGCCGGCGCCGACATGCTGCTCGCGCTCGGCGATCCCCGAAGGGCCATCGGCATCGTCCTTCTCGTCGCCAGGCGCCTCGACCTCCTCCTCGCCAGCCCAGCGTCGATAGAGCCGCCGCAGGCCCCAGACGGCTGCGAGCACCAAGCCCAGGCTCAGCCCCAACCCCAGGAGGTTGCGCGGGCTGGGATCGAGCCAGGCGCTGGCCGCCCGCTCGCCGACCAGGGCGATCAGCAGCGGGGTGGGCAGCATGATCATGGCGGTGGCCGTCAAGTAGGTGCCCAGGCGGATGTGCGAGGCGCCGAAGACCATGTTGACCAGGCCGTAGGGCAGGCCCGGCGCCAGGCGCAGGAGCAGGGCCCCGCGCAGGCCGGCCCCGCCAGCGCGGCGGCTGAGCTCGCGCACCCGCGGGCCCAGCTGATTGCGCAAGAGCGAGCGGCCGTAGCGCGCGCCGATGACATAGGAGAGCAGGGCCGAGGCCATGCTGCCGGCCGCCGCCCAGAGCATGCCCTCGCGCGGTCCCAGGCCCAAGAGGGCGACCAGGTGCAAGAGGTGCACCGGCAGCATCAGCTGGCAGCCGATCAGGTAGAGCCCGAGCAAAGCCGGGCCGGCCCAAGGCTCGCCGGCCAGCCAGCCGGCCAAGCTCTCCGGTTGGGCCCACTGGGCCAGCGGTCCCCAACGCCAGGCGATGGCCAGGGCGACCAGTGCCGCCACGGCCAGCAGCCAGGGCCAGGCCTTCAGGCCCGGCCGGCCTTCCAGCTCGCGGGCATCGATGGGCCGGTCGCGCACCGGTCGCGGCCAAGGAAGGAGCGCCAGGGCGTCGATCAACCAGCCGGACAAGCCTGGATCGAAGTCGCGCAGGCGTCCGGGATGCTCGTCGCGCAATCGATCCAGGGCCTCGCGCTGCGAGCCGGCTTCCGTTTCGGCCCGCGCCACCGCCTCGAGCCCGCAGCCCAGATGCTCGGCCAGGAGCAGGTGGCGGAAGCGGCGGATGGCCGTCCGGCCCGTCTCCGAGCTGCCGACCTCGACGGCCAGGTCGCATTCGCTGTCGTAGCGCATCGACTTGAAGTTGATGTTGGCCGAGCCGACCTGGATGTAGCGGTCGTCGACGATCATCAGCTTGGCGTGCACGTTGATCGAACTGCCGGCCTCGCGCGGGATGCCCGGCGCGTCCGGGTAGACCACCCGGAGCCGATCGTGATCATCCGCCTTCTCCAGCCGCCGCAAGCGCTCGGGAAGCAGCGACTCCATGGTCAAGCGCGCCACCCAGCCGGTGGTGTCGCGCGGCAGGATGAGGATCAGCTCGGGCCCCTCCGGCTCCTCCAGCCGACGGGCGAGGGCATCGACGATGCCTTCGTCGGTGAAGTACTGCTGTTCGATGAAGATGCCTTGCTCGGCCCGCTCGATGGCCCGGCGGTAGAGGGCCTCGATCTCGTAGATCGGCCCCGCCTCGCCCTGCTCGGGCTCGGTGCGCGCGATGATCACGTCCACATCGCGCAGGTCGGGTTCGAGGCCTTCGGGCCAAGGGTCGCCAACGGCCGCGTCCTCGCGCGAGCCTTCCTGCTCGAGCCCCGCGTCGCCGGCGAGCGCTTCGGATCCGGTTATCGCCTCGAGCGGTGGCAGGCGCTGCCCGGTGGCGCGCTGCCAGCGCCGACGGGCCAAGTCGCCCAGGGTCCGGGCCGCCGGGCCGTCGACCAGCATCTGCACGTCGTGGTAGGGTCGGTAGGCTTGGCCGTCGGGCTGACGGCGCCGGGCATCCTCCGGGTCGTGCTCGCCGGTGTCCCAACGCGCCAGGGTCAGGTCCATGCCGCCCGAGAAGGCCAGCCGGTCGTCGATGACGACCAGTTTCTGGTGGGGCGAGGAGAGGGGCGGATGGGCCGCGTCCAGGCGCAGCTCCGCCCGCGGATGGTCGAGCGCGAGGGGCTGCATCTCCTCGAGCTCGGCCAGGCCGTGGGCGAAGGCCACCGCCTTATCCCAGACCAGGACCCGAAGGTGGAGTTCCGGACGGGCTTCGAGCTGGTGCTCCAGCAGCCGGCCCAGGCTCCAGGGCGGGAGCCGGTCGTCCTCCCGGCCTCGAGTGAGCTCGACCCGCTGGTCGAAATCCCAGGCCAGGATCCAGATCTGCCGGCGCGCGGCCCGCAGGGCCTTGGCCACCTCGTGGTAGTAGGCGTCCGCGTTGCGCAGCCAGGCCACGCGCCGCGCCGGTTTCCGGCGCCAGTAGCAGTCGGAACCGAGCCAGGATTCCCCCTCGTCGATCGCCATGGCGCGCGCCTCGTTCAAGCCGCGCTGCGCGCGAGGCGCTCCGGGGCCTCGGGATCGTCCTCGATGTGGGGATGGGGCGATTCGGTCGGGTAGTCCGCGTCCATCCAGGCCTGCAATCCGCCCTGGATGGCCCGCGCGTCGAAACCCTGCTGCTGGAGGAAGTGCGCCACACGGGCGCTGGTGGCTTCCTCGTGTCAGGTGCAGTAGGCCAGGATGCTCCGGTCCTCGGGCAGCTGCTGGTAGACCGACTCGATCTGGTCCGGATCGATGTGGATCGCGCCCTTCACCTGAGCGCCGTAGTCCTCGCGAGAGTTCGGCTGGACGACGTCGAGCACCAGCGGCTCGTCCCGGTCGTATCGATCCTTGGCCTCCTCCAACGAGATGCGGATGCCCGTGTTCGAGTTCTTGTCATCGCTCATGGTTCAGCCTCCTGTTCATCGCTTCTGTTGTCTTCGATCCCCTTCAGCCTATGCGCCGCTCGAGGACGACGCGATGCCGGATCCCCCCCACGATCGAGGGAGATCCCTCGCCAGGCTGGGGCGGATCCTCATTCCCGCCTGGCCGCGAGATGTCTATGCTGCGGTCGACACTCGCGCTTCGGCGAGGAAGGAGGACGGGCAGTGATGAGTCAGTCGAGCCGCGCCGCGACCGGTCCGCGCGGGCCGGCGGAGAACGGGGATCGGGCAGAGACGGATCGTCGGGAGCCCGGGCAAGACGAGGAAGCCTTGTTGGTCACCATGCTTGGGCAACTCGAGCGCTATCTGGACAGCGATGCGCTCTTCCAGCCCGTGGTGCTCGAGCAAGGCGAGCGCTTGCAGCGGCACACGCTGACCTTGGCCAGCCTCTTGGAGCGCCTGGGCCGGCTCGAGGCCGAGTTCGGCCCCGCACGCGTTCGGCCGCTGCGCCGCGATCTGCGCCGCTTGGCGGAGCTTCGGCGCAAGGCCATGACCACCAAGCTGCGCAAGGAGATGAAGAGCAACCTCCATCTCTGGCGGGCCTTCGTTCGCGATCTGGAGCAGGCCGAGACCGAGCCGGATGCCTTCGCGGTCCAACGCCGGCACCGGACGCGCTTCGAGCACCTGGGCAGCTTCGCCGAGGGCCTGGACATCGATTGGCGGGACCTGCAGTCGGAGATGTCGGATTTGGATCGCCGCTTGCGCGAGCAGCTCGATCTGGAGCCCAGCCCTCCCGGAGAACCCAGCGCCGCCGAACGCCGCGCCTTTCCGCCGCGCGCCTACTGGTGGATGTACGTCGAGCCGGCCGAGGCCTGACCTGGCCACGCCGCGGATCCACCCTCCCCCTCACCGCAGCCACCCCCATCCACAAAGGAAGATGACCCCGACATGGATCTGATGTCGCTCACCTCCCGCGCCAGCCTCGTCCCCGGCAAGGTCAGCGCGCAGGACTTCGACCTGGACGCCCTGATCGAGGGCTGGATCGAATCCGCCGTCGCCTTCTTGCCCCGCTTCCTCTTGGCCCTGGCCCTGCTGGCGCTGACGGTCTTCTTGGCCGGCCTCGTGGCCCGGATCCTCGGCCGGCGGCTGGAGCAGCAGCAGGTCGATCCCTCCCTGCGCACCGTGCTGGTGCGCTTGACGCGCTGGACCCTGATCGTCGTCGGCACCATCGTCGCCCTGGACCAGATCGACTTCGACGTCACGACCTTCCTGACGGGACTGGGGGTGGTGGGCTTCGCGTTGGGCTTTGCCTTCCAGGACATCAGCAAGAACTTCATCGCCGGCCTGCTGCTCCTGCTCGGCCAGCCCTTCCGCATCGGCGACTTCGTCGAGTTGGCCGGCTACACCGGCACCGTCGAGGCCATCGATCTGCGCGCGACCAGCCTGCGCACCAACGACGGCAACCACGTGGTCATCCCCAACGGCGATGTCTACACCAGCGCCCTGCGCAACTACACCCATCTGGCCACCCGCCGCGTCGAGTTGGACTGCGGCGTGGCCTATGACAGCGATCTGGAGCGGGTGCGCCGGGTGGCCGTCGCGGCCGTCACCGGCCTGGAGGGCGTGCACGAAGACCCCGCACCGGAGCTGCTCTTCCAGAGCTTCGGCGGATCCTCCATCGACTTCACCTTGCGCTTCTGGACCCACTCCACCCAGCGCGAGTTCGTGGGCGCCCGCGACCGGGCCATCGTCGCCCTCCACCAGGCCTTCGATGCCGAAGGCATCGACATCCCCTTCCCGATCCGCACCGTGCTGCTGCCGGATGGCGCCCGGAGCGCCGAGGGCTGATGCCCTAGGGCGCGTTTGGCCCCGGCAGCCGGTCGTCGGTCGCTCGGGTCGCGCCGGCCGCGCCGGGGCCGGCCCTTTCGATCAGACCAGGTCGTTGCGGACGGCGTGCACCGCGGCTTCGACTCGGGAGCTGACGTTGAGCTTGCTGTAGACCGCGCTGAGGTGGCGCTCGACCGTCTTCTCGCTGATGTCCAGCGCGGCGGCCACCTCCTTGTTCTGCATGCCGTCGACCACCAGGCGCAGGATCTCCAGCTCGCGGGCGGTCAGGTCGGGCGCGGCCGGCGTGCCCTGACGGGTCCAGGCCACCACCTTGGCCGCGATCGAGCGGCTGATCCAGCCGTCCTCGCCGCGGTGGACGCCGCGCACCGCCTCCAGGATGGTCTCGGCCGCCTCCTCCTTGAGCAGGTAGCCCCGTGCACCGGCCTCCAGGCTGCCGCGCACGAAGTGCCCATCGTCGTGGGCGCTCAGGGCGATGACCTTGGCGCCCGGATGGTCCTCGGCCAGGCGCCGCGCCACCTCGATCCCCTGCAGGCCGGGCATCTCCATGTCCAAGAGCACGACGTCCGGACGCAACGTGTCCATTTGCTCCAGGGCCTCGCGGCCGCCCTCGCATTCGCCGACCACCTGCATGTCGCCGGCGGCTTCCAGGATCTCGCGGATGCCCGCGCGCACCACCGGATGATCGTCCACCAGGAGGATACGGATCCGCGCTTCGGTCGACCTCATCGCCTTGCCTCCTTCGTCCTCGATGCAACGTCCGCCGGGTCGCGGCGCTCGCGCCTCATGCCTCCGACGGCTCGGCGGCTTGGATCGGACCCCTCACGCACAGGCGCGTCCCCCGACCGGGCGCCGACTCGATGGACAGCTCGGCGCCCACGGATTCGGCGCGCTCGCGCATGCCGACCAGGCCCAGATGGCCGTCTCGCGCCAGATCGGAGAGCGCCTCCGGCATCTCGAAGCCCCGCCCATCGTCGCGGACCTCCAGCCGGAAGCGCTCCGCCGTCAGGTTCAGCTGCAGCTCGACCCGCCGGGCGCCAGCATGCTGGGCCACGTTGGCCAAAGCTTGCTGGGTGATGCGGAAGAGCGCCAGGCGCAGCTCGCGACCCAGCTGCAGGGCCTCCTCTTCCAGCAGCAGCTCCAGCTCGATATCGGGATGCTTCTCGCGGAAGGCTTCGGCCTCGGAGCGAAGGGCCGCGCGCAGGCCGAAGGTCATCAGGGTCGAAGGCCGCAGGGACTGGCAGACGGCCCGCAGTTGGGCGATGACCCGCGCCAGATCCCGCTCGACCCGGGCCGCGCGTGTGGCGCTGGGCAGATCTTGCAGTCCGTCGACCAGGCCGCGCAATCCATAGAGGGCGCCCGACAGGGCCTGGATCGGACCGTCGTGCAGCTCCTGGGCCAGGAAGAGCCGCTCCTCCTCGGCGCGCTGGGCCAGACCGCGCCGGGCCCGGCGCAAGGCCGCTTCGGCCCGCGCCCGCCAAGTGACGTCGCGGGCGTTGATGACGATGCCGCCTACCGCCGGATCCTCGAGCATGCGGCGCAGCTGCGCGTCCAGCCGCCGCGGCGGGCCGGCTTCGCAAGCCAGCGCCAACTCGACGGCGAGGGGGCCGTCGCCTTCCTCGCCCCGCAAGAGGCCTGCCCAGCGCTCGGGCTGACGCGGCCGGAGGTGCTCGGTCATCGGCCGGCCGATCAGGGCCCGCCCCTCGCCGCCCAGGGCGCGCACCGTCGGCGGGCTCGCGTAGCGGATGTTGCCCTCCTCGTCCAGCACCAGCAGCAGATCGAAGGCATGTTCGATCAGGCGCCGAAAGTAGGCTTCGCTCAGGCGCAGTTGGCGCTCGGCCTCGGCCCGCTCGATGACTTGGCCCAGCTGCAGGCCCACCTGCGAGAGGAGGGCGCGCGCCCCTTCGTCGACCCGGGCCTCGGGGCCCCCGTAGACCTCGCCGACGGCCCAGACCTCCGCGCCGATGCGGATGGGAAAGCCGCAGGCCACCGAGGGCGGCTCGGCCTCGGCGGCGGAGGCGTCCGGCCGGTCCCACTCGATGGGATCCAGGAGAACCAGCCCGCCCGCCCGTCGGACGGCCTGCGTCAGGGCCTCGCCGGGGTCCGGCAGCCAGGCCGGCTGGGCCCCGTCCGGCGCATTCCAGGGCCGCTCGGTCTCGGCCAGGAACCAGACCT
>CAZJWJ010000021.1:0-63068 GCA_964549495.1 uncultured Anaerolineales bacterium | reverse complement strand
CGGTGTTCCCGCCGCAGTGCTGTTCACCTGACGACCGACTTTGCAATCGCCCTGGTCCGGTTTGGCAGCCTTCGGGCAGGCAGCTTACCATTGGGCGTCCTTCACCAGCCATCTGGCCACGCCCCTCAGGAAGCCCGTCCATGCTCGACATCCACCTCTTCCGCGACCAGCCCGAGCTCGTGCGGCGCGCCATGCAGCGCCGCGGCGAGCCGACGGCCGTGGTCGACGAGATCCACCAGCTCGACATCGACCGCCGCGAGATCCTGGGCGAGCTCGAGCGCCTGCGGGCCGAGCAGAATCGAGCCAGCAAGGCCATCGGGCTGGCCGAGCCAGGCGAGGCACGTCAACGGCAGATCGAGGCCATGCGCGAGGTCAAGACCCGGGTGGGGCAGCTGGAGGAAGGCCTGGCCGGGGTCGAGGAGCGGCTGCGCACGCGCCTGCAGCAGGTGCCCAACCTGCCGCTGGACGCGGTGCCGGATGGCGCGGACGAGGGCGACAACGTCGTCCTGTGCGAGCGAGGCGATCGGCCCGAATTCGACTTCGAACCCAAGGCGCATTGGGATCTTGGGCCCGAGCGCAATCTGATCGACTTCGATCGGGGCGTCAAGCTCTCGGGCAGCCGCTTCTACGTGCTCTACGGCGGCGCGGCCCGGCTGCAGCGAGCCCTGATCCAGTGGATGCTCGACTTCCATACGGATCGCGGTTACACCGAGGTGCAACTGCCCTACCTGGTCAAGGAGCAGTGCATGTGGAACGCGGGCCAGCTGCCCAAGTTCCAGGACAACCTCTACCGCGACCACGAGGACGACCTGTGGCTGGTGCCGACGGCCGAGGTGCCGCTGACCAACCTGCACGAGGGCGAGATCCTGAAGGCCGAGGACCTGCCGCTCCATTATGTCGCCTACACTCCTTGCTTCCGGCGCGAGAAGATGAGCGCCGGGCGCGACGTGCGGGGCATCAAGCGCGGCCATCAGTTCGACAAGGTCGAGATGTACAAGTTCTGCCTGCCCGAGGACTCACCGGAGGCCCTGGCGGCCATGTTGGCCGACGGCGAGGCGGTGCTCGAGGCCCTGGGCTTGCCCTACCGGGTACTGCAGCTCTGCACCGGTGACCTGGGCTTCGGCTCGACCATCACCTACGATTTGGAGGCCTGGGCGGCCGGCTGCGGTGAGTGGCTGGAGGTCAGCTCGATCAGCGACTTCGGCAGCTTCCAGGCCCGGCGCGCCGGCGTGCGCTTCCGGCGCGAGCCGGGCGCGCCGACCGAACACTGTCACACCCTCAACGGATCGGGGCTCGGGCTGCCGCGCGTGATGATCGCCATCCTCGAGAACTATCAGCAGGCCGATGGCAGCATCTCGGTGCCGCCGGTCCTGCGCGACCGGATGGGCCGAGATCGGATCTAGTCGGATCCAGATCGGATTCCAAGCCGGCCACGAACAGTCGAAGATGCCCGGAGGAGTGCCGGAGTGGTCAAACGGCGCCGCCTTGAAAGCGGATGGGCAGCGATGCCACGGGGGTTCGAATCCCTCCTCCTCCGCCTACGAACCTGTTTTCGGACGCAGGCTCCAGACGTCGAGGCCGGTCGACGGCCCGGTCCGAAATCGACCCGTCACCGCGATCGGGTTCGCACCGAGTTCGGTCCGTGCCGACCCCGGTCCGAGCCGAGTTCAGTCCGCGACGACCTCCTGTCCGGCTGCCGACCAGAGCCGATCGTAGACCCGCTCGATCCGGCCGGCGACGGCCGGCCAACCGTAGCCCTCGGCCACGGCCGCGCCGTGCATGCCCAGAGCCTGGCGCAGGGCGTCGTCATCCAGGATGGGTCGAAGTCGTGCGGCCAGGGCCTCCGGCTGGCCGTAGGGCACCAGGTAGCCCGTGCGCCCGTCGCGGATCAGGGTCGATAGGCCGCCGACGTTGGACGCGATGACCGGCGTGCCGCAGGCCATGGCCTCCAGGGCCACCATGCCGAAGCTCTCGTAGCGCGAGGGCACGACCACCACCTGGGCCGCGTTGTAGTAGTCGGGCAGGTCGTCCTGGCTCTGGGGACCGAGGAAGGCCACGAAGTCGGCGATCCCGAGCTCCTTGCGCAGGGCGTCGATGTGAGCCATCTCGGCATCCATCTGGGCCGGGTCGTCGGTGGCATCGCCACCGATGACGCAGAGGCAGGCGTCGGATTGCAGTTCCGGCTCCTGCTCGATGATGCGCGCCATGGCCCGCACCAGGGTCTCCAGGCCCTTGACCGGGTCGGGTCGGCCGACGAAGAGGATCATGCGGTGGTCGGCCGGCAAGCCCAAACGGGCGCGGGCATCGGCCAGCGAGGTGGGCCGAAAGCGGCGGAGGTCGACCCCGGGCGGCACGACGTGGATGCGCGCGGGATCGGCGCGGTAATGCTCGAGCATGTGGGCCCGGTCGATGAGCGTGGCGGCGATCACGCCCTCCGCCGCGTCGAAGATGGCCTGTTCGATGCCGCGTCGAGGACCGATCTCGGCCGCCACGCCATCCCGACGCGAGCGGTCCTTCATCGCGCCCAGGGTGTGGAACATGTGCAGGAGCGGCGCCGGCCAGCGCTGTCGAAGCCGCTCGGCCACCCAGCCGCTCATCCAGTAATGGCTATGGTAGAGGTCGTAGTGGATGTCCTCGGCGGCGATATAGGCCCGTACCCCGCGCGCGAAGTCGTCGACCACCGACCATGCCTCGGCCTTGGACAGCGGCGACTCCGGCCCGGCCACCACGTGGATCAGGCGCACGTTCGGCCCCAGGTCGGTGTCCGGGATATGCGGCACCGCCGCATCCTGCGAACGGGTGAAGCAGTCGACCAGGTAGCCGCGACGGCCCAGCTCGCGCATCAGCTCGCGGACGTAGACGTTCATGCCGCCGGTCTCCTTGCCCCCCGGCGCCGCCAGCGGACAGGTGTGATAGGAGATCATGCAGATGCGGCGCGGCGCCGGCATGTGCCCATCGAGGCCCAATTCGTATCGATGCGCGCGCGCGCTCAGGTCGGGCTGCTCGCTGGCGTGCAGGTCCTGCGAATCGACGGTGTCCAAGGCGGTAGCGCTCCTTCTGGCATCACCTGAGTTCGCCATGCGCCGAGTTCCGGCGCATGGCGCGTTCAGATCATAGTCATCCGGCGTTGACCCGGCCACCCTCCGATCCTAGAATTTATGTAGATCCCCGAGTCCAGCCAGGCAGGAGCGTGTCCGTGGGCCTACGCCGCATCGTCACCGTCGAGGACGGGAATCCCGTCTTGCGCCGCGAAACCCGCGAAGTGCGGAAGGTCAACCGCCAGATCCGAAAGCTGCTCGACGACATGGTCGACACCATGCGCGAGGCGGAAGGTGTTGGTTTGGCCGGCCCCCAGGTCGGGATGGACCTGCGCGTCTGCGTGATCGAGATCCCGATCGATCTGGAGGATCCCGAGGGCGAGACGCGGGTGCACCAATTGGTCAACCCGCAGATCACCTGGACCTCCGAGGACATCGAAGAGGGCCGCGAGGCCTGCCTGTCCATCCCGGAGCTATTCGGCGATGTGCCCCGGCACCGCTCCCTGCGCATCGAGGCCCTCGACCGCTTCGGTCAGCCGCTCGAGTTGGAGATGGAAGGCTACGAGGCGCGCGTGGCGCAGCACGAGATCGACCACCTGCACGGCATCCTCTTCCTCGACCGGGTGACCGCACCGGACAAGATCTACACGCTCGAGCAGGATGACGAGGGCAACTGGAGACGCGTCGCCTACCGAGAGCCGATCCTCGAGTAGCTATGGCCGGTGGGCTGTGTTATCCTGCCGGCCATGACCATCCTCGCTTCCCGCTCGGCGGTCCGGGCATCGTATCTGCTGCTGACAGCGCTTCTGATCGGCACGATCGCGCGACCGCCCAACGCGTCGCAGCTGTCGGCCCAGGCACCGACCCCGAGCCCGACGCCAGCCGACCTGGTGCTCGATGGCGGCCGAGTCCAGCTGACCGGCGAGCAGGTCTTCGGTCGACTGGTACTGCGCAACCGGGCCCGAGTCGAGATCCAGCCCTACTCCGGTTCGGAGCAGACCGGTCTGTTGATGATCCGCGCCGATTCGGTCTCGATCGACCGGACGAGCGCCATCGTCGGCGATGCCGCGGGCTATCGGGGCCAAGCCAGGCGCGAGGGCGAGGGTCCGGGTGGTGGCGAGGGCGGCTTGGATTCCTTCGACGGGGGCGGCGGCGGTGCGCATGGCGGTGCCGGCGGTGCCGGCGTGCTCGACGGAGTCGGCCAGCCGGCCGCCCGCGGCGGTCGTGCCTACGGCAGCGACTGCAGCCGGGACATCGAGCGGGGCTCGGCCGGCGGCGCCCCCGGAGCTGCCGACTCACCCGGCGATCCGGGCCGCGGCGGGCACGGCGGTGCCGGTTTGGCCATCCTGGCCGACACGGTCGCCATCTCGGGAACCATCCAGCTCGATGGAGAGGACGGCATCGTGGAGCGCAACGACGCCGGCGGGGGCGGCGCCGGCGGCGGGCTGTGGATCGAAGCGCGCCAGCTCGTCTTCGATGGCCGGGTCGAGGCCAATGGCGGCGCTGGCGGCGTGACGGACGACGGCGGCGGAGGCGGTGGAGGTGGCCGCGTCAAGATCTTCTATGTCGATGGCAGCGTCGAGCGGCGCGGCATCCGCGTCAACGGTGGACGCGGCGACGGCAACGGATACCCCAACGACGGCCGGCGCGGCTCGCTCTGCGTGGAGCAGCTGACGCCGACCCCCACACCGCTCGTCAGCGCCACACCCAGCGTCACCGCCAGCCCAACGCCCCGTGCAACGAGCACGCCCAGCGCCACACCCACGGCCAGCGCCCGGCCCAGCGGAACGCCGACGCCGAGCCCGACGGCCAGCCCGACGCCGACCGCGACGGCCAGCCCGACGGCCGAGCCCCGCGCTCTGTACCTCCCTCTGCTCCTGCGCGAGCGCTGCCCCAAGATCGAGGCGGCTCGCCTCGAGATCGTCCTGGTCATCGACGCCTCGACCAGCATGCGCGGCATGACCCGCGGCGGGCGGAGCAAGCTTCGGGCCGCGCTGGACGCCGCGAGCCTGCCGATCTCGATGGTGGGGGGACGCAGCCGCTTGGCCCTCGTCAGTTTCAACGACGAGGCGCGCGTGCTCAGCCCACTGAGCGCCGAGCGCGAGCAGCTGAGCACCGCGCTCGAGACGATCCTCAGCCAGCCCGGGTCTCGGCTCGATGCCGGGATCCGCGAGGCGGTTCGGGTCCTGAGCTCGGCGCTGCCCGGCAGCGAGCAACGCATCGTTGCACTCACCGATGGCCTGCCCTCCCCCTCGACACCGGAGGATGTACGTGCCGCTGCCCGGGAGGCTCGATCGAATGGCATCCGTATCGATACGATCGGACTCGGACCGGATGTGGACGCGGAATTGCTGCAAGACCTGGCCGGGGATCCGGCCCGTTACCACGACGCGCCGGACGGTGAGGACCTCATGGCCATCTTCGCGGACATGAACTGGCGGCCGCCACCCTGTGGTGGTCTTTCGACCTGGCCCGCGCATTGAGCGTCTGGCGCATGGCTATGCTACCATAGCGCTGTTCCCGCCCCCATCGTCTAGCGGTCAGGACATCAGCCTTTCAAGCTGAAGACAGGGGTTCGATTCCCCTTGGGGGCATGGAGCCGGCTCGTCCAACCGGTCGGGTCGTCGATCGCCGGATGTTGCCGATGCGCCGCGGCGGAGCTTCCGCCGCGGCGTTCTATCTGTCGGGGCAGCGCTTCACCCGAGCGCCACCCACATCCGGATCGACCATGCATCTCCGCGGCGAGGAGCGAGGATGAGGCAGCAGGAACCAGCCGAGCAGGAGGCGCTGGATCTGGCCGGTCCGGATGGCCATTCCCGCCGCCTCACGATCGGGGAGGTCGAGCAAGTCGCCCGGGATCGGCGCCCGGTTCGGCCACTGATCGAGGACGCGGACCGCGGCCGCCCACTCGAGCACGCGATGCAGGCCTCGGCCGATTGGGTGTCGGCGCAGGTGGCCGCCATCGAGGGCGATGACGCGAGGCCGATCTACGGCATCAACACCGGCTTCGGCGCGCTCTCGGGCCGGCAGGCCTTCGGCTCGGCCTATCAGGCCCGGGTGCTCTCCCGCAACCTATTGGTCAGCCACGCCAGCGGCACGGGCGATCCGCTGGACGAAGACGTGGTTCGCGCTGCGGTGCTGATCCGCGCCCACCAATTGGCGCGCGGGCGGTCGGGGGTGCGCATCCGGGTGGTCAACCGACTGCTGGGCATGCTCGGTGCCGGCATCTACCCCATCGTGCCGCGCATGGGCTCGCTGGGCGCATCGGGCGATCTGGCGCCGCTCTCCCACCTGGCGCTCATCCTCAGCCGCCCGCCCGAGCCCACCCCGGGCGAAACGCGCCTGCCGGTGGACGACTGGGCCGGCGAGGCCTGGGTACCCGCCGATGGCCCCGGACCGGGGGTCGACCACCGCAGCATCGATCGTCGCAGCGGTAGGGTGCGTTGGTGGCGCCGCGTGCCCGGCGGCGAGGCGATGGCCGCCATCGGCGGCCCGATCGAACTGCAGGCCAAGGAGGGTCTGGCGCTGACCAACGGCGCCACCGTCTCGGCCGCCCTGGCCGCCTTGGCGCTGGCCGATGCCCACCGCCTCTTGGATCACGCCGAGCTGGGCCTGGCCATGAGCCTGGAGGCTGCCCTGGGCTTCCGCGATCCCTTCCTGCCGGAGCTGCAAGCCGCGCGGCCCTTCGCCGGCCAGCGAGCGGTGGCCGAGCGCGTGCTGGGCTACACGGCCGGCTCGAGCCTCCTCGACCGCGCCGACGCGCACGTCGACCCGGAGCGCGTCCCGCCCCAGGATCCCTATTCCCTGCGCTGCGGACCGCAGGTGCTGGGCGCGGCGCGCGATGCCCTGGACTGGATCGCCGGCCAGATCGAGACCGAGCTCAACAGCGCGGTCGACAACCCGCTGATCCTGCTCGACCTGCCGCGGGCCTACAAGGCCGTCAGCGGCGGCAACTTCCACGGCGCGCCGCTGGGCCATGCCATCGACCTGCTGAAGATCGTGATGACCGATGCGGCCAGCCAATGCGAGCGCCGGGTCTTCCTATTGACCGACGATCACTTCCGAGACCGCGGCGACGGGCATCGAGCGCTACCCCCCTTCCTGATCCGCCCACCGGAGGGGCTGGTGGGACTCAACAGCGGCTTGATGATCCCGCAATACACCGCGGCCTCCTTGGTCTCGGCGGCCAAGACCCTGTCGCATCCCGATAGCGTCGACTCCATCCCCTCCTCGGCCAATCAGGAGGATCACGTCTCGATGAGCATGAACGCCGGCCTGCACGCACGGCAGCTGCTCGACTTGGTCGAGGGCGTCGTGGCCATCGAGCTGTTGACCGCCGCCCAGGCCCTGGACTTGCGCGAGGAGCTCGGGCGCCCCGGCCGCGGCTGCGCCGCCGCGCTCGAGGCCATCCGGAGGCGGGTCCCGACCCTGACCCACGATCGATCGCTCTCGGGCGACATCGATGCCCTGCGACGGGCGATCCGCCGGGGCGAGATCGTCGATGCGGCGCGCGCCGCGCGCTGATGCTGCCTATGAAGCTCGCCCGCTTTACGAGCCGGCTTCGATCCGTGAAGCTGTGCCGAGCTCCGGCGCAAGGCGAATTCAGTCCTGCGAGCCGAAGTCGGTGTCCAGAAGCTCCAGCGCCGCGCCGCGCACGCGGGCGATGTGCTCGGGCCAGGTGTAGACCCCCATCACCGTTCGCGACTGGCGGGTGCGGTAGAGCATGCGCGCCACCTCGAAGTGCTCGAAGAGATCGACCCAGCTGCCGTCCTTCAGCTCGATGGGGAAGGGCGGCAGCTTCGCTGACTCGCCGGCGGGTGGCCCACCGGGGAAGGTGACCACCACGTCGCCTCGGTCTAGGCCGGTCGCTGCTCGGATCGCCCCCGCGGCCCGGCCCGGTCGCTCCCGCTCGACGGCCGCCAGGGCAAAGGCCTTCTCGCAGCGATCGGCGTGGATGCCCTCGGTCCGGATCTCCAGCGCCTCGCGCGGAAAGGCCTTCTTGCCGCGATCGAGGAGGCCGACCATGCGTCGGCTGAAGTCGCTGCCCTGGGCATGCAGTCGGGCCAGCAGGCGATCGTCGGTACCCATGTCCAGCAGCTGCGGGCTGTCCTGGACCGCCAGGCCGAGGATCTGCTCGCCGAGGTAGCTGGAAGGATGCAGGTAGACCTGCCCGTACATGTGCCGGCGGGCCTCGAAGAACTGCTCCAGGCTGGCCACCGCCTTCTCGCGCAGGCCGAGCCGGCCGGTGCTGGGCTCGACCACCAGGTTCCCCAACAGCCGCCCCGCATCGATGGTGCCGATGCTGGCGCCGCTGAAGTAGGTGTCGCGCATCAGATAGTCCATGCGATCGACATCGATCACCGGGCTGCTGATCAGATCGTGGTAGAAGGCCGGCCGCGCCCCGCCTTCGAGAAGCCCCACGATCTCCTCCGGGTCCACCTCCCAACGCTCCAGCGCGCGGCGGACCTCGCCGCCGTCCCCGTAGGGCAGGTCCAGCTGGCCGCGGATGATCTGCTGTCCCATCTGCTCGTGGTCCCGCGGGTAGAGCATCTCCAATGCGTGGCTGAAGGGCGGATGCCCGATATCGTGCAGCAGCGCCGCCGCCTGGATCAAGAGGCGGTCGCGCGGCGGGACGATGGACTGGATGTCCTGACGGGCCAAGAGGCGCCTGGCATGGTTGCAGGCGCCGTTGACGTGGGCGAAACGCGTGTGGGTAGCGCCGGGAAAGATCTTGTAGGTCAGACCCAGCTGTCGAATGCCGTCCAGACGCTGCACCGGATAGCTCTGCACCAGGTCCTTGAGCAGGCCGGTATGCTTGATGTCGCCGTGCAAGGGGTCGCGGATGTTGTACTCTCGGCTCATCGCGGGGCGGGCTCCGTCGGCGAAGCCCGATCCGGACGGGGCTGCGCATCGCAGGCCACCCGGATGAGGATGGCCCGGTAGATCTCGGCCAGCTCGGCCGTGCCGGGCGAGGCGTAGAAGCTCCCCGGCGGGTTGGCGATGGACTCCAGCAGCTGGCGGTCGATCTGCTCGCCCAGGCCGATGGTGTAGATGAGACTGCCGGCACCGGCCAGCAGATCGGCCTCCAATCGCGGCTCGATCGCGCTACCGCCGTGCAGGCCGTCGGTGAGCAGGATGACCACCGGCCGCGCCCCGGGCCGGGCTTCTCCGCGCAGGAGTCCGCGCGCCGCGCGCAGGCCCAAGTCGAGGCGCGTGCCGGAGGCGGTCACCAAGCCCGCCAGGGCCGATTCGATGCGCTCGCGATCATCGGACAAGCCCAGCGCCGCGCGGGCCTGCGCGTCGAAGCCGAGTACGGCCACGCGATCCCGGCCCAAGTCCAGTCGGTCCAGCAAGCCTCGGGCCGCCAGGCGGGCCGCGTCCAGCTTGCTGCCACCCGCCTCGGCCGGCGCCGCCATGCTCTGGCTGGTATCCAGGGCCAGGATCAAGTCCAGGGGCAAGCTTTGAAGCAGACAGGCCTCGCGCGCCAGCAGCGGAAGGTATATCCGGCCGGACGGCGGCTCGGGTGCGATGACCTCCACCCGCGGCAGGGGAAAGCGCAGCTGGCCCGATCGGCCGAGCCCGTCCCGATAGTCGGCGAGGGCTTCGATGTTGGTCGGCCAGTCCCCCGGCTCCAGCGGCTCCAATCGATAGCGCAAGCGCAGCCTCGCCTCGGCTGCCAGGGGGCCGAGATCCCAATGCAAGGAGTGCGCGGCGGCATCGTAGCTGGCGGCCGGCTCGGCCGAGCCGGCCAGGTAGCGCATGTTGTCCGGAATGCGATCGACCACCGTCACGACTTCCAGCAGCTGCTCGGGTCGCTGCCAGTCGGTGGCCGCTTCGAACCAGGCCCGACGCTGGGCCTCGTCGGGGTCCAGGAGGATGGCGTCGCGCGCCCCGCCGACCATGCGCGCGGCCAGGCTCAGGCCCGGGAAATCGTCGGTGCGAAAGACCCAGGCGCCCAGCTCGATGCCCTCGGACAGCGCCCGCTCGGCGGCCGGTCCCGGATCGTCGCGAAGCCCGCCGTCGGTCAGGATCAGGACGACCTTGCGGCCCGATGCCCCCGCCAGGGCCTCGACCGCCCGCTCGAGGGCCTCGGTCAATCGCGTGTCGCCGCCGGCCCGCAGGCCGGCCAACCAAGTCGCCGCGCCGGCCGGATCGTCCGGGGCGACCGGAGGCAGGCTGGCGTCGTCGGCAAAGCCGAAGAGATGCAGGCGATCTCGGCTCGGATCCAACTCGGAGAGCAAGTCGATGCCGGCCTCGCGGAGCCGCTCCAGAGCGCCGTCCCAGGCCATCGATCGCGAGTGATCGACCACCAAGGCCAAGGTGATCGGCTGCCGCTGGCCGGGACAACGGCCGTCGAGCACCAACTCGACATCTACCGTCTCGCCCAACCTCAGGCGCTCCGGGGCGGCGCGCTTGTCGGGCGACAGGATGCAGGCGCCGGGCTCGGTCGCCCGCCGGGCAGGCGCGGGCGCCGGCTCGAAGACCCAGGTTCCGGCGCGCAGGAAGGTCTCTGCGAAGCCGCCGCTGGGCAAGCGCGTCGTCCCGCGCTCGGCGAAGCTGACGTAGACCCGCCCTCCGGCATCCACCGCGATGTCCAGGGCCTCCGCACCGGCCTCCGGCATGCTCCAGGCCGCCCCCAGCTCCAGCCCGCCAGGTCCGGGATCGTAGCGCAGGGCCATGCCGCTCCGGCCCAGGACGAAGACCCGTCCCGCCGGACCGACGGCCACGCGCTCGGGCAGGTCGTGCAGGTCCAGTTGCGCGGGGCGATCCGCCGCGTCGATCAAGAGCCGACGCCCGCCGGCATCGGCCAGGTAGCGCCGGCCCGCTTCATCCAGGGCCAGATCCGCCGGCAGGCTGCCACCGCCTGCCCCGCCGGCCAGCCTGTCCAGAGCCAGCTGCTCGAGGACCTGTCCCTCGCTCGACAGCGCCACCAGCCGCCGGCCGCCGGCATCCAGGTACTCGATCCGCTCCCCCGCCGCGGCCAGCGCCGTCAGCTGGGGGGCTCCGGCCGCGGGCTGCTCGCCCGCCCAATGCGACCAGGCCGGGAAGTCTGCGCCCTCGCGCTTGCGCACGAAGTCCGGATCGAGGCTGTAGACGGCCCCGCCGGCGGTGGCCACATCGCGGGCCCAGCGTGCGGCCGGTGCGTTGGGATGTCCGGCGCAGACGCCCAGCTGGTCGTCCAAGCGCCCTTCCGACGTCCAACGCTGAATGCTCTGCGGCTCGCTCTCCAGGGCGATCTCGGCCGGGTGGTGGCTCCAGCCGCCCTGCCCGTCGGGCAGGCTGGCGAAGCGTCCCTGGAGCAGGAAGAGGCCCTCGTCGGCGGTGATGCGGCGCGGGTAGGCCGGACCGGCCAGGAAGGGCCGGTCGATACCCCCGGAGAGGCGAGGCGAACCGCTCCGGGCATCCTCGAAGCCCAGCCAGCCTTGGAAATAGCAATGCCAGAGGCTGGCGGCCAAGCCCCGAGGCGGCACCTCGAGGTGCAGGGCGGGCCCATCGTCTCGGCTGTCGATCAGGCGGGGATAGGGCAAGGCGTAGCGCGGCCGCTCGGGATCGTCCAGGGGCAGGATCTCCAGCTCGCGCGAGACGAAGGCGCCGGCCGGCCCGACCGCCACGTCGGCCGCGGCCACGATGGGCACGCTGCGCTGCAGCGCGTGATCTCCCGGACCGAAGACCAGGACGCCCTCGACGGGCGCCTCGGGCTCCGCCGTCGCCTGCCCGGGGGCCCGAAATGGTCGCAAGGCCGGCCCGAGGCCGGGCGCCGCCGCGATCGAGGGTTCGCGCGTCGGGGCCGGTCCGGGGGTCGCGGTGGCGCCGGCACCGGGTCCCGGTTGCAGGACGCGGTTGACGACGTAGACGCGGCCGTCATCGGCCACGTCCAGGCTCAGCGGGTGCTGGAGATGTTCGCGCCCGAAGTCCGCCAGCTCGCCGCCTTGCCCGTCCAGGACCAAGACGCGGGGCTGGTCGGTCCGGACGGTCACCAGCAGCCGGCCCTCGACATCAGCCGCCAGGTCGCCCAAGGGACGCGGGTCGCGCCAGGAAGCGATCCGCTGGCCTCGGGCGTCGAGGTGGTCGATCTGACTCGAGGGCTGTCCCAGCGCCCCGGCGCGCCAGCTCAGAAGCCAGAGCCCGCCGTCTGCCGCCGCGTCGACGCGCCGGGCGACCGCGCCGGGATCGCCGGCATGCGGATCCCAGAACTCCAGCGGTCGCCCCTCGGCTCCGAGCAGGTGGATCCGGTTGTGCCGGCCATCGACCAGGGCGAAGCGCCCGTCCGAGAGGCGCGTCAGGTCGCCGGCCCGGGCGAAACGGCCTGCCTGGATCTGCCAGGGGACGTCCTCCCAGGTAGCGACCAGCCGGTAGATCGCATCCGGGGCCACGCCTTGGGCTTCCGGCGCGGCCAGAGCGGCCGGCGGCGAGGGGGAAAGCGCGGCCGGGCCTAGATCGACGGCGGGCCGCGGGGAGGCTTCGAAACCGGCCAGCAGGACCAGGGCCAGCATCGCGCACAGGAAGCGGCGGCGGCCGGGCCGATGGCCGGGGCTCTCCCTAGGGAGCATTCTCCACCTCCTCGGGCGGCTCGCCGCAGCCCACGCGACGGGCCAATTCGGCGTAGATGACGGCCAGATCCTCGGCCTCCGGCGAGCGGTAGGCCCGGGTCGGGCTGCCGGCCAAATCGACCAGCAGATCCAGGTCGGCGTCCGGCCCCAGGGCGATGGTGTAGCGCAGCGCGCCGATCGCGTCCAGGCGCTCGGCCTGGGACCGGGCCGCCTCCTCGCCGCCGGGCTGACGGCCATCGGAGAGGAGGATGACCGCCCGGGTGGCGTCGCTGCGTCCCTCGGCGGACAAGATCTCGGCCGCGCCGGCCAGGCCCAGGTCGATGCGCGTGCCGGGGCGGGCCACCAGGTCATCCAGGGCCGTGGTAGCCCGCTCCAGGTCGCCGCTCAGGCCGATCAGCGATCGAAGCTGCTGGTCGAAGCCCAGCACGGCCACGCGATCTCGACCGGGTGTCAAGCGCTCGATCAGGCCCTTGGCGGCCCGGCCGGCCGCCTCGAGCTTGCTGCCCCCACCGGCGGCGGGCTCGGCCATGCTCCGCGAGCTGTCGATGGCCAGGACCAAGTCCACTGGGCGGGCCGAGCGCAGGCAGTCGCGGCGCGCGCCGAAGGGCAGATAGACCCGCCGGCTCAGGTCCTGGCGGGTGAGGACGTCGACGCGGGGCAGGGGGAAGTCGAGCCGGCCGGCACGGCCCAGCCCATCGACGTGCTCGGTCCAGGCCGCGAGGTTGGTCGGCCAGCGGCCCGGCTCGAGCGGCTCGACGCGGTAGCCCAGCGACAGACCGGTCGCGGACTCCACGCTCTCGAGGCGCCAGGTCAGGCGGCGCCGATCGGGATCCCAAGCGGCCGGCGGGCGGGCCGAATCCTCGACGTAGCGCATGTTCCGTGGGATCTCGTCGTGGACCGTGAGCGATTCGAAGAGCCTCGGCTGGGGCCGGTAGCCCCCGAACTGGCCGGCCAGCTCGGCCAGGCTCTCGGCGCCCGGCTCGACGCGGACGCTGCCGGGCCGTCCGACGACGCGCTCGAGGTTGGCGGCCATCGAGCGGTCGAAGGAGGAGATCGGGTAGATCAGGATGTCCAGCTGCACGTCGGCGGCGCCCAGGGCATCCAGGGCCGGCGCGAGCGAGTCCTTGTACTCGCCATCGGTCAGGACCAGGAGCCGCCGCTCGCGGTCGGCCTCGCCCTCGGAGAGATGTTGCGCCGCCAAGAACATGCCCTCGCCCAGGCGGGTGTCGCCGCGCGGCTGGATGCGGGCGGCCGCGGTCAGGAGCTCTGCCGGGCCGGCACCCATCGGCGCGGCGATGGCGGCCTCCGACTCGAAGCGCAGCAGGGCCCATCGGATGTCGGGGTTGTCGATCCGCTCGACCAGGTCGCGCAAGGCCTCCCGGGCCCGCTCCAAGGCCGAGTCGAAGCTCATCGAGCGCGAGGCGTCGATCAGGATGGCCAGGTCGGTCGGCCGGTAGCGGCCCGGGCAGTCGCCTTCGACGCGCAGCCCGACCTCGACCTCCTGGCCCAGGAGCAAGTGCTGCGGCGCCGCCCGCTTGTCCGGCAGCATGCGGCAGCCATCCGGATCCGGCTCGGGTAGGCGTATCGAGTCCTCCGGCTCGTAGACCCAGACGCCGGCTGCTTGCACGGCCTCCAGCGGACGATCGTGCGGGTGGACGAGGCGCTCGCGGCGGGCGTAGCTCAGGTAGACCCGGCCATTCGGGCCGGCCGCGATGTCGGTGGCCCAAGGCCCCGGCAAACGCCAGAATGCGTCCAGTCGACCATCGGAGGTGTAGCGCCAGGCCCAGCCACCATGCCCCAGGATGTACAGCCGCTCGGCATCATCGACCGAGATGGCGGCCGGGGAATCGTGCAGCGCCCAGACCGCCTGCAGCCGGCCCTCGAGATCGTAGGCCAGGACGCGCCGGCGCGCGGAATCGGCCAGGTAGACGCCCGCAGCGCCCAGGGCCAGATCCATGGGCAGGGAAGGGCCGACGAGCTCCGGAGCATCAAGGGGCCAGCGGGCCAGCAGATCGCCCGCGGCGTCGTGCAGGCGCAGCTCGCGCCGGCCGCCGTCGAGCACGGCCACGCGCCCGGCTCGGGCATCGACCGCCAACTGGTCGGGCTCGGGAAGGCTCGGATCGGAGAGATCGGGCCAGGCGGACCATTCCGGAAAGCCATCCTCGGGACGGGCGCGCAGGGCCATGGCGTCGATGGTGTAGACCCGCTGGCCGTCGACGGCCAGGTCGCGGGCCCACCAGGGACGGGAGACGTCGACCTGCCAGGGCACGGCCAGCCCGCCGCAGATGCCCAGCTGATCCCGGAGCCGGCCGTCGGTCGACCAGCGCTGGACGCTCTGCGGCTCCGGCGGCCGCTCGACCAGGAGGGTCTGCTGTCCGCTGCGCGCGAAGCGGCCCTGTAGGGTGGCCGGCAGCGCACCCGCGGCGATGCGAAGCGGCAACCAGGGCCCCGAGAGCGGGGGATCGTCCAAGCCGAAGACCCGGCGCGGCGGGCTGCCGGGCCGGGTGCTGGCAAAGCCGAGCAGGCCTTGGCTGTAGCAATGCGCCAGACTGGCCTGCAGCGGCGGCCCGCTATCCGCGGCCTCCAGGTGCAGCGGCGCGCCGCCCGAATAGGGCCAGATCACCTGGCCGGTGGGCCCGCTCCACAGCGGCTCGTCTTGGCCCAGCGCGAAGATCTCCATCTGACGCGAGAGGAAGACGCCGGCCGGGCCGGCCGCCAGGTCCTCGGCCGCGTTGAAGGGCCAGCTCTCTCGCCAGGCCAGGTCGCCGTCATAGCGCACCAGACCGGCCACGGGCGCCGGCGCGTCCTGCAGCGGGGCGGCGCCCCAAGCCGGTGACGCCGCGCCTGCCGCGCCCGCGAGGACGGATCCGCGCGGGTTCGGATCCAGCGCGAGCTCGGGGAGCGTTCCTGCAAGCCGATCCCGAATCGAGCGCGGGTCCCGCGCCAGGGAGGGTTCGGGCGTGGCCGGCGGACCGGGCGGCCCCTCGCTGGAGGGCACGGGTACGCGGTTGATCACCTCGGGTGCGCCCTCGGGGCCGAAATCGACCCCGATCGGATAGAAGAGCGGCCGATCGTCGAGGGCGGCCAGGAATCGACCGTCGGCAGCGTAGAGATCGACCCCGCCCTTGGGACCGGGACCGCGATCGCGCGGCTCGGGCGTCACCGGAATCCGGGGGATGCTGCGCGAGAGCAGCAGCCGGCCGTCCGGGTGGCGCGCCAGGTCGTTGTAGCGCAGCGGCAGCTCGAGGCGAACTCGAGCCCCGAGCAGCCGCCCTTGCCGCAAATCGAGCTCGAGCACTTGGCTCGAATCGCCGTCGCCGAGCAGCAGGGCCAGGGCGGACCCGGCTCCGTCCAGACGGCGGGCCTCCCAGTCCGGCCCCGGCAGCCAGGGCCGAAGGTCCAAGCGCGCGCGAGGCTCGCCCCAGACCGTCAAGATGTGCAGGGCTTGCTGCCGGCGGTCGAGGATGTAGCGCCAGCCATCGGCCGTGGCGCTGATGTCGGCCGCGTGGCCGTAGCGCCCGGGCCGCGGTATCCAGGCGCGCTCGCTCCAGTCCTCGACCAGACGATAGCCGATCGGCCCTGACTGGGCCCGGGCGGCAGCAGGACCGTCCACCCCTGCCGGCCCGGCCCACAGCCCAGCCAGCAGACCGGTCAGCAGCAGCGCGAGCCAGCACCGGCGATGCACCGGCCGCCGGGCGGCCCGTGGATCGCATTCGGGGCGCCGTCCGGCCGGATCCGGCGACGGCGAGAGCCTCACCCGACCGCGGCTCGCGCCCATCGCGCTATGGGAGCGCTTCGTCTTGGAAGAGCCGCGGGATGAAGCTCCGGAAGAGCCCTCCGGGATCGATGGTCGGCACCGGTCGCGTCTGCGTCGGGTCGACCGGTTGGGTGACGCTGGGCGTCGGACCGCCAGGACAGATGGCCGGGAAGCCGATGTCCTGCGCGATGGCACCGAACTCGGTATAGGGCGTGATCACGTCACCGCCGAAGGGCAAGATCCAGAAGCCGCCCGGCTCGGAGATGTTGCGCAGCAGCGTGTACTGGGCGAGCGTGCCGACGGCGATATGGTAGTGCATGGCGCCGTAGGCGCTCTTGAGCGCCGCGGCGCGGGCGCTGGCCAATTCGGGCGCCTGCATCATCGGGCCGTCGGTGATGCTATGCGTCAGGACCTGGGTCTCCTCGCGGTGCCGCTCGCTGCGCAACTCCTCGGCCACCTTCAGGTATGCCAGGTCGAGCCTCGCGCTGCCATCGCGCAGGGTCACCCGATCCACGCCGGCCAGGATCTCCTCGCGGTCGTCGGTCAGCGGCGTGAAGAGCTCGGCCGTATCGCCATAGCCGATGACGGCCACGGTGTCCTTGCCCAATGCCAGCTGGTCGAGCACCTTCTCGACGCCCTTGCGGATGGCTGAGCGTGCGTCCATGCCGTTGAGCGTGGCGCCGGCCAAGCAGTTGGAGTCATCGATGAGGATGTAGACCTCCAGCGGCTTGGGCGGGCAGTAGGATCGGATGAGGACCTTGGGAATCGGGAAGGTCACCTCACCCGGCAAGCCCCGGCGATCCTTGAAGCGGCCGGTGGCCACCACGTTGGTCGGATGCAGGCCCACCTCCTGGGGCTCGACCAGATAGGTCAGGCCGGCATCCGGGAAGGGCCCGGCGATCTGCCAGACCAGCACCGTCGTTCCATCCGGCTCGCTGCGAGCCTCGTCGACCGGGGGCTGGGCCGAGCCGGGCACGAACTCCATGTTGGCCGGCAAGACGTCCTCGATGGTCCACTCGACGATGGCGTTGGCCTGAAGCTCGCTGGCCAGGGTGCGGTAGAGTTCGGTCAGCTCGCTGGCATCGGGCACGTTGAAGAAGAGCTCCGGCGCGCTGGCCGCCGAGGGCAGGCCGGGATCGCAGTCGCCGCCGGCGCAGATGGTGACCATCGTGATGCCCTGATCCTTGGCCCGCTGGGCGGCCACCGGCACCGGATCGGTGGGCACGGTGTTGATGCCGTCGGTCAGGACGATCATCGCCTGGGCGATGCCGCGGTCCTGTTCGCGCAGCTCCTCGGCCGCCAGGTCGATGGCATCGGAGATGTTGGTGCGTCCGGAGGGTACGATGGAGTCGATGCGGGTGCGGATGTAGTCCGCGTCGCGGGTCAAGCCGCTGTAGAGGCCGGCCGCCTCGTTGAAGACCACCAGGCCGACCCGCGACTGGTCCGGGCTCAGGTCCATCTCTTCCAAGAAGGCCTTGGCCGCCGCCTTGGCGTTGGTGATCTTCTGGTTGTCGAGCATGGACTCGGAGCCGTCCATGACCAGCATCACGTCGATGGGCGAGACCTCTTGGGGGCAGCTGTCGGTGAGGGTCAGGGTGACCTGCACCGTCTGTCCCAGATCGATCTCGTCTGGAGCTGCCACCTTGTCCGGGCTGGCCTGGCAGTTGCTCTGGGGCTGGGCGCCGGCCGGCAGGCTGCCGATCGCGCCGAAGCCGGCCGCGATCAGGAAGGCCAGCACCAGGGCCGTCGCCGGCCGATGGGGTAGGCGGGGTAGATGACGCATCCATGCCTCCTGGAACCGCCCCGTGCAACCGGGGCTGCGAAAGCGTGGGGGCTAGTATATCACTTCCGGCCGGCGGGACACGACCCGGCTCGCGCGGCGGCGAAGGAGCTCAGGGCCGATGCTGGAAAACATGCGCCCCGCCGGCCGCATAGCGCTCGATCAGATCGGGGTGCCGGCGCAGGCGCGCGGCGCTGAAGGCATCGGGATGACCCTCCGCCGAAGGCCCCAAGTAGATCCAGCCCGCGCCGGCGTCCTCGAGCAAGCGCGAGAGCCCGGCGTCGCTCAGCGCGTCGCCGCGGCTGGCGCGTTCGGCCAAGGCACCGATCCGCAGGATGTCCTCTGCGCGGCCGTGACTGTAGAGCGCCGCCGGCAGGCTGGTCGAACGATCGGCCAGCAGGGGCAGCCAGTATCCGCCATCGAGGCCCCGGTAGGTGCCCAGATGCCAAGCCGTGGCGCCGATGAGGAAGCGCGCGTCGGCCGGTGTCTCCGCTGCGATCCAGGCGGCGGCAGCCAGGTCTGGCTGCCGCGCGATGATCGTATCGTCGCGGACGATGCCGCGCATCTGGCGCGCGCCGGCCAGGCAGGCGAGCACGATGGCCGCGGGCGCGATCACCGACCGGCCCAGCTCGGCCGCCCGACGCGCGCGCCCTCCGCCGGCAGCCGCCGGGAGCGCGCCCGGCGACGCCGGCGCCGGTCGCTGGCCGGCCGCGGCCGTCAAGCCGATGAGCGCGGCAGCCAGGAGATAGAAGCCTAGCTGCAGCGGCGAGGCGTCCAGCGGCGAGACCATCGCACGCTGGCGCCATGCCAGGATGCAGACCGGTAGGCAGATGCCCAGCGCCAGCGCGCTCGGCAGGCTCGGCGGCCATGGCCGACGCCGCGCCTGGCTCGCGTCCGAGGCATCACCAGGAGCGCGGCCTTCTGACGTCGGCTGCTTCGGGATCCCGGCCAAGATCTCGGCCAGCAGATCGGCCAGCAGGGCCAATCCCAAGGCCACGGGCAAGTAGAGGCTGATGGCCAAGGAGAAGGGCGGAAGCAACCAGCTGCTGGACAGGGAGGGAATGGGCGGAGCGACCAGCAGCAGGCAGATGGCCAAGCCCGCGGCCAGCGCCCAGGCGGCGCGCCGGCCGGCCCACATGCCAGCCAGGAGACCGATCCCCGCCAGCCGGATCCAGAATCCGTTGGTGCCCCAGGTGAAGAGCCAGTCCGGTGGCGCCTGGGCCACCTGCCGGGCGATCTCGGCGCTGCCGATCAGCCAGTCCTCCGAGGCCGAGGACTGGCTGGCCAGGCCGCGGGCCATGTTGCGCAGGATCCAAGGGCCGGCCAGCAGCATCCCGCCGAGGCCGGCGGCCAGCCAGCGCAGCATTCGGCGCGGCTGGCGCAGCATCGGCAGGAGGATCAGCAAGGCGCCGACCAGGAAGAAGGCCATCACCCGATAGTGCACCAACAGCAGGCCGGCGCTGCCGAGCGCGGCCAGGGCCGCCGGCCGCCAGCCCGCCCGCTCGACCGCCTCCTGCAGGAGCAGCCAGGCCACCGGTAGCAGCACCAGGCCGGTCAGCTGAGTGTAGCGACCCCAGCTCAGGAAGTAGGCCGGCAGGTAGAAGAGCGAGGCGGGCAGCGCGGCGGCCAGCAGGGTCGGCACCCGGTGACGGGTAAGCCGCAGGGCCAGCGCGTAGACCGTAGCCGCCGTCGCGGCGTTGATGGCCTGACCCAAGGCCAGGACCACCCGCGGCAGCTCGAGCCCGGAGAGCCAGCTGGCCACCGCAGCCAGGGCGTGGAAGCCGAAGTGGTAGTAGAAGTCCAGGCCCTGCAGATAGGGCCGGTAGTCATCCGGCAGGCCACCGCGATCGAGGATCAGGGCCGTGACCAGACTGTGGTGGTAGCCGTCGACCCAGGGAGGCACCGCCAACTCGCGGGCCTGCAGGAGGCGCGTGCCCAGGGCGATGAGCCAGATGGCCACCAGGACCAGGGTGGTGGGATCGAGCCTCGAAGGGCTTCGATCCGCGCCTGCGCGGTGCGGCGGGCGGTGCCGGCCCGGCTTCGAGCCCGTGCCGGGACCGAGGGCCAGGACCAGGGCCGCCGCGATCAGCAGCCAGGCCAGAGGCGAAGTCCACCGCAGGCCGAGCCGGCTGGTCCAGAGTAGGAGCAGGGGCCAGACCGCCACGCTGAGGCCCAATGCGCGGGCGGCGCGTTCCAGCCCGCGCGATCGATCGCCCGCCATCCTCAGCGCGGCGGCGCCCGGCAGCAGCAGGAGCGCCGCCAGACAGGCCCAGAGCCAAAGGCCCGAGGCAAGACCGGCCGCGGACATCATGTCGGGTCCGGTTCCGGGGTCGCCGGTTCGGCCCTCGGGACCGACCGCGCCTTCAGTCGGACTCGGTCTCGATGGACATGCTGCGCGGAGCCGGCCGGCCGCCGAAGACGCCATGCCGTGCCAAGATCCACAGTGCGGCCAGGACGATGGCGGCGAAGGAGATCCACTGGGCCACCGGGATGCCGAGGGCCAGCCAGGCGTCGGGGCGCTGGAGCTCGGCCAGGTAGCGCCCGGTGGGGTAGAGGATGCAGTAGATCAAGGCGATGTCGCCGGCCCGCAGGCGATGCGAGAAGCGGTGGGCCAAGAAGGCCAGGAAGAAGAAGGCGAGCAGGTTCCACAGCGACTCGTAGAGGAAGGTCGGGTGGAAGAGCTGGTCGCTGGGCAGCCCGGCGAAGGCCGGCAGGCGGTAAGCCGATTCGATCTGGATGCCCCAGGGCAGCTCGGTCGGATTGCCGTAGAGCTCCTGATTGAAGTAGTTTCCCCAGCGCCCGATGGCCTGCCCCAAGGGCACCCCGATGGCGATGATGTCGGCCCATTCCGGGAAGGAGAGCTTGGCGAAGCGCACGTAGAGCCAGAGCCCGACCAGCCCCCCGACCAGGGCGCCGAAGATGCCCAGGCCGCGCAGACCCCCGTCCCAGAAGGCGATGATCGAGATCGGGTCCTCCAGGTAGGTCTGGATGCTGGTTCCGCTACCCTGCGGCGAGGAGATGACGTGATAGAGCCGCGCCCCGAGCAAGCCCAGGATCATGATCGGGATGAGGGCATTCCAGACGTGGTCCGGGTTGTGGCCGCGCGCGCGGGCCTCGCGGTCGGCGATGTAGGCCCCGGCCAAGGTCCCGAGGGTGACCATCAGGCCATACCAGTATACCGGCCGATCGATCATCGGGATGGTGAAGGCGACGGGGTCGGGCGGCAGTGGCATGGCCTGCTCCACGAGGGTTGCGGGGCGGATCGGGTCGGCGAGCGATTATATGCGGGCCCCGGTCCGGGGTCAACGGATCGCTGGGCGGGGGCTTGCGCAGCGACCGCCAGGCTTTGTTCAATCGGTCCCGAGCACGCTGGACGGCCCGCCCATCAGCGCGTGACAGACATCGCAGCCGGGCGCCAAGTCCCGGTCATCGTGCCAAGGCGACTCCGGATGCTCGCGGTGTGGCGCATGGCAATCGACGCAGGCCAATTCCGGCGGCGCCTCCGGATCGTCCAGCAGCGCGTGGAAGTGGTTCTCGAAACCATCGTCGGCCAGGGTCGCGGCATGGCAAGCGGCGCAGGGCGCATCGCCCAAGGGGTGCTGGCTGCCCCCCAAGGGCAGGTATTCTTGGCCCACGACGACGTAGTCGCCGCGGACGAAACTCCAGGCATCCTCGGCGGCTAGACCCAAGACCGTCAGGCGCCCGAAGGCGCCGGGTTGGGCATGACAGTCGATGCACCGTACCCGTGGCGAGAGGGCGGCGTGCGCCGAGGCCAGGTCGCTGGCCGTTTCGGCCTGGGCGCGTGCGACGAAGGCCGCTTCGGGCGGCAGATGGCAGCTGGCGCAGGCCGGATCGTGGCGCTCGACCGCCAGCAATGCAGCCAGCGACAGCGAGGCGGCGATGGCGACCAGCAGGATGGACCGGCCGGCCGTCTCGAGCCTGGCAGCCGGGTCCGGCAAGCCGTCGAGGCTCAGCCGGAACCCTCGTCCGTCGTCCCGGCTTCTTCGGTCTCGTCGGCTTGCCCACCCTCGTCGGCGCTGTCCGCCGCATCACCTTCCGCGTCATCGCCGGCCTCGCCGGCGGCAGGCGCATCGTGGCTGGCCTCCTCCCCACCGTCGGCGGCCTCGGCCTGTCCGACCCCCGGGACCCGATAGGTGTCGAGGATCTCGCGCATCACGCCCTCGTTCTCGTTGAAGCTACCCCGCTCCACGCCGAGGTTGACCATCGAGAAGGTGGTGCCGTCGATCTGGAAGAGCACCAGGCTGCGCATGGCGATGCCGTTGTTGCGGGTGTAAGTGGCATCGATGCGCAGGGCCTCGCCCTCGCGCTGGATCACGTTCTCGCGGCGCAGTTCCTGGAAGTCCGGCAGATCGGTCCAGCCGGTGAGCTTGAGCACCTGGTTGGTGGTGACGCCCAGCGAGGCGGGCCGCTGGCCGTTGTCGAACTGCGTGATCGACAGGAGTCCGCTGTTCTCGGGAGAGGCGAAGACGGTGCCTAGCTGCACGTCGTTGGCGCCGGCCGCGATTTCCTGGCGCGTCTCCTCCCAGCCCACCGGCACGTCGATGCTGAAGGCGCGTTCGGCGTCGACGTAGCGCTCGCGCGCATCGATGGTAAGGGGCTGCGCGACCACGGTCGGGACGATTCGCGGCGCGTCGGGCGGCGGCATGGTGATCTCGATCGACTGGCCGGGGGCCAGGTTGGAGCCCATGGCGCCGGCATCGGGCGGTGGAGCCGTGATGGTCGGCGGATCTTGCGGCGCACAGGCCGCGAGCGACGCCATGGCGAGCACGGCGACGATCGGGACGCTTCGAAAGTGGGTCATGCCCCATTCCTCCAGGACGTTCGGGGACGGCCGGCCGAGCATAGCAGAGCCCGGCCGAGCGAACAATCGATAGCGGCCCGAACCCAGAAATGCCGAGAGGGACGCCGGGGCGTCCCTCTCATGCCAGTTGGAGTATTGCGCCGGCCCGCGCGGCTCCCCGCTCCCCTGGGGACGACTGCCTGCACGTGACCGATATGCTGCGATTCTCTCAAGACGTGAAAGAGTCTATCCGACCGGTCTTCGGTCTGCTGGACCGGGCGCTTACGACAGGCTGACGAAGGGCTGACAGCTCGAGAGGTCCGCGTCGCCGATCGACCTCGGGCCCGCGGGAGGACTCGTCGAGACGACTCGTCGGGCGGGCTCGTCGGACGGGCACGTCAAGGATCGGTGGTGGCCAAGGCCTCCGCCGCCGGCTGATAGCCCGGATGGAGGCGCAGGGCCTCTCGGTAGGCCTCGCGCGCAGCGCGTGCATCGCCGAGCGCCTCGAGGGCCCTTCCTCGCCAATAGTGGGATTCTTCCAAGTCCGCCGCGTTGGCCAGGTTGGCTTCGGCCAGGGCGAGCACCTCGGCCCAGCGCGCCTGCCGGGCGTAGGCCTCGAAGGCCGCGTGCTGATACCAGAGCATGCGCCACGGCAGCCCCTGGGCCCGCGCGCGGTCGAAGGACCGAGCAGCCTCCCCGGAGTCGCCGAGGGCAAGCTGGCTGGAACCCAGGTTGAACCAGGCAAAGGGATCGTCCTGCCGGCCGGCCAGCTCTGCCAGGGCGCGGGCGGCGGATGCCTCCCACATCGCCGGGCTGCCGGCCGGCTCGGCCATGATCGCCTCCGCGGCGGAGATGGTCTCGGGCGGCGCGACGACCAAGAGCAATCGATTGAAGACCCGCCACAGCCGGTCGAAGGCCGCGTAGGGCAGTTCGACCCGCGGACCGTGATAGCTGTCGGCGGCGACGAAGTGGCCGTTCGGGTCTTCGGCCGCACCCTGGTAGCCGGTCAGGAGCAGATAATGCCCCATCTCGTCCTCCGGCTCGGGCACGAACCAGGTCTCGACCAGTACCGGCAAGCCCTCGGCCAGCAGCGCGCGCAGGTCCTGCAGATCGGCGGCCACCCAGATGCGAGCCTCCATGCCCTGCGAGCGCGCGAAGTCGGCCAGCTCCTCCGGACTGACGTTCTTGTCGTCGGGGTTGGGCTTGAGCGCCGCGGCGACCACCGATTGGTCGACCGCCAGGTCGTGATAGGACAGGGCCATGCTCAGGGTGGCGGGCCCGCAGTTGTTCCAGGTCTGGTACTGATGGCGAACCCCGTCGAGCGACACCGACTCCGGCAGGCTCGTGTCGGGCGCGGGCCGGGGCGTCGCGGTCCGGACCGGCGCTTCGGCAGCCTCGCTCGTCAGGGAATCGGTCGCCGGAACCACCGCCGCGCCGGTGGAAAACGCATCGCCGGGTCGGAGCGAAGTCTCGCTCGGGGCGACGGCGGGTGTGATGGCGGGTTCGACGGCCCGCGCCGTGGGCAGCGCGATCGGGCTGGCCTCGGGCTGCGGGAGGTGCGCGCGGATCTGGTAGGGGATGGCTTGCACCCGCCGGGGCAGGTGGGGATAAGCCGATCGCCAGAGCGGACCGCCGCGGAGCGCTTCGGCCAGGGCCAAGCCACCGAGGAGAGTCGATAGCAGGACCAGGATGATCAGGCCGCGCCGCCGACTCATGCGATGGACTCGCGCTCGCTACCGGAGGCACCGGCCTCGGCTGACGGCAGGGCGGATTCCGCCCGCGAGAGCTGCCAGGCCTCCAGAACGCGCTGGGCCGCGGTGAGCCAGGCACCGACCGCGATGATCCAGAGAGCCGGCAGCAGCCAGCCGCTGACGAGCCCCAGCCACAGCACCGCCATGCGTTCCAGCCGCGTGAAGATGCCGCCCCGAGCCGGCAGGCCGGCGCCCTCGGCCCGCGCACGCGTGTAGCTGACCATCAAGGATCCGGTCAGGGCCGCGTAGACCAGCGCCGGCTGGATGGCGCTCGCGCCGCCAGCGGCCGGCACCGCCTGCGCATGGATCAGGAGGCCCAAGAAGATCAGGATCTCCGAGACGCGGTCCAGACTGCTATCCAAGAAGGCGCCGAAGTCGGTGCAATGCCCGGTGCGTCGGGCCAAGGTCCCATCGATGCCGTCGAGGCCACTGGCCACCACCATCAGGGCCGCGCCCAGCAGGAAGTCCCCCTGGGCCAATGCCCAGAGCACCAGCAAGTGCAGGCTGGCCCCGATGATCGTCAGCCCGTTGGGCGTGAGCCCGAAGCGCGCCAGCAAGTCCGCCAGGGCGTCGATGGAAGGCTGGAGGACCTGCCTCAGCCGATCGGTGAACATCGCTTCGGCCCCCATCCTTCTAGCCCTCGCCAGCCGGCGTGGGGCGAGCGTAGGTCTGGCGTGGGTTGGGCGACCGAATCCACCCTGCCGAGGGTGATAGAATCTTCAGTCGAGCGTTCGAACATTCTGTTTCTTCTCCTCCAGGTAGGGGGCGCGTCAGGGAGAGTTCCTCTCCCGCGCGCCCCTTTGCCTGTGGAGCATCGGCGCGGTCCGCCAGCCCCGGCCCGGATCGCGGCCCGGGCGTCGGCGTCGAGCGTCCCCCTCCCTCCCCTCGAGCTCACGCTGGTGCTTCCTCGCTCGACTCCCCGATCTGATGGCGCAGCCAGGCCTCGATGAAGTCGTCGATTGCCCCATCGAGCACCGCCTGGGTCCGGCCGGTCTCGTATTCGGTGCGATGGTCCTTGACCATTTGATAAGGATGCAGGACGTAGGATCGGATCTGGTTGCCCCAACCGGCCTCGATATGTTGCCCCTTGAGTCGGGCAGCCTCGGCCTCCCGCTCCTCGAGCTTGACCTCGAGCAGGCGGGCTCGCAGCAGCTTCCAGGCCGTCTCGCGGTTCTGAGCTTGCGATCTTTCGTTCTGGCAGCTGACGACGATGTCGGTGGGCAAGTGCGTCAGTCGCACCGCGCTGGAGGTCTTGTTGACATGCTGACCACCGGCTCCGGACGCGCGATAGACATCAACTCGTACATCCTCCTCCCGGATCTCGACCTCCACGTCGTCGTCGATGACGGGCGAGACCTCGACCAGGGCGAAGGCCGTCTGGCGTCGCGCCGAGGCGTCGAAGGGAGAGATGCGCACCAGGCGGTGGACGCCGCGCTCGCTGCGCAAGAGGCCGTAGGCCGTGCGCCCCGAAATCGTCAAGCTCACGCTCTTGATGCCGGCCTCCTCGCCGCTGGTCAGGTCGACCAGCTCGACGGCGAAGCCCTTGGCCTCGGCCCAGCGCGTGTACATGCGCTGCAGCATCTCCGACCAGTCCTGCGCATCGGTCCCGCCGGCACCGGCGTGGATCGATAGGAGGGCATCGTGCCCGTCGTACTCGCCATCCAGCATCAGCGAGTTCTCGGCCCGATCCAGGTCTTCGGTCAGCCGGCGGGCGTCCTCGGCGATCTCCCGGGCCAGATCCGGATCGTCCGCCTCCAGATCGACCAGCTCGGCCAGGGCCTCCAGATCTTCTCCGCGCACTTCGAGATCTCGCCAACGCTCGATGTCGTCTTGGAGCTCGCGGATGCGGCGCATGACTTTCTGGGCACGTCCGGGATCGTTCCAGAAGTCCTGGGCCAGCGATTCGGCCTCCAGGTCCTGGGCTTCGGCCTCGAGCTTGGCCAGGTCAAAGGCGCACCAGCAGGGTCTGCAGGCGCGCGTTGAACTCGCTCAGTTGGGCGATGATATCATCCATGCTTCCGGGGCCTCCCGTATCCGTCCGGCTCGCGCGCGGCAGGCCGCGCGCCTCGAGCGGAAATCATATCATCGCCGGCCCCCGCCGGCCCAACCCAGGAGCCGGACATGACCGCCGACCAGCCGGATGCCCCATTGCGCGGAACCGAGCTCAAGCGATTCAACCGCCAGCTGCGGCGGGCCTGGCGCGAGCAACCGCGGCGGCTGGCCTTGGTGCTGGAGCACGTCGGATTCGCGGTCAACGTCGGCGCATTCTTCCGCATCGCCGACGCCTGCGACGTCGAGCTCTTGGCCCTGGTCGGCGCCACGCCGCTGCCCGAGGACAGCCCGACTCTGCGCAAGGTGGGCCGGGGCCGGCATCGCCGCGTCCCGTGGGAGCACTTCGAGCGCGTGGAAGACGCCCTGGACCGGCTGCACGCGCGGGGCTTTCGCAGCTACGGCATCGAGATCAGCCGCGCGGCCCGCCCCTACCACGAGGTGGACTTCGCCGAGCGCTCGGCCCTGGTCCTGGGCAGCGAGGAACAGGGCCTGAGCCGTGCGGCCCTGGCCGCCTGCCACGAAGCCGTCTACCTGCCCATGCTCGGACGCGGCGCCTCGCTGAACGTCCACGTGGCCGGCGCGGTCGTGGCCTACCGCGCGCTCTTCGGCTGAGCCGGCCCGTGAACGGCCGGCCGGGCGGCCGGGCCGCCCGGATCAGCCGAGCTGGCCGAGGATCCCGTCCGCGTAGCGCTCCGGATCAAAGGGCAATAGGTCGTCCATGCCCTCGCCGACGCCCATGTAGAGGATGGGCAGGCCCAGCTCGCGGGTGACGGCAAAGGCCACGCCCCCCTTGGCGCTGGAGTCGAGCTTGGCCAGCACCAAACCGGTGACCTCGACCGCCTCGGTGAAGGCGCGGGCCTGGGCCAGGCCATTCTGACCGGTCGTGGCATCCAAGACCAAGAGCGTCTCCTGCGGCGCGCCCGGCAGCACCCGCGAGATGACGCCGCGCACCTTGATCAGCTCGGCCATCAGGTTGTGCTGGGTGTGCAGCCGGCCGGCCGTGTCCACGATGACCACGTCGGCCGTCTTGCCGGAGCGCGAGGAGAGGGCATCGTAGACCACCGCCCCGGGGTCGCCGCCCGGCTGTCCGGCGATCACCTCGGCACCCGCCCGCTGGCCCCAGACCTGCAGCTGGTCGATGGCCGCCGCGCGGAAGGTATCGCCGGCCACCAAGAGCACGCGCTGGCCCCGCTCCACGAAGTGATGGCCGAGCTTGGCGATGGTCGTGGTCTTGCCGCTGCCGTTGACGCCCACCACCAGGATCACGAAGGGCCGGCCCGGCTCGGCGTCGCCGGCGGCCTCGCGCGTGTCGGCCGCGCCGGCGAGCTGCTTGACCATCACCTGATGCAGGAGGTCGGGCAACTCGCTGGCGCGCCGGGCACCGGCGTAGCGCGCCTTGGCCCGCAAGTCCTCGACCATCTCGAGGGCCGTGCGGGCGCCGATGTCGGATTGGATGAGCCGGGCTTCCAGCTCCTCCCAGGTCTCGTCGGTGATGTCTACCGGCCCGAAGACCTCGGCCAAGCGCGTACCCAGACTCTTGCGCGTGCGCTCCAGGCCCGCGCGTGCGGCGGCGTCCTCGCGCTCCGCCACCCGCGCATCCTCTTCCGACCGACCGAACAGTCGCTTGAGCACGACCTCGCCCCTCTCGCTGCGCTGGTCACCGGCCTACCCGGCGCCAACGCCAGATGGTAGCAGCCGGGCCGGATCGGACCCAAAGTTGCGGCCTGCTCGCGCGGCGCGGCTGCTCTCATGAACACAGCGCCATTGCCGACGACCACCGGGCCGACATGGTGGAGGCAGCGACGCCCTCGGTCGGGGATCCTGTTGCCGGGAGAGCCCTCAGCCGCCGATCTCGACCGTGGCCGTCATGTTCCAGCGCAGGCGCTCGTCGGGCTCGTCCAGGGCGATGGTGACGCGGTAGGTGATGTCGCCCAGCCGGGTCTCTCCGAAGCTGCGGATGCCGGCCACGCTGCCCTCCAACTCCAGGTCGTCGATGGCATCGAAGGTCACGCGGACCGGGTCTCCCTCGGCCACCGAAACGACGCCGAGCTCGGTCAGATCCTCGGTCTCCAGTCGCCACTGGCTGGTGTCGGCCAGGCGCAAGGCCGGCACGCCCGCACCGATACGCTCGCCGGCGCCCACCTCGATGGCCGCGACGACCCCGGCGAAGGGCGCGCGGAGCATGGCATCGTCCATGCCCAGGCGGGCTTGTTCCAGGGCCGCGCGGGCCGCGTCCACCGCCGCACGCGCGATCGCCAGCTCCTCGGGATCCGGCGGTCCCTGGAGCCGAGCCAACTCGGCCTCGGCCTGCTGGGCTCGGGCGCGAGCCGCCGAGAGCATACCCTGGACCTCGCCCACCCGCGCGCCGGCGGCCGAGACCTCCTCGGGCCGGCCTCCGCGCCGGGCGATCTGCAGCTGCAGCTCGGCGATGCGCAGCGCTTCCTCGGCCTCCTGAACCTGGGCCTGCCACTGGTCGCAGTCGGCCTGGGTGTAGACCAGCTTCTCCTTCACCCGGCCGCAGACCGCATCACGCTGGGCCTGCACGCCCCAGCGGGCGTTCTTGGCCTGCTCGAGACGGCGCTCGGCGATGACCAGGTCCTCGGCCGAGACCTGCTTGACGCCGCTGAGGCTGGCGCTGGCGCTGGCCACCCGCGACTCGGCGGCGCGCACCTCGGCCATGGCCACCAGCACCGCCGCCTCGGCGGAGCGGATGGTCTGCTCGTCGGCGCCCTGCTCGAGCTGGCGCAGCTGGGCCTCGGCGCTCTCCAGCTGGGCCTGGGATTGCAGCACCGCGGCGGCCTCGCGGGCCGAATCGCTGCGCAGCAGGGGCTGACCGGCCTCGACCGATTGGCCTTCGTCGACCAGGACCTCGATGATCCGTCCACCGGCCGGCAGGCTGAGCGCGGCGCTGCGCACCGGCACCACGCGCGCATCGGCCACCACCCGGTCGCTGGCGCGGATCGGCGGCAGGGTCGGTTCGGTCTGCGCAGCGCGCTCGGCTTCGTCGGCGCCGCGCGAGCGCAGGTACAGGCCCAAGGCCCCCAGGAGCAGCAGGAACCCGATCAAGATCACCCCATTGCGCCTGCTCATCGCCAATCTCCATCCCATTTCGATCTCGCGATCGGTTGCTTAATCAAATTCTAACCACCTGAATTCTAGTCGAGCCGAGCGGGCAACACAAGCGATCGCGCACTGGCGGTCCGCCGGAAGCGCCGCCGAGCGGGCAAACGCGGCTCGAAGCTGGTGCCGATGGCAGGCAGGGCTCGAGCTTCTCGGCGCGTGTCACTCGTAGGCCAGTACCTCGCGCACGCTGACGCGGGTGGCCCTGCGGGCCGGCAGGAAGCTGGCGACGCCGGATAGGATCAAGACCAGCAGCAACCACAGGATCGGACCGCGCGGGTCCAGCGAGTAGGCCAGGGGCCGGCCGAGCATGGCCCGACCGACGGCATCGCCGAGGACCTTGCCCAGCGGGATGCCCATCAGCAAGCCGAGGATCCAGCTGATCGATCCGATGGTCAGACCCTCGGTCACGTAGATGCGGAAGACGGCCCAGTCGGTGGCGCCGATGGCGCGCATCACGCCGATCTCGCGCGTGCGCTCGATGACGTTCAGGCTCATCGTGCCGGCCAGCCCCAGCGCGCCGACCGTTCCCAGGATCAGCACCATCACCAGGAGCATCGCCAGCAGGCCGGCGAAGATCGCCGCGACCTCGGCCTGCTCCTGGGCCAGCTGGCTGATGAAGGAGATGCGCAGGCCCTCCTCCTCGAAGCGCCGCTCCAGCGCCTCGGCGGCCGCGGCTTGGGCTTCGGGGCCGTGGTCGCGCGTGACGATGGCCAGGTACTGGGCGCGGCCGGCCTCCTGGATGACCTGGCTGAGGTACTCGTAGTTGGCGTAGGCCAGCGATGCGGGACCCAGCCCTTGGGTCACGCCGACCACGGTCCAGGTGGTGTCGCGGCCGTTGACCTTCAGGTCGATCTGCCCACCGACCTCGAGGCCCGGTTGATCATCCAGCATGCCGGTGGACACGACGATGGCGCTCTCGTCTTCGGGCAGCAGCCAGCGACCCGCCACGATGGGCGGTGTGAGCAGCTCGGAATCCCCCGGCGCGGCGAAGATGATCAGCGGCACGGCCAAGGAGAGCATGCTGCTGGTGCTGGCCTGCCGGGCGCTGGTGTGCTGGGCCGAGGCGTAGATCCAGCCTTCGGCATCCACGACGCCCGGCACCGTCAGCGCGGTGTTGACCAGGCGTTCGTCGCGATAGGAGCGGCTCATCTGGAGGGCCACATCCCACTGCCATTGGTCGAGCAGCTCCTCGACGGTCAGCGAGAGGCTGTTGTCGATGCTCATGACCGAGACCAGGGTGGCGCCGGCCAGCGAGAGCGTGAGCACCGTCAAGAGCAGGCGGCCCTTGCGGCGGAAGGTGTTGCGGACCGAGAGCAGCATCGGGCGCGACAGGCCGCTCAGGCCCTCGAGCCAGCGATCCAGGCGGCCGGCACCGAAGAGGCCTCGGCCCAGGCCGTAATCGGACACCGCTTCGCGCACGGTGATGCGCACGCCCTTGGCGATGGGCAGGCTGGCGGCGAGCAAGGGGACGAGCAAGGCCACGGTAGCCTGCAGGCCGAAGATCCAGGCCGGCAAGTCCAAGCGCTCCACGTCCAGGTTCAAGTAACCGCCCATCAGGCGGGTGAAGCCCAAGGTGCCCAGATAACCCAATGGCAGGGCCACTGCCAGCGCCAATGCGCCGTAGGCCAGGACCAGGCCGGCGTAGATGCCGGCGATCTGGCCTCGTCGGGCACCGATGGCCTTCATCACGCCGATGTTGCGCTTCTCCTGCGCCAGGATGGCCGCCACCGTGTTGACCACCAGGAAGCCGGACAGCGCCAGGGCCAAGGCGCCCATGGCGCCCAGCACCAGCAGCATGGACTGGATGGTGCTGTCCAAGGGATGCTTGCCCGGCTCGGGGATGGTCATCACGTAGATGGTCCGGCCGTCCCGCTCGAGCTTGTCGCGCACCCGCTGCACCACGTCGGCGACGTGGCTTCGGTCCCCGGCGTCGCGTGCCACGGTGAAGTGCAGCTCGTTGAAGTCGCGCGGCTCGCCCAGCCAGGCCAGGGTGTCGTAGGTGACGTAGCCGAAGGCCAACCCGTCCAGGGTATAGAGCAGGGCGTAGACATCGAAGGCCGAGCCGGCAACCCGCAGCTCGCGCTCCTTGCCCGAGGGCGCGCGGACGGTCACGCGGTCCCCGACCTCGACGCCCAGCAGGCCCAGCGCCGATCGCTCGACCAGGAGCTCCCGCTCCGGCGGTGGCCAGGCGCCCCGATGGGGCATCACCCGATCGAGCTCGATGTGCTCGTAGTCGGGGATAGCGTTGAGCTGCACGTTCTTCCACTCGCCGTCGCCCACCCGCAGGCGCATGAAGACCCCGCGCCGACCTTCGGCCGCGGCCACCTCGGGCATGGCGGCAACGGATTCGACCAGGCTGGCGTCGAAGGGTTGCAACGTGGTGATGCTGGCGCTGGCCGGCTGGATGGCCTCGAAGGTGACCTGCAGCTCGCGGGCCAGCACCTGGCGCGTCCCGGTCACCACGCCGACGGCGAAGATGCCGACCGAGATCGACAGGACGACCATCGCCGTGCGGCTGCGATGCCGGCCCAAGTCGCGCAGCACCTTCCGCCAGCGCGGTGCCAGGACCCGGTCTCGCCAACGCGCCCGGCCTCCGGCTAGTACCGGCGAGGCTGCGGCCTGGCGTTCTGGTGCTGCCGGCCGGCCCTCGGTTCGATCAACCATGGTCGCCGACCTCCGCCAGCACCGCCGGCGCCGCCAGGCGCTCGTCTTCGACGATGCGGCCGTCGGCGATCACCAGGCGGCGCGAGGCCCGGCTTGAGAGCTCGCGGTCATGGGTGACGAATACGATGGTCTTGCCCGCAGCGACCAGGCGCTCGAAGAGCGCGAAGACGGCATCCGCCGTCCGGGAATCGAGGTTGCCGGTCGGCTCGTCGGCCACGATCAGAGGGGGGTCGTTGGCCAGGGCGCGGGCGATGGCCACCCGCTGCTGCTCGCCGCCGGACAGGGCCGAAGGCAGCTTGTCGACGTGGTCCGCCAGGCCGACCAATTCCAGGAGCTCCAGACCGCGCGGCGGTCGATCGGCGGGCCGGCCATGTCCGGCGAAGTCCATCGGCAAGAGCACGTTCTCCAGCGCGGTCAGGGTGGGCATGAGCTGGAAGAACTGGAAAACGATGCCCAACGAATGACCGCGCCAGCGCGCGAGCTTGCCTTCGCCCAGCGCGTGCACCGGCGTGCCGGCGACGACCACCGTACCGGACGTGGGGTGGTCGATGCCGGCGATCATGTTCAGCAGGGTCGACTTGCCGCTGCCGGACTTGCCGACGATGGACACGAACTCGCCGCGATCGATCTCGACATCCACCTCGCACAGGGCCAGAAACTCGCCAGCTACCGTCCGGTAGGCCTTGCTCAGGCCTGCGAGGCGGATGAGCGGTGCCGAGCTCGACGTGGACGGATCGGATTGGGAAGGGCTGGACATGCGGTGTCATCCGTTGCTGACGGTCGGCGCGCGGTGGTTAGCATCTTGTTAATGATAGCAGATCTCGCCAGCCCCGCTGTGCTATAATCGCCGCCATGCCCGCCCCCTCCTTCGAGATCCTCGCGCGCGCCTCGGGCTCGGATGCCCGCGCGGGCATCCTGTACACGGAGCACGGCCCGATCCCGACCCCGGCCTTCGCGCCGGTGGGCACCCAGGGCGCGGTCAAGGCCCTCTCGCCGCGCGAGTTGGAGGCGATCGGCGTCCACCTGCTGATGTCCAACGCCTATCACCTGGCCATGCGCCCGGGCATCGAGATCGTCGAGGACCTCGGCGGGCTTCACGCGCTGGCGGGCTGGTCGGGGCCCATCGTGACCGATTCGGGGGGCTTCCAGGTCTTCAGCCTCGACGATCGTGCCCGCGTGGACGACGAGGGCGTGACCTTCCGCTCCCACGTCGACGGTAGCCGGCACCGATTCACGCCGGAGTCGGTGGTCGCACTGCAACAAGCACTCGGCAGCGACTTGGCGATGCCGCTGGATGTCTGCAGCCAGCATCCGGCCACTCGGCAGCGCGCCGAAGAGGACCTGCGGCGCACCCTGAGCTGGGCCGCCCGCGCGCGGGACGCGCACGGCGACCATCCCCAGCTGCTCTACGGCATCGTCCAGGGCAGCACCTACCCGGACCTTCGGCAACGAGCCGCCGAGCGCATTGCCGGCTTGGGCTTCGACGCCTACGCCATCGGAGGGGTCAGCGTCGGCGAGTCCAAGGCGCAGCTCTGGTCGGCGGTCGACGCCAGCCTGCCGGCGCTCCCCGAGGCGCGGCCGCGGCACCTCTTGGGCGTCGGTCATCCGGAGGATCTCATCGAGGGCATCGCCCGCGGCATCGACAGCTTCGACTGCGTGATGCCCACCCGCGTGGCGCGCATGGCCGGCGCGCTGACCATGCAAGGCCGCCTGAACCTGCGCAACGCCAAACATGCCAAGGACCGGGCGCCCATCGAGGATGCTTGCGGCTGCTACACCTGCCGCCGCTTCAGCCGCGGCGCGCTGCGCCATTTTCTCAAAGCCGGCGAGATCCTGGGCGCGCAGCTCCTGACGCTGCACAACCTGCACTTCACCCTGCGCCTGGTCGCGGAGGCCCGCGAGGCCATCCTGGCCGGCCGCTTCGACACCTTTCGGCGGCGCTTCCTGATCGACTACGAACAGGGCGCGCATGCGCAATTCCTGGACAGCGCCCGCCCCGAGCCTCAGGAGACCCCATGGACCTCGACGCCCGCAACCTGATCGAGCAGCGCGCGACCACCTTGCGCAGCCTGTTGGATGCGCCCGGCGGCCCCTTCGGGACCCAGTCCGGCGACTTGGGCAAGAGGCTGGCCGAACGCTGGCGCCTGGAGTTGCGACTGATCGATCGGGTGCTCGAAGAGACTCCCGACCACAAGCCGGTGGGCCCGACGCTCGAATTGTGGCAGCAGCGCACCGAGGCCTTCGTCGAATCATCGGAATCCGAGGCCCCGGCCTGGACCGACCGCCAGGGCCAGCGCTGGCAAGCGCTGGCCGTGCTCGAGGTCTTGTCCGACTTGGAGGAACGCCTGTCGAGAGTGCCCGGCGGTCCGGGCATCGGCGATTCGGAGGCCGCGGTGGCGCGCGGTGGAACCTCGCCGGCTGGCGCCTCGCGGGCCACCGAGCCGCCGGCCGAGGGCAATGCGGGGGCCGACGCGGCCGGCGGCCGTCGATGATCGACTTCGAGGCAGCGGGCAGCCGGCGTTTCGTCCTGCAGGCCGGACGGATCATCACCCGGCCATCCCGAGCCGGCGCTTCGGCGGTCCCGGCCATCGCGGTCGGCGATGGCCGGGTGCTGGCCGCCGGCAGCCTCGCCGAAGCCCGGGCCGCCGCGGGCGAGGATGCACCCGTCATGGACCTGGGCCGGGGTACCGTGCTGCCGGGCTTCATCGACGCGCACATCCATCTGGGCAACTTCGCCCTGGCCCGCCAGCAGCTGTCCATCGCCGAGGGAGATTCGCTAGACGAAGTGCGCGACGCGGTGGCCCGGGCCACCGGAGAGCGGCCGGCCGGCCATTGGATCCTGGGCCGCGGCTGGGACCACAGCCGCTGGGGACGCTGGCCGGTCGCGGCGGACCTGGACGCGGTCTCGCCCGAGCATCCGGTGGCCCTGACGCGCAAGGACGGGCATGCGCTGTGGCTCAACCAGCGCGCCCTCGATGCGGCGGGCATCCACCGGGCGGAGCGGGCGCCGCCCGGGGGCGAGATCGTCATGCAGGCGGGCCGGCCCTCCGGCATCCTCAAGGAGACCGCCATGCGCCTGGCACGCCGGGTCATTCCCGCGCCGGACGCCAGCACCCGGCGCCGGGCCCTGCGCGAGGTCTGGCCGGTCTTGTGGCAGGAAGGCATCACCGGCTGCCACGACATGGGCTTTCCCGGCCTGGCGCTGTGGGACGACCTGTCGGCCCTGCGCGCCGAGGGCGACTTGGGGCTGCGCGTGGTGTGGTACGCCCTGGAAGACGCGATGGACGAGCTCCTCGACCGCGACCTGCATCGAGAGCGGGGGGATGAATGGCTGGCGGTGGGCGGCGCCAAGCTCTTTCTCGACGGGACGCTGGGTTCTCAAACCGCCGACATGCTCGAGCCCTACGAAGGACAGGGCGACAATCGGGGGCTGGCGACGATGGGCTTCGAGGCCCTCTGCGAGCGTCTCGACCGGGCCGCGCGGTCCGGACTGCCCACCGCGATCCACGCCATCGGCGACGCGGCGAATCGCAAGGCCCTGGAGGGCTTTCGCGCCCTGGCCGGCAGCGAAGGCGCTGCGGCCGGCCCGCTGCGGCACCGCATCGAGCACGCGCAGCTCCTGCATCCGGACGACCTGCCGAGCTTTTCCGAGCTGGGCGTGACGGCCTCTATGCAGCCCATCCACCTGGTGGCCGACATGCAGGTGGCCCAGCGCTACTGGGGCCGGCGCTGTCGCGGCGCCTACGCCTGGCGCGGGCTCTTGGAGCGGGGCGCGCGTTTGGCCTTTGGCTCGGACGCTCCCATCGAATCGCCGAGCGTCCTGGACGGTCTGCGGGCGGCGCTGCGCCGCCAGGACGCGTCTGGCCAGCCGGCCTCGGGCTGGTACCCCGAACAGCGCCTGGACCTCTGGCAATCGCTGGAAGCCTATACCGAGGGCGCCGCCTGGGCGGCAGGTCAGGAAGCCAGACTCGGCAGGCTCGATCCGGGCTATCCGGCCGATCTCGTCCTGCTCGAAGGCGATCTGACGTCGAGCGACCGGGACCTCGGCGCCGCAGAGCTGCTGGCGACCATGATCGAGGGTCGCTGGGTCTGGCAGCAAGGCACTTGAGCCGGCCACTTCCGACCGATCCGCTCCGACCTCGCTCGGGCCGCCGCCGATCGAGCCGTGATGGTCGGGACCGAAGCAGCGGGCCGACAGGCTGATCGCCAGCATGGACCTGCGCGGCGGATTCGTCCTGGGCCTCGGCGTGCTCTGCGTGGGCTCGGCGGCCATCCTCTTTCGCTTGGCCGAGGCCCCCGCCTTGGTCAAAGCCCTGTGGCGATTGACCCTGGCCGGCGCGATCCTGGCACCCATCGCCTGGAGCCGAGCCGCGAGCGAGCTGCGCGGGCTCTCGCGCGCCGACTGGCGTCGGGCCCTCCTGGCCGGCCTGGCCCTCGGCCTCCACTTCGGGCTCTGGGTGCCGTCCTTGGACTACACTTCGGTGGCCAGCTCGGTGGTCCTGGTGACCACCAGCCCGCTCTTCGTCGGCCTGCTATCGGCTCGCTGGTTGGGCGAGCCTGCCTCACGCCGGCTCTTGGCGGGCATCGCCTTGGCCTTCGCCGGTGCCGTGGTCATCTTGCTGGCCGATGCCTCCGGCCTTGCCGGCGCGCCGACCCTTCCGTCGGCCTTGCTGGGCGACCTGTTGGCCCTGGGCGGCGCCATGGCGGCGGCCATCTATTTCATGATCGGACGCCGCCTGCGAGCCCACATGAGTCTCTTGGCCTATATCTTCGTGGTCTATAGTGCCGCCGCCGCCTGCCTGTGGATCGTGGTCCTGCTGGCCGGCCTGCCGCTCTTCGACTACGCCCCACAGACCTGGCTGGTATTTGTGGCCCTGGCGATCCTGCCCCAGCTGCTGGGGCATTCCAGCTTCAACTGGGCGCTCCAACGGCTCTCGGCCGCCTTCGTCTCCGGGACGGTCTTGGGCGAGCCCGTGGTCAGCGCGCTCTTGGCCTGGTGGATCCTGAGCGAGCGACCGAGCGGCGGCGTGCTCTTGGGCGGCGGCATCGTGCTGGCCGGACTGGCCTTGGCCAGCCTCGCAGAAGGGCCCGGCGCGAGGCACCGCGCAGCACCGCCCTCGGTTGGGCATCATCGTGCTTGACGAACCCTTGGGCCCGCAAAGGAGCGTGACACCCTTGCCCCTATCGACCCGACTTCACAGCAGCCCGCTGCGGGTCCGCTACGCCGAGACCGACGCTTCGGGCATCGCCCATCATTCGGCTTACCTTCCGTGGCTGGAGATGGGGCGCGTGGACTGGCTGCGCGCTGCCGGCATGCGCTATACCGAGATCGAAGTCTCGGGGCTCAGCCTACCGGTGGTCGAACTGCAAATCCGTTATGTCAAAGCCGTGCGCTTCGACGATGCGCTACGCGTCCGCACCGCGTTGACCGATCTTCGCAGCCGCAGCCTTCGCTTTGGCTACGAGATCGTGACCGACGAGGCGAACCCGATTCAGGTGGCCAATGCCAGCAGCCGGCACATCTGCCTGAGCGCAGGGGGGGGCATCGTCAAGCTCCCTCGAGCATTGCGCGACTTGGCGGACGCCTGACGCAGAGGACCGAGCACGGCGAACCTGCGTGCCTCCACGCCGTTCCGCCGTCGTGACGACTGGCTGTAGGGAGGAAATGGCATCGCCATGGCCGGCGAGCGGCAGGTAGACAGGGCGGATGCAGCGGCTTCCGAATTGGATTTCTTGTTGCCCGACGCGCCCCTACTCGGCCTCGGCCGCCGGAGGCTCCTTCTCCAAGACGATCTCGTCGATGAACTCCAGGGCCGCCGCGACATCGGTGTCCCGGGCCAGCGCCAGCTCGCCGGCCAGCATCGACCGTGCCTGCTCGTAGAGCCGAAGTTCGGTCGGCGAGTAGGTCTTGATCAGGCTCCGCGCCGCCATGTCGCGCACGACCGCGGCCAGCGACTCGGCGTCACCTTCCTTGAGCCGCTCGTGCAGATGGGACTGCCGCGCCTTGAAGTCATCCGGTAGGTCTTCGGCCTGACTCTCGAGCATCTTGGTGATGGCCTTGGCGTCGCGCTTCGGCGCGATCTTGCGCAAGCCGATCTCCTGGGCCATGCGCACCGGGATCATCAGCCGCATCTCCTCGGCCGCCAGCTCGATGACGTAGTAGCGATTGAAGTCGTCGAGCATGTCCTTCTGCTCGACCGCGGCGATGACCCCTGCGCCGCGCGTGGGATGCACGACCTTATCACCGACTTCGAACATGAAGGACTCCTGGCAAGGATTGGTCGGGCGCCCGCAGCGGCGCGCAGATGGCGGCGTGAGCGAGGCCCCTCTCGAGCAAGGCCAGACCTGGGACGGGTACTAGTCGTCGGAGTCGTCGTCGTCGGAGTCGTCGTCGTCGGAGTCGTCGTCGTCGGAGTCGTCGTCCGAGTCATCGTCGTCCGAGTCATCGTCGTCCGAGTCGTCATCGTCCGAGTCGTCATCGTCCGAGTCGTCGTCGTCCGAGTCATCGTCGTCCGAGTCATCGTCGTCCGAGTCATCGTCGTCCGAGTCATCATCGTCCGAGTCGTCGTCGTCCGAGTCGTCGTCGTCCGAGTCGTCATCGTCCGAGTCGTCATCGTCCGAGTCATCATCGTCCGAGTCGTCCGCCGCGTCCGGGTCGACTGCGGCCTCCGTGTTGTCCGAAGCGTCTTCATCCTCGGCCGCGGTCTCGCTCTCGTCGACCGAATCGACGGCTGCCGTCGCCTCCACCTCGGCCGCCTCGTCCTCCGTCGGCTCGCCCTCGTCTTCGGGCTCGGCCTCATCGATGGTTCGAAGGTGGGCCGGTACCCGGCGGATGCTCAAACCGATGCGCTGGCGTGCGGAATCGATCGAGATGATCTCGACCGTCACGCGCTGCGCGACCCGTACCGCCTCGCGCGGGTGCTCGACGTGCTCGTCGGAGAGCTCGGAGATGTGGATGAGGCCCTCCAGTCCGTCCTCGAGACGGGCGAAGGCACCGAACTTGGTCAGGTTGGAGATGCTGGCCTCGACCAGCTCGCCCACATAGTGATCCTGCTCGACCGTCTCCCAGGGATCCTTTTGTAGGCGCTTCATGCTCAGGCCGATGCGGCTGCGCTCTCGATCGATGGAGAGCACATAGACCTCGACCTCCTGACCGACATCGACCAGGTCTCGCGGATGGCGACCGCGTTCGTAGGTCATCTCGGAGATGTGCACCAGGCCATCGGCACCGCCCAGATCGACGAATGCGCCGAAGTCGGCCACCGAGCTCACGGTACCGCTTCGGACCTCGCCCTCGGTCAGGGTCTCCAGCAGCTTGGCCTTCTGAGTCGCGCGCCACTCGCGCAGGGCCTGGCGTTCGCTCATGATCAGCCGGCGCTTGCGGCGGCTGACCTCGATGATCTTGACCGGGATCACCTCGCCGACCAGGCTCTCGACGCCCTCGCGGGCCTGCCCATCGCGGCCCTGGCCGCGGACGATGTGGCTGCGGGGGACGAAACCCTGGAGGTTGCCGAACTGCACCAGGATGCCGCCCTTGTTGAAACCGACCACGTCGAGCTCGAGGATGTCGCCGCTCTCGAGCAGGTCGGCGGCCTTCTCCCAATCCTTGACGGTGATGGCCTGGTAGACCGAGACCACCATCTCGCCATCGGGTCGGAGGATGACACCCTTGACCGTATCCCCCACCGTGACGCCATCGAGGTAGCCGTCCGGAAGTCGGGCCAGATCGCTGCTGGGCACGACGGCTTCCTGCTTGGCGCCGATGTCCAGGATGAGCTGGTTCTTGTCCTTGCGGACCAAGGTGCCTTCGACCAGGTCGCCGCGCTCGAAGCTCTCGGGGAAGTAATCTCCTTCCTCCATCAAGAGCTCCATCATCGACATGCCCTCGTCCTCGGCCTCCGCGACCAACTCCTCCATGGAGCGGGGCTCGGCCGCCTCCGCGTCTTCCCCGTCACCGGCGTCGACCGCATCATCGGCGTCACCAGCGTCATCGCCCTCGACGCTGGCGATGGGATCCTCGTCCGGCGAATCCGACCCCTCGGCCGGCTCCGCCTCGGAATCCCCCGGCTCGGCGCCTTGCTCGTCATCCGCCGGCTCGGCACCCTTCGCGCCATCCGCCGGCCCGGATTCGGTCGCAGCCGCGCCATTCGCGCTCTGCTCGACCTCCTCGGCGCCCACGTCCTGCGGCTGGTCTTGGCTCTCGGGAACGTCCATGTCGTCGTTGGGAACTGCGTTGACCTGGTCCACTTATTCCTCGTCGTCGTCTTGGGTGAGGTCGATGTCGTCGTCGTCCTCGTCGATGTCGTCCTCGTCCAAATCGAGGTCCGCATCATCGTCGAAGTCCTCATCGTCCTCTTGGGGCTCGTCGTCTAGGAGGTCGTCTACATCGTCTTCATCAACATCGTCGTCAACGTCGTCGTCCTCGTCGGGAGAACCATCCTCGTCCGAGTCGTCGAGCGCGACCTCGGCTTCGCCGAGCAGGGCCAGTCGCTCGAGGTCGAGATCGTCTTCCAAGAGCTCGGCCAGCGCCTCCTCGGAGAGGTCCAGATCCAGCTCCTCGTCCTCCTCGGCCCCTTCGATCTCCAGGGATTCGGAGCGATAGCGGAAGCCGGTTCCGGCCGGGATCAGCTTACCGAGAATCACGTTCTCTTTCAAGCCGATCAAGCCATCGGTCTTGCCTTCGATGGCCGCCTTGGCCAGGATGTTGATGGTATGCTGGAAACTGGCCGCCGAGAGCACGCTCTCGGTGTCCAAGGATGCCTTGGTGATGCCCATCAGCATGGGCTGGTAGGTAGCCGGCCGGCCACCCGACTCGGTGACCTTGGCGTTGATCTCCTCGATGGCCGCCTTGTCTGCGAAGTCACCCGGCAAGAGCTTGGTGTCGCCCGGGCGCAGCACCCGCACCTTGGCCAGCATCTGGCGCACGATGATCTCGATGTGCTTGTCGTGAATGCCGACGCCCTGGCTGCGGTAGACCTTCTGGATCTCGTCGAGCAGGTAGCCTTGGGTGGCCTCGACGCCGAGGATCTGCAGGATGCGATAGGGGTTCTGCGAACCCTCGGTCAGCTGCTGGCCGGCCTCGACCGTGTCGCCGTCCTGCACCCGCAAGCGCGCGCCGGCCGGCACCACGTAGTCCTCCTCGAAGCGCAGTTCGCGCCGGACGACCAAGCCCTCGTCTCCCAGGTCGACCACACCGGCGTTCTCGGCCTTGATCGGGTCGCCATCATCGCTCTTGGCCAGGGCCGCGCCCGACTTGACCTCGTCACCGGCCTCCACGGCCAGCTCGTAGCCCTCGGGGATCTCGTAGGCATCCTCGGCCATGCGCGAATCGGTGATCGTCAAGGTGAGGATCTCGCCATCGCGCTCCAGGGAGACGCGACCGCTGATGTCGGCCAGGATGGCCTCGCCCTTGGGATTGCGCGCCTCGAAGAGCTCCTGCACGCGGGGCAGACCGTGGGTGATGTCACCATCGCCGCCCATGGCCACGCCACCGGTGTGGAAGGTGCGCAGGGTCAGCTGTGTGCCCGGCTCGCCGATGGACTGGGCGGCGATGATGCCGACCGCCTCGCCGATGTTTACCAGACCTCCGCGGGCCAGATCCTGACCGTAGCAGAGCTGGCAGATGCCGTGGCGCAATTCGCAGACCAGCGGCGAGCGCACCCGAAGCTCCTCGATGCCCGCGTCGGCAAAGCGCGCGATGGCCCGCTCGTCGAGCATGGTGCCGGCCTCGACCAGAACCTCGCCCGTTTCGGGGCTGACGATGGGATTGGCGGTCACCCGGCCCAACACGCGGTCGGCCAGGGACTCGTCGTAGATCCTCGGATCGCGCGCCTGCACCGGGATGGACCGGCTTGTGCCGCAGTCGTGCGTGTTGATGATGGCGTCCTGGGCCACGTCGACCAGCCGCCGGGTCAGATAGCCGGCATCGGCCGTGCGCAGGGCGGTATCGGCCAGACCCTTGCGGGCGCCGTGGGTGGAGATGAAGTACTCCAGGCTGGAGAGGCCCTCGCGGAAGTTGGACCGGATGGGCAGGTCGATGATCCGGCCCGATGGGTCGGCCATCAAGCCGCGCATGCCGGCCAGCTGTCGGATGGGCGTGAAGCCACCCTTGGTCGAGCCGCTGGCGGCCATCATCCGGATCGAGCCGTACTCCGGCATCTCGTCCTTGACCGCGCCGGTCAACTCGCTGGTGGTGCGGGACCATTCCTCGATGGTACGCGAGTAGCGCTCCTCCTCGGTGATGATGCCACGCCGGAACTGGCGGTTGAGCTCGAGGACCAGATCGTCGGCCTCGGCGATGATCTGGGCCTTGCGGGCCGGGATGCGGATGTCGTCGACCGCGATCGAGAGCCCCGAGCGCATGGCGTACTCGAAGCCCAAGCGCTTGAAGTCATCGAGCAGGTCGGAGGAGTGCGCGGCACCGAGCACCTGGATGGCCTCGGCCACCAGGCGCTTGACACCGCCCTTGTCCAAAGGCTCCACCGGGTCGTAGAAGCGCATCTCCGACGGCATTTCCAGATTGAGCAGCGCCCGCCCGACGGTGGTCTCGATCAACTCCTGCTCGGCCGCATCGCGTCGCTTGCCGTGCGCGTCGTACCAGGACTCGCAAAGCACCTGAATGGGCGCCTGCACGCTGACCTGATTCAGATCGTAGGCCAGCTTGACCTCGTCGAGATCGGAGAAGACCCGCCCGTCACCCTTCGCACCCGGCCGGGCCACGGTCAGGTAGTAGAGCCCGAGCACCATGTCCTTCTGCGGCTCGACGATGGGCTCGCCCGAGGAGGGTTTGAGCAGGTTGCGCGTGGCCAACATCAGCTCGCGGGCCTCGCGCTTGGCCTTCTCGCTGAGCGGTACGTGCACGGCCATCATGTCGCCGTCGAAGTCGGCGTTGAAGGCCGGGCAGACCAAGGGGTGGATCTGGATCGCCTTGCCCTCGACCAGCACCGGCTCGAAGGCCTGGATGCCCAAGCGGTGCAGGGTGGGCGCGCGGTTGAGGAGCACCGGATAGTCGACGATGATCTCCTCGAGCACCTCCCAGACCACCGGGTCCATCTTCTCGATGAGCCGCTTGGCACCCTTGACGTTGTGGGCGTAGTTGTACTCGACCAGCTTGCGCATGACGAAGGGGCGGAAGAGCTCGAGGGCCATGGTCTTGGGCAGACCGCATTGGTGCAGCTTGAGCTGCGGGCCGATGACGATGACCGAACGACCGCTGTAGTCGACACGCTTGCCGAGCAGGTTGCGGCGGAAGCGGCCCTGCTTGCCCTTGAGCATGTCCGAGAGGCTCTTGAGCTTGCGCCGGCCGCGGGCCGAAACCGCCTTGCCTCGGCGGCTGTTGTCGATCAAGGAATCGACCGCCTCCTGAAGCATGCGCTTTTCGTTGCGGATGATCACGTCCGGCGCGCCCAGATCGAGCAGTCGCTTGAGCCGATTGTTGCGGTTGATGACGCGGCGGTAGAGATCGTTGAGGTCGGAGGTGGCGAAGCGGCCACCGTCCAGCTGCACCATCGGGCGCAGGTCCGGCGGGATGACCGGCAGGACCTCGAGGATCATCCACTGCGGGTTGTTGGCCGAGCGGCGCAAAGCCTCGATGACGCGCAGGCGCTTGGTGGCCTTCTTGCGCCGCTGCTTGGAGCGCCCGTGCAGGATCTCCTCGCGCATCTCGTGGCCGAGCTTCTTGAGGTCCATCTTGCCGACGATCTCGTGCAATGCCTCGGCGCCCATGCCGGCGTCGAAGACAGCACCCCATTTCTCCTTGGCCTCCCAGTACTCGGCCTCGGTCAGGAGTTGCATCATCTCCAGGCCCATCAGCTCGTCGCGCATGTCGCGATGCGTTTGCTCGAGCTCCGCGATGGCCACCTCGGTCTGCGAGTCCTGGCTATCGACACGGCCCTCGACCTCGCGCGACAGCCGCTCGCGCTCGCCGGCCAGCTTCTTCTCCAGCTCCTCGGTGGCGGTGGCGGCGTCCTCTTCCAGGTCGCTCAAGCGCACCTGGACCATCTCACTGAGCTTGTCGAAATGCTCCGAGCTGGCCTGCTCTCCCTTGGCCAGCACCGTGGCTCCGGTCGGCTCGAAGACGATGTCCTTCTTGGCCTTCTTCTCGCGCAGCTCGCCCAGGGTCTCCTGCATCTCCGAGGCCGCGGCCATCAGAGCCGAGCTCTCGTTCTCCAGCTGCTCATCCGCCTGCTTGCGCGTGGTCGCGAGCTCTTGCTTGAGATCGGCCACGGCGGCCTCGACCTGTTCGCGCAAGGCCTTGGCAGCCGCGTCCAACTCACCGCGTGCGGTCTCGACCTCGGACTCGTGCTCTTCCTCGAGTCGCTTGAGCACCCGCTTGCGCTCGTCCTCGTCGACATGGGTGACGATGTACTGCGCGAAGTAGAGCACGCGGTCGAGATTGCGCCGTGAGATGTCCAGCAGGATGCCCAAGTAGCTGGGCACGCGCCGGGTATACCAGATATGCGCGACGGGGCTGGCCAAGTCGATATGGCCCATGCGCTCGCGCCGCACGCGTGCCCGGGTGACCTCCACCCCGCACTTGTCGCAGACGATGCCGCGGTAGCGGATCTTCTTGTACTTGCCGCAGTAGCACTGCCAATCCTTGGTGGGGCCGAAAATGGCCTCGCAGAACAAACCATCCTTCTCCGGTCGGAGACGGCGATAGTTGATGGTCTCCGGCTTGGTGACCTCACCGTGAGACCAGGAGCGGATCTCGTCGGGCGATGCCAGGCTGATCCGGATGGCATTGAAGTCCTTGATCGACAACGACGGCCTCCTGATGGCTGCTGTGCTCGATGGCGGACGGGAAGTTCCCTGGGTGCGCGCAAGGTCGATGGTTCGGCCGGGTGGCGATGGTCCTCGTGGCGCATGATCGGGTTGCCGCTTGCCGGCGTGGCCATGCTCGCCTTCCGAACCTCGTGGTCGGAAGCCCGGCGAACCGAGCGATGAAATCCGCACCGACGAGGGTGCGCAAGCCGTCGAAGAAGCTACGCCTCCCGATCCGGGTAACTATAGTCCTGCCTGCAAATCTGTCAAAACCTCCTCCGCGAGGATTGACCGAAGCCGGCCCGCCACCTAGACTAGGGGCTCGGTCCGCCCCACCCCTCAGGCACCACGCAGCTCTTTGGAGCCGGAGCACCCGCTTTGATCTATTCTCCCAACGAGCCAGCCTCGCCCGGGCCCCGCGGCGGTCATCGCGAGGTCGTGCTGGCATTGCTGGCGATGGCCCTCTTGGCGGCGGTGATGCTGCGCTATACCGGAGACATCTGGTGTGATTGGCTGCCGTCGCTCTGCCTACCGCAGCTGGTGCAGGAAACCGAATCGACGGCCGAGCCGCAGGACCTTCGCCGGCCCGGTAGCGCGCGCCGCGTCGAGGACCTCGTCCCGGTCCTCACCCCGCCCCCGGTGGATGCCGCTTTCGAGGATGTCCTCGACGCCGAAGCGACCGAGACGGGCGGCTTCGTCTTCCCCACCAGCGCAGCGCCTCTGCCCGTGGCCTCGGATACCCCGCCGGCCCCGAGCACCCCGCCGGTGCCGATCTTCCCCACCCGCGCAAGCGCCAGCCCGACGCCCCGATCGACGCCCAGCGACGAGCCGGAGGCCACCGATCCATCGGTGGACGAGACGGCAAGCCCGACACCGAGCCTCGAGCCCGGCGCCTACCCGGCCCCCAGCGACAGCCCGGAGCCCGACGGCTACCCATGAGCCACGACGGCGAATCCGGCCTCCCCGGGACCGCGGCCGGCACCGCCGGGGGTCCTGGCCTTCAGAGCGCGGCGATCGAGGTCCTGCGGCACCGCCTGGCATCCGTGGCCGAAGGCATGGGCGCCAGCCTACAACGAGCCGCGTTTTCACCGAACATCAAGGAACGACAGGACCATTCCTGCGCGGTCTTCGACGGCCGGGGTCGTTTGCTGGCACAGGCTGCGCACATCCCCGTCCATCTCGGCGCCCTATCCGCCTCGGTCGCGGCCGCGATGGACCGGATCGATTGCTGGCAGCCGGGCGATCTGGTCTTGCTCAACGATCCGGCGCGTGGCGGCAGTCACCTGCCCGATTGGACCACGGTCTCGCCGGTCTTCTGCCGGGATGCCGATGGACCCGACTTCCTCCTGGTGAGCCGGGCCCACCACGCCGATGTCGGCGGCCGAGAACCCGGCTCGCTCGCCCTGGCCCGAGACCTTCATGGCGAGGGCCTGATCATCCCTCCGCTGCGCCTGATGCGCCGCGGACGGATAGACGAGGACATCCTGGCCCTGCTGCGTGCCAACTCCCGCACGCCGGAGGAGCGCTCGGGCGACCTCGAGGCCCAGATCGCCGCCCACCGGCACGGTGAACATCGCATGCGAGAGATCGCGCAGCGGCAAGCCGCCTGGCCATCCCTTTGCGAGGCGCTGCTGGATCTCTCGCGTCGACAGGCCGCCGCCGGATTGCGAGATCTGCCGAAGGGCTCCTTCCGGGCCGAGGAGCAGATGGACGGAGACGGGCTGAATTCGCGCCGATACCGGCTGGCACTCCGGCTCGACATCGAAGCCGAGCGACTGGTGGCGGACTTCTCCGGTACCGACGCGGCGGCCCCCAGCGGCATCAACGCCCCCCTGGCGGTCACCCGATCGGCCCTCGACTACGTGCTCGCCTGCCTCTTGACGGGGGTGCCCATCAACGCCGGCAGCCAGTCGGTGGCCGAGCTGCGGGTGCCGCCCGGCAGCCTGCTCGATCCACCTCCTGGCTCGGCGGTGGCCGCGGGCAACGTCGAGACCAGCCAGCGGGTGGTCGACCTGCTCCTGCGCGCCCTGGCAGAAGCCGCACCCGACCGCATCCCCGCTGCCAGCCAGGGCACGATGAACAACCTGACCGTCGGCGGGCGCGACCCCCGCGGCGGAGAGGATGGCGCCGGCCGCGTGTTCTCCTACTACGAGACCCTGGCCGGCGGGGCGGGCGGCGGCCCGCACCGGGCGGGCGCCAGCGCCATCCAGGTGCACATGACCAATACCCGCAACACCCCGATCGAGGCCCTCGAGACCGCCTTCCCGATGCGGGTCGAGGCCTTCGGCCTACGCCGCGGCTCGGGTGGGGCGGGCCGCCATCCGGGCGGCGACGGCATCATCCGCCGGATCCGCTTCCTGGTTCCGGTCCGCGCCAGCCTGATGACCGAACGCCGGGAGCTGGCCCCCTACGGCCTGGCCGGCGGCCAGGCCGGCCAAGTCGGCCGGAACCGGCGCATCGACCGCGAGGGGCGTCCGACCGACCTGCCGGCCAAGGGCAGCTTCGATCTCCAGGCCGGCGAGGCCATCGAGATCCAGACCCCTGGCGGCGGCGGATGGGGATCACCCGAGTCCGCGGGGCGCGGCTCGTAAGGGCTCGTCCAGCAACGAGACGCCCGACTCGAACGCCGCTGCCTCCCTCGGTCCCCTAGATCGTCTTGGCACCGTAAAGGATCAAGAGCAGGCTCAGCCCCCAAGCCAGGACATCGAGTAGGAAGAGCCGATCCCCGAGCAGGATCTCCTCCGGCGCGCCCCCCATGCCCCGCACCCGCACCAGGTAGAGGTAGCGGAAGACCGCGTAGAGCACGAAGGGCACGGTGAAGAGCAGCAGGTTCGGCGAGACGTAGTCGGGCCGGAAGGGCGTGGTCACCGCGTAGAGGCAGTAGGTGACGATGGTCGCCGTGGCCGAGATGTTCAGGAAGGTGTCCAAGAGGCCGATGGTATAATCGTCCAGGCTCTGGCGATGCTCACCGGCCTGCTCGGCTAGGGCCTGCAGTTCCTGACGCCGCTTGGCGAAGCCCTGGAAGAGCGCCAGAAAAATGGTCGACAGATAGAGGTAGGGCGAGATCGCCACATCGATGGCCGCGCCGCCGGCCAGCACCCGCAGCACGAAGCCGCCGGCGATGGCCATCACGTCGACGATGATCATCTGCTTGAGCAAGAAGTTGTAGGCCAACTGCAGGCCCAGGTAGGCCACAAGCACCCAGCCTACCGACCAGAATCCCTCCGACGGACCCACGACCAGGAAGGCGCCGCCGATGCCGGCGATCACCAGCAGCAGAGCCAGCGCCAGCGCCTCGGCCGCCGAGATCTCGCCGGCGGCCAGCGGCCGGCGGCGCTTGGTCGGATGCTTGCGATCGCTCTCTACGTCCAAGCAGTCGTTGAGCAGGTAGATGGCGCTGGAGATGGCGCAGAAGCAGGCCAGGGTCAAGAGCGCATCCCGGCTGAGGCGCCAGTCGCTCAAGCCTCCGGTCAGCACCACCGCCGCCAGGACCCAGAGGTTCTTGAACCACTGCCGCGGCCGCATGGCAGCCAGAAGGGCCCGGGGTTTCGAGCGCGAGGAGTTCGGGGGGGTGCTCACGGCGCGAGATTCTAGGTCGCGACCCCCATGCGGTCAACCGTCCGATCGCCACCGGCCGGCTACCCGATGAGCGCGTCCAAGCAGCGCCTCGACCTCCTGCTGGTCGAGCGCGGGCTCTGCGCATCGCGCAACCGCGCGCAGGCCCTGATCCGGGCTGGCGAGGTGCGTGTCGATGGCCAGGTCTTCGACAAGCCCGGCATGTCGGTTCCCCGATCGGCCCGGATCGAACTGCGCGAGCGACTGCCCTACGTCGGCCGCGCCGGCGGCAAGCTGGCCGCGGCCCTCGACGCCTTCGACATCGACCCGGCCGGTCGGATCTGCCTCGACGTCGGAGCCTCCACCGGCGGCTTCACCGACTGCCTGCTCCAGCGGGGCGCCCACCGCGTCTACGCCGTAGACGTCGGCCGCGCCCAGCTGGCCTGGCCGCTGCGCCAAGATCCACGGGTGGTCAACCTCGAGCGCCAGGACATCCGCCGCCTCCCCGAGCTCCCCGAGCCCATCGAACTGGCGGTGGTCGACGTCTCCTTCATCTCCCTGCGCCTCGTCCTGCCGGCCGTCTTCCCCCGCCTCACCGATCGGGCCCCGATCATCGCCCTGGTCAAACCCCAATTCGAGGCCGGCCGCGACCAGGTCGGCAAGGGCGGCATCGTCCGCGAGCCCGAGGTGCACGCCCGCGTCCTCGCCTCCATCCTCCGCTGGGCCGAAACCCAGGGCTGGCACGCCTCCGCCGCCATCGCCTCCCCGATCACCGGCAGCGCCGGCAACCGCGAGTTCCTGGCTCTCCTCACTCCCGCGCCCCCCACCTCGCGCGAATCCGACTCCTCCCCAAGCGACCGCATCGCCACCGCACTCACCACCGCCGGACTCCCCCCACTCCCCTCGAGTCCCTAGCGCCACCTGCCCCCAACACATGGAAAGCGTTCGGCCCCATCCAGGAACACCGGATGCGGCCGAACGCTTCCTCGACTCGAAGCCGATCCGCGGATCGGCTCGAAACGTCGCGTCTAGATCTAGCGCTTCGTGTACTGCGGAGCCTTGCGAGCGCGCTTGAGGCCGGGCTTCTTGCGCTCTTTCTCGCGCGGATCGCGGGTCAGGTAGCCCCCCGGTCGCAGCGCATTGCGCAGCTCCGGATCGTACTCGACCAAGGCGCGGGCCAGCCCTTGCATCACCGCACCGGCCTGCCCGGTGATGCCGCCGCCCAAGACGACCACGGTCACCGAACCCTCGACGCCACAGGCCTCGAGCGGGCCGCGGACCGACTTCTGGTCGCGCAAGCGCGGGAAGAACTCGTCGTAGGGCTTGCCGTTGACGACGATGGCGCCCGAACCGCTGGGGTAGAAGCGCACCTGGGCGCTGGACGTCTTGCGGCGCCCAACTCCGTAATGAAACGTGCCGTCGCTCATGAGATCATCAACTCCTCGTCAGCCGCGTTCAAGACTCGGCCGGCTCGACCGCGCGGACGGCCGGCCAGGCCTCCAGATCGAGCCGCTGCGGTCGGTGGTTGTCATGGGGATGCTCCGATCCGGCATAGACCTTGAGCTTGGAGATCATCTGCCGGCCCATGCGGTTGCGGGGCAACATCCCTCGCACCGCCAGGCGGATGACCCGCTCGGGCCGCCGCGCGAGCAGTTCGGCCAGGGTCTCGTCCCGAATCCCGCCGGGGTAGCCGGAGTGGCGGTAGTAGGTCTTCTGTTCCAGACGCCGGCCGGTCACCGCGACCTTGTCGGCATTGATCACGACCACGTAGTCGCCCATGTCGACATGGGGCGCGAAGGTCGGCTTGTGCTTGCCGCGCAGGAGGGTCGAGGCGCGCGAGGCCAGCCGCCCGAGGATCATGTCCTCGGCGTCGATGACCCACCACGCTCGCTCGGCCTCGTCCCGCTTGGGGCTATAGGTCTTCACGGCTTGTCTCTCCCTCGTCTCTTCCCGCGGGTCTGCGGGGCTGGATCTTCTCGTCCGGCGGATATCGCACCGCCGTCAACACCAGGCCCTGGGCCGGCACGCGCCGTGGTTTCACGGATGCCGCGTCGCCGGCTAGGGCGCTGGCTATCGCTCCGGGCTGGCTGTGCCCACGACCGACGTCGATCAACACACCGACCATTCGCCGCACCATGTGGCGCAGAAAGGCATTGCCCTCCACCTCGATCCGGACGAAGGGATCTTGCCGCAGCACGCGCACACGATCCACGCGCCGCAAGGTCACCCCGCCCGGCCGCATCGGCTTGCCGAAGGCGGCAAAGTCGTGCAGGCCCTCGAAGTGGCCCGCGGCTTCGTCCATCGCCGGCAGGTCCAGCGACTGGGGAAGGTGCAACGACCACCTCCGCTCGAGCGGCGAGCGGACCGGTCCGACCCAGAGCGTATAGCGATAGGCGCGCGCGATGGCGCTGTGGCGGGCATGAAAGCCCTCCGGCGCCGGTCCGAGATCGCGCAGCGCGACGTCCCGCGGCAATACCGCGTTGGCCGCACGCAGGAGCTCGTCCAACCCGCGCGCCCATTGTGTGTCAAAGTGCACCACCTGCCCGCTGGCATGCACGCCGGTATCCGTCCTGCCGGCAGCCACCACCCGGACCCCATCACCTTCGAGGCTCGACAAGGCCGTCTCGATCGTCGCTTGGACCGTTCGCTGATCTGGCTGGCGTTGCCAGCCGGAAAAGTCCGTTCCATCGTATTCGACCGTGGCCCGAAGCCGCCGCCCAGCGGACGGTGCCTCCGATCGGCCCATCCTCGAGCCCCTCTCGGGTACTGCTCGCTACTCGACCAACTCCAGATAGACCATCGGCGCCGCGTCACCCGCCCGGGCACCGAGCTTGATGATGCGCGTGTAGCCGCCGTCGCGCTCGGCCATGTCCGGGCCGAGCACGTGGATCAACTTGTCGACGATGGCCTTGTCGTGGATCTCTTGCATGATGCGTCGCCGGCTGTGCAGATCGCCCTTGCTGGCCAGGCGGATCATCTTCTCGGCCTCGCCGCGAACGGCCTTGGCCTTGGCCTCGGTGGTCTTGATCCGCTCGTGCCGGAAGAGCTCCGTCATCAGGTTGCGGAACAGGGCCCGCCGGTGTGCGCTCTTGCGCCCGAGCTTGCGGCCCGCCTTCGCGTGTCCCACGGCTCTCAGTCCTCCTCGCCGTCTTCGGCGGTCTGCAGGTACTCGCTGAAGCCCTTGGCCATCAGCGCGTCCTTGAGCTCATCGAGCGACTTCTGCCCGAAGTTGCGGATGACCAGCATCTCGTCGTCGCCCTGTGCCATCCGCTCCAGGATCTCGCCCACGCGGGTGAGGCCGGCGCGCTTGAGGCAGTTGTAAGCGCGGACCGAGAGATCCAGCTCCTCGATCGCCGTCTCGTAGACCGGGGTCGGGATGCCATCGGCATCCTCTTCCGGCGCATCGACCTCTTCGGCGTCGTAACCGGCCAGGAAGCCGAAGCGGTCCGCCAGGATCCGGGCCGCTTCGGACAGGGCGTTCTCGGGTGCCACGCTGCCGTCGGTCCAGATCTCCATCGTCAGGCTGTCGAAGTCGGACAGCCGGCCCACGCGCGTCTTGCGCACATGGAAAGACACGCGGCGGATGGGGCTGAAGATGGCATCCACCGGCAACTCGCCGATGGACAGCTTGCCGCGATCGTCGGCCGGCGAATAGCCATGGCCGGTGGCGACCACCAACTCCATCTGCACGTCGGCCTCGTGGGAGTCCATGGTCAGGATGGGCTGCTCGGGATTGATCACCTCGAGATCTGGCGGGACCTGCAAGTCGGCGGCCGTGACCAGCCCCTCGCCCGAGGCGACCAGTCCGATACGCCACTCGGTCTCGCTGCTCTCCTCGACCGGGCGGAAGCGCACCTGCTTGAGATTGAGCAGCAGGCGCGTGGTATCCTCGCGCACGTTCGGAATGACCGAGAACTCGTGGTAGACGTCGGCGACCTTGATGCTGGTGATCGCCGCGCCGCCCAGGCTCGAGAGCAAGACGCGCCGCAGGGCATTGCCCAGGGTCGTGCCGTAGCCCCCTTCCAAGGGTCCGATGACGATCTTGGCGTACTGCTCGGTTGCGCGTTCGACCTCGATGCGCGTGCGATCGAGGGTTTGTGTCTGGATCGTATCCAAGAACCTACCTCTCTGTATCCTCGAAAGCTCGGTGCATCAGACCCGGCGCTTCTTCCGGGGACGACAACCGTTGTGTGGAATGGGCGTGACGTCCGTGATCGACTTGACCGTCAGCCCGCCTTGCTGGATGGCGCGGATGGCGGCATCGCGACCGGGACCGGGGCCCTTGATGAAGACATCGACCTCGCGCATGCCGTGATCCTGGGCGGCACGGGCAGCCGACTCGCCCGCCAACTGCGCCGCGTAGGGCGTGCTCTTGCGCGAACCCTTGAATCCCGAGGTCCCCGCGCTGGCCCAGGTGACCACGGCACCGGTGGGATCGGTGATGCTGATGATGGTGTTGTTGAAGGTGGCGTTGATATGCGCATGCCCGTGGGGCACGTTCTTCTTGACCGTCCTGCGCGAGCCACGTCGCGCGGTGGCCGTCTTGCGTCGCGCCATACTTGGCGTCCTCCTCGGCCGAAGCCTTGCCTAGCTCTTGCCCGAGCCTGATTACTTGCCGGTTCGCCGTCGCCCGGCCACCGTCTTGCGCGCCCCGCGCAGGGTGCGGGCGTTGGTGCGCGTGCGCTGACCGCGCACGGGCAACCGACGCCGATGCCGGATGCCGCGATAGCAGCCGATCTCCTGCAGGCGCTTGATGTTCTGCTGGATCTCGCGACGGAGATCGCCCTCGACCAGCTGGTTCTCGTCGATGTGCGCGCGCAGCACGCGCAACTCCTCGTCCGTCAACTCGCTGATCTTGGTGCTCTCGGGAATGCCCGTCGCCGCGAGGATGCTGCGACTGGAGGAATCACCGATTCCGTAAATGTAGGTCAGCGCGACCACCGCCCGCTTCTCGCGCGGTAAGTCGACGCCAGCGATACGTGCCATCGTGGATTGCCTCCTAGCCCTGTCGCTGCTTGTGCTTCGGGTTCTCGCAGATGATGTACACGCGGCCTCGCCGGCGTACGACCTTGCACTTCTCACAGCGGCGCTTGACGCTCGGTCGAACCTTCATGTCACACCCCTTCACGTTCGGGCAAGCCCTTAGGGCCTGCCAGTTCAGCCGCAGGCCGAAAGGAGAGCTTAGCATGCGGGCAGCATTCCGTCAATCCTTCGGTCGCTGCTTTCTGCCAATTCCCGCCTCGCGGCCGCGGATCCTATTTGATGAATCCCTCGTAGTGGCGCATCAAGAGCTGCGCCTCGAGTTGCTTGATCGTATCGAGGACGACGCCGACCACGATCAAGAGCCCGGTCGAGTCGATGATCAAGGCCGTATTGGCCTGTTGTCCGGTAATCTGACTGACGAAGAAGGGCAAGACCGCCACCAGACCCAGGAAGACCGCGCCGACCAGTGTGATGCGGTGCATGACGCCGGTCAGATAGTCCTCGGTGCGCTTGCCGGGCCGGATGCCGGGCACGAAGCCGCCATTGCGCTGCAGGGTCTCGTGGAGGCTCTGCTGGCGGAAGACGACATCGGTGTAGAAGAAGGTGAAGCCCACCACCATGAAGAAGTAGAACAGGTAGTAGAGGGCCGAGGTGCCCGGGTTGAACCACACGACCAAGGAGTCACCCAGATCTCGCAGCCAGGTCAGGTTCGCCTGCTGGACGGTGGCCAACAGGCCTCCGATCATGGCCGGGAAGATCATCAACGCGTTGGCGAAGATCAGCGGGATCATGCCGGCGGAGTTGACGCGCAAGGGGATGTAGGTCGACTGGCCGCCGTAGACCCGCGTACCGCGCACCCGCCGCCCATACTGCACCGGGATCCGCCGATGTCCTTCCTGGATGATCACGATGGCACCGACGGTAAAGATGGTGATGATCACCACGATCAAGAGGCCGATCGTGCTGCTCAAGAGGTTGAGCAGATTCTGGGGCACCATGGTGATGATGCCACCGAAGATGATGATCGAGACGCCGTTGCCGATGCCCTTCTCGCTGATCCGCTCGCCGAGCCAAAGGGCGAACATCGTACCAGCCGTCAAGGCCAACAGGACCGTGATCGTGTTGAGCGGATACTGCGCACCGAACTCGAGCACCTGCGCGTTCGTACCCGCGGTGCGGCTGTTGAGCAGGACCACCTGGGCCCCGGCCTGGACCAAGGACAGTGGAATGGTCAGCCAGTAGGTGTAGAGGTTGATCTTGTTGCGGCCGGACTCGCCTTCTTTCTGCAACTCCTCGAGGGCCGGGACGAGCGGCGTGATCAGCTGCAAGATGATGGAAGCGGTGATGTAGGGATAGACCCCCATCGCGACCACCGAGAAGTTCTCCAGCGCACCACCGGAGAGCAGGTTGATCAACCGCGCGGCATCCGCCCCCGCCCCCTCGCTCTGGAAGAAGCTCTGGAGCGCGGCTCGGTCGAGGCCGGGCACGGGGACGTGCGCCGCCAAGCGGAATACGACCAGGATCCCGAGCGTGTAGAGCAGCTTGCGCCGCAGGTCCGGTAGTCCGAAGGCTTGCTTGAGCGATTGCAGCATGATGCGTTCCTCAGTCGGGGTTCCGCGGGATGGGGCGGGAAGCGAGCTGGCGTCTAGTAGCGCTTGCCGCGGCGCATGCCGGGCTTGCGGTGGTCATCCGGCAGCTCCATACAGCTCCCGCCCGCCGCCTCGATGGCCTGGCGCGCGGCCGCGCTGAAGCGAGGCGCGTGCACCGTCAATCCCTTGCCGAGCTCACCGCCGGCCAGGATCTTGTAGGGTTCGGTCACCGACGAGAGGATGCCCGCTTCGACCAGGCTCTCCGGGGTGATCTCGGCTCCGGCCTCGAAGCGCTCATCGAGTCGGTCGAGGTTCACCGCGGTGTACTCGACCCGGAAGATGTTCTTGAAGCCACGCTTGAAGGGCAGGCGCCGGACGAAGGGCAGCTGACCGCCCTCGAAGTAGGGGCCCTTGCCCCCGCCGGAACGCGAGTTCTGGCCCTTGCGGCCACGACCGGCGTAAGTGCCTGCCTTACCCGCATTGCCGCGCGCCACGCGCCGGCGCCGCTTGGTCGACCCGGGGTCGGGTCTCAGATCGTGCAGTTTCATGACGATGTCTCCGTCCCGTCGCCGGCCGCGACGACCGTGGCCTCCGGCAGCACCTCGAAGGAGACCAGGTGATCCACCCGTCGGATCATGCCCCGGATGGCCGGGTGGTCCGAGTGGATGGCCTCGTCGCCGATGCGGCGCAGACCCAGCGAGCGAACGGTGTCCTTCTGGCGCTGGGAGTAGCCGATGGCGCTCTTGGTGTAGGTGATCTTGATCAGGCTCTGACTAGCCATGACTGCGGCTCCAGAAGGGCATGACGTCCTCGATGGCCTTGCCGCGACGACGGGCTTCCTCGGCGGGATCCTTCAGCGCCTGGAGGGCCTTGAAGGTGCCCATCGTCACGTTCAGGATGTTGTTGGAGCCATGCCGCTTGGTCAGGATGTCGCGCACGCCGGCTGCCTCGAGCACGTCGCGCGCGCCTGTGCCCGCGATGACGCCCGTACCGGGCGCCGCCGGACGCAGCATCAGCTTGGTCGCAACATGTCGCAAGGTGACCTCGTGCGGGATCGTGTTGTCCACGATCGGCACCTGGATCATCTCGCGCTTGGCGCGCTCGATGCCCTTGCGGATGGCATCCGGCACCTCGTTGGCCTTGCCGATGGCGACGCCGACCTTGCCCTTGTTGTCCCCGACCACCACGAGCACGCGGAAGTTGAAACGACGACCTTCCTTGAGCACCTTGGAGGTGCGGTTGATGTCGATCACGCGCTCGTCGAGCTCGGGCTCGTTTCGGTTCCGCCGGCGATCCCGCCGGTTCCCACGGCGATTGTCGCTCATTGACCCACTCCTAGAACTTCAGGCCGGCTTCGCGCGCCGCTTCGGCCAGCGCCTTGACCCGACCATGATATCGGTAGCCACCGCGGTCGAAGACCACGGACTCGATGCCAGCCTCCCGGGCGCGCTCGGCGACCGCCTTGCCCACGATGGCTGCTTGGCCCTTCTTGGCCTTGCCGTCCAGATCGCCGGCCAAGACGCGATCCTCGGTCGAGGCGCTGGCCAAGGTATGGCCGGCCTCGTCGTCGATGACCTGGGCGTAGATCCCACGGTTGCTGCGAAAGACCGCCAGCCGCGGCCGCTCGGGAGTGCCCGAGAGGTGACGGCGGACCCGTGCATGACGGCGCAAGCGCCCCTGTCGGCGCTTGGCCGAAGTCTTCAGTGCCATCTCATGACCCTACCTTTCCGGCCTTACCGGCCTTACGGCGCACGTGCTCGTCGGCGTAGCGGATGCCCTTGCCCTTGTAGGGCTCCGGCGGTCGCACGCTGCGAATGTTCACCGCCACCTGTCCGACCAGCTCCTTGTCGATGCCGCTGACGGTCAGCTTCTTTCCCCGATCCTCGACCGCGAACTGGATCGCGCCCGGCGGATCGAAGTGGACGGGATGCGAATAGCCGACGTTGAGCACCAGACGCTGACCTTCGAGCTCGGCTCGGTAGCCGGTGCCCTCGATGAGCATGGTCTTCTCGAAGCCCTCGGTCACCCCGAGGATCATGTTGGCCAAGAGCGCCCGCGTCAGCCCGTGAAGGGCGCGGTGCCGCTGCTCGTCTCCGGGCCGGCGCACCACCAGATCACCGCCGTCGAAGGCGATGTCCATATCCTCGTGGAAACTGCGTTGCAGCTGCCCCTTGGATCCCTTGATGGTCACCTGCTGGCCCTCGATCTTCACATCCACCCCGTCCGGGATGGTAATGGGCATCTTTCCGATTCGCGACATGAGAGATGTTCCTTGATTACCAGACGTAGCAGAGCACTTCGCCGCCCACGTTGGCCCGGCGGGCGTCCTGCCCCGTCATGATGCCCTTGGGCGTGGTCAGGATCGCGATGCCCATGCCCGACAGAACCCAGGGGATGTCACGGCATTGCGCGTAGACGCGGCGCCCGGGCTTGCTCACGCGTTCGATGTGACTGATGACCGACTCTCGATCCTCGGCGTACTTCAGCTTGATGCGGATGCCCTCGCGCGGTCCTTCACCGAGCAGCTCGTAGCCCTCGATGTAGCCTTCACGCTCCAGGATGTCGGCGATGTTGCGCTTCATCTTGGATGCCGGGATCACCACGTGGCTGTGCCGCCGATGGGTGGCGTTGCGGATGCGGGTTAGCATATCCGCGATGGGATCTGACATACTCATTTGTTTTCGCTCCGTCTGCAGCTCTCGCTACCAGCTCGACTTGACCACGCCGGGAATCTTGCCCTCGAGCGCTAGCTCTCGGAAACAGATCCGGCAAAGACGGAACTTCCGCATGTAGCCGCGGGGTCGTCCGCACCTGGTGCAGCGGTTGCGCACCCGAGTCGGGTACTTGCGGCGCTGCTCTCGATAGATCATGCTGGTCTTGGCCATCGGGCAAAAGTCTCCTAGCTTCGCTTGAAGGGCATGCCCATCAGCGTCAGCAGCCGGCGGGCCTCCTCGTCGGTCTCGGCCGTGGTCACGATGGTGGCCTCGAGCCCGCGGACCCGGTCGATCTTGTCATAGTCGATCTCCGGGAAGATCAGCTGCTCCCGGATGCCGAGGGTGTAGTTGCCTCGGCCGTCGAAGGCGTTGGGGCTGATGCCGCGGAAGTCGCGCGTCCGGGGCAAGGCCACGTGAATGAGCCGGTCGAGGAAGGCGTACATCCGATCGCCCCGCAACGTCACCTTGGTGCCGATGGCGTTGCCCTCGCGCAGCTTGAAGGTGGCGATGCTCTTGCGGGCGCGGGTGATGACCGGCTTCTGGCCTGAGATCGTGGCCAGATCCTCGGCCGCGGCATCCAGCGCCTTGGCGTTTTCCAGCGCCTCTCCCAAGCCGATGTTCAGCACCACCTTCACGAGCCGGGGAACCTGCATGCTGGACTCGTATCCGAAGTCCTCCAGCAGGGCCGGCACGATCTCGTCTTGGTAGCGTGCCTTGAGTCCTTTGTAGATCGTCGCCATTGTCGTCTCCTAAGAAGCCAGTCCGGCTCAGTCGAGGTCGGCGCCGCAGCGCTTGCAGACGCGCAGCTTCTGACCGTCACCGGCGATGCGCTGCCCGACCCGGGTCCACTCACCGCAGCTCGGGCAGACCGGGGCGACGTTGGACAGATGCATCGGCGCCTCGAACTCGATGATGCCGGTCTGGGTGCGGACGCCGGAGGCCCGCCCCTGGTGCTTCTTGACCAGGTTCACGCCGTGGACAACCACGCGGTTCTCGCGCGGCAAGACCCGATTGACCTCTCCGCGCATGCCCTTGTCGTCTCCGCTGAGCACCTCGACGGTGTCTCCCTTCTGAACGCGTTGCATCGATCGGCCTCCTAGAGCACTTCCGGCGACAGGCTGACGATCTTCATGAAACGCTGTTCACGAAGCTCGCGCGCCACCGGCCCGAAGATACGGGTACCGCGCGGATTGCCATCCTTGTCGATGACGACCGCCGCATTCTCGTCGAAACGGATGTAGCTGCCATCGGGCCGGCCGCGCTCCTTGCGCGTGCGGACGATGACGGCCTGAACGACCTCACCCTTCTTGACCGTGCCGTGGGGCGATGCCTGCTTGACGCTGCAGACGATCACGTCCCCGACCCCGGCATAGCGCCGCTTGGAGCCACCGAGCACCTTGATGCACATCAACTCCTTGGCGCCGCTGTTGTCCGCGGCGCGCAACCGGCTCTGCATCTGAATCATCTCATTCCTCCCCGCGGCGAATCCACTCGACGATGCGCCAGCGCTTGTGGCGGCTCATCGGGCGGCATTCTTCGATGACGACGCGGTCGCCGGGGCGCGCCTCGTTGGTCTCGTCGTGCGCCATGTAGCGCTTGCGTCGGCGCAGGACCTTGCGGTACAGGGGGTGCGCCTTGACCCGCTCGACTTGTACCACGGCCGTCTTGTCCATCTTGTTGGAGAGCACGGTGCCCTTGAGCGTGCGACGGGACATGGTCTATTCCTCCGCCTGGGCGGCCTGCCAGGCCGCCAGGATCTCGCGCTCTCGCCGGATGGTGTTCAATCGGGCCAGGTCGCGGCGCGCGATGCGCACCCGGCTGGTATCGGCCAGTTGACCGCTGGCCTTCTTGAAGCGCAGGTTGAACAGCTCCTTGCGCGCGTTCTCGATCGCGTCCTCGATCTCGGATGCGTCCAGCGCGCGGATGTCGTCGGGATGCATCAGGACTCACCTCCCCCGATGGTGAACTGTTCGCGGCTGACGAACTGGGTCTTGATCGGCAGCTTGTGGCCGGCCAAGCGGAAGGCCTCGCGGGCCTGCTCTTCGGTCACGCCACCGATCTCATAGATCATGCTACCCGGCTTGACCACCGCCACCCAGAACTCGACCGAGCCCTTACCGGAACCCATGCGGGTCTCGGCGGCACGCTTGGTCACAGGCTTGTCGGGGAAGATGCGGATGGTGATCTTGCCGCCGCGCCGGACGAAGCGGACGATGGCCCGCCGGCCGGCCTCGATCTGGCGGCTGGTGATCCAGGCCGGCTCGAGCGCTTGCAGGCCGTACTGACCCGACTCGACCTTGTTGCCGCGCGTGGCCTGGCCCTTCATTCGACCGCGGAACTGCTTGCGGTGCTTGGTTCGCTTTGGCATCAACATGGGATTCGTCCTCGTTTCCTCGTGAGGGCCTTGCCCCGGAGGCTCAGCTCGAGAAGTCGGATTCCTTGGCGCCCAGAGCTTCCTCACCGGGCAGGATCTCGCCGTGGTAGACCCAGACCTTCACGCCGATCGCGCTGTAGGTCGTCACCGCTTGGGCGGTGGCGTAATCGATGTCGGCACGCAAGGTCTGGCGGGGCACACGGCCCATCAGCACCTTGTCGCGGCGCGCCATGTCGGCACCTGAGAGCCGTCCGCCCACCGCGATCTTGACACCCTTGGCACCGGCGCGCATGGCCTTGAAGGCCGCTTGCTTCATGGCCCGCTTGTGGCTGATGCGGCGCTCGAGCTGGCTGGCGATCGACTGGGCGATGATGGCCGCGTTGGCCTCCGGTCGCGGGATCTCGACCACGTCGACCTTGGCCGACTTGCCGGTGGCCTTGCGCAGCTTGTCGCGTAGCGCATTGACGCTGGATCCCTTGCGCCCGATGATGATCCCCGGCTTGGCGGTGTGGATCGTCACGTTCACCTGTCGCGGAAAGCGCTCGATGTCGATCTCGCTGATGCCGGCGTGCCCGACCTCGTCCTGGACCAGCTGACGAACCTCCAGGTCCTCGGTCAAGAGCTCGCCGTACTCGTCGCCTTCGGCATACCAGCGCGCGCGCCAGGGCTTGATGATGCCCAGCCGAAAGCCATAAGGGTGTACCTTGCGTCCCATACTCTTTCTCTTCCTCCCGCCTAGGCTTCCGCCGGCGCTTCGTCTGTCTCGGCCGCCTCGACGACGACGTCCGTGTCGACGTCAAAGGGTACCGGGTCGATCTCTTGCAGGGCCACGGACATGTGGCAGGAGCGCGAGACCTCGGGCTTGAATCGGCCGCGGGCCCCGAAGCGGCCCTTCTTGCGCCGCGGCCCCTCACCGGCCATGATCTCGGCCACGAAGAGTTCGTCGACCACCAGGCCGTAGTTCTCCTCGGCGTTGGCCGCGGCGCTCTGGATCATCTTGCGCGTCGGCTTGGCCGCCGCGTTCGGCGTGAAGCGCAGAATGGCCAGCGCCTCCTCGACCGGCTTGCCGCGGACCAGGTCCATGACCAGCCGCACCTTCTGGGCCGACATCGGCACGTTGCGCGCATGCGCCCGTATCGAAAAGCTCATCTCAATCTCTCCCTCTCGGCACCGCGGGCCTAGCGACGGACCCGGGCGCCCTTCTCCCGGTGCTGATGCCCGCGAAAGGTGCGGGTCGGCGCGAACTCGCCCAGCTTGTGCCCGACCATGTTCTCGGAGACGTAGACCGGCACGTGATGCCGACCGTTATGCACCGCGATGGTATGACCGACCATCTGGGGAAAGACCGTGCTCGCCCGCGACCAGGTCTTGACCACGCGCTTCTCGCCAGCGGCGTTCATCGCCTCGATGCGTTGCAGCAGCTTGGCCTCGCAAAATGGGCCCTTCTTGAGCGATCGTGCCATCGGAACTACCTCCTGCTGCGTCGCGCCGACCGGCGGCGGACGATGTACTTTTCGGTGGACTTGTTCGTGCGCGTCTTCTTACCCAAAGCCGGCTTGCCCCAGGGCGTCTTGGGTCCCTTGAGGCCGATGGGCGCCTTGCCCTCACCACCACCGTGCGGGTGGCTGGCCGGATCCATGGCCGAACCGCGCACCGTCGGGCGCTTGCCCAACCAGCGCTTGCGTCCGGCTTTGCCCAGCTTGACGTTGCCATGGTCCAGATTGCCGACCTGGCCGATGGTGGCCATGTTCTCTGCGCGCACCAGGCGCACCTCGCCGGAGGGCAGGCGAAGATGCGCATAGGCGCCTTCCTTGGCCAGCAGCTGGGCCGCCGTGCCGGCCGCCCGCACCAGCTGACCCCCACGACCCGCGTAGAGTTCGATGTTGTGCATCATCGTGCCCAAGGGGATGTCGCGGATGGCCATGGCGTTGCCCGGCCTCACTTCGGCCGACTGTCCGCTCTGGACCGTGTCGCCGACCCGCAGGCCCAAGGGAGCCAGGATGTAGCGTTTCTCGCCGTCGGCGTAGACGACCAGGGCGATGCGGGCCGAGCGATTCGGATCGTATTCGATGGCGTCCACACGGCCGGGCACGTCCAGCTTGTCGCGCCGGAAGTCGATGCGACGGTAGCGTCGCTTGTGTCCGCCACCCCGGTGTCGCACCGAGATGCGCCCGCGGCTGCGGCCACCGCTCTTCTTGAGCGGCTCGAGCAAGGAGCGCTCGGGCCTGGCGCGCGTGATCTCCTCGAAGCCGTAACCGCTCATGCCGCGGCGGCCGGGCGAGGTCGGTCGGTATACCTTGACTGCCATGATGCTTCTCCCTTGTCCGCCCGAGCTACTGGGCGAGGTCGATGTGATCGCCCGCTTGGAGCTTCACGATCGCCTTCTTCCAGGCCGGCAGCCGTCGGATGTGACGCCCCCAGCGGCGGGTCTTGCCGTGCACCACCATCGTGCGCACCTTGGTCACCTTGACCTCGAAGATCTGCTCTACGGCCTGGCGGATCTGCTGCTTGTTGGCCTCTCGGGCCACTTCGACAGCGTAGTGGTCTTAGCCCATCGACTCGGTCTTCTCGGTC
>CAZJWJ010000020.1:0-64113 GCA_964549495.1 uncultured Anaerolineales bacterium | reverse complement strand
CTGTGTCGGCCCGCTGTTCGTCGGCAATAGCTCCGCTATTCCCTCCTCTCAGCGAACCAACACAGCGGCGCAGCGACGCCCTCGGTCGGGGATTCTATTACTGGGTGAGCCCTTACGAGCCAGTCTAGGCAGGCTGCGGCTGCAGGTCCGGTACCGCGCCGATCTGCTTCATCATGCCCAGGTCATCGAACTGCCCCCAGCGTTCGGTGGCCTTCTCGCCGGGCAGACGGACGATGTCGATGCCCTTGCACTCGATCTCTTCGCCGGTGGGCTCGATGCCCATCACGGCGCCCTTGTGGGTTCCGGTCATGCGCAAGCGGCTGACGATGGTGTCACCATCGGCATACATGTCCTCGACCTCGAGCTTCATGTCGGGGAAGGCCGAGCGGTAGAACTCGAAGGTCTTGCGGACGCCTTCGGAACCCTGGGGTAGGTCGGGCAGCGGATCGTGGTCGGTGAAGTTGCCGTCGATGTACTGCGGGATCTGATCCAGCTTGCCCTGGCTGACGATCTGCTCGTAGAACTCTTTCATTCGCTGCTTCTTGCGTTCGATGGCCATGGGACCTCCTATGATCTGCTCGCATCGACTCCCCGAGGCCCTCGGCAAGGCCGTACGACCTCGGGCCTTGCATCTGCGCGTAGTACCGTAGCAGCGATGCCGCGCCGATGCAGTGGGGGATTTCCCGGGGGGTCCTGCGTGGCGACTTCGGGATCTCGTTCACGCAAGAACGCCCGGTGAAGACCATCCTGCTTGATGGAATCGGCAATAGCATTGCCTTGCTGGCATCAGCGGCGCTCGTAGGACTGCTGATCGCGATTCCGTTGGGGACCTACGTGGGCTCGAGGGGCCCGGTGCTCGTGCGCTTCGACTACCCGGTCGTCTTCGGGGCGCTGTTGATCATGGTCTGGATGCAGACCGTCGCGCTGATTCTGATGGAGGCCTTCGGCCCCTATGTCGATCCGAGGGTCGAAGAGCTCATGCCGAGTATGCGTTGACGTGTGAGACTTCTTGATAGAGGAGGGTGTACACTCATACATCCAATCGGTCGCAGCCGAGGCGGAGGGCATTGTCGATGAGCAAGCGCAAGCACCGACGGATCGCGGGCTGGCTGCCCGCACTGATGTGGATCGCCTTCAGCGCGATCATCGCACAGCCGGCGGCGGCCCAGACGCAGGAGTACAGCCAGGTGTTGACGGCGGTTGCCGACACCTACGTGATCGATCCGGCGGATGAGCCGCCCTTTCCCCGCGGCGGCGAGGAGCGTCTGATCGTCGCGATCTCACACGTCAGGTTCATGGCCTACCTTCGATTCGACGTGCTCGGCAGCTTGCCAGCCGACGCCACGATCCGGCGGGCCACGCTCAGAATGTACTGCCAGAATGCGACTTCCGATTCGCGGGATGGGCGATATTCGATGCAGCTGTCACAGGTCCTCGGTCCTTGGAGCGAAGCGACGCTAGTGCTGCAGAACCGGCCCGCCGCGGGTGGCATCGCCAGCCGTTGGCGGGTCCGCGACTGTGACTTCGCCTCAGGTGGCAGCTGGCAAGAGCAGGATCTCACGGCGCTGACCACGGAATGGCATGATCGAAGGGCGGCCGAGCACGGTGTGGAACTGGTCGGGACCGAAAACGGTCGCGTCGACTTCGCCAGTCGGGAGAGCGGGGCTTTCGCGCCCGTGTTGGAAGTCGTCTACCTGGCGAACCCCAGCCCCACGTCTCCGCCCTCAGCGACGCCGAGTGCGACCTCGAGCCCAACGCGCACATCTGCCCCAACCGCGACGTCTTCTTTGACAGCGACCAGCGTTCCCACCCCCACCGTTGCCTCGACGCCCACACCGAGCCCCACACTCAGCTGGATCGCATTCCTACCGGTGATCAATGTGGATCCGTAGATGCTGCAAGGGATCCGGGTTAGGGCCAGGGACGGTGCCGGTCGTGTGCAGCCGGCCGACGATCGAGGTCCAGCCTACAATCAGGCTCCGGTCACCGAACTCGGGGGGAAGGGCCGATGAAGACCGCAGTGATCGCAGATGTTCACGCCAACCTGCCAGCCCTGCGCGCTGCTCTGGCCGCCATCCGACAGGAAGGCTGCGATCGGATCGTGCACCTGGGCGACGCCATCGGCATCGGCCCGCAGCCGGCCGAATGCCTCGAGCTGCTCTGCGGGCTACAGGGCGCCACGCTGATCATGGGCAACCACGACGCCTACTTTGCCCACGGCATCCCGGATCCACGCCCCGCCTGGATGGGCGAGGGTGAGTTGCGGCATCAGCGCTGGATCCACACCCAGCTCGACGAACGGCTCGCGGTTCGCCACCGCAGCGTGCCCTACGACGATGCGACGCTGGCCCGGGACTTCGAGCGACGAGAGGTTCCCGAGCGAAGCTTCATCGACCGGGCATTCTTCGGCGGGCGACTCGGCTTGTCGATCCGAGATGGTGCGACTTCGTGACGTCCCCAGAACACGAGCCCGAACGGCACGCGGTCCCGCGAATCGACGCCGATCTGGCTTGCCAGCTCGTCGCCAGTCAGTTTCCGCACTGGGCGCACATACCCATCCGACAGGTTCTGCCCGGGGGCTGGGACAACCGGACCTTCCGACTCGGCTCCGTCATGAGCTTGCGACTGCCCAGCGCCGAACGCTACGCCGAGAAGGTGCACAAGGAGCAGGAATGGCTGCCTCGACTCGCGCCCCGCTTGCCGTTGCCGATTCCGGAGCCCCTTGCACTGGGTCATCCCGGGGCTGGCTACCCCTGGCATTGGTCGGTGTATCGTTGGATCGACGGGGAGACAGTCGCTCAGGCGAGTGACATAGGCCGGTCGCAGCTAGCCCGGTCTCTGGCCGGCTTCCTATCTGCGCTCCAACAGCTCGATCTCGGAGATGGCCTGCCGCCCGGCGCACACAACTTCTACCGCGGCGCGCCACTCGAAGTCTACGATCGAGAAACGCGTGAGGCCCTATCGATGCTGCAGGGTCATCTGAGTGAATGCGATGCCCGGCGCGCAACTCGACGCTGGGATCTGGCCCTAGACTCGACCTGGAGTAAAGCGCCGGTCTGGTTGCACGGCGACATGAGCCCCGACAACATCCTGGTGCGCGACGGTGCGCTGGCCGGCATCATCGATTTCGGCGGCATGGCAACCGGCGACCCGGCTTGCGACCTGACCATCGCTTGGACCTACTTCTCGGGTGCGAGTCGCGCGGAGTTCCGCTCGGCGGTGGCGCTCGATGACGCCACATGGGATCGAGCGCGAGGCTGGGCCCTGTGGAAGGCCCTGATCACCCTTGCCGAACACCATGCCTCCGCTGCGCGGTCACAGCGGGACAAGGCCGCCGATGCGTGGAGGGTCCTGCAAGACTTGCTGGAAGACGAGGGATAACACACGAGCCGAGGGCGGCAAGCCCTCGACTCGTGCTCCAGTTCTCGAACATGCCCCGGCCGCTACCGGGCGTCGTGGCTCCAGCGTCGCCGCGCGAGGCCGACCACGGCCGCGGCCAGCGACATCGCCACGGCGATCAAGGCCAGGGGAAGGCGCTGCGGCTCCGATTCCGACGCGCGGCCCGGCGCGGCAGCCCGCTCCACGACCGTCACCGCGCCCGCGCCGAAGCCACCGACGGAGGGCGGTGCCACATCGAGCGGGCACGGGCCGGCGAGCACGATCGTTTCGTCGACGATGCTGCCAGGTCCCCCTGCCGTGGCTTCGATGCCACCTTGCACGACCAGGGCGTTGGTCGTTCCCGCGGCGCCGGCTGCCGCCGAAGAGTTGGCTACCGGCCCTGCAGCGACACTGCCCGAGAGCTTGATTCGACCGCCCCCTCCACCTCCACCGGCCATGCCCAAGCCAACGCCCTGCACGCCGTCGCCGCCATCGCCGCCGTTCGCGCTCAGGGTCGCGCCATCCAGGGTGAGGCAGCCATCCAGCCAGATACCACCGCCTGCACCGCCGCCACCCCCCGGGCCGCCGGCGACGGTGGAGGCGATGCCGTCTTGGCCGTTGGCGGTGATCGTGCCGGATACCGTGATCCGAGTTGCGTGCAACTCGACGGCACCGCCTCCGTTGCCGCCCGGACCCCCCTGGGTGGCGTTGCAGTGATTGCCGCCCGAACCGCCGCCGGATCCCATCATGATGCCGGGTGGATTCGGACTTCCGTAGGCGCTACCGCCCAATGCCGGTGGCGGGTTGGTACCGAAGAGGCTGGAGCTGTCGCCACCATCACCTCCATACGCACCGCCGCCACCTCCGCCGCTGTGCACGCAGTTCCCGAAGCCTCCCCCTTCACCGCCGCCCGGGCCGCCGCCGGGATTGCCCGGATCGGACGGATTCGGCGGTGTTGCGCCCCCCACGAATCCGGCCAGATCGGCATCGATCGTCCCCTCGATGAGGATCTCGGTGGCCGTCACCGACAGCGGTACGCCCGGATCGACGAAGACCGTGACGCCGGCAGCCACGTGGAAGGTGCCCACGTTGGTGAAGCTGCCCGATAGCACGTCACCGTTGGCCGGCACCAGGTCGCCGCCGCCGAGGTCGCTACCGACGATCAAGGCGTCGGGCGCCTGCGGAGCATCGGGCTGCTCGCCCTCGAATTCGACATCTCCGCTAGCGCCATCCAGCGCGGCCGAGCCCGTGATCTGCGCACTGGATTCGGAATCGCGCAACTGGGTCCGCAGCAGCGGACCTTCGGACTGCATGTCCTGAGCGCGCTGCGCCGACTCGCGGGCCATGTCGACCTGGCTCAGCGTCAGCGCGAGGTCGATGTGCAGCGGACGCGCGGGATCGAAGGCGGCCGGGGACAGCGCGACGCTGCCATCCGGTTGCGGCTCGAAGGCGGTCTGGATGCCTACGCCCGGATCCTGGTAGACCACCGGCTTGGCCTCGATCAGCACGGTTCGGCCTGCCTGCGAGAGGATCAGCTGGCCGGCCGGTGCCACCTCTGCATCGAGGTCGCCGTAGGTCAGACGCAAGCCGGCGGGATCCGTGCCGGCCGCTAGGGTGAAGCGGCGCCACAGGCGGTCGGGGCTGCCCTCGTAGCGGGCATCGACGCCGTCGATCAGCTCCTCGACCTGCACTGCGGAGAACACGCCCGCGCCGCGGGTCGGGGAGCCGGGCGCCTCGGCGTAGTAGACGTCGGCATCGCGCTGGCGATCCAGACCGGTCAGCGTCGGGCTGCCTTGCGCGCCCGCGTAGCCCACCGCGTGGAGGTCACCGCCGAAGGCCTGGACTTCGAACCCGCCGTCGGTGCCGACCTCGAGCGAGAAGGATGCGCCGGGCACGTAGAAGGCCACATCGCCCGCGCGCTGTCCGACGTTCTCGACGAACCAGAGCGCTTCGTCGGGGGCGGCGAGTGCCCCTCTGGTCAGTACGGCACCGAGCGTGAGGGCGAAGGCGATCGCGAGCAGGCGTAGGCAGGTGGTACGCATCCGATGACTCCTGGAGAGCACTGTTTCTGAGCATGGCGGACAGCACGGCCGGCGACACCGCGATTCACTGCATTCAACGTGGCCAAGGCACCCAAAGATACGGCCGGGCCGATCGCTACTCCTCGCGCAGCCAGCCGCGACGCCAGAAGTAGACCACCAGTCCGATCGTGATGGCCAGGCAGAGCGCCCAGAAAGCGGCGTAGCCGTGGCGCCACTGGAGCTCTGGCAGGTACCGGAAGTTCATGCCGTAGACGCCGGCCAGGAAGGTGATGGGGATGAAGAGGGTGGCGATGATGGTCAGCACCTTCATGATCTCGTTCATGCGCTGCGAGAGCGAGGACATGTAGAATTCCGTCAAACTGGAGCCGAGCTCGCGATAGGTCTCGATGAAGTCGATGATCTGGACGACGTGTTGGTAGACATCCCGCAGGTAGGTTCGCGTCGTCGCCGTGAGTCGCGAACCGCCCTCGCGCTCCAACTCGTCGATGACCTGCCGCAGGGGCCACATGGCGTGGCGCAAGCGCAGCAGCTCGCGCCGCAGGGCATGAACCTCGTGCAAGACCTCCGGACGCGGTGTCTCCAGGACCGAGTCCTCGAGAACTTCCAGTCGATCCCCAAAATGCTCGAGGATCGGGAAGACGCGGTCCACGATGGCGTCCAGCAAGGCGTAGAGCAGGTAGTCGGGTCCTTGGGATCGCAGGCGGGAGCCCTCGTCGGCGATCCGTCTGCGGATCGGCCCCCATACATCCCCTGGGCGTTCCTGGAAGGTGATGAGCAGGTCCTGCAAGAGGAAGATGCCGACCTGCTCCTCGACCAGCTCGTCACCTTCCAACCACAGCATCTGCGCCACGAGGAAGAGCTGGTCCTCGTAGATGTCGCATTTTGGGCGCTGGGGCGAGGTGAGCACATCCTCGGCGGCCAAGGTGTGCAGTTTGTAGGTCTCGCGGAATCGCTCGACGACGTTGGCGTGCCGGGTCTCGACATCGATCCAACGAACCCGCGACCACTCCGGCACCTCCGATGCCAGAACGACATCGAGATCGGTGGCTTGGTAGGTGTCGCTTCGATCCGGTCCGTAGTCCGTGACCTGGATGCGGACGGCTTCGGCCGGCGCGGGCTCATGCCGCTCCGGCCAGCCTTCGATTCCGGCCGGTCTGCCGTATGCCTCATGACGACGATTTCCGATTCGCATGCCATCCCCCTCGCCCCTCGAGTCCGGGCTTCGCACGCCCCTCGAGGTCTATCGGCCCTCGCGAGATGGTAGCAGGTCTCGCCCTCCGCGACCCTTCGCCATTGCACCGTCACCATGTCGGCCGGGCGGCACTAGAAAATGAACATCAAGTCGAGCAACGGGAAGATGATCAGGCAGTTCCACGCGGCCACACCGACGAAGAACAGGAACAGGCAGAGTATCGGTCGCGGGCGTGCAGGCGGCTTCCAAGGCGGGAGCAGCTCCGATTCGGGCTCGTCGCGGCGTTGTGTGATCATGTTCAGGCATCCCTCACGTGCTCGACCTCGGCGGATTCGTGCTCGAAGCCCTCAGCAAGAAGCGCGCCTGGTCCACGGAGACGATACCGAGCGCCGGGTGATATGCTGGAAGGGATGGAAATGTGGTGGAGCCACGTAGCACCCGGTTCGCCGGAGCCGTCTTCATACAGAGTCGAGGACGGTCGTTCAGTGTTCGGCCATCCCCTTGCGACCGGTCCTTCGTTATCGAGTATGGGGAGCGGACCGATGCTGTCTACGATTCCGTCGTACCGGTAGAGACTGGGATCATCCGTCGGAGGGAGTAGTGGTCATGAAGCGCGAGGATCGACGAACATATTGCCATGCCGGTTCGTACATCCTCCTGATCGCCGCTGCCGGCCTTATCGTGGGTTGGTTCTCCTCTGGGGCGTCGATCCTCCCAGCCCGACGGCCACCACGCCGGGCGATCCCAGTCCCACGCCGACCCCGACCGTCACCCCGAGTCCGAGCCCGACACGTGACCCCTCGCACATCCTCTGGGAAGGCGAGCTGGAGTACCACGCCGCGAGCCAGATGCTCTTCCAAGTGGCCCGCATCGACCAGCCTCCGCCCTACATCGTGCACCTGATGCGCAATCCGGAAGGCTATGCCCATTGTCCGAACACGCCGCATGTCGTCCTGCTCCGGCAATCGGACTTCGACGCCGAGCGTGGTCGACGGGCTGGCACGGGCCGGCGAATCGAGCTGCAATGGTCCTTCTGGTCTTGCCCGACCGATCGTTTGGGTGAGGAGCTTCCGCTGTTCAGCTCGATCTTCGACTGGTTGCGGTAGGATATCGCGCACGGCCTGACGGGTAAGGGCTCGTCAAGCAATAAGAGGCCCAATTCGGACGCCGCTGCATCCGCCGTGTCGGCCCGCTGTTCGTCGGCAATGGCGCTGCCATTACCTCCTCTCAGCGAACCAACACGGCGGCGCAGCACCGCCCTCGGTTGGGCCTCTTATTGCTTGACGAGCCCTAAGGACTCTCCCGGTAATCGAATCCCCGACCGAGGATGTCGCTGCGCTGCGAATGGCTTCAGACCTTGCCGCCAGCCCGTCGAACGTTCTCTACGACGAAGTCCCGGCCCTCGGTCGAGAGTTGGGTGACATCGATCACGAGCAAGTTGTAGGCCGTGCCGTCGAAGTAGGCAAGGGTCCAGACTGGATCGCGACGGTATACGCGCCAGACCATCGACCAGGCGACGGAAACTTCCAGGTGCTCGCACCGGAGTCGAGTACCCCACTCATCGAAGCGGGCCTCGATCGGTACGTCGGTGAGGCTCGGCGCGGAGTGACGCGCAGTCCGGAAGGGCACTTGCCAAACGGTGTAGGCTGCCGACGCGAAGAACAGAACCAGAATGCCCAGCGTGAGACCGGAATGCTGGTCCAGGGTCATCGGGAGCACCATCGGTAGCATCAGCCATGCTGGGAGCAATGGCAAGTGATGAAACATGGACAGGAGCCATCGATCTCGAGATCGGGACTCGAGTTGAGCGGCCGACTGGCGATACGTGATGGTGAACGCTCGGGTGGCTGTCACGCTAGCCATCTACTCCTCGAAGATCGGACCCCTGGGTTGGATGGACGTAGCGGCGCGTGCGCTTGTGCAGCAGGCAGGCCAAAGAGAACACGCTGAGCACGCCGCCAACCACACCCGTTGTCCACGGTCCAGCCACCTGAGCCGTCCAGTGGACGATGGCGAGTTGCAAGAAGACTTGCAGGATCGTGAGCAGGGTGGTTACGAGGTATAGGATGTAGTGAGGGCGGAGCAGCCAGTAGTACCAGATCACGCTGACCGCGATCCCGAAGGGCCAGACTCCAATCGGTGGCAGGCCTGCATCCGGCATCGCCCAGATGCGGTACAGACTCCAGCCGAGCGAAGCGATGAGCCCGACGATCACATAGGCCTGCAGCGGCATGGGTGCTGCCACGAGCCTCCGCTTGAACTCGCTCGCGTGGTCGGAAATGCTGCGCTTGACATCGTCCACTGGAGGACCTCCTCGTTCGGCTCGACCTTCAAGGCGATTCTAACGCTCGGATGTCGGAATCGTAGGCATCGACCTCCTCCAGATCCACCTCGTCCCAACCGTCGCCGGCCGGCCCCCGATCGCAAAGCGCCCGGTAGGCGCAGTGCGCGCAGACGCGCCGATCCTCGGTGCGCGGGAAGTCCGCAGCCATGTCCCGCCCCTCCAGGTCCTCCAGTCGAGCGATCAGCCGGCGCTCCGCCTCGGCCTGCGCCGCCGAGTCATGGTCGATCGTCACCGGCGCCTCGGGCTGCTCCGGATGCCAGTAGGTCATCCGCACCTGTTCGGGCGCGAGGTCCAGCCCATCGAAGAGGTTGGGCGCCGCCCGGACCACGATCCAGGGGTAGAGCCGGCTCTGCCAACGCTGGGCCATTTGCTCCGGCGAGGCCAGCGGCGCGCCGGTCTTCCAGTCGTAGATGGTCAGGAGACCGTCGGGGGAGAGCAGCAGCCGATCGCAGCGTGCGACCAGGCGCCGGCCGGCCAGCGGCGCGCTCAGCTCCACCTCGTCGATGCGCAGGCCCGGAAGCGTGCCTAGCCCGGACTCGACATAAGCGCGGATCCAGCGGGCCAGCACCGGATCGTCCCCGGGTATCCGGTCATCCGCCCCATCCGCGGTCGAGGCCGACCCGTCGCCCTGACGCTCGACCCAGGCGTGGAATCGCCGGCCGCGCTCCATCGCCTCGGCCAGCTGCTCCGGGTCCGCGCTGACGGGGGCAGGCCAGTCCAGGGCCTCGCGGTAGCGCAGATAGAAGCGCCTCGGGCAGCGTTCGAAAGTCTCCAAGGCGGTCTGGCTCAAGCGCAGATCGAGAAGGCTCATGATCCCTTCCTGCCCTCGCCGCCGACGTCGGCTTGGTCAACCCCGCCGCCGGCCTCGTCCCGCCGCGCCTGCTCCTGCTGTGCCGGATCTCGCCCTGCCTCGTCCCGCCGCGCCTCGGTCGCCTCGTCGAAGCGCTTCAGCTCGCGCCAGGCCTCGGCCATCGGCACCGGTCTGGGCGTACCGCGGGCGCGGGGGATGCTCTGGCTCCAGCTGACCGAGAGCAGCCGGCGGGCGCGGGTGATGCCCACGTAGAGCAGGCGCAGCCGCTCGGCGATCAGCTCCAGATGGGCGGCCTCGGTGGGGTTGCGGGCGGCATGGCGCGCCTGCCCGATCAGGTCGGCCAAGGCGGCGCGGGCCTCCTCGGCCGGGTCGCCGCCCAGCCAGGGCGAGCCGCGGAAGCGGTCCTCCAGGCGGTGGGGGAACCACTCGCCGTCCACGCCCACCAGGTAGACCAGATCCCATTCCAGGCCCTTGGCCTTGTGCATCGTCGTCAGGGTGATCACCCCCGGCCGCGGCTCGAAGGGCGCATCGTCGCTCTCGGCCCAGCCGCGGCGCCGGCCGCTGGCCAGGCTCCGCAGCTCGGCGGCCAGGTCGGGCAGCAAGCGATCTGGCTCCTGTTCCACGCGCTGGCGCAGCATGCCGGCCACCCGCTCGGCCACCGCCTGGTCCTGGGCCGGCAAGGCATCCTGCGCGATGGTGAGCAGCAGCTGATCGACCGGCAGGCCGCGGGCCCGCATCCAGCGCGCGGCCCGCTCGGCCAGGCTGCCGATAGCTGCCAGCATCTCCTCGTCAACGCCCTCCACCGGTGGCAAGGCCTCGGCCGGCTCCGTGCCCGGAAGCGGAAAGAGCAACTGCTCCGGCCGCGCGCTGCGAAGGAGCGGGCGCAGCCGGTCCGGATCGGCCTGGCTCAGCAGATCGCCGGCCGAGGCCAGCGGGCGCAGGGCCTCGTAGAGATCGACCAGATGCGATCCGCGCAGCGGCTCGGCCAGCACCGACAGGGCGGCGGCGAGCAGGCCGGCCACCTGGCGCGAGGCGGCCGCGGCCCGCAGCCGCTCGTCGTAGGGCTGGCCGGCCGCACGCAGCCGCCGCGCCACCTGGGCTCCGACAGCATTGGTCGGCACCAGGATGCCCAGGCTGAGGTCCGGCGCGCGGCCGGCCACCTGGATGGCGCGGGCCACCACCTCGTCCAGTTCCGCGTCCCGGTCGCGATATGCCCGGAAGCTCACCCGGCCATCCTCCGGGTTGGGCTGCGGATCCTCGGCGCCGGTGGGCCGGATGTGCTGCCGTCGGAAGGCCGCCTCGCGCAGCTCGGCCAGCGGGTGCGCCTGGACCGTCCAGTCGACCAAGTGGTTGGCCAGGGCCTGGATGCGCCGCGCATTGCGCCCCGACTCGTCCATCGTCACCGCCTGCACCTCCGGCCGATCCAGGAAGCGCCGCAAGGCCGCCGGCTGGGCGGCCGTGAAGCTGCTGGTCACCGCCTGGTTGGGATCGCCGACCCGCACCCAGTTGCCCGGGCCCTCGCCCGCGGCCTCCGTCAGCCGGCCCAGGAGCGCCTCCTGCAAGGGCACGCTGTCTTGGGCCTCGTCCTCCAGCACGTAGGGCCAGCGCCAGGCCAGCTCGGCGGCCAGGTCCTCGTGGCGCTCCAGAAGGTCCACCGCCAGGCGGACCAGGTCGTCGAAGTCGACCAGGCCGGCCCGGTCCAGCTGACCCTGGTAGTGGCGGTAGATCCAGGCCCCGATGCGCAAGAAGGGCGAGGGCTCGGCCGCCGGATCCTCGGCCTCGCCGGCCGCTTCCATGGCCCGGGCGACATGCCGGTCGAGCGCTTCGGGCGTCAATCGCCGGTTCTTGGCCTCGCGGATCACCGCCCCGCCCAGCTGGCTCAGGCTGCGGGCCAAGATCTGGTCGCGCGCCCCGGCCAGGCGCGCCTCCTGGCGCAGGGCCTCCCAGTCCTCGGCATGGGCCGCCTTCCAGGCCCGCCGCGCCCGATCCAGGAGCTCGCCGGCCAGGGCCTCGTCGGCCACGCCGAAGCCCGGCGCCAGGCCGGCCAGCCCGGCCTGCTCGCTGACGATGCCGTGGGCCAGTCCGTGCAGCGTGCGCACCTCGTAGCCGCGCCGTGGCAGGCCCTCGGCGGACAATCGCGCCCCGATGCGCGCCGCCAGCGCGTTGGCCGCCGCGTTTTGGTAGGTGACCACCAGCACCCGCTGGCCGGGTGCGATGCCGGCCGCGATCAGGCGCGCCGCCAGGGCCGCGATGGTGGCCGTCTTGCCGCTGCCCGGCACGGCCGAGACGCCCATCCGACCGCCGGTGTAGGCCAGGATCTCGGCCTGCGCCGCCCGCGGGACCCAGGCGGCGCTCACGCCACCGCCTCCTCGCCGCCGCGCAACTCCAGCCGGCCCCCGTCCTCGGCCAGCCCGCGCGTCAGGCGCCAGAGCGGTCCCTCCAGCGGCAACCCGCCGCGGCCCGAGACGGCCGCCAGGACCACGACGCCGCCCCCGCGCCGGGCCAGGCCGGCCACCAAGCGCGCCAGCACCTCATCGCGCAAGCGCCGGTCCAGCGCGCTGGACCAGCGCGCCCCCTCCGGCCAGCGCGGCGAGAGGATCCAGGGGTTGGTCAGCGGCTGATGCGGCGGCGACCACCAGCCTGGCGCCGCCGCGTCGAGCCAGATCTGCAAGGCATGCCGCCGATCCTCGACCAAGTAGGCGTGGGCCGGCGCAAGCAGCGCCGCCGCGCCCGTGTCCACCGGCCGCGGTTCGGGCGCCGCCACGATGCCGCCGGCCACCATGCGCGCGAAGGTCGGCGCCACCTCCCCCGCCGCCAGCCCCAGCTCTGGCGCCGCCTCGTCCAGCCGCTCGGCCGATCGCAGCAGCTGAGCAAAGGCCGCCGCCTCCTCGCGCTCCGGCAGGCGCCACTCGGTCAGCGACTCGAAGAGCGCGCGCAGAAAGGCCGGCAGGTCATCCGGCCTCGCCTCCCGCTCGGCCAGCCAGCCCCTGAGGCGCTCGTAGGCCTCGATGGCCCCGCTGCCCAAGCGCTCCCGCTCGCGCGCGCCCAAGGCATCGCTGGGCGCTAGCCGGCCGGCCTCGCGCGCCCCCAGCTCGCGCGCCAAGAGCGCGGCGCGCACCGGATCCAGCTCGGGCAGCAGCGTCGCCAGGGTCTCGGCCATGGCGTAGGGCTCGGCCGGCGGCAAGCGCCCCGCCAGGGCCAGCGCGCCCAGCGCGGCGCGCACGATGGCCCGCTCGCGCAAGGGGATGTGCCGCCGGTGGCTCTCCAGCGCCACGCCGCGGCGCGCCAGGGCCTCGCGCAAGCCGAACTGCAGCACCCCATCGACGTAGGGTGCGATCAGGGCGATGTCCTCGGCCGGTCGGCCGCCGGCCACCTCGGCGGCCACCTGCTCGGCGGCGGCCTCGATCATGTCCGAGCGGTCCTGGCATTCGATGGCCAAATGCAGCGCCCGGCCGGCCAGCTCGAGGTCGACGTCGGCTTCGACGGCTGCGGCCCGGGGATCGCCGAGATCGAGCTCCTCGGCGACGCCGGGGTCGATCGCAGCCAGACCGGGCCCTGCCGGCTCGGGTCCGCCCTCCGGTCGTCCGCCGCCCAGCCGCCGCAGCGCTAGGCGTGCCAGTGCACCTGCCGCATCCGGCGGATCGTCGGGGCGTGTCAAGCGCGAGCGGCTGCGACATCCGCGCGCGAGCCGCCGCGCGCCGGCGGGATCCGCGCCCAGGAAGATGCGGTGGCCGGCCTCGGGATCCAGCGCCAACCAGGTGGAGTCCGCCGACTCCATCCACCAGCCGATCAGCCGCTGGGCCACCGGCACGCTCTCCTCGAGGTCGTCGACCAGCACCTGGCGCCAGCGCCCCAGATGCTCGCCGCGCAGCGCCTCGTCCAGGGCGACCAGCCGGTGGAAGCTCTGCACCGCCAGCGAGAGGTCGACCAGGCCCCGCTCCAGGCAGTGTTGGCGGAATTCGAGCATGCAGTCGCGGGCGCTCTGGTAGTGGCGTAGGCGGGCCGGCTCTCCGGTCCAGGCGCCGCGCAGCCGGGGCTCGACCGCCGCCAGATCGAAGCCGCCGGTGGCGGCCTTGTTCAGCCCGTCCAGGAGCTGGGAGATCAGGTGTTGGGGCCGCATGGCCAGGCCCTCGAACTCGCCGCGCTCCAGGCGGGGCAGGGCGAAGGCGGCCATGCGCTGCTGGGCGATCTCGTAGTCGATGAAGCGCGGCCGGCCCGCCCCCGGGGCGAAGCCGGCCGGTTCTGCCAGCCGCCCCCAGAGCGCCTCCAGCGTGTTGTTGGCCAGGCCGTAGTAGGTCGTGCAGCGGGGCAGGGCGAAGGCGCCCGGGGACTCGGCTTCCAGGGCCTCGACGAAGCGCCGCGCGGCGCCGCGGTCGGGCAGGAGCACCAGGATCTCGTGGCCCGGGATGCCGCCTGCCAGCAGCCGCGCGGCGCGCCGGACCAGGGTGCGGGTCTTGCCGCTGCCGGCCGGGCCCTCCAGGAGCCAGGTTCCCGTCTCCAACGGGGCCTCGACGGGTGCGCGATCGGTCGGGGTGGACATGCCGGCTATGGTGCATCGCCGGGCGCGCGGGCGCCAATCGGCGGATCGCCCGCCGAGGGTGGGGTGGGCGTCGGATGGGCGGCGGCCGGCGCGGACTATAATGCCGGTGGGAGGCCGCATCGTCGCAGCGTATCGCATGAAGACCCTTGAACTGGAGTATCGAGGAGGCCGGCATGACGCAGACCGCTTTCCCGCCCGTGGCGCGCTCGCGCCTGCCGGGCGGCATGTTCTGGCGCTTCCAGCGCGACCGGCTAGGCGCCGTCGAGGAACTGGCCCGCGAGCTGGGCGACTTGGTCCAGCTGCCGCTGCCGGGCAAGCCCTTCTTCCTGGTCAGCCACCCGGACGACATCCGCCAGGTGCTCGAGCGCGACCACCGGCGCTTCACCAAGAGCCGCGGGCTGGAGAACGCCGCGCTGGTGCTGGGCCGCGGCCTCTTGACCAGCGAGGGCCAGCTGCACGCACGGCAGCGCCGGCTGATGATGCCGGCCTTCCACCGCGAGAAGATCCTGGCCTACGGGGCCGACATGGTCGCGCGCACCGAGGAGCGGGCGGCCGGCTGGCAGGCCGGCCAGCAGGTGGACATGGCCGCCGAGATGATGCACCTGACCCGCCGCATCGTGGCTCGCAGCCTCTTCGGCTACGAGCCCGCGGGCGCCGACGAGGTTCTGGACCGCGCGCTCTCGGCGCTGGTGGGCAGCTTCGGCGCGCCGGGCGTCTTCCTGGTGCCGCTGCCCTGGGTCGAGCGCGGCTGGCTGCCCGGCACCGGCGGGCTGGCATCGGCCAAGGCGACGCTGGACCGCGTGGTCTACGGGATGATCGCCCGCCGCCGCGAGGCCGACCAGCCGGGCGATGACCTGCTGGGCCTCCTGCTGCAGGCCCGCGACGAGGAGGGCCAGGGCATGAGCGACCACCAGCTGCGCGACGAGGTGCTGACGCTCTTCCTGGCCGGCCACGAGACCACGGCCAACGCCCTGACCTGGACGCTCTACCTCTTGGGCGAACACCCGGAGGCGATGGCCCGCCTGCAGGCCGAGCTGGACCGCGTGCTCGACGGCCGCCCGCCGCGCCCCGAAGACCTGCCGGAGTTGACCTACACCCGCCAGGTGCTCACCGAGTCGATGCGGCTCTACCCACCGGCTTGGATGATCGGGCGCCGGGCGACCTCCGACCTGGTCTTGGGCGGCTACGGCATCCCGCGGGGCGCCACGATCCTGATGAGCCAGTGGGTGGTTCATCGCGACCCGCGCTGGCATGCCCAGCCCGAGCGCTTCCGCCCGGAACGGTGGGCCGAACCGGCCGCGGGCGAACTGCCCAAGTACGCCTACTTCCCCTTCGGCGGCGGCCCGCGGCGCTGCATCGGCGAGGCCTTTGCCTGGATGGAGGGCATCCTGATCCTGGCCACCATCGCCCGCCGCTGGAGCCCCAGCCTGGTGCCGGGCCATCCGGTCGAGCCCCAGCCGTTGATCACCCTGAGGCCGCGCCACGGCATGCAGATGCGCCTGGCCCGACGCGACCTCGGCCCCGAGCCGGCCGCCTGGAGTCCGGCCCGCGCCGAGATCGCGGCCCGATGAGCCGACGCCAGCCGGCCGCCGAATCCGCGATCGAGGTCGCGCCGGCCGTCCGCACCGCGCTGGAAGCCGGCCGGCCCGTCGTCGCGCTCGAGACGGCTGTCCTGACCCACGGCCTACCTCGTCCAGTCAATCTGGAGACCGTGCAGGCCATGGAACAGGCCCTGCGCGACGAGGGCGCCGAGCCGGCCACCGTCGCGGTGCTGGACGGCCGGCTGCGGGTGGGCCTGGAGCCGGCCGACCTGGTCCGCTTGGCGGAGGACGACCGGGCCGCCAAATGCGCCACCCGCGACCTGCCCAGCCTCCTGGCCTCAGGCCGCCCGGGCGGCACGACGGTCTCGGCCACGGCCTACGCGGCCCATACGGCCGGCATCCCCATCCTGGCCACCGGCGGCATCGGCGGCGTCCACCGCGGCGCGCCCTTCGACGTCTCGGCCGACCTGATCGAGCTCGGCCGCCGCCCGATCACGGTGGTCTGTAGCGGCGCCAAGAGCCTGCTCGACCTGCCGGCCACCCTGGAGGTCCTCGAATCCCGCGGCGTGCCCGTCCTGGGCTACGGCTGCGACCGCATGCCGGCCTTCTACGCCCCCGACAGCGGCCTGCCGGTCACCGAACGCCTCGACGACCCCGCCTCCGTCGCCGCCCGCATCCGGGCCCGCGACGCCCTGGGCCTGCCGGCTGCGCTGCTCCTCACCGTCCCGGTCCCGCCCGAGCACGCCATCCCCCTCGACGGGGTCGAAGCCCTGGTGGCCGAGGCGACCGCCGAGGCGGCCGGCCGGTCCATCACCGGCGCCGCGGTCACGCCCTACATCCTCTCGCGCCTGGCGGAGATCAGCGGCGGCCGCAGCCTGGCGGCAAATCGCGCACTGCTGGTCAACAACGCCCGTGTCGCGGCGCGGATAGCGGCCGAGCTGTCGGGCTAGCGAGTTCGTGGCTCGGATTCCAATGCCGGCAACATGCCGGTACCGGCTTCAATCTCGCGATGGACTTCGCAGACTCTGTCCACCCGGCCAGCCGTCCCGCTGCAACCAAGGCAGGTTCAGCTTCCAGGGCCGGGGCGGGAAGAACGGATCGTGGAAGAGCCAGAGGCCGCTTCCTCGGGCGGCCGCAAAGATGAAGCCATCCTCCGCCTCGACGTCCACCGCTTCTCGCGGGAGGGTGAATTCGAGGCCGGCCTCCGGTCCACCGAAGTCGTTGTCGAGCCAATAGGTCGCTAGCCCGGCCTCCCCGTCGGCGATCCAAGCCTCGCGGCTGTAGCCGATGTCGCTCGGAGCCGACGCTCCCGCGAAGCCACCCAGCCCCCGCGCCAGCCTCGCCGGAGCCCAAGCCGCCACGGACTGGGCGCTGCCCAGCGTGTCGTGCGTGCTGATGTCCCCGCCTTCGGGAAGCGGTTCGGGAGCCGTATCGCGCTCCAGTGCCGACCACAGCACCGTCATCCCGCTCTGATCGTCGGCCACCAGCAGATCCGCGCCGATCCCATCCACGTCCCGCGCGAAGCCCGGCGTCTCGACCGTCCACAGGCGCCTCGGCGCCGCCTCGTCGGCAAGATCGTAGAGGCTGACGCCGCTGCCATGCGCTACCGCCAGCCGATTATGCGCACGATCCACGAACAGCCCCTCGGGATAATCGAAGCCCAGGTCGATGCCACCGACCTCCTGCATGCCCCCATCCGGCTCGAGTGCCACGATGCGCAGGCCGACCAGCGCATCGGCCACGTAGACATGCCGCTGGCCCAGCGCCAGCCGGCCGGCCCCGCCAAGCTGCTCCAAGTGGCTCCGCTCCCGCCAGCCGCTCGCGCTCGAGGCGCGCACATCCACCCGATGCAGCCCCCCCGACTCGGCCGCGACGAGCACCTCGTCCCCGCGCGCCACGACATCCCGCGCATGCCCGACGATGGGTAGCGTCCCCACCCACCGCGGCTCGTGGGTCCGGCCGAGGTCGAGCACGATCAACCCTCCGGCTCCAGCGGCCACGTAGGCCCTTCTCCCGTCGACCTCGACCGCCTCGGGCCACGCAAACTCGCCCGTCCCCAAGATCGCGGGCCAAGCTTCATCCCCCCGCAGGGCTTCCCCGCGCGCGACCCGCCGCAACCCCAGCCCGCCCGCGGCCACAAGGGGACCGTCGACGTCACTGGAGGCCAAGGCCATCCGGGGACGCGGCGTCTCGAAGATGCCGGCCGGCACCGCCGGCAGACCCGGGTCCATCACGACGATGAGGTCCGGCTCCCCTCCATCCAGCGCATAGCGGTGCAGCCGCGGCCGGGTATTCAAGGGGTCCACGCTCAACACCTCCAACCTGCCCCCGCCCACCGACAGCGCCCGGCAGGTCGCCCCGCCATCCAACTCCAACACGTCCCGGAGCCCGGGCCGCGAAGGATCCGCCAGGTCGACCCACAGCACCCGCGGACCGTCACAGGCGAAGGCGGCATCACCCTCACCCGCCACCACCGCCTCGACGTTCACCGGGAATCCTTCGGCCCGTTCGAGGTGCCCGATCTCCACCGGCGCCTCGGCCGCGGAGACATCGACCACATGCAGCCCCGTCACCCCAGCCGCCACCAGGACCAGCTCCCCGACCCGAGCCAGATCCATGGCCTGCACCCCCGACGCCAGCGGCATCTCGGCCAGCACCCGCGGCGCTCCAGGCTCCGAGATGTCCACCATGGCCAGACCATCCGGCCCGCGCGCCAGCACCGCCGAATCCCCGAAGGCCGCCACGTCCAGCGTATCTCCCTCCAGATCCAGCGAACCCAGCAGGGCGAGGCTTCCCAAATTCGAATCGAGGACCTGCAAGCCCCCAGGGCCCGTGGCAACCAGCAGACGCTCGCCACTCCGATCGATCCCTTGCACGACGCCCAACAGCTGCGGACTGTACCCCAGGTCAGGGAAGTCGATGCACTGGACGATCGATACCACGCGGGGACCCACACCGAAGTCGAAGCCAAGACAGCCGTCCTCGACATCTTGACGCAGATGCACGGCGTGCACCGCGCCGCCGCCTTGCCAAACGGGCTCGAGCTCCGGAGGTTCGGACTGCGCCAGGCCGACCGGAACAATGGCCCGTGCCAGAAGCAGGCAGCCCGCAATGATCCACGCAATGAGCGGAGCCACCCGAGGCCAGCGGTCGTCCAAACGCGTCGTCTCAGGATGTCGCATGACCCTAGCCTAGACCGTTGAGGTTCAGCCGGCAACCGCGAAGGGGCGTGGTTCAGAAGCGATGCCCGAGTGCGCGATCCTGGTTTGGCGCCGAGACTGTACCAAGACTGAAAGCACAGTATGGGCTCGCCCGGCGGCGACGGACGCAGTTGCAGTGGGGCCCGGATTGCCGTAGCGTATGGATACGCTCGACCCGGTGGCGGAGGTACGGCTTCGCCCTACACGCTCAGGGCTGTAAGGCGATGAACGACGCCAAATCCGCAGCCTGGGCGCGTTGGCCGAAGAGCGGGCGTGGGCCATGCCAGTGCAGCGTGATTGCGCCACGCTCAGTTCGAAGGCGTGTCCATGCTTCGCGTTCCTCGTAGAGGCAAGGGAGGTCCACATCAGTGGCTCAGCACCACCGTCGCTCCCTCCAATCACGTGAACACAGACCAGCCAGCAACCCCGAGGCCTGCTCAGCCAACACCAACAGGTGACTTCCCAACACCTGACCCATGGGTGCCGTAAGGGCTCGCCCTGGGCGTCTTGTCGACATCAGGACCGACCGTGGTGATTCTCGTGCCAGCAGTGGTGTGGAACGTACCGCTAGGCGAATGGAGATGGTGGTTGAAGATGAAGATGAAGATGAAGAGAATGAGGACAGTCATTGTCGTGCTTTTGATCCCGGCATTGTTCATGGCATTTTCGGGTGTGCTCGCGAACCTGGGTCGTGCCACCGCGCTCACGGCATCATCACAACAAGAGCCCGAGAATCTCGAGGACATATCATTCTACACTTTCACATACGGGCCAGACATCAACTACTCGCGATGCGTGCAGAGCGTAAACGCCGTCGATCACGAGCGCGGATCGCTCGTCGTTGGCAACGAGCCGGGGCGAGCCAATCTTGGTTTGCTCCGTTCAACCCCAGATCTTGGAGTTGTCGTCGCTGGGTTTGGCAAGGGGTTCATGGACCTTCCATTTTCTGATCCGAGCATGCTATCCGTTGGCCAGGACCGCAAGAACAGCAGGGAAATATTCGGATCTCTGTATGTGCTGCGTCGTGAAGGGGCGGCACTCGACCAGTGGGACATTTCGACTACGGTGATAGGGTCGGTATTCGATCATGGCATAGAGATCCTTCCGGATGGTGATACGCTGCTGGTATCAACGACTGGAATGGATCAGGAAATGGTGCGAGTCCCGCCCTTCAGAATCGAGAAACATCGTCTGAGCGATGTTACTCGGATCCCAGATTCTGAGGATCGACCGGGAACCCATAAATTGGGATCACCTGTCGATACACTCGAGCTACCAAACCCAACCGTAAACATGCTTCTAGATCCAACTCGGAATGTCGTACATGCCCTAACAAGAGAGCGTTACCACTGGCGGGAACTAATGGCTACCACAGTCATGTCGATACATACGTTTGATGCGACCCAAATGACCGAAGTCGACTCACCCATTGACATCGCCCAGTGGCAGGGCTGGGCTACAGATCTACTTATCCCCATGATGGCATCGAGCCCAGATGGAAGATTCATGGTGACCACTAGAGGCCCGACCTCCTCTCTCAATGTCATTGATCTTCTTCAAAGAAAATCGTGGACGATAAACGTTGAAGACGCGAGCTCAGTGTTGGACGTTGCCTTCAGCGGAGGGATTGAGAATAGCGGTCTTCTCGCACTCAACGTGAGAAGTGGCGTGTCAGGTGCAGATCGTCCCGAAGATAAGCCGTGGGCAACATTCAAGTCACAAGTGCGCGTAGGGGAACTGTCCGAGTCCGGCTTCCATGAGAGAGGAAGAGGACCGTGGGTGTACGGCAACATTCCAGATGCGCCGGCCGCGCTGGAATGGACGGAGTCAGGGGCTTCGATCGTTGCGGCACTCGATCACAAGCGATCCGCAGTTCCGGAACCCGCATCAGAGCCCATGGCTGCTGTGTTTTCCGTGAGAGACGAGGGGCGATCCATAGAGCAGGAAAATGCCCTATTCCCCTGTCGAGAATCCGCATTCGTGATGGATGTACTTACAAAGAAGGGTCGCTTGCCGACCGCGACAAACACATCCACGGCGACACGGACAACGGCACCAACAATAACGCCAACATCCACCGCGACAGATACACCCACAAGTACGGCCACGCCCACACCAACTAGCACCACCCATCCGAGGCCAGTATACCTTCCCATTCTCCTTCGGGAGAACTGTACGCCTCAACAGAAGCGTCAGGACGTTGTGTTGATCATCGACACGTCGTCAAGCATGAAGGAGCCCTCGAGATCCGGACGGCGCAAGATTGAAGCGGCCCAAGATGCGGCGCTGCGCTACCTTGACCTGCTTCGACTTGATGATGGAGACCGGGCGGCGGTCGTGTCCTTCGATGTTGCGGCCCGCACCCACGTGTCCCTGACAGCAGATAGGGCCTCCTTGGTCTCGGCCATCACACAATTGAGAGTGGGGGAGAAGACCTGTCTTCCATGTGCCGTCCAGCAAGGAGCAGAAGAGTTGGCTGGCCACAAACGACGGGTCGGGTTCACTCTGGTGATCATTCTGCTGACAGACGGCCGTTCGAACCCACGACCTGTGAGCGAAGCCGTTGAGGAGGCAATCCGAGCGAAGGATACGGGCATCATTGTCTTCACGGTCGGATTAGGGAACGACATCGAGCGCGAAGCCTTGCGGCAGATTGCGAGCAAGCCGCATTACTTCTACCACGCGCCGGAGGCAGAGGACCTGTCGGCGATCTACGAGAGCATTGCTATCGAGGTGCCATGTTCCAGAGAGCTATTCTGGGGACGGAGGTAGTGGCTTCCCGAGCGATCATTGCCCTGCGAGACACCACGAGTCAAGGTGCATGAGCACTTTTCATGGTTGCAGCGAACGTGGGTTCATGACATCAACTTGGAGTTGCCTGGCTGGTTACCTGCGCTGAACAGCCCCAATCTCCAACCGGGACTGTAGCAGGAGCCGATGGGCTCATCCGCGCACGCACGCCGAAATCTGAAGTGACACAGTGGGGGGTGCCTCGAAGCTACCTCCCGGTTTCCGTAGGTCCGCCTCTCCCACCTGTGGTCCTCGAGGGCGGTGAGGGTCTTGGGGCGCGAAGCCACAGGTCGTGTGCGACGGCGGCCCTCAGCGGGACCGGACAGCCGCCTTCTGGCACCCGGTCCCAGCGTCATAGGGTTCGGTCATCACTTCGGCTTCGCGCCCCAAGACCCTCACCGCCCTCCAACCAACCTCACTACCGCGCCGCTGTCGCCCCAGCCCCGCCAGCTTCCAGCACCGCCCGCTCCACGGTACCCACCGTGTAGCTGTCGAACTTATGCGGCGTGTCCTCGTAGCCCGTGCTCGGCCCGAACACCGCAAGCAAGGGAATCCCGATCCAGTCGAGCTGCTGCAACATCGCACGGCCCTCCGGATTGTCGCCCGTCAAGTCGATCTTCATCGGCACCACACCATCGCGCCCGAGCAGCTCGACCACCTGCGGCTGATGCAAGACGCCGGTCTCCAGCGCCTTGCAGTTCAGACACCACTCCGCCGTGAAGTCCAGCACCACCACCTGATTGGTCGCCTGCACCTCCGCAAAGCGCTCCGGCGTGTAGTACACCCAGTCGATCGGGCCATGGCTGGCCAGGCCCGGCGCCAAGCCCAGCGAAAAGGCCGCCAGCAAGGCCGCCAGCCCGCCGAACACAATCCGCTTGACCGGCGATCGGGTGAGTCGGATCGACTGGTAGAGCATCCACAGGCAGGCCGCCACGATCAACGCGATGACCACCCACCAGTAGAGCCGGCTGGGCGGATCGGGCGGGGTCTGGAGCCAGCCGGCCAGCGGGATGCCCAGGAAGAAGGCCGCCACCGCCAGCATGAAAAGGCCCATCACCTGCTTGACCACCAGGCTGGCCGGCCCGCTGCGCGGCACGCGGTCGACCCAGTCGGGCCGCAGCGAGAGCAGCATGTAGGGCAGGGCCATGCCGGCTCCGATGGCCGCGAAGGTCGTCAGCGTGATCGAGCTATCCTGCGTGGCCGCCCAAGCCGCCGCGCTGCCCATGAAGGGCGCCGTGCAGGGCGTCGAGAGCACCGCCGTGAGCACGCCGAAGAGGAAGGAGCCCTGGGGCGATTCCTGGCTGGGGTTGAAGCGGTAGATGCTCTGGGGCAGGCGGACCTCGAAGAAGCCGAACATGCCCACCGCCATCGCGGCCACGATCAGGCCGACCACCAGCGAGAACCAGCTGGTCTGGAAGAGGCTGCTGATGGCCGTGAAGCCGGCCACGAAAGCGATGGCGCCACCGATCAGCATCCAGAAGCCGACCACGCCCAGGCTCATCATCAGGCCCAGGAAGGCCAGCCGGCCCGGATTGCCCGCCGCGCGGCTCATGGCCATCACCTTCAGCGGCAGCACCGGCAGCACGCAGGGCGTGAAGTTCAGCAGCAGCCCGCCCAAGGCCGCGATCAGCAGCAGGAGCGAGAAGCCGCCGGCCCCGCAGGGGCTCATCGAGAAGCTGCGGCCGAAGACGTTGGTCGTGATCGGCGTGCAGACCGAGCCCGGGTCGACCACCTCGCCGGCCGCGAAGCCGGCAAAGAGGCTCGCGTCGGCCGGCGCCGGCAGATCGGCGCCCGCGGCCACGATCTCGATCGGCACGCGCATCGCCGGGCTCTCCGGCGGGTAGCACATCGTCTCGTCGCAGGACTGGTAGGTCAGGGTGAAGTCGACCGCCGCCTGGCCGGGCAGGGCATCGGCCGAGACCGTCACCGGGATGTAGGCGATGGCCCGGCCCGTGAAGGAGACCAACATCGTCGGCGTGCCGGTCATGAAGTAGTCGACCGGCACCATCTCCGTGGCCGGCCACTGCACCGCGCCCACCTGCAAGCCCTCGCCGACCGAGGTGATGTCGATGGCCGTCGCGATGGCCGGGAAGTCCGCGCCCAGCTCCGGCGGGACGACCAGTTGCGCCCGATCGGGCCAGCTGTGGAAACCCTCCTCGTGGTCCAGGACCACCGCGATGGCCAGCTGATCGCCGGGCCGCGCCTGGGAGTACTGCGCCACCGCGCTGGGCTTGACGAACTGCGGCTGCTGAAAGCCGATCTGGGCCGACGAGGGTGCGGCCGGCGCCAGGAAGGCGGCCAGGCCGGCCAAGAGCGCGGCCAGGGCGGTCAGTCGGAGGCTGCGGCGGTCGAGCTGGAACGAGGCGTGCATGGTGCTTCCGTGCTCCCGGTACATGGACTTCGGAGACGGCCCGGCGGGCCAAGAGATCATGCTAGCCGAGCGCCCGGGCAGCGCAAAGCCCCGTGGCGACTCGGATCCGGTGCGGCTGCGCGCGCGCCGGCCGTCGAATGGAGCGATTTGGCCGGCGCGAACTTACGCGCAGCCTCACGGTCACGATCCGCCCGCCGGATCCGTCTTGAATCCACGAAGGCAGATGCGGCTAGCTGTGAAACAATTCACAGTCCCACTGCGTCCTACTTCACAGCCGGCGACCCCTCCCCCGGGGTATAACCGGTGATGAGATCGGCGCGGGTGAGCTGGGGAGCGGAGCCCGCAACCGACACTCCTTCGTAGACGTAACAAGGGTCCGACGTGGACCCCCATCGGGCTCGGCGCCGCGATCCATCCGTTTGGCGGCACCTCACGGAGCATCGCGCGGAGTCCCGCATGTGCCTGGCGCGCCCGGCACCCGGTTCCATCACGCTTTGGGGAAAGCGGAACCGCGGTGGCGGGCGCGTGGCTTTTTGGGGCTCCAATCGCTGGCCGAGCTTCGGACGATGCCCGTGTGTGCGCTGCATATCCTCACACCGCGACCGGGATCGGGGTCACGACCGCCACCGCCACCGCGTCTCTCGACTTGACCACCGGACGGTGCCGATCCTAAGGTTGCCTTCGTCCGACCCCAATGCGCATGGCCCAGGCCAGCCCGCCCCTCTCCCCAGGAGTCGCCGATGCGCCGCTCCCGCCTCGTCTGCCTCGTCTCGCTGGCCGCGGTGTCGATTCTGGCCGGCTCCGAACAAGGCCGGCCAGATGGCGCCAGCGCCCAGTCCCAGCGCCTGGGCTACGAGCTGGTCGAGCGCTGGCAGCTCGAAGCCCAGCCAGCCGCCGGCCGCGGTCTGGGCTGGCCCGCGGGGCATCGGCCCGGCGGCATCGGCGTCGATGCCGCCACCGGGCGGATCTACGCCACCGATCGCCAGGCCGGCAGCATTCGGATCTACGATCCCATCCTGGGCTTTCAGGGCCTCCAGCCCTTGGCCGGCGAGATCGGCGGGCTGAGCCAGCCTCGCGACGTGGCGGTCCTGCCCGGATCACCCAAACGTCTGGCCATCAGCGACAGCGCGCGCGACCGGGTGCTGATCGTCGAAGAGGACGGCAGCTTGGTCGCGGCCATCGATCTTCCCAGCCCGGCCGGCATCGTGCCCTCCCTGGCCCACGATCCCGACGACGCGGCCTTCTACGTGCTCTCCACCGACCGCCAGCGCATCTACGGCTACGACGCCGATGGCGGGCCGCTGGTCAGCTTCGCGCTCGACGGATCCGTGGCGCCCGAAGGCCTGGCCCATCCGGAGGTCAACGCCATCGTGGCGCCGGGCCGCGACTACCGACGCTTCCTGATCGCCGACCCCGGCGCCGGCGAGGTGCGCGACATCGTCATCCAGGGCGGCGGCATCCGATCCAGCGAGCGCATCGCGCTGGCCGGCGCCACCGCCGCGGCCGGCGGCTTGGCCGTCACGCCCGGGCCGGGCGCCAGCCTGCAGGTGCAGCGCTTCGGCGGCGCGCCCGACATCGGACTGGCGCGACTGGACCAGCTCGATCCCAGCCAGGGCGCCCGGCCCTTCGCGCAGGTCTGGGACCTGGAGATGACCATCGCCGGCCGGCTCTACGCCCTGGTCGAGCCGCAGGGCCTCGTCGATCTGGGCGATGCCGGGCTCCTGGCCCTGGAGTCGGTCTATCCCAACGGCGGGCTGATCTCCCCGGAGCGCCTGGCCGCCGGCGGCGGCGAGCTGCTCCTGGGCGATGCCTCGCCCTACCTGCAGCGGGTCTCGCTGGACGGCCGGCCGGCGGGCCGGCTGTACGAGCTGGGCGGCAGCCTGCCGCCGGTGGACGTGGCCGCGCACGGCGAAAGGCGCTACTACCTGAGCGGCTCCGAACTGGTCGGCGGGCGATCGGTGCGGTCGCTGGACGCGGCGGGCGGGATCGAGGCGACGTGGCAGGCCGAGCGGGACAACGAGCACCGCATCGAGGCCATCGCGGCCGACCGGGAGCACGTGGCGGTGCTGGACCTGTTGGGCCAGGAGCTGCGGCTGCTGGATGCCGAATTGAGCGAGCGGGCCCGCTGGAGCCTCTCGGCCGGCGCCTTCAAGGGCCTCTTGGATGTGGCCATCGGGGGGCAGCGGGTCTTCCTGGCCAACCAGCAGTCGGGCGATTTGGAGATCTGGCGCCTGGACGGCAGCCGGGTCGGCGCGGTCGAGATTCCCACCGGCCCCTTGCGCCTGACGGCCCGCGAGGACGGGGTGGCACTGGTGCTGACCGGGGCCGATTGGGTCTTCGCCTACGGGCCGGATGGGGAGCCGCTGGGCGCCTGGCCGGCCGGCCAGCCCCAGGACCGGCCCATCGACTTGGACTTGGGCGACGACGGGCGGCTCTACGTGCTGGATGCCGGCGGCGAGATCCGGGTCTACCAGCCCGAGGCCGATCCGGAGGTCCTGCTGCCGCCGCCCTCCAGCCCCGAGCGCTGCGCCGTAGTGCGCGACAAGGGCGCCGCGCCGCAGGAGATTCTCTTGGGCGAGACGGTCGACGTCTCCTTGGTGGTCGAGGGCACCTGCCCCTTGGAGCTGCAGACGGCCGACGTGGTCTTGGCCATCGACACCTCGGGCTCGATGAACCAGGAGACCAAGATGTCGGCGGCCCGCAACGCGGCCATCGCCTTTTTGGCCCAGACCGATCCGCTCTTGACGCGGGTGGGCCTGGTGCGCTTCGCCGGCGAGCCGCAGGTGGTGCTGGAGTTGACCGACGACCGGCGCCGGGCCATCGCGGCGGTCAACGGCCTGCAGCCCGAGGGCGGCACGCGCCTGGTGCCGCCGCTGGAGGCCTCCATCGATCTGGTGACCGGCGAGGGCTCGCGGGCGGGCGCGGGCAAGGTCATCGTCTTCATGTCCGATGGCCGCGACACGGATGGCGGCAGCCAGCACAACCCGGATCCGGCGGGCTTGGTGCCGGCCCTGGAGCGAGCGCGGCAGGCCGGCGTGACCCTCTTCACCATCGGCCTGGGCTCGGACGTGGACGAGCGCACCCTGCGCCGCATGGCCGAGGTGGGCGGCGCCTACTACCACAGCCCCTCGGGTGCCGAATTGCGCGACGTCTACCTGCAGATCGCGCGCCGCATCGAGGCGGTGCGGCTCTTCGAGCGCATCACGGTGGTCGACGAGGTGCCGGCCAACATGACCTACCTGCCGGGCACCGGCCGGCCCTTCGAGCCCGAGGTCGCGCCCGACGGCAAGACCCTCCGCTGGCACTTCGAGGAGGTCTACGAGCCGGGCATCGAGATGGGCTACCGGCTGCGGCCGGAGGAGGCCGGCCTGTGGCCGACCAACGAGCGCGCCTGGGCCGACTTCGTCGACGGCTTCGGGCATGCCGACCAGAGCCTCTTCCCGGTGCCGCGGGTGCGCGTGCTCCTGCCCACCCCGACCCCGGTCCACAGCCCGACGCCGGGCCCCAGCCCGACCCCGACGGTCACCTTCACGCCCAGCCCGACGCCCGAGGCGGTCTACCTACCGATGCTGCTGCGCGAACATTGCCAGGACCACCGGCTGCACCTGGTTCTGGCGCTGGACGTCTCCAGCAGCATGGGCGCGCCCATCGCGCCCGGCGGCGAGGCCAAGATCGAGGCCGCTCGCGCCGCGGCGCTGCGCTTTACCGAGCAGCTGGACCTGCAGCGCGACCGGCTGAGCATCCTGGCCTTCGATGAGAACGCGCGCATCCTGGCATCCGGTCACGATCGGGCGCGGCTCGAGGACACGCTGCGCGGACTGGAGATCGGTCGCGGGACGCGCATCGACCGGGCGCTGGCGCGGGCGCGGGGCGAGTTGACAGGTGACGCCCGCTTGCGCGGCAGCCGGGCGGTGGTCATCCTGCTCTCCGACGGCGCGCCGACGCCGGGCACCGAGGACGATGCCCGCGCCGAGGCGGCCGCCCTGCGCGCCGCCGGCGCCGAGCTGCACAGCGTGGCGGTGGGGCAGGATGCCGCCCGCGCGCTGCTGGCGGAGTTGGCCGGCGACCCGGCCCGAGCTTGGTTCGCCGACGACGGCGGCTCGCTCTTGGCGATCTACGCCCGGCTGGCCGAGGGCCTGGCGGCCTGCCGGCCCAGCTGGCTGGCGCCGTGACCCTGGATCCGCCGGCCATCCCGCCCGAGTTGGTCCGGCGCTTGCGCCGGGCCAGCCAGGTGGTGGTGCTGACCGGGGCCGGCATCTCGGCCGAGAGCGGCATCCCGACCTTTCGCGACGCCATGGACGGGCTCTGGGCACGCTTCGGTCCGGAGGAGGTGGCCTCGCGCGAGGCCTTCCGGCGCGCGCCGGAGCAGGTCTGGGATTGGTACGCCCAGCGGCGGGCCAAGATCTCGGAGGCCCGCCCGAACGCGGGTCACTTCGCGTTGGCCGAGTTGGAGCGGCGGCTGCCGGGCTTCCTCCTGGCCACCCAGAACATCGACGACTTGCACCGGCAGGCCGGCAGCCGGCGGATCGTCGAGTTGCACGGCAATATCCACCGCCTGCGCTGCTTCGACCACGATCATCCGGCCTCGACCGAGCAATGGGGGTCGGCCGCGGATGCCTCGGGAGGTGGCGGCGAACTCGATCCGCTCGGCCAGTCCCATCGTCGACCGCCGTGCTGCCGGCGCTGTGGCAGCCTGCTGCGTCCGGACGTCGTCTGGTTCGGAGAGACGCTGGACATCGGGCATTTGCGGCAGGTGGTCGCGGCGCTGCGGCAGGCCGATCTTTTCCTGTCCATCGGCACCTCGGCCCTGGTCGAGCCGGCTGCCTCGCTGGCCTACGAGGCCGCGGCCCGCGGCGCTTCACTGGTCGAGATCAATCCGGAGGCGACGCCGCTGACGGCCAGCATCGACTTCGCCCTGCGCGGTCGGGCGGGGCTGGTGCTGCCGGTCTTGCTCGAGGCGGTCTGGCCGGGAACCGGATCGCGGGAGATCGACAGGGTCGAGGTCGGCGAGCCGGAATCCGCCGAGGGGACCGACGGTCTTGGCCGCTGACCGCGCGCCCCTCGACTCGGCGGGAGCGCTTCGACTCGACTACCTCGCCGCCGGGGGCGTGGTGGTCTACGCGGGCCAGGTCCTCGTGCTCGGTCGGCCCTCGCGCGACGAGCTGCGTCTGCCCAAGGGGCATGTCGAGCCGGGCGAGGAGATCGATGCGGCGGCCTGTCGCGAGGTGAGCGAGGAGAGCGGGTTGCAGGCGCTCGCGGTGGTGGCTGGCCTGGGCTTCCAGCGGGTGCTCTTTCGCCATCGGGGGCGATGGATGCGGTGCGGGGAGCATTGGTTCCTCATGCGGCCGGTGACGGAGCCGGGAACTTCGGCGTCGATGGCCCGCTTGGATCTGGCCGGTCGCCCGGAAGCCGACGTGGCGCAGTTCGAACCGCGTTGGATGCCGCTGAAAGAGGCCGAGCGCGCGCTGAGTTTCGCGGCGGAGCGCAACGTGCTGCGCAAGGCCATCCAGCACGGAGAGCGCGGTCGATGAGTGGGGTGTCGAGCGAGAGCGCAAGGCCGGGGTCCAGCTCGGTTCCGATTCCGACTCCGACGGCGACTCCGACTCCGACTTCGGACGGCCGGCGCTCCAAGCTTGCCTTGCTGCTCGTCCTGGCGGCCTATGCCTGTCTGGCCCTGGCCTACAACCTGGCCACCCCGATGGGCGAGGGGCCGGACGAGACGGAGCACTTTGCCTTCACCCAGTACCTCTTGACCGAGGGGCGGCTGCCGCTGGCGCCGGCCCGGCAAGACGAGGGCATGATCCAGGCCAAGCATCCGCCGCTCTACTATGGTCTCGGCGCGCTGATCGGGATGGGCGGGCGGGTCGAGGACCTGGGCTTTCGGCCCAACCCCTTCTTCTCTTTCGCTTGGGATTCGGGCGAGCCGCACAATGCGATGCTGCACTTCTCGCGCGAGGCCTTTCCCTACCAGGACGCGCCGGAGCAGCGCGACGCCCGCGTCCTGCGCCTGCTCTCGCTGGCCTTCGGGATGATCACGGTCTGGGCCAGCTGGGCCCTGGCGCGGCTGGCCTGGCCCGGTCGGCCGGCCCTGGCCCTGCTGGCCTCCAGCCTGGTGGCCTTCCTGCCCGGCTTCGTCTTCTCCAGCGCGGTCTTCACCAACGATGCGGCGGCCAATGCTTGCGCCGCGCTGGCCTTGCTGGCTGCCCTGCGGCTCTCGGCGCCGGGCGCGGGCCGGCGCGAGGCCATGCAGGCCGGTCTGGCCCTGGGCCTCTGCCTGCTGGCCAAGCTGACCACCTTGCCCTTGCTCGGCCTGGTCGGGCTGGCCTGGCTGTGGCAACTCTGGCGGCGACGCAGCGCGGGTCGAAGCGCGGTGCGGGGAGACGCCGTCCGTCTGGGCGCCTGGATCGCGTTGCCGGCGGCGCTGCTCTCGGGTTGGTGGTTCCTGCGCAACATGCGGCTCTACGGCTGGAGCGACCCCCTGGGCTGGCAGCGCTTCTCGGCCCGGGCGACCGACCTCGAGCGGCAGATCCCCTTGAGCCAGGAGTTGGGCAGCTACTGGCGCATCCAGCTGGATAGTTTCTGGGGCTGGTTCGGCTGGCTGGCGGTGCGCCTGGAGGCCTGGCAATACCTGGTCGCACGGGGCCTTGCGCTGCTCATGCTGGTCGGTCTCGCCCTGTGGTTTGCCCGGTCCTGGCGCGCGGCGGCGGAGCCGGCCCGGCGGGCCACGATCCTGTCCCTGCTCTGCGCCGGCGCCGTCTACTTGTCGGTCTTTCGTCTGGCCTTCGAGATGAACACCATCGTGGCCCACGGCCGGCTGCTCTACACGGCCCTGCCGGCGCTGGGCCTGCTCGGCGCGACGGGCCTGCTGGCGCTGACGCCGGCGCGCGCGGAGTGGCGGGCCGCCGTCCTGGGATCCCTCTTGATGGCCGCGCTGGCAAGCCAGGCCCTAATCGGGAGCTTGCGACCGGCCTACCGCATGCCGGAGCCGGTCGAGGCAGCGGGCGGGGATCTGCCTGCGAGCGGTCGACCCTTCGCCGACTTCGGGGACGAGGTTCGCCTGGTCGGTCACGCGATGGCGGCGCGGCTCGTCCCTGGGGGTTCGACGACCTTGATGGTCGACCTCCGCGAGGCCGCGGCGGATCGACCGATCGCGCTTTCGGGCCACCTCTACCTGCAGTCCCTGCCGGGCTTGCAGCGGCGACTGGAGTCGGACGCGGACGGCCTGGTGGTCTTCCTCCATCTGGTCGATGCCTCGGGGGCGGTGGTCGGCCGATGGGAACAGCCGCCCTTCGAAGGCCGGCATCCCTTCATGGCCTGGCAGCCGGGGGAGGTCTACCACTTGTCCCCGCAGATGGAACTCGCGCCGGACGCCGCCGGGGGCATGGCCCGGATCGAGTTGGGCCTCTATCCGGAGGGCGAGCCCGAGGCGCGCCTGCCGGTCGAGATCGAAGGGGAGGCGATCGCGGATTCGAGCCCCGGATCCATGACCCTGTCGCGCCTGGTGCTGCTCGACCACGGGCTGGTGGCTCCGGACGATGTCGCAACGCCCTCGGCGGCCCCCTTGGCCCGTTTCGGTGCCGAGTCGGCGCTCGAGCTGCTCTCGGCTCGGTTGCTGGATGGCGATCGTTTGGAGCTGGTCTGGCTGCGGCGCGAGGGTCGCCCGCTGGAGCCCGGGCTGGCCGGGGCCAGCGTCTTCGTTCACCGCCTGGACCGGGATGGTGCGCTCTTGTCCACCGCGGACGGCCCGCCGATGGGCGGGCGGCTGCCGATCGAGCATTGGCCGGCCGATCTGGCCTTGCGGGATGTGCATGCCCTGGAGCCGGACGACGGGGGCAGCGGTGCGGCCTCGTTGCGCATCGAGGTCGGCCTGTACGAGCTGGCGACCGGGGATCGCTTTCCGGCCTTCGATGCCGCTGGCGCGGCGCTGCCGGACCGGCGCTTGGAGCTGGATCTCGAGCGCCCGAGGGCGGATTGACCGGGCAGGCGAGGCTGCGTTAGCATTCGGTCCGCGCCGAAGCGATTCGGCGTGGTCGCGGGCGTCGATGCGGCACGGGCGAATCGGGTCCGGCCATCGGCCAGCGGCCTGTCCAGCCGGCCAATGTCATGGAGCGTGATTCGGTGAGCGACCCGGCCCTGATGGAGCGGCCCCTGACGGAGCTGCCCTGGGCGGTGGTCGATGTCGAGACGACCGGCCTCAGCCCGGAACGCGGCGACCGCGTGGTCGAGATCGCGGTGCTGCGAGTCGAGCCCGGCCAAGAGCCGGCTTTGCACAGCAGCCTGGTCGATCCCGGCCGGCCCATCGACCCGGCGGCCAGCGCGGTCAACGGCCTGACCTCCGAGGACCTGCGAGGCCAGCCGCGCTTCTCCGAGTTGGCCGAGGGGCTGCTCGAGCGCATTCATGGCGCCGTCTTGGTGGCCCACAACGCGCCTTTCGACCTGGGCTTCCTGACGGCCGAGCTGGAACTGGCCGGTCACGCCATGCCGCCGATCCCGGTAATCGACACCTTGCTGCTGGCGCGGCGCAACTACCGCTTCCGCTCCAACCGGCTGGGCAGTGTGGCGCGGGCGATGCAGATCGAGATCGACGGCGCCCACCGTGCCGGCGCCGACGTGCGTACCACCCACGCCATCCTCTGCCGCATGCTCGAGGACCTGGCCAAGCGCGGTTCGATCAGCTTGGCGCAAGTCATGAAGGCCCAGGGCATGGGCCCGGGCTCGTTCCGGCCCCGCTTGACCGAGCCCTTGGCCACCGCCGTGCGCGAGCACCGCGCGGTGGGCATCGCCTATCGCACCCGCGGCCGGGGTGCCACCCGTAGAGTCGTCGAGCCCATCGGCATGCGCGGCCCCTACCTAGTGGCCTATTGCCGATTGCGCCGCGCCGAGCGCACCTTCCGCGTCGACCGGATCGAGGGCGCGTGGTGGCCCTGATCGGTGTCGCCGACGGTCCTGATCATCGGCGCTCGGCTCAGTCCCGGGTCAGTCGGCGGTAGGTGATGCGGTGGGGTCGGTCCGCTTCGGCGCCCAGACGCTGGCGGCGGTCGGCCTCGTAGTCGCTGTAGTTGCCGTCGAACCAGCGGACTTGGCTGTCGCCCTCGAAGGCCAGGATGTGGGTGGCGATGCGGTCGAGGAACCAGCGATCGTGGGAGATGATCATGGCGCAGCCGGCGTAGTCGACCAGGGCGTCCTCCAGCGCGCGCAGGGTGTTGACGTCCAGGTCGTTGGTCGGCTCGTCGAGCAGGAGCAGGTTGGCGCTCTCGGTGAGCATCTTGGCCAGGTGGACCCGATTGCGCTCGCCGCCGGATAGGTCGGAGACCCGCTTCTGTTGGTCGGAGCCCAGGAAGTTGAAGCGCGAGACGTAGGCGCGCGCGTTCACGCTCCGCCCGCCCAGCTGGATCTCCTCCTGTCCGCCTGAGATCTCTTCCCAGACGCGCTTCTCGCCATCCAGGCTGTCGCGACTCTGGTCGACATAACCAATCTGGACGGTGTCACCGACGGTCAGGGTTCCGCCATCCGGCTCTTCTTGGCCGACGATCATCCGGAAGAGCGTCGTCTTGCCGGCGCCGTTGGGTCCGATGATGCCGACGATGGCGCCCGGCGGCACATCCAGGTCTAGATCCTCGTAGAGCAGGCGATCGCCGTAGCCCTTGCGCAGGCCTTCGCAGCGCACGACGATGTCGCCTAGGCGCGGGCCGGGCGGAATGAATAGCTCGCGGGTCTCCATCGTGCGCTCGCGGGCCTGGCTGAGCAGCGACTCGTAGGCCTTGACGCGGGCCTTGCTCTTGGACTGCCGGGCGCGGGGCGCCATGCCGATCCACTCCAGCTCGCGCTCGAGGGTCTTCTGGCGCAGGCCCTCGGCCTTCTCCTCGGCCGCCAGCCGGTCCTGCTTCTGATTCAGCCAGGAGGAGTAGTTGCCCTTCCAGGGGATGCCGTGGCCGCGGTCGAGCTCCAGGATCCAGCCGGCCACGTTGTCCAGGAAGTAGCGGTCGTGGGTGACGGCGATGACAGTGCCCACGTAGTCGCGCAGGTGGCGCTCGAGCCAGGCCACGCTCTCGGCATCGAGGTGGTTGGTCGGTTCGTCGAGCAGGAGGATGTCCGGCTTCTGGAGGAGCAGCCGGCAGAGCGCCACGCGTCGACGCTCGCCGCCGGAGAGGATGTCGACCGAGCTGTCACCCGGCGGGCAGCGCAGCGCCTCCATGGCCAATTCCAGCCGGCTGTCCAGGTCCCAGGCGTCCAGCCGGTCGATCTGCTCTTGCAGCTTGGACTGGCGCTCGACGAGCGACTCCATCTCGTCGGCCTCCAGCGGCTCGGCGAAGCGGTCGCTGATCGATTCGTACTCGCGCACCACCGCGGCTGCCTCGCCCGCACCCTCCTCGACGATGTCGCGCACGGTCTTGCCGGCCTCCAGCTCGGGTTCCTGGGGTAGGTAGCCCCGCGTGTAGCCCTCGCTGAGGATGGTCTGGCCCAGGTGGTCCTCGTCCAGGCCGGCCATGATCTGCAGCAGCGTGCTCTTGCCGGCCCCGTTGAGGCCCAGCACGCCGATCTTGGCGCCGTGGAAGAAGGAGAGGGAGATGTCGCGCAGGACCTCGCGGTTGTTGGGCGGATAGACCTTGCCCACCTGCATCATGGTGTAGATGACTTGCTTGTCTGACACGCAAAGGGCTCCAGTGGCTTCGAGAATGAGGACGATCGATCCGAGGCTCGGATCAGAACAGGGCAGGCAAGACTAGCGGATGAGCTGGACCCTTGCACCAACGGAGGCCTGCGTCCAAGTGGCGTCGGCGGTGAGAACGGGCAGTCCGCGCGAGATCGAGACCGCAAGGCATGCCCGATCGGCGATGGACAGTCCGGCTTCGCGAGTCTTCGGGAGGAGGCTCGCGGTCAAGATCGCTTCTTCCATCGTGAAGGGAAGCACCTCGATGGGGAGCCCTGAGATCCGATGCCATGTCGTCAGTGCCGAGTGGCCGTCGCGCGTGAACCTCCCGATGACTTCCGCCATGTTGATCGTCGAGATGCAGGCCGATTCCAGATGCTGCGCTACGACATCGTGACCCTGCTCCTTGAACAGAAGCGCCAATAGAGCCGAGGCGTCTAGGACGACCATTCTCGACGCGCCTCCTCGCGGCGTTCCTCGATGAGCGACTCGACGACTCCTTCGGGCTTGTCGTGTCCATAGAGTTCATCCACCCACTTTTGGATCTCCTCCACGGATACGGCGGCGGGTTCTGGGGAGTCACTCGAGCAGGCTGCCGCCAAGATAGCACGGGCTTCGGCCTCCATGCTCCTACCGTGCTCGGCAGCACGAACGCGCAGCCTTGCATGCACATCGTCGGGAAGATTGCGGATATTGAGCACGGCCATCGGTCACTCCTGGGTACAGATGATGGCAATGCAATCATTGTAGGCAATGGGGACGAAGCAAGCAATCGCCTCAATCGAATCTTGCGGTCATCGGTCCTTTCAACCGGCGATGAACAGCCCGCTGTCCTTCTGGATCTGGATCGGACCCTGCTCGGCGATGCGCGAGGTGACCAACTTTCGAAAGGCGGCCAGCTGGTCGCCATCCAACCAGCCCTCGACCGACGCCACGTAGTCCACCAGCGGGCCGGCCTCGGGAACCTGAAGCCCGGCTTCGTGGCGCTCGAGGACGAATTGGTCGAAGTGCCGGGCGATCGCCCGGCCGCCGGTCTCCAGGCGGAAGCCGGCATCCGCGTCGCCGAAAGCTCCGCGCGAACCGGGCTCGATCTCGCGGACCAAATCCTGCAGCTCGCGCATGTGCGCCTCGCCGTTCGTCGCGGCCAGTAGCCGGCCATCGGGTCGCAGCACGCGCCGGAGTTCCGAGAGCGCCCGATCGAGGTCCGGCACGTGGTAGAGCATGTGGTTGGCCACGATGGCGTCGACGCTGTCGTCGGGCAGCGGCTGCTCGCCGGCCGCCGCCACCGCGAAGCGATAGCGCGAGTCGGCGCCCATGTGGCGGCGGGCTTCGCGGACCATGCCGCTCGACAAGTCGGTCAGCAGAAGGCGCCAGCCGGCCGGCACCCGCTCGGCGTTCGACCGCCACAGCCAGGCCGGCCCGCAGCCCACCTCTAGGATCCGTGCCTCGTCCGGCAATTCGTGCAGGTACCGGAAGACCCAGTGGTGCCAGTCCTCCGACTCGGTGCCGTAGTCTCGATGCAATCGAGCGCGGGCGTCGAGGTTCCTGCTATCGCGGTACTGCCCGCCGGCCAGCCGCCGGGGGTCCTGGTGTGGGGATCGCCGGTTCCGCTCGGGGCTCGGGCTCATCCTGCGCATCCTCCTTGCTCTCATCGCGTCGACTCGGTTCGCTCCGCTCTGATAATCGTAGCCCATAGGATCCGGAGCGGTGCTGCACTAGAATGCGCATATGGGAATCCTGAGCAGCCCCATGGCCCGCCGGCTGATGCTGGCGCTGATGCTGGTCACGCTAGTGCCGCTGGCGGTCCTGGCCGGCTTCATCGAGCGCACCGTCTCCAGCGCCCTGGTCGACATCGCCGCCAAGGACGTACAGGCCCAGGCGCGCATCCTGGCGGCCAGCATCCCGCCGGGCTTCGAGGCCAGCCTCACGATGCCGCTGCTCGAGGGCGCGCGCGGGATGGGCACGGCGCCGGCCGTCATCGATCGGGACTGGCGCTACCTGGCGCATCCGGACCGCAGCCGCGTCGGGCAGTCGGCGCGGGAGGAGTTCATGGCCTCCAGCTTGCGCGGCATCTTCGAGCAATCGGAAGGCGTCGTGCGCGAGCCGGAGAGCGGGCGCCTGATCGGCTACGCCGAGCTGCCCGGGCGGTCGGCGGTGGCCGTCGTGGCCTCGGACCGATCGGTGGTGCAGGAGCCCTTGTCCCTGATCCGGCTGGTGACCTTGGCCCAGATCGGGGTGGGATTGCTCTTCGTGTTGGTCATCGGCTCCTTGGTCATCGCGCGGGTGACGCGACCGGTGCAGCGGCTGACCCGGGCGGCCGAGCGCATCGGGGCCGGCGAGCTGGACATCGAACTGGACCGGGCCGGCATGGACGGCGAGCTGCGGGTTCTGGCCGACACCTTCGAGCAGATGAGCGAGCGTCTGCGTCTATCCTACGCCGCCCTGGAGCGGCAGGTGGCCGAGCGAAGCGCTGCGCTCTCGACCATCAACACCGTGGCCGATCTGGTCAGCCGTTCGCCGGACCTCGAGCGCGTCCTCGAGGATGGGATCGACGGCCTGCTCGAGGCCCTGGAGGTCGAGAGCGGCGTCATCTTCCTGCGCGACGGGGTCAGCGGCGAGCTCGAGATCGCCGCCCGGCGCGATCATGACGGCGCCGACCAGCCGCTGCCTCCGGCTGCATCGCGCTCGCCGATGGCGCGGCGCGCGGTCGAGTCGATGCAAGCGGTAGTGATCAACGACGCGAGCCGGACGACGCTGGCGACCGAGCCGCTGTTGGGCGGGGCGATGCAGTCGCTGGCCGCCGTCCCGCTCATCGCGCAGGGTCGTGCGGTGGGCGCCCTGGCGGTGGCCTGCCGCGAGCCCGAGCGCTTTCCGCCGGAGACGGTCGACCTCTTGGTGACCATCGGCAACCAGATCGGCGTCGCGGTCGAGAGCGCGCGGCTCTACGAGCAGGCCGGCCAGCTGGCCGCGCTCGAGGAACGCCAGCGCCTGGCCCGCGACCTGCACGATGCGGTCAGCCAGTCGCTCTACGGCGTCTCGCTACACGCCGAGGCCGCCAGCCGCATGATGAAAGACGACCGCACCGCCGAGGCCGCCGAGAACCTCGACCGGCTGCGCCAGTCCGCCGCGGATGCCATCGCCGAGATGCGCCTGCTCATCTTCGAGCTGCGCCCGCCCATCCTGCAGCAGTCGGGGCTCGATGGCGCCCTCCAGACCCGGTTGGAGACCGTCGAGCGCCGGGCCGGGCTCGAAACCGCGCTGCGGGTCGAGGGATACGAGCGCCAGCCGGCCGAGGTCGAGGAGGCCCTCTACCGCATCGCCCAGGAAGCGCTCAACAACGCCCTCAAGCACGCCCGCGCCTCGCGGGTCGAGATCCACCTGGTCCAGAACGATGCGCTGACCCTCGAAGTGCTCGACGACGGCGTGGGCTTCGATCCTTCCAAGGTGCACGGCGGAGGCATCGGGCTGTCGAGCATGCGCGAGCGGGCCGAGCGCATGGGCGCCAGCTTCGACGTCGGTGCCGGCCTGAACGGCGGGAGCAGAGTCCGGGTAACGTTGCAGGTCTAGACGCGCTATCGGCGCCCTAGAGCTCGGGACTCCGACTGCGCACCTGCGACTCGACGCGCGCAATGAAGTCGGAGGTCGCCAGACCGTTCTGGCGCTTGCCGGTGCGCAGGCGCAGGGCCACCGTGTCCTCTTCGATCTCGCGGTCGCCCAAGACCGGCATGTAGGGCACCTGCATCAGCTGGGCGGCGCGGATCTTGGCGTTCATGCGCTCGCCGGAGAGGTCGGCCGTGGCGCGCAGGCCGCGTTCGGTCAGGCGATCGGCCAGGGCTTGGGCGGCCTCGAAGTGGCGGTCGGCGATGGGGATCACGCGGACCTGCTCCGGGGCCAGCCAGGCCGGGAAGCGGCCGGCGTAATGCTCGATCAGGAAGCCGATGAAGCGCTCGTGGGTCGAGAGCGGCGCGCGGTGGATGCACAGCGGCGTCTTGCGCTCGTTGTCCTCGTCGATGTAGCCCAAGTCGAAGCGGCCGGGCTGGGCGAAGTCGACCTGGTTGGTGGCCAGGGTGAACTCGCGGCCGATGGCGCTCCAGACCTGCACGTCGATCTTGGGGCCGTAGAAGGCCGCCTCGTCGGCCACCTCGACGAAGGGCACGCCGCCGCGGGTCATCGCCGCGCGGACCATCTCCTCGGTCTTCAGCCACAGTTCGGCGTTGTCGACGTACTTCTTGCCCAGGCCCTTGGGATGGTGGGTCGACAGGCGCATCTCGAAGCGATCGATCTCGAAGAGCTCGAAGTAGCGCTGGTACATGGCCACCACCGCCATGAACTCGGCCTCGAACTGGTCCTCGCTGCAGTAGATGTGGGCGTCGTTCATCTGCATCGAGCGCACCCGCATCAGGCCGAAGAGCTCGCCCGACTTCTCGTAGCGATAGCAGGTGCCGTACTCGGCCAGACGCAGCGGCAGGTCGCGGTAGCTGCGCGGCAGGGCGCCGAAGATCTTGTGGTGCATCGGGCAGTTCATCGGCTTGACGTAGTAGCGGACGCCCTCCAGCTCCATCGGCGGGTACATGCTCTCGGCGTAGTAGGGCAGGTGGCCGCTGCGCAAGAAGAGCTCTTCCTTGGACAGGTGGGGCGACTTGACCCGTTGGTAGCCGGCCTGCCGCTCGACCTCCTTGGCCAGGGTCTCGAGCTCCTCGATCATGATCGCGCCGTTGGGCAGCCACAGCGGCAGGCCCGGGCCGACCTCCTCGTCGAAGCTGAAGATCTCGAGCTCCCTACCCAGCTTGCGATGATCGCGCTTCTTGGCCTCCTCGAGCATCTCCAGGTGGGCCTCGAGCTTCTTGCGGTTGGTCCAGGCCGTGCCGTAGATGCGCTGCAGCTGCGGGTTGTTCTCGTCGCCACGCCAGTAGGCGCCGGCCACGCTCATCAGCTGGAAGGCATCGGCCGGGATCTGCCCGGTGTGATCCACGTGCGGCCCGCGGCAGAGGTCCTCGAAGCGGTCCTGGGTGTAGGTGCTGATCACCGGAGGCTGGTTGGTCTCGTTGCCGTACTCGTCGATGCCGCCGGCGGCCAGACCCTCGATCAGCTCCAGCTTGTAGGGCTGATCGGCGAAGAGCTCTCGCGCCTCGTCGGCCGTCACCTCACGGTACTCGAAGGGGTGCTGGCCGGCGATGATCTGCCGCATGCGCGCCTCGATCTGCTCCAGGTCCTCGGGCGTGAAGGTGCGCGGCTTACCGTCCTCGCCGGTGCCCAGGTCGAAGTCGTAGTAGAAGCCGGTGTCGATGGGCGGCCCGATGGCCACCTTGGCCTCGGGGTAGATCTCCAGGACGGCCTGCGCCATCACGTGCGCGGCGCTGTGGCGGATGCGGTAGAGTTTGTCCTCGGCGCTCGAGCCCTTCGACATGCTGCTGCTCCTCGCGGCCGGCGCGCGGGCCGGCCGATCCTTGGTCTGGTGAATACTTCGATCGGGACGCGGCCCAGATTCTAACCCGAGCCCGCCGAAGGCCCGAATTCGAGTGCCCGAACCCGCCTCGCCCGCCTTGCCAGCCATCCTGGCCAAGCCGGCGCGCCTGCATTAGCATCTGTCCATGCCCACCATCGGCCTCGGCGGCGTCGAACTCCTGGTCACGCTGGTCCTCCTGATCGGCCTGATCGGCTGCGCCCTGCCCATCTTGCCCGGCCCGCCCCTGATGTTCCTGGCCCTGGGGCTCTACGACCTGCGGCTTTGGCTGGATGGGGGCTACAGCGGGGCGCAGGCGGGATTGCTGGCGCTGGCGGCCGTCTTGACGGTCGTCGGCAGCCTGGCCGAGTGGTGGATGTCCGGCCTGATGGCCCGGCGGGCGGGGGCCCAGCGCAGGACGGTCCTCCTGGCCCTGGCCGGCGGCAGCCTGGCCCTGCTCCTCGCACCCTTCTCCGGCGGCCTCTCGCTCCTGGCGGCCCTGGGACTGCCCTTCGTGCTGGTCGTGCTGCTGGAGCACCAGCGCGACGGCGACCGTCGCCGCTCGCTGAGGGCCGGCTGCGGCTATTTGACCGGCTGGGCCCTGGCCACCGCCGTCGAGGCGGCCAGCGGCCTGTCGATGATGGTCATCTGGCTCTGGAAGCTGCGCTTGTTGGGCTTCTGGTAGTCGCAGGATCGGCGGTGCGAGGTCAGACTCGCCGGCCATGAGCCATCGACCTCGGATGGCGCCGGTAGCGCCGGGCTATCGCGGCTTGACGCCCAGGATGATCAGGTGGTGGTTGACGAAGGACAGGTCGCCGCCCTCGGCATCCTCGACGTCCATCCACTCGGCGGCCGCCGGCGATGCCTGCTCGAGCCGGCGGCGCAGCTCGGCGAGGGTCGCCTCGTCGCAGCCCTGCCGCTCGGCCCAGGGCCGCAGGACGTGGCGCTTGGTGAGGGTCTCGACCGACTCGACGCGCAGGCCCGAGGCCTCGAACATCGATCGCCAGCCCGATTCGGGGTAGGCCCGGTGGTGGCTGGGATCGCGCAGACGCTCGAAGGCTTCGGCATCGTCGGCCACCGCCGGGTCCTCGCTGAGCACGTGGTCTTGGACCACGAAGCGGCCGCCGGGCCGCAAGACCCTGGCCGCCTCGTCGACGAAGCGCGGGACGCCGGGGAAGTGGTGGGGGGCGATGCGGCAGGTGACGCGATCGAAGCTGGCGTCGGCGAAGGGCAATGCTTCGGCGTCGTTGCGGCAGTGGTCGATGCCGGCGGCGCCCAGTCGCACCGCCTGGGCCCGCGCCTGCTCGAGCATGCGGCCGGCCAGGTCGCTGGCCACCACGCGGCCGGCCCGGCCGGCAAAGCGCAGCCCCGTATGCCCGCCGCCGGTGGCCAGATCCAGCAGCCAATGCTCGGGGCCCACCTCGGCCAGGGCCTCGATGCGGTCCAGGTCGGAGCCCTTGGCGTGGCCCTCGCTTTGCACGTAGCCTTCGGCGAAGCGGTCGAAGCGGCGGGTGGAATGCGCCTTGGTCGGATCAGGGGTGCTCATGCGCGGCTCCTGGTCGGTTGGGCTCGAGTGGGCTGGCGAGGTCGAGATGCGGCTGCCGCGAGGCGCGGCCGGCTTCAGCCCGCGGAGCGGGCACGGCGATGGTCGTTGACGCGCCGGCTGACCACCAGCTTGCGCTCGATCAGGCGCTGCTTGCGGTAGCCGAGCAGGTGCAGGATCTGCAGGGGAAAGAAGCGGGCTACCCGCGTGTCGATGACCAGGGTCTGCGGCAGGCGCTGGTGCGGCCGCACGCCGGGCAGGATGGGCAGCAGGCGCCCGAACTGGCGCCGCCGCAGAAGCTCGGAGACGCGCAGCCACATCGGGCGCACCTTGCGGGTGAGGAAGAAGCCGTCCTCGCCCTGGCCCTGGTAGAGCGGCATGAGGATCCGGCCGCGCTCGACGGCGCGGATGGGGCCGAAGCGATCGTGGGCCAACAGGTCGCCCTTGTCCACCGCGTCGAAGTTCTCGAAGCCGGGCTCCATCCGGAAGTCGTCACCGGCCTGGATGCCATGTCGATGGCGCACCTCGAGCACCCGCGGCGCCCGACCGCGCGCCAAAGCCAGGCGGCGGTGGTGGGGCTCGACTCCGCCCGGGACCGCTTCGGCCGCCAGGCAGCCCGCGGTGACCAGGGCCAACCAGATCACGCTCTCCAGGTTGTCGACCGCCGCCGGGTCGTCGTGCTGGCCGCCCTCCACCCCCAGGGTGACCGCCTGGTCGTGGCCCTCGACCTCGTCCAGCAGCGCGCCTTCGACCTGCTCCTCCAGGCCCAGCACCAAGGGCAGCGGGAAGTGCAGTGCGAAGGCGCGGTTGGCCAAGGTGTCGGCGAAGAGGATGAAGGGGGCGCTCTGCGAGGAGGTGGTGTGCAGATCGATGACGACGCAGAGGCCGTCGGCGGCATCGATGGCCGCGTCGATCTCGGTCAGGAGCTCGATCTGCTGCCGCGTCTCGACCGAGTCGGCCGTCTCCGGGCCCGCCTCGGCCGTCGCAGCGGCCGCGATATGGGCTCGCAGCTCGGCCACGCGAGCGGATTGCCAGCTGCGGTTCAAGTCCCGATCGATGAAGCGCAGGCCGGCGGCCAGGGCGGGCAGGTTGCCGGCCAAACCGACGAAGCGGCCGGCTAGGTGCGGGCCTTCGCGATCGAGGATGTCCAGCACGCGCTGGATGGCCAGCACGCCGGCCGGCTCGTTGCCGTGCAGCCCCCCGATGGCGATCAAGGTCGGGCTCCCCGGGGCTTCCGGCCCGCCGCGCTCCCCGATTCTGCGTTCCAATTTGGTCATCGCCTGGCGGATGGCCTCGGCGCGCTCCGGGTCAAGCTTGGGCACGCTCGACATCCTCCTCCAGCTTCTCGGCCAGGAGCTCGCGCGCCACGTCCATGAAGTCGCGCTGGGTGACGATGCCGACCAGCTTGCCATTCTGGATGACCGGCAGGCAGCCCACCTGGTGCTGGCGCATCAGGCGCAGGGCCGCCACCGTGCTGGTCTCGCTGGGAATGGTGATCAGCTTGTCGGCCGGCCGCATGATCTCCGAGACCGACATCTGCCGCTCGTCGGGCCCCAACTCGCGATTGGCCAAGAGCCGGATCAGCATGCGGTAGGAGACCAGGCCCACCAGCCGGTGCTCGTTGTCCTCGACCGGCACGTGCCGGATGCTCTCCCAATCCATCAGGTTGGCCACCAATTCGACCGGCTCGTCCTCGTGCACGGTGAACAGGTCGGTGGTCATGAACTGCTCGACGGTCAGAAAGGTATGCGTCCAGCCGCCGCTCTCCTCCAAGCTCGCCAGGGGCCACTCGGCCACCGGCAGGCCCTGCTTCTGGCGCGCGACCGTGGCGGCGGTGATGGCGTTGAGCCGCTCGGCGAGGGAACTGGTCTCGCCCATCTCGCCCAGCGAGCGCAGCACCCATTCGGAGCCGGTCATGCCCGAGCGCACGCGCTGGTCGAGCAGGCCCAAGTAGCGGTCGATGTCCTCGGCGTCGATGCCCCGCGCGCGCAGGGCATCGGCCGCCATCGGGATCAGGCGGTCGCAGACCAGGGCCTGGGCCGGCAGGGTCTCGCCCTCGATCCAGTGGAACTGGGCCCGCAGTCCGTGCTGGGCCGCGGCCTGGAAGTTCATCTTGGCGTCGCTGAACTGCATCACCCGGGTGATGTCCTCGTACTTGTCGGCCAGGGCGGCCACCAGGCCCAACCAGAAGGCGGTGTTGGCCATCTCGTCAGCCGGGCTGGGCCCGGAGGGCAGGACCCGGTTCTCGATGCGCAGATGGGGCTTGCCGCCCGTGATGCCGTAGCAGGCGCGGTTCCAGCGGTAGACCGTTCCGTTGTGCAAGGACAGGGCCTTGAGCCGCGGGATCTCGCCCCGATCGAGCATTTCCAGCGGCCGCTCCTCGACGTCGGCGGCCAAGAGGGCCCGGAAGCGGCCGACGTCCTCGCGGTAGAGCTCCAGCACCGAGTCCTTGACCCAGTCGCGACCGAAGGTCACCCGCGGGCTGCGCTCGCGCAGGTGGTCCATGCTGCTGCGGGTGTCGATGGACTGCTGGAAGAGCGCGATGCGGGTCTCGTGCCACAGCCGCCGGCCCAAGAGCAGCGGCGAGTTGACCGCCGCGGCCAGCACCGGCGCCACCGCCACCTGGCTGAGGTTGTAGAGATGGGCGAATTCCTGCGGCTCGACCTGCAAATGGGCCTGGAAGCTGGTGTTGCAGGCCTCGAGCATGATCGTGTGATGGCGCAAGATGAGCTCGTCGATGCCCTTGATGTGGAACTCGTAGTCGCCGCCGCGCAAGCGGTCCAGGGCCCGGGCCAGGGCGTGGTAGCGCGGCTCGGGCGCCATGCTCTCCATGCCCAGATCCGCCTTTCGGATGGTGGGCAGGATGCCGGTCAGGATGATGTCGATGTCCAGCGAGTCGGCCGCCTGGCGGAGCTCGAGCAAGAGCTCGTCGAGCTGGGTCTCCAGACGCCGCAGGCAATCGCCCTCGAAGCGCTGCGGATCCAGGTTGCATTCCAGGTTGAAGAGACCCAATTCGGTGGTGCAATGCGGGTCGTCCACCGCATCCAGCATCTCGTAGGCCGCCAGCGAGGGCCGCCAGTTGCGCTGGACCAGGAACATCTCCTGCTCCGCGCCGATGCGGCGGACACCGGTCTCGATCATGCCCTCGGAGATGATGCGGTCCAGGGCTCGCAGGTCCTCGAGCACCCGCCGCGTGAAGTCCCGCAGCTCCTGGCCCTCCAATTCCTTGGTGATGGCTTTCTCGCCCATGCGCGGCTGCCTCCGGTCGAGTGGGTCGGAAGGGGTGCGACGGCGGCCCGGCATCGCGCCTCCAGGATAGCCGGACCGGTGGCTTGGCGCCAGCCATCCACCGCCCCTACAATCGTTCGGCCACCGGGCCGGAGCCCCCTGCTTCGATGCCCGGCCAGAGAATTCGAAGCCGCGCATGGAGCCCAGGAGTCCAAGGTGATGCAGTCCCCCCAGCCGGATGCCCCGTCCCGAGGTGAGTCCCAGACCAGCGCCACCAATGGCCACGCCGACGTATCCGCGCCGGCGGAAAGCGAGTCACGGGAGGTCCGAGACAGCGCCGTGGGCAGTCTCACTGCCGAGCGGGTCGAACTGCACGACTCCGTGGTCGGCGCGATGGCCGCGCAGGAGATCCAGGCCCGAGATAGCTTGATCGTCTTCGGGGCGGCCGAGCGGATCGAGGGAGAGAATTGCAGGGTCTTGCTCTCGCCGGTCGCGGCGGCGGCCTTCGCGGCCGCCTTGGGCCTGACGCTGGCCATCTTCACGCGCCTGCTTCGCGGCCGCCGCTGAGGGGTTGGCGCGGATTTCGTGCCCCCAGCCTTCGATTGGGCGCGCCCGCGCAAAGAATCCCGTGTCGATCCGTGGCGCTGCGCCGAAATGCGGCGCATGGCGAACTCAGGGCGGCAGCGCGCCACCGATTGCTTGACGCGCCCCACCCGCCGCTCGGACTCGGTGGACCGCTCCGGGTGGTCCCGCGCGCAACCGGGACGCGGAGGGATGCGTAGATCGGCCCGATGGATCGAAACCAGCCCGCGAGGAGAGCTGACATGGAACCGTTGAGAACCGACTACTATCGACCGGACGACAACCGGCTCTTGACCGGCGTCTGTGCCGGCCTGGCGCGCGGCTTCGGCATGGACGCCACCCTGATGCGACTGCTCTGGGTCTTGGGTACGGTTGTCAGCGGCGGCAGCGGCCTGCTCTTCTACCTCTTGGCCTGGGTCGTGATGCCCGACGAGCGAGGCCAACGAGCCTCGCTGCCGATGGTGCTCTTGATCCTGATCTTCGTGCTGCCCTTCCTCTGCGTGCTCTGCGCGATGCTCTTCAGCATTCCGCTGTCCATCCTGGGCGCCTTCGCGGGCTGAGCGCGGGTCCGATCGATCGGACCCCGCCGCCCTGTCGCGCGGACCGCGGGCCGGGTCAGCCGGCGAAATTGCCGGCCAGGAGCACCAGCGCCGCGATGCCCATGCCGAGCAGCACCCCGAAGAATTCCAGCCAGGACAGGTGCTCCCGGATGTTGCGGCTGACGATGTCGCGGATCTGCTCGGCCTCGTAGGCCGAGAGCTTGTCGATGACCAGCTGCCGCGCATCCAGCTTGTGGAAGACCAGCTGGGCCGCCGACATCTCCGATCCGTAATGGCGCAGGATCAGCGGGTTGTTGGGCTCGAGCAGGAAGTCCTCCAAGCTGCCGACGTAGCCGACGGCCGCGTCGAGCATGGCGCGGTCGAGCCGGAACTCGAGGATCTGCGTTTCCAGGCCGGCCACGATGCGGTCGGCGATGTTCTCGTAGCGCACCACGCCGACCACGTCGGCCATGTCGCTCCAGAAGCTGCCTTCCTGCTGCACCGCGTCGCGGATGCGCCGGCGCTGCTCCGGCTCGTGCAGGAAGCGGATCAAGTCCAGCCGCAGCTCGTCGATCACCGCGTTCAGCCCGTCGATCACCCGGTCGTAGTCGATGCTGCGCGAGAGCAGGCGGACCCGCTCCTCGATCAGGGAGGGGTTGAGGATATGCTCTTCCATGGTCGCCGCCAGGCTGGCCACGATGGCGTCCTTGCGTTCGAGCAAGACGCCCGAGCCGGGCAGGTACCAGGTCTTGACGAAGAGCATGTGGATGGCGACGGTATTGGTGAAGCCGCCGATGAAGCCGGCTTGGAAGATGGTCGAGACCCAGGACGGCGCGCCAAGGAGCAGGCTGGCCAGGAGGAGCAGGAAGGCGACCAGCACGGCCAAGCGGCCGATCGACAGCTGGCCGATCGAAAACCGGTCGGCCGATCGCCGGCGATCCGGCGATCGGTTGGCCGATGGCGGACGCTGCGCGGCGTCTTCGGGGAGGTCCATGGGCTGCGAATTGTACACCCGGGGCGTCCAGCCGGCCGAGCAGGGACCGGTCGGTCCGGCCCTTCCGATGGCGACAGGTCACGGCGAATGCTAGACTCGTCGCGCCACGATGACCGAAGGAGGGTTCGGATGGCCACACCGGAGCCGATGCGCATCTCCGGCTTTCAACGCCAGATCGAAGCGCTCTATCTGGAGCGAGACCGCGAACGCGGCATCGAGGCCAGCTTCAACTGGCTGGTCGAAGAGGTCGGCGAGCTGGCCAAGGAGTTGCGGCGCGAGCCCCGCGACCCGCGGCGCCTGATGGAAGAGACCAGCGACGTGCTGGCCTGGCTCTCGACCCTGGCCAGCCTGCTCGAGGTCGATCTGGAGGAGGCCGCGCGACGCTACGCCGGAGGCTGCCCGAAATGTGCGGTATGTCCATGCGCCTGTTAGTGCGATCTGCCGCGCTCGCGGGCTTGTTGCTCTTGGGCCTCGCCTCGCCCCTCGCGGCGGGTGGCGGGCCCGAGCGCTCCCTGTTGATCATCGATCCGAGCGATCCCGATTCGCTGCGCCTAGGACGCATCTACGCGGTGGCCCGCGACATTCCATCCGGCCGGATTCTGACCATGCGCCCGGGCGCGCAGAGCTTCGAGCAGCTGCATGCGCTGCAGGGCCAGATCCTGGAGGGCGAGCTGGCCGCTCGGGGAATCGCCGATCAAGTCGACTCCCTGATCATCGCGCCCGGCCGTGACTTCTTCGTGCCCATTCCGGCCGGCATCATCGCTTCGGGCTGTCTGCAGGTGTCCCGGCTCTCGCTCAGCTCGGCCTATGGCTTCTTGCCATTCGCCGAGGAGATCCTGGCAGGGGGCTTGCACGATCAGATCCGAAACCAGTACTACGGCGGGCGCTTCACGAGCGCGGACCGGGAGCCCGCTTTCGATGCGACGCTGGCCTGGCGCGATGGCATGCCCGCCGAGGGCGCCGGCTCGCAGCGCTACCGCATCGCCTTCCTGCTCGGATACCTCGGCGAGCGGGGCAACACGGTCGCCGAGTTGGAGCGTGCCATCGCAGGCAGCGCGGCGGCCGACTTCAGCCATCCCGATGGCACCTTCTACTTCATGGACAGCCCGGACGATGTCCGCACCCGGGATCGCCGCCGGCTCTGGCCCGCCACGGTGGACAGCATCCGGGCGCTCGGCGGGCAGGCGGAAGTCATCCAGGGGCGCATTCCCGAGGGCCGGCACGATGCCCTGGGCATCCTCACCGGTCTGACCGACCCGAGCCTGGATCAGGCCGACCTGGGCATCCTGCCCGGAGCCTTCGCCGACCACCTGACCAGCTTCGCCGGCCGCTTCGACAGCGCTTCGCAGGGCAAGATGTCGCAGTGGATCGCCGCCGGGGCGGCCGGCAGCGCGGGCACGGTCGAAGAGCCTTGCACCGGGGGCAAGTTCCCGGACCCGGATCTCCACGCCCGATACCTGGCCGGCATGAGCCTCGGCGAGGCGCTTTGGCGCTCCACACCCTGGACCGCCTTCCAGACGCTCTTCTACGGCGATCCGCTCACCCGTCCCTTCGTCCACCCGCCCAGCGTGCAGCTGCTCGGCCTGCCCGACGGCCCGGTCGGCGGGCGCCTGCTGCTGACCGCGGAGGCCGAGGCCGGAGAACCCGAACGCAGCGTGGGCCGCATCGAGGTCCTCGTCGATGGCCGCAGACGGGCCATCACCCGCTCGGGAGCGCTCTTCGAGCTGGACACGCGCGGGCTGAGCGACGGTTGGCACGACCTGCGGCTGGTGGCCTTCGAGGATCACGCGCTGCAGAACCAAGGCCGGTGGGTCGGCGAGATCGAGGTGGACAACATGGGTCGCGGTGTCGAGTTGACGCTGGACGAGGACCTGCTGCCCACCATCGCGCAGCTCGAGCTCCGAGCCCGTGGCGGACCGGCCTTCGAGCTCCGGCTCTGGCAGGACGACCGGATCGTCGCGGCCTTCCCGGGGGCCAGGGCGAGCATCTCGCTGACCGCCGACCTCTTGGGCGCTGGCCCCCAGCGCTTGCAGGCCGAGGCGCTCTATGCCGACGGGAGCATGGCCCGCAGCCGGCCGGTGAGCTTCGAGTCACCGCCCGGACTCGGCATCGACGACGGGCAAGCCCCTCCGGGCTTCGACCACACGCTCTTCGTCCTGCCGGGCAGCACGGTCCAGGTCGACCTGCCGGTCCGCTCGCCGCTCGCCGATGGCCTGGCGATTCGAGTTCTCGACGAGCCGAGCCAAGCCGAGCTGATTCCCGCCGCCGGCACCTGGATGCTGCGCGTGCCCGAGGAAGCGCGAGGTCTCGACCGCATCCGATTCCAGGCGACCCGCGAGGGCGAAGCATGGGCCGCTGAGGGCTCGTCGATCAATAAGAGGCGCAACCGAGGGCGGTGCTGCGCCGCCGTGTCGGTTCGCTGGGAGGAGGCAATAGCAGCGCTATTGCCGACGAGCAGCGGGCCGACACGGTGGATGCAGCGGCGTCCGAATTGTGCCTCTTATTGTTTGACGAGCCCTGAGCCCTCGGAGGTCCGCCTTCGATACTGTGCGCCCGGAGCTGCGGATCCGCAGAGCCTCAGGCTCTGCCAAGGTGGAGGCCGGTTGTGGCTTCCGTGGCTGAACCGGCCGGTAGATTGAAGGCATCCAGACCCCGCGATCGCGGCCCCTCCAGCGCGGCGATCGACAGGCGGAGCGGCGGGCGCCGTCCGCGGGTGATCATCGACTACACGCCGGCCCTGACGCAAGGCGGCGGGATCGGCCGCTATGCGCGGGGGCTGGTCGGTGCCTTGCTCCAGCGCGATCCGCGCCCGGATCTCGACCTGCGGCTGGCGGTCGCGCGCGAAGCATCGCTGGAGCGGTTGCCGCAGCTGCCCGACGGCGTCGAGGTCCGGCGCCTGCCCTTGTCCTCGGTCTGGCTGACCCGTCTGCAGCAGCGCTTGCGCCTGCCCCTGCCCTCGGACTGGCTGGCCGGCGGGGGCGATCTCTACCACTCGATGGACTTCGTGCTGCCTCCCCTGGCGCGGGCCCGGGGCCTGGTGACGGTCCACGACCTCTCCTTCCTCACCCACCCCCAGGGCGCCTTGCCTTCCTTGGCGCGCTTCCTGACCCAAGCGGTGCCGCGCAGCCTCGAGCGCGCCGGCCTGGTCTTGGCCGACTCGGAGAGCACGCGGCGTGACCTCGAGCGCTGGATGGGCCTGAGTGCGGATCGGGTGGCGGTGGTCGGCGCCGGGGTCGAGCCCCGATTCCGACCCATCGAGGATCGGTCCGTCTTGGATGCGGTTCGGAACCAGCTCGCGCTGCCCGAGCGCTTCGTCTTGGGCCTGGGCACGCTCGAGCCGCGCAAGAACTTTCCGGGGCTGATCCAAGCCTTCGAGGTCCTGGCCGGGGACCGTCCCGACCTGCACCTGGTCATCGCCGGCGGCCACGGCTGGCTCTACCAGCCCATCCTGCGCGCCGCCGAAGGCTCCCCTTTGGCCGAGCGCATCCACTTGGCCGGGTTCGTCGCCGACGAGGACCTGCCCGCGCTCTACAACCTGGCCGAGCTCTTCGCCTTCCCCAGCTACTACGAGGGCTTCGGCATTCCGGTGCTCGAAGCGATGGCCTGCGGCCGGCCGGTGGTCTCGGCCGACAACTCCTCGCTGCCCGAGGTGGCTGGCGATGCCGCCTTGCTCGTGCCGGCCGGCGACCGGGCCGCCTTGGTCTCCGCCATGCAGCGGTTGCTCGACGACCCGGCCTTGAGCCAGCGCATGATCGCCCGCGGACTCGAGCAGGCAGCAGGCTTCAGCTGGCAGGCCGCCGCCGATCGACTCCTGGAGGCCTATTCGAGATTGCTCGGGCAGCCGATCTAGCTTCCTACGCGACGGGAACGTCCATGGCCCGTGGATCGCTGCGCGGCCGGCGCCCCATGCCCCGGCGCAGCGCCAGCGAGGCGCCGATGCCGCCCACTGCCGCCAGCAGGAAGCAGGCCCAGAAGCCCAGGCTGCCGGCCAGCCAGCCGCCGAGCAAGGGCGCGAGGAAGATGCTCGGCGCGGTCAGGCTGCTGGAGAGCCCGATATAGATCGGCCGCTCCTCCGGCGATCCGAAGCGCAGGTTGAGGGCCAGGGGCAGGGTGAAGGCGGCGATGTTGGCCAGCCCCGAGAGGAAGTAGGCCGCGAAGAGCCAAGCCACGCCCGGTGCCAGCATGGCGATGATGGCGCCCAGGCTGCCGGCCAGCAGGCCCATGCGCATGGCGCTGACGTGGCCCCAGCGGTCGCCGGCCCAGCCGAGCAGCGGGTTGCCCAGGGTCTGGGCCGCGGCGAAGACGGCGGTCAGCCAGCCGACCATCTCCGCGCCGGCATCGAAGCGACGCAGGGCGTAGAGCGTGTAGTAGGCGGCGGCCATGGTGCAGAGCTGGGCCAAGGTGCGCGCGATCAGGAAGCGGCGGAAGTCGCCGTCGCGGCGGAGGAGGGTCCGCGCCTTCGGCAAGGCCTGCGGCAGGCTGGCTGCGTCGACGGGCGGCGGGGGCAAGGCGCCCGGGCCGGGCGGGATGCGGCCGGGCGTGCCCAGCAGACGCCGTCGGCGGGGACGGGGGCCATCCGACGGCCGGCCGGCACCCGCCTGCCCGTCCTCGCGCGTTCGGGCCAAGAAGAGCCAGCTGGCCACGGTGGCCAGGCCGGCCAATCCGAAGCAGAGCGCGAAGCCGCGGCCGCCCGGCAGGGCCTCGATCAGCAGGCCGGCGAGGATCGCGCCGAAGGCCAGCGTCAAGTTGGCGGCGGCCGTCTTGATGCCGTAGAAGAAGCCGTGCCGATCGAAGGGGATGATCTTGCCGACCAGGGCCTGGTAGGGCGTAGCCGTCAGCCCGCCGCCCAGCCCCACCAGGCCGACCAGCAGGTAGACGCCCAGGATCACCAGCCCGTCGGGCAGCCGCTCGGAGGCCAGCGCCAGCAGGGCCAGGAGGAAGAAGGGCAGGCGCTCGATGATGGTCATGCGCAGGACCATCGGCATCAGGACCGGCAATCGGGCCACCCGGCCGGCGGTCAAGAGCTGCGGCAGATGCCAGCCCATCGGCTGGATGCTGGCGATCATGCCCACCAGCAAGGCCGAGTCGGTGCGCTGGGCCAGGAAGATGGGGATGACCGAGATCCAGGAGGCCAAGCCGAGGGCCAGCCCGAAGAAGCTGGCGTCGATGCTGTGCACCCCGAAGTTGTACCGCAGATCCCGGTAGTCCGCCTCCGAGCTCATCGGCTGTCTCGCTCCGAGGGGATCCTTCCGCGATCCGGACCGGAGGGCTGTGTTCGGCGGGGTCCGACGAGTCGCAGGCAATCCAGGAGGCCGACCAGCAGCAGGATCGCGCCGAGCGCCTGCCGGCGGTCCACCGCGCCGGCGCCAGGGAAGATGTGCAATGCCAGCGAGGCCAAGAGCAGGCTCGCGCCACCGGCGATCTCGGCCGCCGGGGTGGATCGACCGACGAGAACCGGCGTTCGACCGGATCGACGCTCGGGCTCGTCGCTCGATGCCGGATAGGGCCGGCCGAGGGCGGCGGTCATCCGAATCGCGCCCAGTCCCGTCATCCACAGGAGCAGTTGGAGCAGCAGGACGAAGGACAGGGTGAGGATGGAGTAGACCGGGCGCAGGGCGATGGCCAGCGCCATGATCAGGCTCCAGACGGCCTCCATGGCACGCGCCGCGCCGGCGCTTCGCCAGCCTTCGGATCGAGCGGTGGCGGCGGCCGCCATTCCGTCCAGGCTCAGCAGGAGCACGGCGGCGGGGATGAAGTCCTCGATCGATTCGCTCGGAGCGAAGGCCGCTGCCATGCCGAATGCGATCCAGATCGAAGCGCGCAGGCCAGAGGCGGCAGCGGATTGCCGGCTGCGGGCCGTGGTCGATGCCGATTCGAACGTAGAGGGAGGGGTCAAGGCATTGTCCTGATGGTCTTGGGGCCTGCCTTCGGCTGCCGAGGGCGACCGGCCCGCCCGCTTCGGCCTGCGATTGTAGCAAGCCCTGGCGCGGAGTCGACGGCGGTCGGGACTTCGGGGTGGCCCGCGGTGGTGGGTCGACGGTCCGGATCCGGATCCGATGGGCTGCGAGACTGGCCGCGAGGCCTCCGAGGGACGATAATGAGGCGTCCCCCTATTCGCGTCATCGGAGCGATGCATGGCCCTCGGCCGCGCCGAGAACCGGAGCTTCCTGTTTACCGACCTGGTCGGCAGTACCCGGCTCTGGGAGGAGCATCCCGAGGCCATGGTCGATGCCCTGGCCCGACACGACGCGATCCTGCGCGCGGTGATGGCGGAGCACGAGGGGCATGTGTTCACCACCGCCGGCGATGCCTTCAGCGTGGCCTTTCACGCGCCGGAGCGGGCGGTCGCGGCGGCCCTGGCCGCCCAGCGCGCGCTGGCGGCCGAGGACTGGGAGGAGACGGGACCGCTCTTGGCGCGCATGGCCCTGCACCTGGGCCGGGTGGTGATCCGGGACGGCGACTACGTCGGCCGGCCGCTCAACCGCTGTGCCCGCCTGCTCGACACCGCCCACGGCCAGCAGATCCTGCTCAGCGAGGCGATGGCTGAGGCGGTCGGCGACGGCCTGCCCGAGGGCGCCAGCCTGCGCGAGTTGGGGCTGCACCGCCTGCGCGATCTGCGCGAGCCGGAGCGCATCTTCCAACTGGCGCACCCGGACCTGCCGACAGATTTCCCGGCGCTGCGCTCGCTGGACGCCCTGCCCAACAATCTGCCGGTCCAGCTGACGCGCTTCATCGGACGCGGCCGGGAGATGGCCGAGCTGCGCGAATGGCTGCTGGAGAGCCGCCTGGTCACCCTGACCGGCTGCGGCGGCTGCGGCAAGACCCGCCTGGCCCTGCAGCTGGCGGCCGACCTGACCGATGGCCTGCGCGACGGGGCGTGGTTGGTCGAGTTGGGCTCGCTGTCCGATCCCGATCTCTTGCCCCAAGCGGTGGCGGCGGCGCTGGGCTTGCGACCGCCGGCCCGCACCCGGCCGCGGCAGAACGGCCGGCTGGACCAGCCGACGCCGGGCAAGGAGCTCTGGATGCGGCGCCTGGAGCAGTACTTGGCCCAGAAGGAGCTGCTCTTGGTGCTGGACAACTGCGAGCATCTGGTGACGGCCTGCGCCGAGCTGGCCGAGCGCCTTCTGCGCAGCTGCCCGCGCCTGCGCATCCTGGCCACCAGCCGCGAGGCGCTGCAGGTGGCCGGCGAGCTCAGCTATCGCGTGCCCTCGCTCTCGGTGCCCCCGGAGGAAGCGGTCGATCCGGAGGTCCTGCGCGGTTACGAGTCGGTGCGGCTCTTCGTGCACCGCGCGACCAAGATCGATCCGAGTTTCGAGCTGGGGCCCGAGAACGCGGCGGACGTGGCGCAGATCTGCCGGCGCCTGGACGGCATCCCGCTGGCCATCGAGCTGGCGGCGGTGCGCGTGCGCCTGATGACCCCGGCCCAGATCGCGCGGCGTCTGGACGACCGCTTCGCGCTGCTGACCGGCGGCGGCCGCGGCGCGGTGGCCCGGCAGCAGACCCTGCGCGCGGCCATCGACTGGAGCTACGAGATGCTCGGGCCGGAGGAGCGCAAGCTCCTGGCCCGATTGTCGGTCTTCCGGCAGGGCTTCACCCTGGAGGCGGCCGAGCGCGTATGCGGGGATGATGATGCCGATCCGGCCGCGGTGGACGGTGAGGACATCCTGCAACTGGCCGGCCAGCTGATCGAGAAGTCGCTGGTCCACTTCGACGCCGCCCAGGGCCGCTGCCGGCTGCTGCAAACCCTGCAGCAGTACGCCGCCGAGAAGCTCGAGGCCGAGGAGGCGCTGCGCTGCCGGCGGCGTCATCGCGATCACTACCGCGCCCTGGCGGCGGAGGCCGAGCCCCACCTGCACGGGCCCGACCAGGTTGCCTGGCTGGACCGCCTGCAACTCGAGCACGGCAACCTGCGCGCGGCGCTGGACTGGTCGCTGGTGGAACGCGACGCGTCCTCCGCGCTGAGCCTGGCCGGCAGCCTTTGGTTCTTCTGGTTCGTCCGAGGCTACCTGTCCGAAGGCCGGCGCTGGCTGGAGCAGGCCCTGGCGCTGGAGTCCGGCCCGGCCGATGCGCCCGCGCGGGCCCGCGCGCGTCTCGGCGCCGGCGGCCTGGCCTGGCGCCAGCGCGACTACGGAGCGGCCGAGGCCTTGCTCCAAGTGGCGCTGAGCGAGTTCCAAGCCCTGGAGGATCTGCAGGGCGAGGCGCGGGCGCTGCACTTCTTGGGTCGGGTGTCGCAGTTCCAGGGCGACTACGCCCAAGCCATGGAGCACTTCGAACGCAGCCTGGCCCGTTCACAATCGGGTGGCGACCGCCGCGGCGAGGCCACGACCTTGGACATCATGGGGCTGGCTGCCTGGCAGCAGGGCGATTACGCCCAGGCGGTGGAGTGGCTGGATCAGAGCTTGTCGATGGCGCGCGAGGCCGGCGACCTGCGCGGCGTGGCGGCCTCGCTGAACATCCTGGGCCGCGTGGCCCACGACCGGGCCGATTACGATCGGGCCACGGAGCTCTACGAGGACAGTCTCGAGGTGTTCCGCGCATTGGGCGACGAGGTGGACATCGCCTACGTCTACAACAAGCTGGGCAACGTGGCGCGCCACCTGGGCGACTTGGATCGGGCCGAGGAGCTCTTGGCCGAGAGCCTGCGCCGCTGCCGCGAGCTCGGCGAGCGCCGCGGCCAGGCCTACGCCCTGGGCGGCTTGGGCAACGTGGCCCGGTCGAGGGGCGAATTGGCCGCGGCCCGCGAGCGCTTCGATGCCAGCCTGCGCCTGTCGCGCGAGATCGGCGACAAGCGCGGCATCGCCGATGCCCTGCGCAACCTGGGCTGGCTGGCCCAGGACGAATCGCGCGAGGCCGAGGCCTTCGTGCTCCACTCCGAGGCGCTGGAGCGCTACGTGGAGATGGGCGACAAGTTGGGCATCGCCGAGGGCCTGGCCGGCGTGGCCACGGCCATCGCCGGCCGCCAACCCGAGCGCGCCGCGCGCTTGCTGGGCGCCAGCCTGGGTCTGCGCGAGGCCATCGGGGCGCCATTGCCGCCGGCCCAGCAGGCCCACTTGGAGGGCGAGCGGCGGGTGCTCGAGTCCGCCTTGGGCGCCGAGCCGGCCGCCGAGGCCTTCGAGGCCGGCCGCGGTCTCGACATGCGCCAGGCGGTGATCTTGGCCCGGGAGCTCTTGGCCCGGCCGGCCTTCTGACCCCTTTCTTCGGTGGCCGAGTTCTTGCTCGCCGATCCCCGAGGCGATCCCCAAGTCGATCTCGAGACGGTCGGAACCCGCCACGACGTCCTTGTCTCCCAACGCATAGCGAGGTCATCGGCTCCGCTCTGGCGCCGACCCCCCGCTCTTTGATACCATGCCGCCTGCGCCGATGCCTCGAGGCGCGCCGCGCGCGGCGGGACCAACCCGGTCCCGGTCTCCAGGGAGGGCTGCCCCGTGAACTACGGTTTCGTCATCGACAACCGCAGCTGCATCGGCTGTCACGCCTGCTCGACGGCCTGCAAGGCCGAGAACGAAGTTCCCTTGGGCGTCTACCGCACCTGGGTCAAGTACGTCGAGAAGGGCAGCTTTCCCAACAGCCGGCGCAGCTTCCAGGTCACCCGCTGCAACCATTGCGCCAACCCGCCCTGCGTCCGCATCTGCCCGGTGACGGCGATGTACCAGCGCGAGGACGGCATCGTCGAGTTCGACCCGGAGGTCTGCATCGGCTGCAAGGCCTGCATGCAGGCCTGCCCCTACGACGCCATCTACATCGATCCGGACACCGGCACGGCCGCCAAATGCCATTACTGCTCCCACCGCACCGAGATCGGCCTCGAGCCGGCCTGCGTCGTCGTCTGCCCCACCCAGGCCATCATCTCCGGCGATCTAGACGACCCACAGAGCCCCATCAGCACCCTGGTCGCCCGCCAGAACGTCAGCGTCCGCAAGCCCGAGCAGGGCACCATGCCCAAGCTCTACTACATCGAGGCGGACGACTCCTCGCTGACCCCGACGGCCAGCCTGGCGCCGGAGGCCTTCATGTGGGCGGATGTGGTGAGCGAGCAAGGGATCACGCGGCATGGCGGGAATGGGATTGGGATGGGGGCGCAGGGGCGAGCCTCGAGTGGGACGAGGTCCGGTTCGAAGCAGAAGCTTGCGACCGCCAAGAGCGGCACGCCCATTCGGCGACCGGGCGATCAAGGCATGGCCGGCGAGTTCGGGCCGATCCAGTACGGTGGCGGGACGCCGGCCGAGCATATGGTTCAGACGGCCTACAACGCGCAACACAAGGTGCCCTGGCATTGGCAGGTGCCGGCCTATCTGGTGACGAAGGGGATCGGGGCGGGGGTATTCATGATGATGACCCTGCTACTCTGGCTTGGGATCCTTCCCTTCGAGCCGCCGCTGGTGATCGTGGGCAACTTCCTCAGCCTCGTGTTTATCGGGATCACGACCGTCTTGCTGGTGGCTGATCTCGAGAAGCCGGGGCGCTTTCTGACAATCCTTACGCGCCCGCAGTGGAATAGCTGGCTGACCCGCGGGGCCTTCATCCTGATCGGCTTCACGATCGTCAGCGGTCTGTGGCTCCTGGTCGAGTTCGGTTTCCAGGCTGGAGTCTTTGCGCCGTCCATCGTACAACTCCTCAGGTTGCCTCTGATGGCGATCGGCTTCGTGTTGGCCGTTCTTACGGCCATCTACACCGCCTTCTTGTTCGGCCAGGCGGAAGGCCGCGACCTCTGGCAGAGCACGCTGCTACCTGGGCATCTGATTGTCCAGTCGCTGATGCTGGGCTCGGCCGGATGGCTCGCCGTTGGTGCCGTCGCGTCTCAGGGAGCCGCGGCCGACACGATGCCGGGTGCGGTGTCGTCGCCCTGGGTCGCCTTCCTGGTCGCGACCTTGGCCGTGACGCTCCTGGTCGACCTCGTGATCACCCTGCTCGGCGAGTTCGGCATGCCGCACGCGAGCGAGACCGCGGCGCGAGCATCTCACGAGATCACCAGGGGTAAGTACGCTCGCCACTTCTGGGGCGGATCCGTGCTCGCCGGGCACCTGCTGCCCCTGATCTGGCTTTGGCTCGCATGGCCTGCGATCCAGTCCGGCTCGGGTACCGCATCTCTCGTGTGGGTCGGCCTCTTGGTCGCGATCGGACTCTATCTCTACGAACACGCCTTCGTCATGGCTCCGCAGGAGGTCCCCAACTCATGAGCACGCAACCGTCGAGCAAGACCTCCATTCCCCTCAGCGTCGTACAGCCGGATGGCCGGCTGACCAGCTATCCGCCGCCGGAGCGCTGGGACGACTGGACCGAGTACGACCCCAAGGCTTGGCCGCGCAAGGTGCCGCGCAACTACATGCTGGTGCCGACGGTCTGCTTCAACTGCGAGAGCGGTTGCGGGCTGTTGGGCTACGTGGACAAGGAGACGCTCGAGGTCCAGAAGTTCGAGGGTAACCCTGCTCATCCGGGCTCGCGGGGGCGCAATTGCGCCAAGGGGCCGGCCACGCACAACCAGGTCTACGATCCGGAGCGGATCCTGTACCCGCTCAAGCGGGTCGGGCCGCGCGGCGGCGGGAAGTGGAAGCGGGTCACCTGGGACGAGGTGCTGGACGATTTGGGCGGGCGGATCCGCAAGGCCATGCTCGAGGAGCGGCACAACGAGATCATGTACCACGTCGGCCGGCCCGGGCATGACGGCTTGATGGAGTGGATCCTCTTCGCCTGGGGTCTGGACGGGCACAACAGCCACACCAACGTCTGCTCCTCGGGCGCGCGAGCCGGCTACGCCTTCTGGACCGGGCTCGACCGGCCCTCGCCGGATCACGAGAACGCGCGGGTGATGCTGCTGGTCAGCTCGCACCTGGAGACCGGGCATTACTTCAACCCGCATGCCCAGCGCATCATCGAGGGCAAGCACAAGGGCGCCAAGCTGATCGTCTTGGACACGCGGCTGTCGAATACCGCCAGTCGAGCCGACCACTGGCTGGCGCCTTGGCCGGGGAGCGAGGCGGCGATCTTCCTGGCCATCGCGCGGCATCTGGTGGCCACGGGCAAGTACGATCGCGACTTCGTGCGGCGTTGGGTGAACTGGCGCGAGTGGTTGGAGGCCGACTTCCCGGGCGAGGAGGCTAGCTTCGAGGCCTTCGAGCGGAAGCTTCTGCAACATTACGAAAGCTTCACCTTCGAATACGCGGCCGAGGAGAGCGGTTGCGATGCCGATGCGATCCGGGCGATCGCCGAGGAGGTGGCGCGCTGCGAGGGCAAGCTGGCCACACACGTCTGGCGCAGCGCGTCGGCGGGCAACCTGGGCGGCTGGCAGGTGGCGCGGACGCTGTGGATGCTCAACGTGCTGACCGGCTCGGTGGGCTGCGAGGGCGGGACCAGCATGAATGCCTGGGACAAGTGGATCCCGCACCCGCACCAGCTGGCCGGCCACCCGCCGCGCTGGAACGAATTGACCTGGCCGCGCGAGTACCCGCTCAACTTCTACGAGATGAGCATCCTCCTGCCGCATTTGATCAAGGAGGGTCGCGGCAAGCTCGACACCTACTTCACGCGGGTCTACAACCCTGTCTGGACCAATCCGGACGGCGCCAGCTGGATCGAGATGCTGCGCGACGAGGAGCAGGTGGGCGCGCACGCCTGCCTGACGCCGACCTGGAGCGAGACGGCCTGGTTCAGCGATTACGTGCTGCCGATGGGCCTGGCGCCCGAGCGGCACGACATCGTCAGCCAGGAGACGCATGCCGGCTGCTGGATCGCCTTCCGCCAGCCGGTGCGTCGGGTGGCGATGGAGAAGCAGGGCCGGCCGGTCGAGTTCACCTACCAGGCCAACCCGGGCGAGGTCTGGGAGGAGACCGAGTTCTGGATCGAGCTCTCCTGGCGCATCGATCCGGACGGTGCGATGGGCATCCGCAAGAGCTTCGAGTCTCCTTACCGGCCGGGCGAGAAGATCACGGTGCGCGAGTACTTCCGCTGGATGTTCGAGAACACCGTGCCGGGCCTGCCCGAGGCGGCGGCGGCCGAGGGTCTGAGCGCCTACGAGTACATGGAGAAGTACGGCGCCTTCGAGTTGCGCAGTGGGGCCGAGGAGCTCTTCGACCAGCCGGTGGACGGGGCGACGGTGGCCGACTCGGTCGCCAGCGTCGATCCGGAGAGCGGGATCTGCTACAGCCGGGCGCCGGCCGGGCCCAAACAGGACATCACGCCCATGCCGGCCTTTCCCGGCGACGAGCGGGGCCGGCCGGTCGGGATCGAGGTCGGGGGCCAGGTGCGGCGCGGCTTCGACACGCCCAGCCGCAAGCTGGAGTTCTACTCCAAGACCCTCGTCGACTGGGGCTGGCCGGAGTACGCGCTGCCGGAGTACATCAAGAGCCACGTGCATCCGGAGCGGCTGGACCTGGAGGCCGGGGAGCGCGTGCTGCTGCCCACGTTCCGCCTGCCGACGCTGATCCACACCCGTTCGGGCAATGCCAAGTGGCTCTACGAGATCAGCCACCGCAACCCGCTGTGGATCCATCCGAAGGACGCCGAGCAGATGGGGCTGGCCACCAACGACCTGGCCCGCGTGTCGACCGAGATCGGGCACTTCGTGCTGCCGGTCTGGGTGACCGAGGGCATCCGGCCGGGCATCGTGGCCTGCTCGCACCATCTGGGCCGCTGGCGGGTCAGCGAGGAGGGCGGGTCGCATTGGTCCAGCGCGCTGGTGGACCTGGACGATGCGGAGGGGCGCTGGTCCTTGCGGGTGAAGGAACCGGCCAGGCCCTTTGTCTCGGAAGATCCGGATTCGGCGCGGGTCTGGTGGAAGGACGTCGGGGTCCACCAGAACCTGACCTTCCCGGTGCATCCGGATCCGGTCAGCGGGATGCACTGCTGGCATCAGAAGGTGCGGGTGACCCAGGCCCAGGCGGGCGATCGTCATGGGGACGTGTACGTGGACACCGAGCGGGCGCATGAGGTCTACAAGGAGTGGATGGCGATGACCCGGCCGGCCGATCGGGTCAGCCCGGACGGGCTACGCCGGCCGCATTGGCTGCTGCGCCCCTTCCGGCCGACGGCGGATGCCTATCGCTTGCCGGAGTCGCGCGAAGCGGCGGACGACTAGGCTGCGTTTGCATGCGCGTCCCCGGGCCTGGGTCTGGACGGGCCATGCCCGCTCGGCGACCGCTTTGACAGGGGTTGACGCAGCTTGTACGCCCATCGGGCGCATGGCAAACTGATACCCGCCGCCCACCCCAGTCTTGCGGTCGCTCCGAGGCCGGCCCCCCGGCCCCGCGGCCCGCGCCAGCGACGAGGCAGCACCCATGCAGTCCGACGCCCGGGCCAGGGCCACACGAATCCTGGCCAGACTCTGGCTCGAAGAGCCGGGGCTGGCCGATCTGCCCGCCTTGCGGGCCATGCCCGCCTTGGCCGAGGGTCTGCCGCAGTCGGGAGGGGACGCGGGTGAGACCTCCGACCCGGATGACACGATCGCCATCAGGCCCGGCGACGACGCGGAGCTGATCGAGGACCTGGCGGTCGAGTACCAGCGACTCTTCGGCTTCAACCTGCCGCCCTACGAGAGCGTCTTCCTCGATCCCACGGGCATGCTGCAATCGGCGGCCACGCGGCGGGTGCACGACTGCTATCGGGACCTGGGCTTTGCCGTGCCCGGCGATGCGCGGGTCGCGGCCGAGGACCACGTGGGGCTCGAGCTCCTGGCGCTTGCCGAGCGGCTCGATCGGGGTGACGAGGTGGCCGCCCAGCGGCTGACGGCCGGCCATCTGGCGCTCTGGCTGCCGCCCTTGATCGAGGCCCTGTGCCGGCTGTCGCCGCATCCCTTCTACCGCGATCTGTCGGCGCTGACGCTCGGAATGGTGTTGGGCAGCCTTCCGCCATCCACCGAGGCCCTCGACCCGGCCGAGGTCCTGCCCGACCTGCCCGAGATGGCGCGGCCGGCCCCGCCCCACCAGGCCGAGGTCGATCCGACCTCGCGCGCGGTGGTCGAGGCGGCCTGGCGGGATGCGGCCCAGGTGCCGCTCTCGCGTCGCGTCTCCGAGGCGGGAGCAGCCTCGGATTCGGCTGACGGCGCGGATTCGGAGTCAGCGGGTCAGGACGATTCTGGCGCGGAGATGGGATTGAAGCGCCTGGTGCGGCTACTGGCCACGCCGCGCAAGGCCGGCTGCTACCTGAGCCGGGCCGACCTGGTGGCGCTGGCCAAGGCGGCCGAGCTGCCCGGGCTGGCCGGCGACCGGAAGCGGATGCTCGAGGCGCTCTTGCGCTCGGCCGGCAGCTATGGAGAGGTGCGTCGTGTGGCCGAGGGCTTGGCGGCGCGCTTCGACGAGGCAGATGCCAGCTACGTCAGCTGGCAGGAGACCTGGCCGGCCTGGCGGCCCATCGGCGATGCCTGGCGCGCGCGGCTGGCAGCCTCGCGGGGGCTCTTGGACGTGGCCTTGCTGCACAGCGAGGCCGAGACGCAGCCCATCCCGGTCGGGTCGGGCAATCACAGGATGAACGGAATCGAGCAGGATTTGGAGACCGAGGGAAAGGGTCATGGAGACGACGACCAACGGTAGCGGGGACGGGCTGGCCAGCATCGAGCCCTTGGACGAACGGCTCAACGGCACCGGGTCTCTGGAAGAGGTCGAGGCGCTCTTGCCGGCCGATGTGGATGCCGAGGCCGCACCGGCGGCCGAGGGTGAGGTCGATTTGCAGGATCCGGCCTACTACATCAACCGCGAGCTGAGCCAGGTGGCCTTCAACGCCCGCGTGCTCGAGGAGGCCCAGGACTCGAGCAACCCGCTGCTCGAGCGGGTGAAGTTCCTGGCCATCGTCGAATCGAACATGGACGAATTGTTCATGGTGCGCGTGGCCGGCCTCAAGCAGCAGGTGGCGGCCGGCGTGGTGGCCGAGACAGCCGACGGCATGACGCCGGCCGAGCAATTGGCGGCGGTTCGCAAGGAGTCCAGCAAGGTCCTGCGCGAGGTGCGCGAGACCTGGCGGCGATTGCACGCCGACTTGGACGCCGAGGGCATCCACGTGCTGAACTACGAGGACCTGAGCGACAAGCAGCGCCGGAATGCCGAAAGCTACTTCGACGAGATGATCTTTCCGGTGCTGACGCCCCTGGCCTTCGACCCTAGCCGGCCCTTTCCGCATATCTCCAATCTCAGCTTGAACCTGGCGGTGGTCATCCGCGACAAGCAGGGGCATCTGCGCTTCGCGCGGCTGAAGGTGCCGGCCAGCCTGCCGCGCCTGGTGCCGCTCAAGCGCTCATCGGGCGGCCTTCGCAAGGACGGGACCGTACCGCACAACCACTACTTTGTCTGGCTGGAGCAGCTGATCGCGGCGCACCTGGACCGGCTCTTCCCGGGCATGGAGATCCTCGAGTCGCATGCCTTCCGGGTCACCCGCGATGCCGACACGGCCATCCAGGATCTGGAGGCCGACGACCTGCTCGAGCGGATCGAGGAGACGGTGCGCGAGCGGCGCTTTGCCAACGTGGTGCGCCTGGAGGTGGCGCCGGACCTCAGCGAGGAGATCCGCGACCTCTTGATCTTCGAGCTGCGCATCGACCCGCTGGACGTCTACACGATCGACGCGCCCTTGGGCCTGCGCGATCTCTTCGAGCTGGTCGCCGTCGACCGGCACGAGCTCAAGTACGAGCCCTTTGCGCCCTACGTGCCGCCGGCCCTGGACGTGTCCGGTAGCCGGCTATTCGATGCCATCCGGCGCCAGGATCTGCTGCTGCACCACCCCTACGATTCCTTCGGGCCGGTGGTCGAGTTCCTGCGTTCGGCGGCGCAGGATCCGGATGTCTTGGCCATCAAGCAGACGCTCTACCGGGTGGGTCGCAACTCGCCGGTGGTCGGGGCCATGCTCGATGCCCGCGAGGAGGGCAAGCAGGTGGCGGTGGTGGTCGAATTGAAGGCCCGCTTCGACGAGGAGAGCAACATCGAGTGGACCCACCGGCTGAAGG
>CAZJWJ010000019.1:0-65370 GCA_964549495.1 uncultured Anaerolineales bacterium | reverse complement strand
CTAGGGCGCGTTCGCAAAACTCGTTTCGGCTGCGCACGGGTCAGCACGCCCGCTGTCTGCGCGGCTGACGCGGCTGGGTGCTCAACGGGGCGCTGCCCCGTCTCCGCGCCCACCCACGCCATCCACTTGTCACCGAACGCGCTGACCCATTCTCGCTCGAATCCGTGTTCAAACGCGCCCTAGCGCAGCAGTGCTTGCGGGTTCGGGCGAGGGTGCGACCTGGCCGAACCCCGGAACTCAGGGCACGTCACCCGGACGGGCGGGTCCGGCAGTAGGCCATCCCGTCCGGGTGGATTCCGACGTCGACCGTCGCGACGACCTTCAGGCTGGCGGCATCGATCACCGACACATCGTTGGTCTTGTTGTTGGCCACGTAGATCCGCTCACCTTCCGGATCCACCACGGTGCCGCCCGGCCATAGCCCCACCGGCACGCGCTTGATCTCGAGCTTGCGCGCCACGTCGATGACCGACAGGCAGCCCCCCAGCCGGTTCGGCACCAGCCCGTAGCGCCCATCGGGCGTAAAGGCCACCCGGATCGGACAGCGATCCGTGGCCACCCGCCCCACCAGGCTCTGGCTGGCGGTGTCGATGATGTAGACCAGATCATCGTCCTGGTTGGCCACATAGACCCAAGCCCCATCCGGGCTCACCCCGATCCCCTCGGGCTTGCGCCCGGTCGGGTGATGCGCCAGGAAGGTCTCGCTCTCCAAGTCCAGCACCGAGTAGCTGTTGCTCCCGATGTTTGACACGTAGGCCCGCTTGCCATTCGGCGCCAGGGCCACCATATGGCTCAGCCGCTGCGCCTCGATGACGCGGGTCACCGCATGGCTCTCGACATCGATGACGAAGACCTTGTTGGCATAGGTGCTGGCCAGGACCAGCCGGCCATCGTCCGTCACCTTCCCCTCGTGCGGAAAGCGAAAGTCCGGATGCCGGATGGTGTCCACCACCTCCAGTGAGCGCATGTCGAAGACGCTGACGCTGTCCGCTCCGGCATTCGACACGATGGCCTTGCCCCCGTCCGGCGTCACCGCCACCTCGTGCGGGTTCCGCTCCACCTCGACGGTGCGCAGCACGGTCAGACTCTCGGTATCGACGAAGCTGACGCTGTCCTCGTCCTTGTTGAGCACGATGAGCTTATCGGACATGGTGGGATCTCCAGTCTTGGGACCGACCGAAGGAAACGCAGCCGGCCTGTGTATCATGCAGTGAGGAGGACAACTCCGTCCACCTTCATTCCAACGCCCAGGAGTCCCGGCGGGTGACCCAAGCCACCGACGCGAGCCTGATCGAGCGCAGCCTCCGCGGCGAGCGCCCGGCCTTCGAGACCCTGCTCTACCGCTACCAGGACCGCGTCTATTCGCTCTGCCTGCGCATGGCCGGCCGGCCCGAAGAAGCCGAGGACCTGGCCCAGGAAAGCCTCCTCCGCCTTTAGGGCTCGTCAAGCAATAAGAGGCCCAATTCGGACGCCGCTGCATCCGCCGTGTCGGCCCGCTGTTCGTCGGCAATGGCGCTGCCATTACCTCCTCTCAGCGAACCAACACGGCGGCGCAGCACCGCCCTCGGTTGGGCCTCTTATTGCTTGACGAGCCCTATCCCGGTCCAACCGGCGCTCAGCGCTTGCTTGCAGTGGGATTGTCCCTTGACAGCCTTGACAGGCATTTGACGGCTGTGATAGGGTGTCCGCACGCAGTTCCAACAAACAATGAAGCTGAGCCCCGTGATTTGGCGATCGGAGGGTCCGGCTTCGGGGGGGGCTTGTGGACATGCCCATCAACAGAATGTCGACGCTGCAAGCTCCATCGGCGTATTTGCGGCCATATCGGTTCCCCATCCTCACTGGGATCACCGATGGCCGTGTGTCGTATTTCAGGTGGCGTTGCCTTTGTATTGATAGGAGGTGCCGGTTGATTGTGACAACCACGTGTTAGGGCTCGTCTATCAATTAAGATGCCCAACCGAGGGCGGTGCTGCGCCGCCGTGTTGGTTCGCTGAGAGGAGGGAATAGCATCGCTATTGCCGACGAACAGCGGGCCGACACGGTGGATGCAGCGGCGTCCGAATTGGGTATCTTATTGATAGACGAGCCCTTAGCAGGTGGCCAATCGTCTGGCCTGTGGACGTGCGTGGCGCCGGCACTGAAGATGCGCAGCAGTCCACTGTGCGCAGATACTATCCAGCGGACTAGATCGCGAAGACCGACCCGCCTGTAGCTGCACTGGCCGATCGCCTTCTAGAAAGGATAGTCACGACTGTCGAATCAATAGGAGCAAGAAGATGGTAGGCAAGAAGATGGTAGGCACGAACACCCACACACGTAGACTAATGGCGACTGCGCGGGCACGCGTACTCATGCTTCTCGTATTCACCGGTTCCCTGGTCCTAGGTATTCTGCTCGGATTGACACATCATACGGCTCCTGTGGTCCTGGCAGCCAGTTGTGACCGCAGCGACGCTGTTTCCTTCACCAAAACGATAAACCAGGCGTATCAGAAGCAGTGGACCGCCACGTTTGACTGCGAAGATGGTTGTAGCGATATTGAGATCGTACTAGCGGCGTCTGACTACCCAACCATCGTTTGTGGGGGCATGATACCGCACTATACTTGGGCAGTTGATGTCTACCTCTGCGACGGCGAAGCGTTTTCTGGTACCGATGTTGGGGATGTCGACGTGTACAACTTCGCTGATACGCAAATCGGCGATGAAGACTTGATCCAATACACTAGTACCACAGCCAATGCTCACGATGGATCGTGCAACCTAACCTCCGTACCCAAGAAGATTGTTATCGATACAGATCCTGACAAGAATATCGAGACGGAGGTTATCACTGTTAGCTGCTGCGAAGAATAGGGCGCCGGCGAGCGAGGGCCAGTCTTGGCTCGGTATGGCGTGCTCTGCGACTCTGGAGCGTGCGTTTGCACTCAAGAACAGAGGAAGTATTATCAGGCTGATAGTGGGCAAGAGGAAGAGGCAGTGATCATGTTCATACCAAGGCGCAACACCGTTCTGTCGCTAGTGTCGATATCGCTTCCGCTAGGCATACTGGTCGGTGCTCTTGGGTGGTCGACTCTGGTATGGGCCTCCACAGGAGACCCATCGGCTGCCTCCTCGATCACCGCGGCTGGGGCGCAGGCCAGGCCCGGATCGCCATGCCGACTTCCCCTGGTGACCACGATCACCGCAACGGGGCAGCGTTGCGAGCCAGTTGATGTTTCCGTCCAGATTACGATCGCCTGCCCCAGTTCACTCCCATTGCATCTGGTGGTCGTGATGGACCGATCATTGGCAATGAAGGACAACTTGAGACAGGCCAAGCAAGCTGCGAGACGTGCAATCGCGACGCTTGACCTTAGCGCTGGCTCCAAGGTGAGTGTCCTGTCGCACGGTGAAGCGGCGCGAATCGAAAGCAGTTGGACGGGCGACCCGATCGTGGCTGAGGGTGCTGTCAATGGAGTTACCTATCGAGCGGGCGACAGCGGCTCAAATCCCGGCGCGGCTCTGACCGCCGCGTTCGAACTGCTGAGTGAGGCAAGCGACCGTAATGATGCGCTGGAGTCTGTGCTCTTGATCGGGGCTGGATGCCCGACGACTGACTCAACTTGTGCCGCATCCGTGCGCCAGGGGGCGGCTCTGGTAGCTGGCACTGGGGCGGCTACGATCGCCATTTGTTTTGAATCGGATCTAGGGGACTGCAGGCCATACCGCGACGCGGCAAGCTCTTCTCGCGTATACCTTGATGGTCCTGGCTACCGTATTGACCGAGCAATTGCTTTGGTGATCGATGCGGGGCGATTTCTGATGGCTTCTGAGGTCTTTTTCGAAGAGTATGTGACCACATCCAACTTCCGCTATGTGCCGGAGTCCGGTACGCCGGTTCCGGAGGTCGAGGAGGGGGATGTCGGCCAAGGTCTGAAGCAGATCTTGCGATTCACATGGAAAGACCGGGCACGCAACACATCTGTGGTGGCAAGTTATCAGTTGCGGGCGGTATCGGAAGAATCGGGTGGTGGAGCGATACGAGGAACTGGGGGGTTAAGTCGCATCGGTCTCATCGACAGCCTGGGACGCTCAATGGATGTCTCCATCGAAGAGAATCCTCAAGTGCCGATCCGACCACGCTGCGGTGTGGAAACCGCTACCCCAACCGCCTTGCCAACGGCAACATCAACGTCAACGGAGGAGCCGACGATTGCCCCAGCGCCTTCAGAGACAGCGACGGAAGCGCCTGCGACTTCGACTCGCCCAATGCCTACCAGCATACCGGCGCAAGTTTACATACCACTCCTGCTTCGAGAACACTGCACACCGACTCTGCGTCGAATGGACGTTTCGCTGATTATTGACGCCTCTTCCAGTATGAGCGACCGCACGGCTGCCGGGCGGTCGAAGATCGAGGCTGCAGTGGCAGCAGCGAAGCAGCTCCTCGGCGAACTTGCTTTCTCTGCAGGTGACCAGGCTGGGCTCGTCGTATTCAACGAGACTGTCACCGTGGACGTGCCCGTGACAGCCGACCGGGCAATCTTAGAGGCGGCACTCGCCAACATCCGGACAGCGCCCGGCACCTGCATCCCTTGCAGTGTTGAGGTCGGATTGCGTCAGCTCGACGACGCTGGAGCAGATAGAACCCGGACGCGAGTCATGGTCCTTCTCACTGACGGTCAGTCCAATCTCCGCCCGATTGAGGATGCGATCGCAGAGACGGATGCCGCAAAACGTGACGGGGTTGAGATCTTCGCCGTTGGACTCGGCACCACCGTCGCAGAGGCCGCGCTGCTGCAGATGGTGAGTCGACCGGAGTACTTCTACAGGACCTCGGATGCCGAGGCGCTGGCAGAGATCTTCGCAAGCATCATGACGGAGATCCCGTGCCCAGCGAGTAGCTTCTGGGGGCGCCGATGAGGAAAGGCTCTGGCTGGTCGGCGAGGACCAAGGCCACTTGTGTCATCTGGGCGGTGGTGTAGCCTCCTATGAAACCCGCCCGCGAGACTCCCGTCGCCTTGTTCACGTCTCGCCAGTGAGACGGCCCAGCGTCTTGCACGAATGCTAGAACCGTCTCGGCCGCGTCTCGTGGCGTCTTTGGATTCGTCTTGCGAGACGTCTTGTTCGTCTTGCGCGGGACCACGATCGTCTCGGGCTCCGTCTCGCCAATCGTCTCGTCGCTGGTAGTCTCGCCGTCTCGCGCTGACCAAACGACCGCCCAGGCGTGGACGGTCACGAGCCTGAAGACGGGGAGCAAGACGCTGCCCAAGACGGTATCGAGCGCGTCCAGGAAGAGGTGGTCGATACCGTGCTTGTAGCGCAGCGCCCAAGAGAAGTTCGCATAGGCGGCCGAGACGACGCCCAGCACCACGAGACCCTGGACCCATCGTCTCTCGTCCTGGCTACCGTCTTGATGCCGTACAGTCCCGAGATGAGTCCGAATTCAACCATGCCCCAATCCGATGTCCAGTTCAACTGGGTGCTATATAGTGCGGATAGCAAGAGTCGGGATGCCGGATGGTGTCCACCACCTCCAGGGTCCGCATGTCGAAGACGCTGACGCTATCCGCCCCGGCATTCGACACGAAGGCCTTGCCCCCATCCGGCGTCACCGCCACCTCATGCGGATTCCGCTCGACCTCGACGGTGCGCAGCACGGTCAGATTCTCGGTATCCACGAAGCTGACGCTGTCCTCGTCCTTGTTGAGCACGATGAGCTTATCGGACATGGTGGGATCTCCACTCTTGGACCCGACCGCAAGGAAACGCGGCCGGCCTGTGTATCATGCAGTATCGTCGAAATGTGGACCGTTCAGATCCCTACACGAGGACGATTTCGTCCCTAACTCCGTGCACCATTTCGGTCCATCGGCGCGGCGGGAGGGCGTTCTGGCGGGAGACCGCTGCGCCTCCCCACCCTGAACCGCCACATCACGTCTACCGCCGGCCGAGCCACCCAGTATCGGTCTCCCGCCAGAACGCCCTCCCGCTGCGCCCCACCAACCTAGGGCACCAACATCAAGGCTGTTCCGCCTCCGCCTCCCCCGTCGCCACCGCAGTCGGCGTCGCATCCGGTGGGCATTCGTCCGAATGCGCCGGGCTCGTGATCACCACCACCTCGTCGTAACCCGCCGTCTCCAAGAGCTTCTCGACCGCCAGGCTGCCCCGCTCGTTGGCCTGCGCCAGGATCCCGTTCTCGCAAGCACTGCGCCAGATCTGCTCCAGCGCGTAGCCTTCGGCCTGCGTCTGGAGCGTCGGATCCACCGGCCCGAACAAGCTGCGGTCCAGGTCGTAGACGTAGCTCTTCTCGACATCGATCTTGCGATCCAGGATCCGCGGCGCCGGCAGCCGGACCACCAGCCGGCCCGCCTCCACGTCCGCGTCGATGTCCTCCGTACCGATCTCCGCCAGCTCGATGCCCGCGCGCACCTGCCCGTGGGCCACGTAGATCAGCTCCGTCGTGCCCACCGTCAGCTGGCCCAGCATGCGGTCCTGGCTGGCCGTCGTCACCGTGTCCATGGTGTAGATGGCCGTCGTCAGCTCGCTGGCGCCGCGCAGGCGCTGGGCCATCACGCTGGCCGTTTCGATGTAGGGCGTCGGGGTCGGCCGGGGCGTGGGCAGGATGCTGGGCAGCTCGAAGTCCGTGATCTGGTCGATGCGCTCGTCGGCACGGTCCAGGACGCCCTGCCAGCGCTGGTAGATCGTCCAGCCGACGTAGCTCAGGAGCAGGGCCAGCGTGCCCACGGCTAGCAGCGCGTAGATGCCGGCCATGCGCCCGCAGCCCGCGCCGGAGCGGACCCCGCTGTAGGCCGGCGGCGGCCCCGCGGGCTGGGGCTCCTCGGGCGGCATTCCGGACGGATGGGCCTGGCTCATCGCGCGCTCCTCGCTCTCGGCTGGCCGGACTCGATCGCGGCCTCAGACGACGATGGAGTAGCCGCCATCGACCTTGATCACCTCGCCGACCACCATGCTGGCGTCCTCGCTACACAGAAAGGCCACCACCGCGGCCAGATCCTCGGGCGTGATGATCCGGCCGGCCGGCGTCTTGCTGCGGCCCATCTCCAGCATCAGGTCGCCCCGCTCGAAATGCTTGAGCGCATCGGTCTCGACCACGCCGCCCGAGACCGCGTTGCAGATGATGCCCTCCGGCGCCAGCTCGGCCCCCAGGTAGCGCGTCACCGCCTCCAGAGCCGCCTTGGAGGCGCCGATGACCACGTACTCGGGCATCACCCGCTCCGAGCCCAGGCTGGAGATGTTGACGATCCGGCCGCCGCCGCGCTTTCGCATCTGCGGCACCACCGCCTGGCTGAGGAAGAGCGCCGCGCGGGCGTTGATGTCCATCGTCCAGTCCCAGCCCTTGACCCGCTGCTTCATCACCGGGCGGATGTAGCCCGAAGCGGCGTTGTTGACCAGGATGTCGACCCCGCCAAAGGCCTCCGCGGCCGCCGCGGCCAGGGCCTTGATCTCCTCCGGATCGCCCACGTTGGCCTTGACCACCGCCGCGTTGCGGCCCATGGCCTCGATCTCGGCCGCCGTCTCCTCGGCCGGCTCGCGGTTGCGAACGTAGTTGACCACGATGTCGGCGCCCTCCGAGGCCAGGCGCAGCGCGATGGCGCGGCCGATGCCGCGGCTCGATCCGGTGACCAGAGCGACCTTGTTCTCGAAGCGCACGTTGGGACTCCAGGCTGGTAGGTGTCGGAGGAGGGTCTATTCAAGCCGCCGGCGGGCGCCGCGTCAACGTCCAGCTTCGGGGCCGAAGAGGCTGGCATGCCCCAGGTCGTTGGCGCTGGCCACGGCCACGATCACCGGCTGGCCGGCCTGCACCTCGGAGAAGACATGCGCGTTCTGGTCTCCGCCCACCCAGGCCACCTCGCGCCAGGCCCGATCCTCCGGCGCGCGCCAGGCCACCCAGAAGCCGCGCACCATCGGATCGTCCACTGGCGCCCAGCTCAGGGCCAGGCCCTCGGCCAGCTGCAGCAGGGTGGGCGGCTCGGTCGGCGGCGCCGGCGCCAGGGCCAAATTGGCCGCCAGGGCCAGGTTGAGCCGCGCGACGGCTGCCAGGTAGTCGGGGTCGATGCGATCGATGGTGTCCCGCGCATTGTGCTGCCGGCCGGGATCCTCGCCGGCCTCGATGACGCGAACGGCCGGAAAACCCGCCGCGTGGAAGGCCAGATGATCCCCCTGCCGGCCCTCGCGATCCGCCGCCGGCTCGAGCCGGACCTCTAGGCCCGTCGCCGCCTGGTACCGCTGGGCGACGAAGGCCGCGTGCCGCGCCAGGGCGCGCGATGGCCCCTCCTCCGGATCGCCGGCGAAGATCCGCACCGCGCCGCGCTGGGCGCCGCCGGTCGCCCCTTGGACCGCGCCGACCATGTCGTTGTTCAAGACGGCCACGATCGGCAGGGCGCCGGCCGCGGCGGCCGCAGCATGATGCCGCGCCCCGGCCAGCTCCTGCTCCTCGGCCGAGGTGGCCAGGAAGCGGATGGTGCCATCCCATTGCCGGCGCGCCATCACCCGCGCCAGCTCGAGCAGCAAGGCCACGCCCGAGGCGTTGTCGTCGGCCCCGGGCGCGTCCGCCTGGCCGTCCATCCGATCCTCGATCCGCGAATCGTAGTGCGCCACCAGGTAGACGAAGCGCTTGGAGAAGCCGATGCCCGACAGCGTAGCGATGATGTTGTGCTGCTCGGCTTGCTGGCCGTCCAAACGCAATTCGAAGGGCTCGGGCTGCACCAGGAGCTGAGCCGGACCGCCCGTCGCCCCGCGCTCGAAGGCGCCGATGAGCCAGTCCCGCGCAGCACCGATTCCCCGCTGGCCGTCACCGGAGGATCCCGAGAAGGCATTGCGCGTCCCGAAGGCCACCAGCTGCTCGACGTCCTGCATCATCCGCGCCCCGTCCACGCGCCCCATCAGACGCAGGATGTCCGGATCCGGCGGCGGCTGCCGCTCGATCTCGGCCACCGTGGGCCGCGGCGTCGGCAAGCCGACGACGCCCGGCTCCGAGGCGGCCTGATCGACCTCGCCGACCGTACCGGGTGCGCCTTCGGTGCCCGCCACGAAGGCCGGCGCGGAGGGCGAGGGCTGCCCCTCGGCCGGCGTGGTCCAGGTCGCCATCGGCTCCGTGTCCGCTGGCTGCCCGACCGGGCCGGCCTCCTCCGAGGCGGGCCCGTCGATCGGCTGGGCCACGATCGAGGTGGGCGCTGGCTCGGGGCTGGGAACGTCGCGATCGCAGCCGGCCAGCGACAGCGCGAAGATGGGAAGCAGCCCGATCCGCAATGCCTTGGCTATGCTCGAGCTCGAGGCACCAGGACGGGTGGGGCGGTCGTGGTCGGTTCCAAGTCGCATGGCCGCAGATGATAGCATGCAGTCGGCGCACGACTTTGGCTACCATGTCATCGCCGGCTGATCCTCAGGGCTTGACGAGCCCTTCGCTCACTTCGCGCAACGGGGTCCGATCGATGCGACATCTCTTCCTCTCCCCCCACCTCGATGACGCCCCGCTCTCCTGCGGCGGCGGAATCCATCAGCTGACGCGGGCCGGCGACCGGCCCCTGGTCGTCACCGTCTGCGCCGGCGACCCACCGGCCGGCCCGCTCTCGGACTACGCGCGCGCGCTGCACGAGCGCTGGGGCCAGCCGCCGGAGCGCGCTCGGGCGGCCGCGGCGGAGATGATGGCCACGCGGCGAGCCGAAGACATGGCGGCCATCGAGCGCTTGGGCGCCGAAGCGCTGCATCTCGAGCTGCCGGACGTCATCTACCGCCGCGGCGCGGACGGCGACTGGCTGGTCGACAGCGACGAAGCGCTCTTCGCCGGATTCCGCCCGGCCGACGCGGACCTGGTCGAAGCGCTCGCCCAGCGGCTGGTCGACCTGGTGGGCGATGTCGAGGCCGACGCGGGATCGGATGCCGACGACGGATCGGATCACGACAAGGGTTCGGATGACGGCGCGAGGTCGGACGATGGTGCGGGTTCGGACGACGGCGCGGGATCGAACGACGGCGAGTTCGATTCCGGCCGGCTCTACGTCCCGCTGGGCGTCGGCGATCACGCCGACCATCACCTCACCCGCCGCGCCGCCGAGCGGGCCGCGATGCTGGAGCCGAGCCTGGCCGCGCGGCTTCGCTACTACGAGGACTATCCCTACGCCCGCGATCCAGATCGGCTGGCGCAGGCGGTCCGGGACGCGAGCTCGGGCGGCTCGTGGCGCTCGTCGGCGGTCGCGCTGCGATCGGAAGACATGGAAGCCCGGATCGAAGCGGTGGCCTGCTACCGCTCCCAGATCTCGACCTTCTGGGAAGATCTGGAGGACATGCAGGCCGATCTCCGCGGCTTCGCGCTCGCCCGGGGTTATGGCCTCGGGCCGGTCGAAGTCTATTGGCGCCGGGAGACCGGCCCGACGAGTGGGTGACTCCGGGCTCGGCCGGAACGCAGACCCCCTTGCGGAACCGTCCGGTCAGGAGCCGAGCGCGTAGCCGGCGGGACCGTCCGATTCAGCCGGCCGCTCCATGCGCGCCTGGCCGGGCCAGGCCGGATCGCAGAAGGCTTGGATCTCGACCAGGTAGCCGTTCGGGTCGCGCAGGAAGCAGTGGTAGATGTCGAAGCGCGGATGGTAGGCGGGTGCCTTTTCGAACTCGACGCCGCGTGCGAGGAGCTTGGCATGCCAGGCATCGACCTCCGCGCTGGCCAGGGTCAGGATCACGTCCGCTCGTCCCTCGCCCCGCGCCGGACCGTCGGATGCACGACGGCAGAAGCCGAGGTAGCCGCTCGAACTGACCCGGTAGATGCGGCAGGCACCCTGGTCGAGAGCCAGCGGCAGGCCGAGCAGGTCCTCGTAGAAGGCGGCGGTGGCCGCCAGGTCGTCGGTGTAGAGAAAGGTGACGCAGTCGGCGAAGGGCGCCTGCGCTTCGTGTTCGGACATCGGGAACTCCCGCATCGCTATCATTGGCTCGAGTGCAGCGCCGCCGTGAGTCGTAGCCGCGGCGGGACCGCCAGCCAGATCGAGGCCATCGGAGGATAGGGCATTGCAATCGATGATCGAAGGGCTGCCCGGCGGCCGCGAGCTCCTGGCCGCCATCGCCGGTCACGAGATACTCCTGGCCTGGATCTTCGGCGGCTCCCTGGTGGCCTTCGCCGGCACCCTGGTGGCCGTGCCGATGATCATCGCCCGCTTGCCGGCCGACCACTTCGTCACCGGCCGCGGCGAATCCCGCTTCTGGAAGCAGCTGCCGGATTGGGCGCGCCCCTTGCTCTTGGGCGCCAAGAACCTCCTCGGCGGCCTCTTCCTGGCCTTCGGCATCCTGATGCTGGCCATCCCGGGCCAGGGCCTGATCACCATCCTCATCGGACTGTCGCTGATCGACTTCCCGGGCAAGCACCGCCTCGAAGGCTGGCTGATCGCGCGCCCCTCCATCCAACGCGCCACCAGCTGGATCCGGCGCAGGGCGGGCCGCGAGCCCTTCGAAGTCGATTGATCGCATGGACCACCACGCAGGTTCGGGCGCGGTGGCCGGCATCCTGCTGGCGGCCGGCGCCTCGCGGCGCTTTGGCCGGCCCAAGCAGCTGCTCGAGGTAGAGGGCGAGACCCTACTTCGGCGTTCGGCGCGGATCGCTCGGGAGGCCGGTCTGGACCCGGTGGTCGCCGTGCTCGATGGCGAGCAAGTCGAAGGGCTAGGCGCCGAGCTCGTCGACATCGACGTCGTGTCGGTGCGGAACTCGGATCCTGACCGCGGCATGGCCAGCAGCCTGAAGGTCGGACTCTCCGCCTGCCCTCCCGATGCCGCCGGCGTCATGGTCCTGGTCTGCGACCAACCGGGCCTGAGCGTCGAGCTGATCCAGCACCTGCTGGTGGCTTGGCGAAGCGGGCCGGCCACCATCCTGCGGCCTCGCAGTCAGGGCCGGCCGGGTCACCCGGTGCTCTTCGATGCCGAGCACCTGCCCGCGCTGTGCGCGCTGGGGCCGGCCCAAAGCGGTCGCATCGTGATCGCGGACAACGCTTCCGCGGTCGGCTACATCGAGGTCGAGCTGCAAGAGATCGAGGATGTCGACTCCCCGGCAGACTGGAGGTCTCAGCAGCCGTAGATCGCTCAACGTCCCGGATCGAGCGCTCGACGGCAGGCGACCATCTCGGCCAGGATGGACAGCGCGATCTCGGCCGGCGTTCGCGCACCGATGTCCAGGCCGATCGGGGCGTGGATGCGGTCGATGGCTTCCTGCGAGAGGCCCCGCTCGCGCAGGCGCTCGACGCGGGTGGCGTGGCTTCGGCGGCTGCCCAATGCCCCGACGTAACGCGCGCCGACTTCGACAGCCGCGACCAGGGCCGGGTCGTCGATCTTTGGATCGTGGGCCAGTGCGACCAGGTAGCTCGAGTCGCGCAAGCCGTACTCGCTCAGCGAATCCACGTCGGGCCAGGCGTCGTGCACGGACTCGGCCCTCGGAAAGCGCTCGGCGCTGGCGAAGGCACCGCGCGGATCGACGACCGTGACGCGGAAGCGAATCTGGCTAGCCAGGTCGCAGAGCGCTTGGGCGATGTGGCCGGCACCGACCAGGATCAACCGATCGTCGGGTTGCTGGGGCAAGATCGCCCAGGGGGCATCGTCGAGTTCCACGACGCGCGGCCGGTGGTCCACTGCGGCCTGGCGCAGGACCTCGACCACAGTCTCGGGTAGCCCCGTGGCCTGCGACACCGTGCTCCCTTCCCCGTCCGTGGACCCTTCCCGGTCCGCTTTCGCTCCGCAATCACCGGACTCGGTCGCTGGAAAGCCCTCGGGATCGACGAGGATCGGTGCCGCCGGCTCGTCCAGGCGCAGTGCGAGAACGGCGGCGCGGCCACCCTGCAGCCGGCCGGCCAGCGAGCGCCAGGTGGCGGCATCCGCCAAGGGCTGGAGCAGGATCTCCAGCCGGCCGCCGCAGGCCAAGCCCACCGCTCGGGCATCGGCGTCGGTCACGCCGTACTCGACCCGCCGCGCCCGTCCTTCCTCGATCACCTCGCGGCCCAGCTCGACCACCGCCGCTTCGACGCAGCCGCCGCTCACGGAGCCCGCCAAGCGCGGCGGTTCGGGTTCGGGCATGTAGCCGACCAGCAGGCAACTGCCCGGCGGCCGGGGCGAGGAGCCCCAGGTGGCGATCACGGTGGCCAGGAGGCAAGGCCGGCCCGAGTCCAGGTGCTCGCAGAGCGGCTCGATCAGCTCGCTAACGGACATGGCGCCCTCCTCTCCAATCGTCTCGGGATCACCTTCGGTGCCCTGGGATCGAGCGCAGGGCAGGCTCGAGACTCACCGGCAACTGTACCATGTTCCAGTTCCCGATGTCCCTGGATGCATCCATGCTGGATCGTGGACACCACCGCATCACAAGTCATGGACATCGAGGGAGGGCTGTCACGATGACAAGGACCAGGATCGCCTTGCAGGGCATCCGCGGAGCGACCGCCTCCATGCTCATGCTCCTGCTGCTCCACCATTGGTTCGCCAGGGCGGATCGCCACCAGGTCTTCCTCTACGGTCACGTCGACCGGCCTGGGGACCTGGCGGCAAGGCCCTTCGATCCGATCACATCCAGCCGCTACTGGATGGCCCCGCTCGTCGCGGCCGGTACGATCCTGATCTTCCTGCTCGTGGCTCCGATCGACCCGCGCCCTGGCGCGCCGAATGGGCATCGGCCGGCATCCTCCGGTCGCGCTGATCGCGGCGGCCTACATCTGGGCTGCCCTCGGATTCCCCTTGCTGCACCACCTCGTGGCCACGCCTCCGGGCTTCAAGTACATCAGCTCGGCGGGGAACGTCTTCGGCTTCGGGCTCGACGTCGCCCTGTCGAGCCTGGTCGTGGTCGGCCTGCTGGCCCTGGCGCATGGCGCCCTGGATGCCCACCTCCACCCGAAGCCGGGCTACCATTTGGAGCATGAGCGCAGCGTCTGAAGGACGGGAGAGAAGAGAGGCCGAGGCGATCGGCGAGCGGGACCCGGACGGGAGGACGAACGAGGGTCGATCCGTCGAGACCGCCTGGCCACGGGCCATCCTGCACTTGGACATGGACGCCTTCTTCGTCAGCGTCCATCGGCTGCAGCATCCGGAGGATCGGGACATCCCGCTGGTGGTCGGTGGCCGGCCCGAGGGTCGGGGCGTGGTGGCGGCGGCCAGCTACGAGGCGCGGGCCTTCGGCATCCACTCGGCCATGCCCATGGCGCGGGCGGTGCGGCTCTGCCCCGAGCTGAAGATCGTGGGCCACGACTGGCCGGCCATCCAGGCCGCCAGCCGGCAGGTGATGGACATCCTGGCCGAGCACGGACCGCTGGAGCCGATGAGCGTCGATGAGGCTTATGTCGACCTGAGCGAGCACGACGATCCGCCCAGCCTCGCCGCGGCCATTCGTGCCGAGGTCCGAGCGCGCAGCAAGCTGCCGGCCTCCGTGGGCCTGGCCACCTGCAAGCTGGTGGCCAAGGTGGCCTCGGACTACGACAAGCCGGAGGGCTGCACCATCGTGCCGCCCGGCACCGAGCGAGCCTTCCTGGCCCCCTTGCCCACCCGCGCCATCTGGGGCATCGGACCGCGCACCGCCGAGCGCCTTGCTGCGCTGGACATCCACACCTGCGCCGACCTGGCCGCGGCCGACCCGGCTCGCCTGGCGCGCAGCTTCGGCAGCCAGGCCGAGTCGCTGCGCGACCGGGCCCGCGGCATCGACCCCCGACCGGTCAAGCCCGAGCGCGGGCCGGCCCGCTCGATCAGCGCCGAACGCACCTTCTCGCGCGACCTGGTCGATTCGGCCGTGCTGACCGACATCCTCGAGCAGCTATCGGCCCGCATCGGCGCCTCGCTGCGCAAGCGCGAGCTCTTGGCGCACACCGTCACCGTCAAGCTGCGCCTGCAGGACTTCACCACCTTCACGCGCCAGACCTCGCTGGACATCCCCATCCAGGGCGACGCCGACATCCAACGCCACGCCCAGGCGCTCTTCGTCGAGCATTGGAGCCCGAGCAGCCCGCTGCGGCTGCTGGGCGTGGGGCTGTCCAACCTGGTGCCGGCCGACGCCGTCCAGCTGCGGCTCGAGCTCTGAGCCTCGGCCGATCGCAGATTTCCACCCACTCCGGAGACCATCCCTTGAGCAGCTCACGACCCGAAATCTACATGGCCGCCCTCGGCAGCGCCGGCGACATCAATCCCAAGATCGCCCTAGGCCGCGAGATGCAGCGTAGAGGCTACCCGGTGACCCTGGCCACCCACGTCTACCACCAGGATCGGATCGAGTCGGCCGGTCTGGCCTTCGAGGCCATCGGCCAGCCCGGCGAGTACGAGGACCTCATGCGCAACCCGGACCTCTGGCATCCGCTGCGCGGCTTTGCCCTGCTGGCCAAGGTCGGCATCCCGTCCATGTTGCGTCCCGTCTACGAGCAGATCGCCGCGCGCGATCCCGAGCGTACGCTGGTGGTCACTTCCGGGCTGGTGATGGCCGGCGGCATCGCCGCCGAGAAGCTGGGCGTCCGCCAGGTGACCGTGCATTTGCAGCCGAGCGTCATCCAGTCGCTGGACGACACGCCGGCCCTCGCGCCGCCCCTGACCGACAACCGCTGGCCGCGCCCCCTGCGCCGGCTGGCGCTGGCCTACGTCAACCGCGTGGTCATCGACCGCCAGGTCGGCCCGCCCGTCAACGCCTTCCGTGCCGAGCTGGGCCTGCCGCCGGCCCGGGATCACTTCGGCCGGAGCTTCCATTCCCCCTTGCTGACCCTCGGCCTGTGGCCCGACTGGTACGCGCCCAAGCAGCCGGACTGGCCGGAGAGCATCGAGACCACCGGCTTCGTGCGCTACGACGCGCCCGGCCAGCACGCCCCTCCCGCTGGCCTCGACCACTTCCTCGCCTCCGGCCCGCCACCCCTGGTCTTCACCCCTGGCACCGCCATGCTGCTGGGCCAGCGATTCTTCGCCGCCGCCGTCGAGGCCAGCCAGCGCCTGGGCCGGCGCGCCATCCTGCTCACCCCGCACCGCGAGCAGCTGCCGGCAGAACTGCCCGAGGGCATCGTCCACTTCGACTACATCCCCTTCAGCCAGGTCCTGCCCCGCGCCGCCGCCCTCGTCTACCACGGCGGCATCGGCAGCCTGGCCCAGGCCCTGGCCGCCGGCATCCCCCACCTGGTCATGCCCATGGCCCACGACCAGCCCGACAACGCCCACCGCATCCAGAGGCTGGGCGTCGGCGACAGCCTCCCGCCCTGGCGCTTCCGCGGCCCGGCCCTGGCCCGCAAGCTCGAGCGCCTCCTGGAATCCCCCGAGGTCGCCCGCCGCTGCGCCGAGTTGGCCCCGCGCGTCGAATTCGATGCCGGCCTCGCCCGCGCCTGCGACCGCCTCGAATCCGTCGCCAGCTTAGGGCTCAGATCAGGGCGCGTTTCTGCAGCGCATCCCGGTCGTGGATCGTGATGCGGTAGCGCTCGTCGATGGAGATGATGCCAGGCTTGCCGCCCCGCCCCTTGAGGGGCTGGATGGCCTTGTTCACACTCTCGCGAGAGGCGCCGACCAAATGGGCCAGATCCCCCTGGGTGATGCGCAAGGGGATCCGAACCCCATCCTCCACCTCCTCCCCGTACTGCTCGGCGAAAGCGAGCAGTTGGAAGGCCAGCCGGCCGGCCACATCCAGCGAGGCCGCCACCCGGATCCGCGCGTTGGCCAAGCGCAGTCGCCGGGCCAAGAGCCGCGACAGGTTGAAGTTGAGCATGACCATGTCGCGCATGCATTCCATCAGCGCCCGGCGATCCATCCACAGCACCGTCGTCGGCTCGAGCGTCACCACACTGGCCGATCGCCCCGCGCTGTCCAGGAGGCTCATCTCACCCACGGTGTCCCCGCTGCCCAGGAAGGCCAGGATCACCTCGCTGCCATCCTCCTGCACCAGCAGCACCTTGAGCGTGCCCTCCTGGATCACATAGACCACCTCGCCGGGCTGCTCGGCCGACATGATGTACTGGCCGGCCGGAAATCGACTGCGGTGCAAGAGCTCCTTCACCCGCGCCAGATCCCCCTCCGAAAGCCCCCGAAAGAGCTCCATCTCGCCCAGGGGCCCCAATTCATCTACTGCCATGCGCCGCCATCCTCCTTCGTCCACCGTCCAGGGACGGTTATCATACCCTGCATGTCCATCCGCTACCCCATCCCGGCCGCGCGCCATCGCAGCGAGATCGAGATCGACCGCTCGCGCTTCATCGCCAGCGCCGCCCCGGCCACCACCGTCGACGCCGCCCGCGATTTCATCGACGAGATCAAGGCCGAGATGCCGGACGCCAGCCACCACGTCTACGCCTTCGTCATCGGCCACGGCGCCAGCGTCACCCGCGGGATGAGCGACGACGGCGAGCCCTCGGGCACCGCCGGCCGGCCGACCATGGCCGTCGTCGAGGGCAGCGGCCTGGGCGACCTCTGCCTGGTTACCACCCGCTACTTCGGCGGTCGCAAGCTGGGCACCGGCGGCCTCGTCCGCGCCTACACCCAAGCCGCCCAAGCCGTCCTCGAATCCCTGCCCCGCGGCCTCCACATCGAAACCCGCCAAGCCCACCTCGACTGCCCCTACGCCCTCTACGAGATCGTCCAGGGCCTCCTCGAATCCCACCAAGCCACCGCCCTCACCGAGACCTTCGGCCCCTCGATCCAACTCCACCTCGAACTCCCCGTCGACCAGCTCGAGCCCCTCCAATCCGCCCTCGCCGAAGCCAGCTCCGGCAGCCTCCGCCTCGAACCCCTCACTTCAACCGACACCGACTCCCCTACCCCCTGATCCCGGTCGAGGTCGGCGGTCGTGCACCGACCATGCCCCGATGGGATCGACCACCCATATAGCACCACCGGGCCTCTCCTCCTCCACCCAACGCTCGGGGGTCGGGAGGGGCTTTGGGCGGGATTCCGCCCGACCGTACGCGACGGCCGCCGCAGCGTGCAACCCGACCCGCCCCCTGCGCACCGACCCCGCGTCACGGGGTTCCGTGGCCACGTAGGAATCCCGCCCGAAGCCCCTCCCGACCCGCGACCCGTTCCGCCTCTCCAACGTCTTCCGTCATCCGTCTCGATCATCCGCACCGTCACCGAAGCAACTTGTCCACCACCGACCCCCGCGCCACCTCCTCCGCCAGCGCCTTCAACCGCCCAAGATCCCGCTTCCCGGTTCCCAAGACCGGAATCGCCTCCACCGCATAGAAGTCCTTCTCGCGCGGCTTGAAGATTCCCGGCAGGTCCTCCAAACCCTCCAGGATCTCCTCCGGCTCACAAGGCAACCCCGCATGCAGCACCACCACCCGCTCCCCTCGCCGCATCGATGCCACCGCCGCCACCGCCACCGCGTCGGCCGCCTCCTCGCCGTAGCGCTCGGCCAGCCAATTCTGGATCTCCGACTCCACCCGGTCGAGGGGCACCATCTCGCCGGCGATCTTGGCAAAGCGCGCCAGCCGGCCCGTCAGGTGCACGAAGCCATCCTCGTCCACCCGGGCCATGTCGCCCGTGTTGTAGCCGCCGTGCACGAAGACTTGTGCCGTCAGATCGGGCCGGTCCAGGTAGCCGAGCATCCGCCCGGGCGAGCGCACCACCAAGAGCCCCTCGGAGCCGCGCGGCAAGACCTCGCCCGACTCCGGATCGATGGTGAAGACCTCGATGCTCGGCAGCGGCAAGCCCACCGACCCGTCGCGGCTGTGCTCCAGCGTGTTCACCGCGCAGGCCGGCGCCAGCTCCGTGCAGCCGTAGCCCTCCAGCAGCTCCGCGCCGTACGCCTGGCGGAAGGCCACCTTGAGATCGGGCGGACAGCGCTCCGCGCCCACCACCGCGAAGCGTAGGCTGTCGAGCTGGCCAGGCTCGACCCGGCGCATGTAGCCGCGCACGAAGGTGGGCGTGCTGATGAGGAGCGTCGCGCCGCTGCGCTCGATCAATTCGCCCAGCGCCCGCCCGTCGCGCGGGTCGGCCTGATGGGCCAAGGGAATGCCCAGGCAGAGGCCCATCCAGGTGCCCGGCACCAGGCCGAAGCTGTGGAAGAGCGGCAGCGGGCTAGCCAAGAGGTCGCGCTCCGGATCCAGATGGATATGGGCCACCACCGCGTCGCAGTTGTAGAGCAGCTGGCGATGCGTCAGCTGCACGCCCTTGGGATCGCCGGTCGTGCCCGAGGAGAAGATGATGGCCGCCACCTGGCCCGGCCGCGCGCGGTCCAGCCGCGAGGCCGGCAGGGCCAAGACGCGCAGTATATTCCAGAGCACCCGCGCCTTGGGCAGTCGCGGGATCAGGTCCTCGGCCAGGACCACCCGCCCGGGCAGCTCCGGCGCGTCGATGCGCTCGAGGTAGAGCCGCGAGGAGATGATGCTGCGGACGCCGGCCAGCTTGCACATGCGCGCCAGCTGCGCCTGGCCGGTGGTGTGGTTGAGGTTGACCGCGCAGCGGCCGTCCAGCGCCAGGGCCAGGTTGACCAAGCTGCCGCCGACGCCGGGAGGCAGCAGCACGCCCACCCGCTCCTCGTCCTCCTGGAGGCCCAGGAGCGCCGGCAGCGTCAGCGCCACGGCCGCCAGGCGCAGCCGGCTCATCTGGCCGCGGACGTCCATCACCGCCAGGCGCCGCGGATGGCGCTTGGCCTGGGCCAGAAAGGCGCTGCCCAGGGTCCGCTGGTCGCGATCGGCGCGCGCCTGCGCCTCCGGATAGGTGATGCCTCGCATGCTCGTCTCCCCTTCGCCCGCCGGTGTTGGCACCGGCTCCGGGCCCCGCGGTCCGCGAGGATCCATGCTTCTGCGGATCCCGCTCGCGGATCGCGAGGCGTCATTCAAACGAATGATAACATGCGGTTGCGCCGCGGGTCAATCCCTTCGGCGGAGTCCAGCCGCCCCCTGCTCGCCGCGACTTCCGAAGACGTTTCGGTTGCAGCGAGCAGCGCGCGGCCGGCCAGCCCCTACCCTTTGCGCATTCCGACTTCTATCATAGCCGGCATGCCGCGGCGGGCCAGACCGCCCGCGAATGTCGCGGGCGACCCGTTCCGCCCGCGGGACTGCCGATGTCGGGTCGCCGGAGCCAAGGGAAGCCATCCGTGAGCCGAGCAGAAGTCAGCCGCCCTTCGAAAGCACCTGTCGTCGAGCTGGTGACGATCGGCAACGAGCTCTTGGCGGGCAGCACCGTCGATGGCAATGCGGCCCATATCGCCGGCCGGCTGCGCGAGATCGGGCTCGAGCCCAGTCGCAAGACGACCGTCGGCGACCACGCCGGGCGTATCGCGGAGCTGTTGCGCGAGGTCCTGGACCGGGCCGACATCGTCCTGACCACCGGTGGCCTGGGTCCGACCGCCGACGATCCCACCCGCGAGGCGGTCGCCCTGGCCTACGACCGGCCGCTGGAGTTCCGGCCCGAGCTCTGGGCGCAGATCGAGGCCATGTTCGAGCGCTTCGGCGTCGATCCGAGCCCCAACAACCGCCAGCAAGCCATGCTGCCGCGTGGTGCGGAGGCCATACCCAACCCGGTCGGCACCGCGCCGGCCTTTCGCGTCGAGGACCCGCGCGGCAGCCTGATCGCCCTGCCGGGGGTGCCGCGCGAGATGGAGCACCTGCTGAACTCGCCGATCCTGCCCTGGCTGCGCCGGCGCTTCGGCCAGAACGGGGTGCTGCGCACACGGGTGCTGCGCACGGCCGGCTTGGGCGAGTCGCGCATCGACGAGCGATTGCGCGATCTGGCGCTTCCCGACGCGATCGAGCTGGGCCTGGCGGCCCATGCGGGCCAGGTCGACCTGCGCCTCGCCATTCGCGCGGAGAGCGATGCAGCGGCCGAGGCGGCGCTGGCCCCGCTGGAGTCCGAGATCCGCGATCGTCTGGATCGGTGGATCTTCGGCTCCGATGAGCAGACCCTGGCCGGGGCCATCCTGGAGCGTCTGGGGCGGCGCGGCTGGAGCCTGACCAGCCTGGAATGCGGCAGTGCCGGCCGGCTGGCCTCCGCCCTTTGCGCCGAACCCGGCGCGGCGGACCGTCTGCTGGGATGCCAGGTTCATCCCGCGCCGCTCGAGGCTCCCGCCCTCGAATCCGCGTTGGCCTCAATGCGCCAGGCGAGCGGCGCCGACGTGGCCCTGGGCCTATCGATCAGCGAGTCCGACGATCGAACCGTGGCAGGGGTCTCGCTGCTCGCCCCGGATGGATCGTGGCAACGCAGCATCCCGCAAGGCGGCCATCCGGCGCTGGTCGCGGAACGGGCCAGCATGCAGGCGCTGGCGCTGGTCTGGCGGAGGCTCTGAGCTGGATCGGGTAGGGAGTCAGGTCGACAGCCGGCGACAAGTCGGCGGTCTTCGCAGAACTCGATTCGGCCGCGCTCAGGCCGGCTGGCCGCGCTCGGCCAGCTTCCACTGCTCGCCGTGCTGCAGGAGCTGCAGCGCGTTCTCGCGGGCGATGGAGGTCTCGGCGCCCAGCATCTGCATCAACTCCTCGACCCGCTCGCCGGCCTCGACCCGGCGCACGCGGGTGGTGGTGCGGCCGCCCTCGACCGCCTTGGCCACCCGGTAGTGACTGTCGCCGTAGGCCGCCACCTGCGGCAGGTGGGTGACGCAGAGCACCTGATGCCCGCTGGCCAGGGCCCAGAGCTTCTGGCCGACCACGCTGCCCACGCGGCCGCCGATGCCGGCATCGATCTCGTCGAAGATCAGGGTGGGCAGCTCGTCGGCCCGGCCAAGGATGCCCTTGAGGGCCAGCATCAGGCGCGCCGTCTCGCCGCCGGAGGCCACCTTGACCAGGGGCCGGGTGGGCTCGCCGGGGTTCATCGAGACCAGGAAGGCTGCCCGGTCGGCGCCGCTCTCGTCGAAGGCGTAGCGCCGGCCCGGCTCGAAGCCCTCGCCCTCCACCGGCGCGCCGGCCTCGTCCGGCCGGGCTTCCAGGGCCACCTCGAAGCGGCTGCCGGCCATGCTCAGCGCTTCCAGCTCCGCCTCCAGGGCCCGGGCCATGCGAGCCGCCGCGGCCCGGCGGCCGGCCGACAGGGCGCCGGCCCGCCGGCCGATCTCCGCCAGCAGCGTCTCGCGCTCGGCCTCCAGCTCGGCGATGCGCGCGTCGGCGCCCTCGATGTCGCCCAGCTCCTCGGCCGCGCGGGCGGCGAAGTCGAGCAGGGCCTCGACGGATTCGACGCGGTGCTTGCGCTCCAGGCTGGCGATCAGGGCCAGCCGCTCCTCGACCTCTTCCAGCCGCTCGGCGTTGAACTCCAAGGACTCGCGGTAGTCGCGCAGGCGCGCGGCGGCCTCGCGCAGGCCCTCGGCGGCGCTGGACAGCAGCTCGAAGAGCTCGGCCTGCTCCGGGTCGATGCGCGCCAGGCTCTCGGCCTCGCCGACCGCGCGGTCGACCAGGTCCAGGCCGGCCATCTCCTCGCTGGCCTCCAGCCCCCCTTGTAGGAGGCCGTAGGCTGCCTCGGCCGCGCGAGCCAGGCGCTCGGCGTTGGCCAGGCGGCTGCGCTCGGCCTTGAGGGCAGCCGTCTCGCCCGGCTCCAGGCGGGCCGCCTCGATCTCGTCCAGGGCGAAGCGCAGCAGGTCGACCCGCCGCTGCTGGGCCTCCTCGTCGCGCTGCAGGCTGGCCAGCCGCTGCTCGATGGCGCGGCAGGCGCGCACCCGCTCGCTCAGCTCGACCCGCTCGGCCTCCAACCGACCGAAGCGGTCGAGCAGGCCCAGATGCTCGGCCTCGCGCTTGAGCGAGGCGTTGTCGCTCTGCCCGTGCACGTCGATCAGGAGCGCGCCCAGCTCCGAGAGCGCGCGCACCGGCACGGCCTGGCCGTTGATCCGGGCCACCGAGCGGCCGGCGGCGTGCAGCTCGCGCACCACGATCAGGGGCTCGCCCGCCTCGAGGCTCAAACCGTACTCGTCCAGCAACTCCGTGAGCCTCGCGGCATTGCCGCCCGGCTCGAAGAGACCGGTGATCACGGCCCGGTCGGCGCCGGCCCGCACCAGGCTGATGTCGGCCCGGTCGCCCAGTAGCAAGCCCACCGAGTCGACCACGATGGACTTGCCGGCGCCCGTCTCGCCGGTGACCACGTTGAAGCCGGGCCCCAGGCCCATCTGGACGTGATCGATGATCGCGAAGTCGCGGATGTCGAGCTCGAGCAACATGTCGGAAGCATCTCCCCTGTCCGCCAGGGCGGTCTGGGGTGGCTGTCGGTCGCGAAGGCGCCTGCGGGCGCCGAACAAACGTGCTAGGCCGCTAATGCTAGGTCAGATGGCGGTCTCCTGTCCAGTTCCGGCGCAGCGACGCCCTCGATCGGGGATCCGATTGCCGGGAGAGCCCCTACTCCAGCCGCCGCCAGGCACCGACCCCGCCCAACCCCAAGAGGATCAAGCTCTCCATCGGGCTGGGCGGCAGGAGCGGCAGGATGCCGGTCAGGTAGAGCCCCCAGAGCAGGACCAGCGCCAACACCAGCGAGAGGAGGGTGACGACCTGGACGCCGCGACCGCGCTTGCGGCCGGCGCCGCGGCTGATCGCGTCGGCCGCGATGGGGCCGGCGGCAAAGGCGATCAGCAAGCCGAAGAAGAGTCCCAGCGGCAAGTAGGCCATGGCGAGGGCGGCCAGGGACCAGGCGATGAGGCCCGAGACGAGGCCGCCGGCCAGCTGGGCCGGACCGACCTTGTAGAGCGGCGAGCGCAGCTCGCGCATGCACTGCTTGCAGCGCAGGCCGACCGGATGCTGGCGGGCGCAATCGGGGCACATCGGCCGGCCGCAGCGCGAGCAGCGCAGCAGGGTCTCGCGCTCCGGATGCCAGGTGCAGTGCAGGGTCTCCAGGTCCAGGTCGCGGTCCTCGAGCAGGCCGCGGCCGTACTTGGCCGCCAGCCGCTCCAGGCCGGCCGCGGCGTCCTCGTCCTCCGGCCGCAGCTGCAAGACCCGCTCGAAGGCATCCCGCCGCTCCTGGGGCGTGGCCGCCACCGAGCCCAGCCAGAGCCAGGCATCGGCCTGCTCCGGCTCGCGTCGCGTCAGCTCCTCGAGGAAGGCCCGCGCCTCGTCGTCCTCGTCCACCCGGGCCGCGGCGATGCCCCGGCGCAGGAGCTCCTCGTCCTCGAGGCGCTCCAGGTCCGGCAGTCGGTTCACCATCGGCTGATCCGCTCGACCAGGCTCTGGTAGAACTCGGCCGGCTCGCCCAGGCGCAGGAAGCGGGCCGGGCGATCGGCGGCGCCGACCCGCACCGTGGTGCCCGAGGGCACGATGTAATGCCGCTGGCCGTCGATGGAGCAGATCGGCTCCTCGTCGGAGCGCACGGTGATCTCGATCTCGGCGCTGGCCGGCAGGACCATGGTCCGCACCGGCGCCGGGTGGGCGACCACCGGCGTGAGCAGGATGGCGTCCAGCTCCGGCACGACCACCGGACCACCGGCCGACAGCGAGTAAGCCGTCGAGCCGGTGGGCGTAGCCACCAGCAGGCCGTCGGCGGTCAGGCGGATCAGCTCGCGGCCGTCGACCCGCACCGCCAGGCGCACGGCATGCGCCACCCGGCCGCGGCCGACGAAGACGTCGTTGAGGGCTTCGGCCACCGCACCGGGCCGCGAGCTCCCGCCGATGGCGCGCACCACATCGTCCCCGTCGTGGGCCACCGGCTCGAGCACGGCATCCGAGCTGGCGCGGAGCATCAGGCGCTCCTGCACCCAGCCGCCGCCTCCCAAGAGCTCGCCCGCCGCCTCGATGGCCCGATCCGGCTCCAGCTCGGCCAGGAAACCCAGGCGGCCGAAGTTGACGCCGACCAGGGGCAGGCCGTGCTCGCCCAGGATGCCGGCCATGCGCAGGACCGTGCCGTCGCCGCCCAGCACCACCGCCCAATCCAGACCCTCCAGGCGAGGCTCCAAGAGCTCGCGCGACTCCCAGGCCGAGAGCAGGCGCGCCCGAGCGCCGAGGCCCTCGAGGACCTCGACCATGCGGCTGGCCAAGTCCAGCGAGGCCGCCACGCGCCGGTGGTAGAAGACCCCGACGCAGCGCCGGTCGGCGCGGATCGCGATCTCGCGCCTCACGTACTCGCTCGTGCTGCTCGCCGCCACAGCCACAGGCCGGCTCCCAGGGTCGATAGGCTGGTCAGGAGCCCCATTATGACGGCTGCGGGCAGATAGGTCCATCGCAGTTCCCAGCGGCCGGCCGGCAGGCGCGCGGCCAGGATGGCGCCATAGGCACGCGCCACCGGCGGGCGGATCCGCTCGCCCGTATCCAGCTCGCGTGCGCTCAGCTGCCAGGCGGGATCGTAGGCGCTGGAGAGCAGCAGCCAGCCCGGGCCGGCCAGCTCGGCTTCGGCCCGGATCCGTCCCGGGTCGAGGCCGGTGAGGCTCGCGCTGCCGCCGGGCCGGTCGGGCGAGGCGTCCGACCAGCAGATGCCAGCGCTCCGGTCGTCTGCCGACCCTTCGGTCGGCATCCCGTATCGACCCACCTCCAGCGCCGAGAAGCTCCGCGCCGGGTCGACGGGCTCGACGTAGGCGACGCGCAGCGGATCCAGGCTCGGCTCGGCCCATTCGGCGATCGGAGTGCCGGGCGCCAGGCAGCGGCTCTCGGGCGGCAACCAGAGGGGCGGGACCGGGAGCTCGACCTCGTAGAGCACCGCATCGCCCGCACGCGACAGCTCGGTCAGCGGCGCCCCCTCCGGCGGGCGCTGGCTGACCGCGAAACGCACGCCCAGGATCCGCCACCAGAGGATCTCGGGTGCCTGCTCGACGAGGTTCTCGGTGCTGCCCAAGCGCAGCGGGCTGTCGCCGGTCACGTCGTAGAGGCCGAAGAGGCTGGCGGCATTCGGCCCGCCGGGCAAGAGGGCTTCGCTGGAGACGCGGCCGTCGCGGGCCCGCGGCAGCAGCTGGGCCAGGTTGGCATCCGGCAGCAGCCGATCCGGATCGAGCGGGCAGAGGGCGGCGCCGCGGTTGGCGCCGAAGAGGTCGAGCAGGGCCAGCAGGAGCAAGGCGGACGCCAGCCAGCGCCGGGGCAGGCGGCCGGCCAACGCCAGGCCCGCGGCCAAGGCCGTGCAGGCGGCGTAGAGCGCGACATGGGCCATGGGGCCGGCCAGGGCCAGCCGGCGGCCGGCCGGCGGGACGGTCGGCGGGACGGCCTGGGCCGCGGCGGCCAAGCCCTCCGGGCTGCAGAAGTCCCGAAGCGGCAGGGCCGCGCCGGCGTAGCGCAGCTGCAAGGCGGCGGCGGCCAAGGCCAAGAGCAGGGCCGCGCCGGCGCCGATGGCGGTCAGCTCGCGCAGCGGCCGATCGGGACGCTCGGCAGTCCGGGAGCGGCCCGCCAGCAGGGCGCTCAGGCTCAGCCCCGCCGCCACCGCCAGGCCCAGCGACCAGAGGACGGCGATGCGCTCCTGATGGCGGAAGAGCGCCATGCCGGGCAGGATGCGCAGGAGCAGGGGGAAGGCCGGGTTGTTGCCGCCCAGGCCGATCAGCCAGGCCGTTGCGGCCATGCCCAGCCAGGGCCGGCTGGCCGGCAGCCGCAGCCCGCCCCAGAGCGCCAGGGCCAAGGGCAAGAAGCCCAGGTAGAGCGGCGACCACTGGCTCAGACCGCCCGGCGCGACCACCTGCAGGATGTCGACGAGCGGGAAGCCCGCCGCCACCTCGGCCGGGTCGAGCTGGCGCGCCGAGCGGCCGAGCAAATCGACGCTGGGCAGCCACTGCAGGGCCGACAGCCCGACGGCTCCCAGGATCCAGACGGCGCTGGCCAGCAGCCAGGGCTGACGGCCGCCAGCCGCCACAGGCGGCGGCGGCTTGGACGGCAGAGGATCGGCTGGGAGCGGCTCGGTACCCGGCCCCGCCCTGCGCAGCCTCCAGAGGCGATAGATCCACCAGGCCGCGGCGGCCCAGAAGCCGTAGAGGGCGGTTTGGGGGTGGCCGGCCAGGACCATCATCGCGCCGGCACCGGCGGCGGCCAGCGCGGGGCCGAGCCAGGCGCGCCGGCCCGCTCCGGCGAATGCGCGATCGATGCCCGGCCGCAGCGCCTCCGCCAGTGCGGTCAGCGCCCAGAGCAGCGCCGGGATCCAGGCCGCCGTGTCCAGGATCGCCAGCTGCTCCATCGGATAGCCGCTCAGGTAGCCGCCGAAGGCGAAGCTCAGGCCGGCCAGCAGGCCCCCGGCCGGGCCGGCGCCCAGCCGGCGGACCAAGCCGTAGGTGAAGGAGGCGGCCAGCATCAAATGCGCCAGGGCCTCCAGATGCAAGGTCCATAGCGGGAGGATGCGATCGCCCAGGGCGAAGGGCAGCTGCAGCAGGCGCCAAGGGTAGATCACGGCCAGTTGCGGATCGGCCCAGGCGGGGCTGCCGGCGTACTGGTGAGGATTCCAGAGGGGTGGATGACCCGATGCCCAGGCGCCGGCGACGAAGGCTCGATAGGCATGGAACTGGCGCAAGAAATCGCCGCCGGAGCGACCGATGCTCATCCGATCGGCCGGGTTGGGCGCCCAGAGCGGCCAAGCGAAGATCGCTGCCAGCAGTCCGAACAGGAGCCAGGGACCGAGTCGCCGCCACGCGCGCCGGCCCCCTCGACGGGGGAGGAAGGGCATGCGGCAATTGTATCGACTCGCGCGGCGGGGGCCAGCGGGCCCGGCGGCCGACCGCCACGCGCCGGTCGGGCGTGGGGCAGGCGTTGCCGTATAGCGGCGGCCAAACGACGGAGAGTCGCGGGTCGAGCGTCGACCGGGCGTCGCGCAAGGCGTCCGGGTCGGTCCTAATCTAAATGTTACGTCGACGAGACGACCTTGGGACAGGCGGGCCGAGCACCGGGATTCGGTGCGGGTGATAGGAATGAACGCTAGCGTTGAACGGTCGACATCGAAGCCGCGTCGGGAGGCGGCCGGCCGGCGGTGACGCGCCTCGACATTAAGCTCGGATGTGGATTCGAGCCTCGGATCGAAACAGGGCGTAACCATTTCGAACCGAAGCCCGTCTATAGGGGTGTAGGCAGCGACGGAGGAGAGTCGGCGGCGCAGGATCGTCGAACCCGATCGTCGAACCAAGTCGGGTCGAAGAATCGGAAACTTGTACACGAGATTCGCTTCACGAAACTGAAAGAGGGTATTGCAATGACTGCTGGAATGTTCATCTTCGCCATCATGCTGCTCCTCGTGTGGTGCGACAGCCTGGTTTTCTCGCGACGCTAGTTCGCCTTCCAGGTTGATCGGATCGCAAACAGATCATCACAGAGTTGGTCGCGCATGGCAGTGCGCCGCCCTTTCTCCTCCTTTGCACAAGACCGCCGGGCCGAAAGGCTCGGCGGTCTTGTGTTGCTCTTCGGGTCGGCTTAGAATCGAAGCCGTGAAGATCATCCTCCTGCGCCTGCTCGACGGCATCGTCAGCGGCTTCGTCCTCTCGGTGGCCGGCTGGGCCCTGGCCAGCATCGCGGGCACCTCGGCCCAGCGCTACAGCGAGTGGCTCTTCTATGCGGGCGCCGGCTTCATCGTCCTGGCCGCGCTCTGGGGACTGGCCAGCCCCTCCGGCTCGGTCGGCGGTATCCTCCGCTGGACCGGACTGATCGAGGGGGATGGGCCGGATGCCGCGCCGAGCGAGCCCGGCTTGCCGCGCCGCATCTGGGTCGATCGCTTCGCGACCAGCCGCAACGTCTGGTTGACGGCCGGCCTGACCATGCTCGGCCTATCCTTCGCCTTGCTCTTCTTGGTCGCCTGAGGCGGCCATGCCGTCGCCGGGGTCCCCCGAGCGAGCCCGCTCGCGCGCCCGCAGCCGCTCGAGCCAGTCGGGCCGATCGAAGTCCGGCGTGGTCAGGATCAGCGCGTCCTCGCCGCTGTCGCGGTAGTAGCCCTTGCGGCGCCCCACCTCGACAAAGCCCAGCTGGCGATAGAGGCGCCTGGCGGCGGCGTTGCCCTCGCGCACCTCGAGGGTGGCCCGCTGGCAGCCGAGTTGCATGCCGGCCCGCAGGAGGCGCAGGAGGAGCCGCTCGCCGACGCCCCGGCGTCGCCAGTCGGGATGTACCGCGATCATGCTGACGTGCATCTCGTCGACCTGCACCCACAGGCCGGCATAGCCCACCATGCGGCCCTCCACCCGCGCCACCCAGTAGTGGGCGAAGGGGTTCTGCTCCAGCTCCTGGCGCATGGCCGGCTCCGGCCAAGGACTGGGCAGCGCGGCCAGCTCGATCCGGCGCAGCTCGGGCAGGTCGGCCCGACGCAGCGCTTCGATGCGCAGCCGCGCGCTCATCGGGAAGGGTAGATGGGGGCCAGGCGCTCGGGATCGTCCGGCCCCGCCTGGGCCCATCGCAGGCGCCCCAGCTCGGCCAGCCAGGCCGCCCGGCGCACTCCGGCGGCTTCGGGCAGGACCTCCAGCCCGGCCCGCTCCAGACGCAGCCGCGTCGAGGCGTCCAGCTCGCCGGCCACCATCGCCGGCGGCGCGGCGGCGCGGATCAGGTCCTCCACGCTCCAGACCGCTAGCGCCCGCGCGTCGGGCCAGGCTTCGGCCGCGACGGGCCGATCCCAGGCCAGCCCGGGCGGGTAGCAGGCAGCCACCAGCCGGCCGCGGCCTGCCTGCAGCAGGGCCCAGAGCGGGCGCTGCCGGGGCTGGCCCGGGCTCGAGAGCGCTGCGGCCAGGGGGTCGAGCGTCGGCACCCCGACCAGCGGCAGGCCGGCGCCCAGGGCCAGGCCCTTGGCCAAGGCCAAGCCGATGCGCAGGCCGGTATAGGAACCGGGTCCGATGGCCACCGCCAGGCCGGCCAGATCGGCCGCGCCCAAACCCTGCCGCGCCAACATGGCCTCCATGCGGGGCGCCAGATCGGCCGCAAGCCGGCGCCGACCCGAGCCCTGCCACTCCTCGAGGAGGGCCTCCGGTCCCAGGAGCGCCAGGCCGGCCCGATCGGTCGCGCTGTCGATGGCCAACCAGGCGCCTTGCGTCCCGCTCGCCGCGGCCGGCGGCTCAGCACGCCCGTTCATGCGCATCCTCGTCGGACGGCAGGGAAGCCCGCGCGGGGCTGGCCCTCCCGGGCTCCACCGCGCCGCAGGACTGGATCTCTTGGAGCCCCGGAGCCGAGGCCTGGAGATCCTCGAGCAAGGCCGCCGCTTCCCCATCCAGCGCGATCAGGCAGATGTGCCGGCGCTCCGTGCCGGGCTCTTCGTCGGCGTCGGTGTCGGAGTCGGAAGCGGCGAGGGAGTCGGAAGCGGCAAGGGAGTCGGAGTCCTCGACGCGTCGCGCCGGATCCGGGCTCGGGTCCGCCTCCGAAGACTGTGGCCCGTCCCGCCGGCCGGCACGCTCCAAGCGCACGACCAGTCCGCGGCGGGGCAGCGCATCGCCGCCGCGCTGCGGCCATTCGACCAGCAGCAGGTCCTCGCCGTCCAGGTAGTCGTCCAAGCCCAGGTCGATGGCCTCGGCGGGAGCGGAGAGGCGGTAGAGGTCGGCGTGCACCAGACGCTCGGGGCTGGCCGCGCCCGCTGCCGGGCCGGCCGGGAGCGGGTACTCGCGGATCAAGGCGAAGCTGGGGCTGAGCAGGGGCTCGGCGATGCCCAGGCCGCGGCCGAAGCCCTGGCAGAAGGTGGTCTTGCCCGCTCCGAGCAGCCCTTCGAGGCGCAATAGCAGGCCGGCCGGCGCCAGGGCGGCCAGGGCGGCGCCCAGCGCGCGGGTCGCGCCGGCGTCTTCTGCAAGGAAGCAACGCTGCGGGCTCATGCCGGGATTATAGTCCAGCCTCCTGGGCCGGCGGCGATGGTCCGGCGGTCGGCGGCCGAACTGTCGATCTTATTCCTGACCGAGTTATGCTACCATCGGCGCGCATGTCCACCCCCAAGGCGCCGCGCGCATGAAGGTCCTGATCCTCTCCGACATCCACGCCAACCTCGAGGCGCTCGAAGCCGTCCTGGCCGATGCCGAGGGCGACTTCGAGCGCATCTGGTTTCTGGGCGACGCCGTCGGCTACGGCCCCGACCCGGGGCCCTGCATGGATCTACTGCGCCAGCTCGAGCCCGAGTTCTGGCTGGCCGGCAATCACGACTGGGCCGCGCTGGGTCGGATCGACCTGTCGACCTTCAACCCGGAGGCCCGCTACGCCGCCGAGTGGACCGGCGAGCAGCTCGACGCCGAGCAGCGCGCCCGGCTAGAGGCCCTCGAGCCGCGCCTCGATCGCCGGGATCTCGACCTCTGCCTGGTTCACGGCAGCCCGCGGCACCCCATCTGGGAGTACATCCTGGATGCCGGCGTGGCCGCCGAATGCTTCGCCGACTTCGAGACCGATGCCTGTCTCTTCGGCCACACTCACGTCCCGGTGATCTACGAGGAGGGCGTCGACGGCGCGGCCCGCCTGCCGCACGAGGTCGGCAGCGCGGTCGACCTGAAGGGCCTGCGCTTCCTGGCCAACCCGGGCAGCGTCGGTCAGCCCCGCGATGGCGATCCGCGGGCCAGCTACGCCCTCTTCGATCTCGAGGCGCGCAGCTGGGAGCTGCGGCGCGTGGAATACGAGATCGAGGCGGTCCAGGCCAAGATCCGCGCGGCCGGCCTGCCCGAGCGGCTCGCGGCGCGGCTGGACTTCGGCTGGTAGCGCGACAGCGTCTCAACCGCCCAGATAGGCCTCCCTGACGCGCGGATCGTGCAGCAGCTCGCGGGCCGGACCTTGCAGCAGGATGGCGCCGGTCTCCAGCACGTAGCCGCGGTTGGCCACCTCCAGGGCGGCCTTGGCGTTTTGCTCGACCAAGAGGATGGTCGTGTCCTGCTCGCGGTTGAGGCGCTGGATGATGTCGAAGATCTCCTCGACCAGGATGGGCGCCAGGCCCATCGAGGGCTCGTCGAGCAAGAGCACCCGCGGGCGGGCCATGAGGCCGCGACCGATGGCCAGCATCTGTTGCTCGCCGCCGGAGAGCGTGCCGCCGGCCTGCTTGCGGCGCTCGGCCAGGCGGGGGAAGGTCGTGTAGACCATCTCCAGGTCCTCGGCGATGCCGGCCTTGTCCGAACGGGTGTAGGCGCCGACGGCCAGGTTCTCGGCCACCGAGAGCCGGCCCAGGATGCCGCGCCCCTCGGGTACCTGCACCACGCCGCGGCCGACGATCTCGTGCGGCGCCAAGGCGCTCAGGTCCTCGTCGCCCAGGAGCGCCCGGCCCTCGCGGGGGCGGATCAGGCCGCTGATGGTCTTGAGGGTGGTGCTCTTGCCGGCGCCGTTGGCGCCGATCAGGGTCACCACCTCGCCGGCCTCGACCTCCAGGCTGACGCCCTTGAGGGCATGGATGTTGCCGTAGTAGCTGTGGACCTGCTCGACCTTCAAGAGGGCCATGCCGCTATTCTCCCCCGCTCGCGTCGGCCTCGGCCGCTTCGGCGCCGGCCGGCTCGGATTGCGCCTTGCGCTCGGCCAGCTCCTCGGCCGCGCCGCGGCCCAGGTAGGCCTCGATGACGCGCGGGTTGGACTGCACCTCGGCCGGGCTGCCCTCGGCGATCTTGCGGCCGAAGTCGACCACCGTGATGTGCTCGGAGATGGCCATGACCAGGCGCATGTCGTGCTCGATCAAGAGGATGGTGATGCCCAACTCGTCGCGCAGGCGGCGGATGAAGCGGATCATCGAGCCGGTCTCGTTGGGGTTCATGCCGGCCGTCGGCTCGTCGAGCAGCAGCAGGCGCGGCTCGGTGGCCAGGGCGCGGGCGATCTCGAGTCGGCGCTGGTCGCCGTAGGGCAGGTTGCTGGCCAGGTTGTCGCCCTTGCCCGACAGGCCGACGAAGTCGAGCAGCCGGCTGGATTCCTCGACCGCCCAACGCTCCTCGCGCCGCACCGATGGCAGGCTGAAGAGCACCTGCCAGAGCGAGGCCGAGAGCCGCGTGTGCAAGCCGACCATCACGTTCTCGATGGCCGTCAGCTCCGGAAAGAGCCGGATGTTCTGATAGGTCCGGGCGATGCCCAGGCGCGCGATCTCGTCCGGCCGCAGCCGCACCAGATCCTCGGCCACACCCGTCTCGCCGAAGAGGATGCGGCCCTCCTCGGGTGTGTAGAAGCCGGTCATGCAGTTGAAGAGCGTGGTCTTGCCGGCCCCGTTGGGCCCGATGACGCTGTGGATGCCGCGGGCCGGCAGGTCGATGTTCAGATCGTCGATGGCCGTCAGGCCTCCGAAGCGCTTGGTGACCCCTTGGATCCTCAGGATGGCGCCGCTCATCGGCCGCCCCCGCCGGCCGCGACAGCGGCCTCGCCCCGAGGTTCGCGGTGCAGCTCGCGTTTGGCGATGCTGGTCGGCCACAAACCCTCGGGCCGGTTGAGCATCATGATCACCAGCACCATGCCGTAGAGCAGCATCCGGAAGTCGCTGAACTCGCGCAGGAGCTCCGGCAAGGCCACCAGGGCCAGGGCGCCGATGAAGACGCCCGGGATGCTGCCCATGCCGCCGACGATGATCAGGACCAGGATGTTGATCGAGATCAGCAGGCCGAAGGAGGCCGGGAAGATGGTCTGCACCTTGCTGGCGAAGAGCGCGCCGCCCAGGCCGGCCATCGAGGCGCCCGTGGCGAAGGCCAGGAGCTTGGTGCCGACCAGGTTGATGCCCATGGCCTCGGCCACCTCCTCGTCCTCGCGCACCGCCATCCAGGCCCGGCCGAAGCGCGAATGCAGCAGCCGCCAGCCCACGTAGAGCGCCAAGCCGACCGCCACCAGGATAGGATAATACATCTCCTGCTGGATCTGCGGATCCAGGGTGCCCACCAGCGGGAAGTCGCGGCGCGGGATGCTCAGCGCCGGCGGGATCAGCTGGATGCCCCGCGCGCCGCCGAGCCAGGGCTTGAGCGCATCGGAGATGGCCAGGATGCGGATGATCTCGCCGAAGCCCAGCGTGATGATGGCCAGGTAGTCGCCATGGGTCTTGAGCACCGGGATGCCCAGCACGATGCCGAAGGCGATGGAGGCCAGGACCGCGATCGGCAGGGCCGACCAGAAGCCCATCTGGATGTCCCCGGTGACCGAGGTGAGCACGGCCAGGGTGTAGGCGCCGATGGCGTAGAAGGCCACGTAGCCCAGATCGAGCAGGCCGGCGAAGCCGACCACGATGTTCAACCCCAGGCCCATCAGGATGTAGATCCCGACGGTATCCATCACGTCGCTGGGGTAGGTGCCCAGACCCAGGGGCAGCCAAAGGAGCAGCCCCAAGACCAGGGCCAGGCGCAGACCGCGCAGCCAGCGTCCGGTGCGCGCGCGCTGGGCCACGGGCATGTCGGCCATGCGCGAGGCGAGCGCGGCATCCAGGCGCGGCTTGCCCAAGGTCCACAGCAGGGCCAGGCCGATGACCGCCAGCGCGCCGGTCCAGGAGACCCCGCGGTTGGCGTAGACCCAGTCGACGATGGCCGCGATGGGGCCCTCCGCGCGGCGCGAGTTGGTGACCAGATCGACCTGCCGGGTCAAGATGCTCTGCAGGGTACCCAGCAGGACGACGGTCGCCAGCCCCCAGATCACGCCCGGGCGGAGGGCCTCGGGCAGCCGGGCCAGGCCGGCGCCGATCAAGCTCATGACCATGCCGACCACGATGGACGCGAGCAGACCGCCGAGCGTGGCACCGGCGCCGAAGGACAAGAAGTTGATCAGGAGCGGCTTGGCGTTGATCAGGATGTCGCTGAGATCGACGCGATCGGCCAGTTGCACGTAGAGGCCCAGCACCAAGCCGGCCGTCCCGCCGGCCAGCGCCGATGCAAGCGGTCGACGACCGCTTCGGTCGGGCTCGCTCCGGCGCGCGACCATGTAGCCGAGCATCATCAATCCGCCCAGGAGCAGCACCAGGTCGAGCGCGATCGGCGCCGCGAGCGCCGCCTGGCTCTCCGGGAGCTCGGGACTGCCGACCAGGGCCGAGAGCGGCTCCAGGATGGGGCGCTTGGCGAACTGTTCGAACATGCCGACCAAAGCGGCCAGGAGCAGGGTCAGGCCGGTGTAGAGGCCCAGGGCCATGGCCGAGCGGAAGTCGGGATGGAGGCGGTCGAGCATCGGGTTCCCTCTCACGCGCGCTTGCTGATGCGTTCGCCCAGGATGCCGGTGGGCCGGAAGATCAGGACCAGGACCAACATGGTGAAGGCGATGGCGTCCTTGAGCTGATTGGGCGAGGGCACGCCGAGACCTTCCAGGAAGAGGAAGGGCCCGACGGACTCGACGATGCCCAAGAAGAGCCCGCCGAGCATGGCGCCCGGCACGTTGCCGATGCCGCCCAGCACGGCCGCGGTGAAGGCCTTGAGGCCGGGGATGAAGCCCATGAAGAACTGCACCTGGCCGAAGATCAGCACGTAGAGCACGCCGGCCGCGCCGGCCAGGGCGCCGCCGATGGCAAAGGTCATCACGATCACCCGGTCGACGTCGATGCCCATCAGGGCCGCCACGCGCTTGTCCTCGCTGACGGCGCGCATGGCCATGCCGGCCTTGGTGTGCTGCACGAAGAAGTAGAGCGCGAGCATCAAGACCACCGCCGAGACGATGACCACCAGGTCGACCCGCGCGATCTCGTAGCCCAGCAGGTTCCAATCCCCCTTGAGCGGCTCGGCCAGCGGATAGCGCTCGACACCCGAGCCGTAGAGGCCGCGGAAGGTGTACTGCAGGAAGAAGGAGGCGCCGATGGCGGTGATCAAGGGGATCAGCCGCGGCGCGCCGCGCAAGGGTCGGTAGGCGATGCGCTCGAGCAGCACGGCCACGATCATCGAGATCAGGGCCGCGAAGAGCATCAAGCCCAAGAGGGTCAAAAAGGGATGCGCGTCGAGCCAGCCCCGGCCATCGATCCACTCGGCCAGGAAGTAGGTGGTGAAGGCACCGGCCATGAAGATCTCGCCGTGGGCGAAGTTGATCATGCGCAGGATGCCGTAGACCAGCGTGTAGCCCAGCGCGATCAGAGCGTAGACGCTGCCCTGCACCAGACCGTCCACCACGAAGCTGGCCCATTGGGAGAGGCCGTACTTGCCGCTGCCCAGCGAGCGGATCGACCCGTAGAGGATGAGGATCACCAGGAGCAGGCCCACGCTACCCATGATGGCATCGGTGATGTGCAGGCGCGCCGGCAGCAGGCGGCGCTGCCGCAATGTCTCGAGCATGTGGTGGGCTCCCCCTCGCGAGCGATCCGGTTCGGCCGATGGCGGGGGAGAATAAACACGATCGCGGGTTCGCGCAAGCGGGCTTCCCGGAGATCCGAACTGCGAGCCCACGAGTCCGCCGCGGACCTGGAGCGCGGCGGCGCCGTGCGGACGGCAGGATCCTCGAGGCTCTCCCGGAAATAGGATCCCCGACCGAGGGCGTCGCTGCATCCGAGAAAGAAGAGGGGCAGGCCCGAAGGCCTGCCCGCTCTCCCGTCCTTGGCTTCGATTCGAAACCGAAGCGCTTCGACTACGGCTGGTAGACGACCTCGGGCGGCCAGGCGCCGTCGGCGCCCAGGTTGTCGGCGCCGATCTGGAAGACGGCCAGCGCCTCGCCCGTGGCGCAGTCGCCCGGGTTGTCGCTATCGGGGCCCTGGCAGGTCAGGGTACCGGTCAGGCCCTCGAAGCCCGAGGTGGCGTAGACGGCATCGCGCAAGGCCTGCTTGTCGATGCTCAGGCTGCCGTCCTCGTTCTCCGTGGCCGTGTCGGCGATGGCCTGCAGGATGATGGTGGCGGCATCGTAGGCATGGGCATGGAAGCCCGAGAGCGTGCCGCGGCCGTAATTCTCCTCGACCTGGGCCACGAAGGCGTCATAGGCATCGCCCGAGGCCACGTAGGGGCCGGAGAGGTAGACGCCCTCGGCCGCGTCGCCGGCGGCCTCGACGAACTCCTTGGAGAACATGCCGTCGGCGCCCATCAGCGCCGTATCCGCCAGGCCCTCGGTCTCGCGGGCCCCAGCGGTGACGAAGCCGCCCTCGGCGGTGAAGATCGGGTAGTAGAGCACGTCGGGGCTGGTGGCGCCGATGCTGGTCAGCACCGGGCCCATGTCGGTGTCGCCGACGTTGACCGCCTGCTGCTCCGTGATCTCGCCGCCCAGCTCCGCGAAGACCTCGGCGAAGACGCTGGCCAGCTGCTCGGCGTAAGCGCTGCCGTCGTGGATGGTGGCGGCGGTCATCGCGCCCAGCTCGTTGTAGGCGAACTCGGCGGCCACGCGACCCTGGAAGAGGTCGTTGTGGGCCGTGCGCAGGTAGCCGGCGTACTCCTCCGGCCGGTCGGCGGCGGTCAGGCTCGGGGCGGTGTTCGAGGGCGAGATCATCACCAGGCCGGCCTCGCTGATGACCGGGATGGCCGCCTCGGCCGCGCTGGAGCAGCTGGTGCCGATGACGCCGGCGATGGTCGGGTCGGCCGCGACCTTGGTGGCCGCGGTCTGACCACCCTCGGGGCTGCATTGCGAGTCCTCGGCCTGAAGCTCGACCTCGTGGCCCAGGATCGGACCGAAGTCGGCGATCGCGATCTCGACGCCGTCGCGCGAGTCCACGCCCAGCGACTCGTTGGGGCCGGAGAGCACGAAGAGCGAAGCCAGGCGGACCGGGTCGCCGGCCGCGATCTCGATCGTGCCGAGATCACCGGCCATGCCATCCATGTCGCCCTCGTCCATGGACTCGTCGTCCATCGACTCGTCATCCATGCCTTCTTCGTCCATCGTCTCGTCCTCCGACATGCCCTCGTCATCCATGGACTCGTCGGCGGTCTCGACGGTTTCGTCGGCGGCATCCTCGGGCTGGCAAGCCACCGTGAAGGCGGGCATCAAAGCCAGCGCGAGCACCAGCAGCAAGTATTTCCATCGAAGCATTTTGGGGTTCTCCTCCAGAACCGGCGCGGCAGTGGGACGGCGCCATCCCCTGGGGCTCCAGGACCCTCGAACCATGACGGACGACCACGCCACAGGGCGATCGCTCGTCGGCTGGGGTGAGGTGCGGGCCGGGTGGACAGGCGCGTGATGACCGCCGCGCAAAAGGGGTCTTGCGCTTCCCGGAGGGGAAGGCAGGACAGGGTCATGCCGGCGCATTATAGTCAGCCGGGCCGAACGATGTCAACAGTTTGGCTCAATGACCCAGCGCTCGCGCCCGGTCCCTGGCCACCTCGATCCGATACCTCCAGATCAGCAGCCAGGCGTAGATCAAGAGGTAGGCCAGCAGCGATAGGAGCAGGGCCCCGACGATGGGCTCGCTGGCCGCGGGACCGCCCTCGCGGATGATGGTCCTCTGCGGATGCACCCGCTGTTGAAAGATGTCCAGCGCAAAATGGTTGAGGATCATGGTCGGCACGCCCATGATGGCCAGGACCGCCGAGAGCGAGGCCCGCCGCTCGCCCTCGGTGAGCTGGCGCAGGATCAGGTAGGCCACGAAGAGGAACCACATGAAGAGTGTCAGCACCAGGCGCGGATCTTCCCAGCGCCACCACCATCCCTGGGCCCCGCGGCCCCAGATCATGCCGCTGCCCAGGGTGATGGTGGTGATCACCACGCCGATCTCGGCCGAGGCGGAGGCCAGTCGGTCCCAGATCGGCTGCTGACGCAGCAGGAAGGCCACCGAGCACAGGGCCGTGATCCCGAAGGCCAGGTAGGCCACCATGGCCGCGCCGAAGTGGATGTAGAGGATGCGCACCATGTCGCCCAGGAAGCGCTCCTCGGGCGAGGCGACCAGGGCCACGTAGAGCGTCACCAGGCCGACGAGCAAGGCGGCAAGGCCCAGGCTCCGTTGCAGGCGATCGGCTTTCGTTCGGTCTTGCATGGTTCACGCCTCCAGGACGAATGGCAGGAGCAGGAAGCCCAGGACCAAGAATATCAGGTCGAAGGCCGCGATGAAGATCAGCGGGGCCTGCCAGCGGAAGGCCAGGTCGGGCGGCGGGACCAGGAGCAGGTCGGTGGCCTGCACGATGGCGATGACCAGGGGCAGGACCACCGGGAAGAGCAGGACCGGCAGCAGGACCTCGCGGGCGCGGGTGCCGACGGCCATGGCGGCCGTCAGGGTGCCGGCCGCCACCCAGCCGATCAAGCCGAGGGCGACCAAGCCGGCCAGGGCCGGCAGGCGCCCGGCCGGGATGCCCAGCCAGACCACCGCGGCCGGCAAGAGCCCGGCGGCGACGATCAAGCCCATGAGGTAGCCGGCCAGCCACTTGCCGCCGAAGATGGCGGCCGGATCGATGGGCGCCAGGCGCAAGCCGGCCCAGGCGCCGCAGTCCTGCTCGCCGGCCAGGGCCCGCGTGAGGCCCAGGGTGGAGCCGAGCAGCAAGGCCAGCCAGATCGCACCGGCGGCGCCGACGACCTGCCCGTCGGGCTGGCGCGGCAGGGCGAACTGGAAGATCACCGTCGCCAGCAAGGCGAAGACCAGGACCGGCGGCAAGATCTCGCGCGCCCGCAGCTCGATGCGCAGGTCCTTGCCGGCCAGCGCGAGCATGGCGCCCAGCGGACCGATCGGCCGGACCGGGTGATCGGTCGGCGCCGGCGTGACGCTCCGCTCGGGATGGACCTCGGTCGGCGGCGCTTTGACGAGCTCGCGCTGGCGTGCCGCCGGGCCAGCCCGGCCGGCCGCCGGCGCGGCGGCTTCTTCCGCCGTGACGCGCCGGTAGAGCGCCTCCAGGTCGGCCGCTTCGGCTTCGGTAGCCGAGCCGGACCAGACCGCGCGGCCCCGGTGCAGGATCAGGAGGCGATCGGCCAGCCGGCCGGCCCGAGCCAAGTCGTGGCTGCTCACCAGGATGGCCGCGCCCCGGGCGGCACGGGCGCGCAAGAGATCGCTCGAGCGCTCGGCCTGGGCCGGGTCCAGCCCGCCGAAGGGCTCGTCGAGCAGCAGCAGGGAGGGTCGGTGCAGGCCGGCGCGCGCGATGTCGAGCCGCTGACGCATGCCCCGCGACAGATCCCGGGCGCGGCGGTGGCGATGGCGAAGGAGATCGACCGATTCCAGCGCGGCGCGCAGGAACTCGGGATCGCTCGGCAAGCCGTGGAGCCGCGCGTGGAAGCGCAGGTTCTCCTCGGCGGTGAGATCGGGGTAGAGCAAGGGCTGATGCCCGACCAGGCCCAGCCGGGCCCGGTCGCGGGCGGGTGCACGCCAGGGATCGCCGCCGGCCACCTCCAGCTCGCCGCCGTCACGACGGTCGAGGCCGGCCAGGATGTGTATCAAGGTCGACTTGCCCGCCCCGTTGGGGCCGAGCACGACCAGGAGCTCGCCGGCAGCGAGATCGACGTCGACCCCCTGCAAGGCGATCTGCGCGGCGTAGCGGCGCTGCAAGCCTCGGGCTCGGATCACGGGTCGGGGTGCCTGGGCGCCGCGTAGCGTAGCGCCGCGCCGGTCACGCGGCCGAAGCCGGCCAGAGGGTCGCCTGGTTGGACGGACCCTCAGGGCGTGGCGGCCAACTCCACCGGGATGCGGTGTGTGGCGATGGGGGTGCCACCGGCCGCGTCGACCAGCAGGAGCTCGATGAAGCCGGGGCCGGGCTCGGCCAGGGTGTAGGCCAGCTGGCCGGAGAAGTTGCCATCCGCGTCGACCTCGATGGTGGCATTGCCCCGCCAAGCCAGGCGCTCGTCCTGGCGGACCAGGGCCTGGGCGACCAGCATCTGCCCGGCCTCGATCTCGACCCTGCCGGCCAGACCGATGGGCGAGCTCAGCTCGTCACCCGGTCGGGGCCGCTCGGGACGGATGGCCGAGTCGACCTGCGCCTCGCTGGGCAGGGCGGGCGTCGGCTCCGGACGGGGGCGGGTGCAGGCGGCCGGCAACAGCAGGAGCGCGAGCGCCAATAGGGCGACCGGCTGCCCGCGGCCGGCGACTCGGGGCATCGGAGGCTAGCTGCTCGGCGTCTGCGAGCGCTGGCCGGCCTTGTAGCGATAGGTGATCCGACCGCGCGTCAGATCATAGGGCGACAACTCGACCTGGACCCGATCGCCCAAGAGCACCTTGATGTAGTACTTCTTCATCCGGCCGGACAGATAGGCCAGCACCTCGTGGCCATTGTCCAACTCCACCTTGAACATGGTGTTGGGCAGGGCCTCGATGACCACGCCTTCGACCTCGATCTTCTCCTCGCTCGCCAATGCGCTCGCTCCTCGTTTGCCTGCGGCTCTTGTCCACTCATCGCCAGGCAGCGCTGCCCCCGTGGGCAGCCCCTTTCCATGACGCGGATCGCGGCTCTCGCCGCCACTTTATCATAGCACATCCCCACCGGCCGGCCGCCAGCAGCGCCGGTTTCTCGAAGCGGGCGTCCAGCCCCTTGACCGCGCTTTCGGCCATCCACTACACTTCCGTGGCTTCCGAGCATCGTGGCCACGGCCACGACGGGCCGTTCATCGACCAAGGACCTGGCGCGCTTGAGCACACGAGGCGACTCCACGCTGGGCTACGCGACCCATGCCGGTCGCGGCAAGTCCGACAACCAGGACAAGCTCGGCTTCTACCGTCCCGAGGCGGGCCAGCTGGCCGAGATGGCTGGCAGCATCTACGTGGTGGCCGAGGCCAAGGGCCCGCAGGAACGCGGGAGCAGCCTGGCCGACATGACCATTCGGCAAGTGGTCCGCGCCTACTACGGAGCGGTCGAGGACTACGGTCGTTCGGATGCCCTGGCGGTGGCCATGTTGGCCGCCGATCGGGCGCTGCGCGAGGAACTCGAACGCCAGCCGGCCGACGGCGGTGCCGGCGTGGCACTGGCGGCCCTGGTGGTCTGCCGCGACGAGATGATCGTGGGCCACCTGGGTTCGGCGAGGGCCTACCTGGTGCGCGGCGGACAGGCATACCGGCTTACCGACGACGTCAGCGACGGTACGGCCTTGCTCGGACAGGGGCCTAGCCCTCAGCCGGTCATCTCCGACGGCCTTCCGCTGGGCCGAGGCGACCGCTTGCTGCTCTGCAGCGATGGCCTCCACCAGCACGTGGACGAGGCGCGCATCGCCAGCACTCTGATCGATCTGAACCCGGACGAGGCGGCCGAGCGCCTGGTATCGCTGGCGGCCGACGCGGCCGGATGGGACGATGCCACCGCGGTGGTCATTTCCCCCTTCGAGCCGGCACCCAAGCCGCAGCCGCTGCCCACGCCGACGGGCCAGGATGTCTCCTGGACCACCGTGGCCATCGGCGCGACGACCTTGATCCTGCTCAGCTCGCTCTTCCTCTTCCGCGAGAACATCCTGCGCACCCTGGCCGACGGGATCTCGCCATCGCCCCAGACCGAGGCCACCGCGGTGGTCGCTCAGGCGCTGGAGAGCCCCAGTCCCCAGCCCACGCTGACCCCCATCGCCTTGCCGCCCAGCGCCACGCCGGTGCCCAGCGCCAGCCCCAGCCCGGAGCCCAGCGCCACCGCCACCGCGCCTCCGGCGGTCAAGGTTCCGGCCGTGGTCGGGTTGAGCCGCGAGGACGCCGAGCAGGTCTTGCGCGCCAACTATTTGAACATCGATCTGGTGCGCCTCTATTCGAGCAGCGTCGATCCGGGCCTGATCATCAGCCAGGATCCGGCCGGTGGTACCGAGCTCGAGCGCGAGAGCCAGGTCCAGATCGCCGTCAGCTTGGGCCCGGCACCGCCCACCGCCACCCGCTTCGTGCCCACCGCGGCGCCGACGGTGCCCACCACGGCCCCGCTCACGCCGACCAACCAGCCACCGCCGCCGGACGACGACGATGACGACGAGCCGCAGCCGACGAATCCGCCGCCTCCGCCACCCACCGACAAGCCGGAGCCGCCCACGCCCAAGCCCGATCCGGGTGACCCGGGCGATCAGGGCCTGACTCCGGCCCCGGAGGAGCGACGTGTCCGCGGCTTGGCCGCGCCCCTGCGCCCCCCCTTCCGCCGGGCTCCCGAGCGAGAGGGCCGAGGACCGGATCGACCGGTCCCGTCAGGCCTCGATTCGCTCGACGACAGCGCCGAGGCACTGGCCCGACTGAACTATCACCGCGCCTTGGCGGGACTCTTTGCGGTCAACCCGCAGGCCGCATGGGCTTCCGGCGCCGAGGCTCACGCACGCTACATGGTGCGCAACGACCTCTTGGCCGAGGAGCAGGACCCGGGAAATCCCGAGCATAGCGCCGAGGGCGCGGCGGCCGCCGCCGGCAGCCTCCTGGCGCTCTACGCCGAGCGCGACCGGGACAGCTCCTCGGTCGTCGATGATTGGCTGGCCCGCCCGGCCACCGCCGCACGAGCACTGGATCCGCGCCTGACGGTCGCCGGTTTCGGAGAGCATCGCGAGGAGGCCGGTAGTTTCCACTACGGGGCCGCCCTGGACGTGTCGCGCGGCCTGCAGCCGATGTTGCCGGCCGGCGCCGCCTGGCCGGTGCGCTATCCGGCCGATGGCCAATCGGTGGAGCAGGTGCTGGTCGACTGGACGGGCCCGATGGGCCCGGTGCCCTGCTCGGGCTACCCCGCGCAGACCGGCCCCGCCCTGCTCCTGATGTTGGGTCCCGATGCCGACAGCCCCAGGGTAACAGCCAGCGAGATCCGGACCGGCAACCGCCAGATCGAGCACTGCGTTCTGGATGGCCGGCAGCTCGAAACCCTGGCCGAACGCGGCGCGGTGGCCCTGCTGCCGCGCGAGCAGCTTCGCTTCGGCCGCGACTACGAGGTCGAGCTCGAGGTCTCCGGCCAGCGTCATCGCTGGAGCTTCCGCGCCGACAGCGACGAGGCCCCGTCGCCGACGCCGCAGGCCCCGCCGCCCACCCCGACCAACACGCCCACCAACACGCCCACCAACACGCCCACCCCGACGCCGACCAACACGCCGACTCCGACGCCCACCCCGACCGATACGCCCACCCCGACGCCCACGGCTACCTACACGCCGACCGTCACGCCGACGCCCACGCCGGCGCCGGCCTACCTGCCCTTGTTGGTGCAGGCCGAGTGGCTGCTCTGCAACCCGCCCTGGTCCGGCATCGACGATCCGGAACCCGATTCACCCGGCATCGTGCGCATCGGACTCGACCTCTGCCCCGGCATGAGCTATTTCGGAAGGTTGTGGCTGGATCCCGGCAGCGACGCGGAGGACTGGTACGGGCTCTACGTGCGCAAGGGCGGGCCGATCGATGTCCAGCTGGACGTGCCGGGCAGCGCGGCGGGCGATTACGACATCTTCCTCTACTACTGGCAACGCGGTGAATACGAGGAGGTCGGGCGCAGCCGCAACGCACGCGGCATGAACGAACGCATCCGCATCGACTCGGCCCTGCCCGGCCGCTACTGGCTGCGAATCTGGGCCCTGGGCGACGAGGTCTCCGAACCCTATCGCCTGCGCTGGGACTATCGCTGAGGTGATCCCATCCGGCGAGCCCCCGCCGCCGGGGACCGACGCCAGTACCGAGCCGCATGCCGCGGACCTCGGACCGGGACCGGCGGCCCCGTCGCCATCGACGAACGGCCTCCTTCCGCTGGTGGCCTTCACCGGCCTGCTGCTGCTCCTGATCGGCGGCGCTTGCGGCATGGGCTTCCTGCTCGCGGCGGCCGCCGCGGGCCAGATCCCGCCAGAGACCCTGGGCTTGGTCGTAGCCTTGGGCAGCGCGTCCCTGCTGGCCCTCATGGCCGGCTACGGTCTGGCGCGCGGCGCCCGATCGGCCATGGCCGGCCAGCCCGCGCGGCGCTTCGGCCCGGCTGGCGCGGGTCCCTGGCTGACCTGCCTGCTCGTCGGCCTGCCCCTGGGCTGGGCCGTCCTGCGGCTGCAGTCGCCACTGCTCACGCTGCTGGTCTTCCCTCCGATCCACGTGACGGCGGCGATCCTGCCCGCTCTGGCCTGCCTGGGCTACGTGGCCGGCCGCGGCGGCCGGCCCGATTGGCTCAGCTGGCGCGGCCTGCTCGGCCGCCTGGTATGGGGCGCCCTGCTGGCCACCGGCATGGCCATGGTAGCCGAGGCCCTGCTGGGCATGGCGATGCTGGTGATCGTCGCCCTGGCCATGGGCAGCAGCGCCTCCGGTCGCCAGACCATCGAGGGCTTGCAGGCCCTGGCCCAGCAGCTGAGCGAGATGGGCGCCTTCGAGGCCGGAGATCTCGACCCCTCGATGATCGCCCCGCTGCTGCATCCGGCCATCGTGCTGGGCCTCTTCTTGATGCTCGCGCTGCTGGGACCGTTGGTGGAGGAGCTGGCCAAGCTCCTGGGCCTGATCCTGCGGCCGCCCTCCTGTCGCGCGCAGGCCTGGGCCTGGGGCGTGGCCTGCGGTGCCGGATTCGGCATCCTCGAGAGCGTCTTCTTCGGCGCCTACGATCTGACGGCCAGCACCTGGCCGGCCGTCATCCTGGTCCGCGCGGTGGCCACGGTCATGCACGCCACGATGACGGGCCTGGCCGCCCTGGGCTGGTATGCCCTGCGGAGCGAGGGGCGCCTCTTGACCGGCCCGGTCCTGATCGGCTTGGCCGTCGCCGGTCACGGCTTGTGGAACGGCCTGGCCCTGGCCACCGGCCTCTTCGGCCTGCTCCAACGGCCGGTCCTGGCCGGCGCGGCTCTCCTGGCGCTCTTCCTGCTCTGGACCGCCATCTTCCTGGGCTTCTTGAGCGCCCCGACCCTCACCGGCGGCGTGCTATACTCCAGCCGCGTCGAAGCGCCCCTCGAGACCGAGGCCTGAAGCCCCCTCGACCGGCCCGAGCCGTCCGCGCCCGCAAACCGCAGCCGCCGTGAGGAGTCCCTCGTGACCACCGTCCTGGATCATGCCCGCGCCGATCGCGAGGGCGCGCTCTCGCGCCTCTGCGACTTCCTGCGCATCCCCAGTGTCAGCACCGACCCGGGGCACCGGGCGGACATGCAAGCCGCCGCCGAATGGTTGGCCGAGCGCCTGCGGACCGCCGGCGCCGAGTCGGTGCGCATCGACCCCACCGACGGCCATCCCATCGTCTACGCCGAGGCGGGCAGCGGGGCCCCCGGTCCGACCCTCCTGGTATACGGCCACTACGACGTCCAGCCGCCGGATCCGCTGGAACTCTGGAACAGCCCGCCCTTCGAGCCCGAGCTGCGCGATGGCGACCTCTACGCCCGGGGCGCCTGCGACGACAAGGGCCAGCTGATGGCCCACGTCGAAGCCCTGGCCGCCTACACCGCGGCCGGGCAGCCGCCCCCCTCGCATGTCAAGTACGTCTTCGAGGGCGAGGAGGAGATCGGCAGCCCCAACCTGGCCGTCTGGCTCGAGGCGCATGCCGAAGAGCTGGCGGCCGACGTGGCCGTCATCAGCGACAACTCGATGCTGGCCGCCGGGCAGCCCAGCCTGGTCTACGGCCTGCGCGGTCTGGCCTACCTGGAGATCGAGCTGCGCGCCGCCCCGGGAGACCTGCATTCGGGCCTCTACGGCGGCGTGGTCCGCAACCCCGCCAGCGCCCTGGCGCGCATCCTGGCCGGCTTGCACGACGAGCGCGGCCGCGTCACCGTGCCCGGCTTCTACGACCGGGTCCGGCCCTTGGAGGACGAGGAGCGGGCCATGTTGGCCGCCCTGCCCTTCGACACCGCGGCCTTCGCCAAGGCCACCGGCGGCGCCGGCAACTGGGGCGAGGAAGGCTACTCCATCCTGGAGCGGCTGGGCGCGCGACCCAGCCTGGACGTCAACGGCATGTGGTCGGGCTGGACCGGTCCGGGCGCCAAGACCGTGCTGCCCGCCAAGGCCAACGCCAAGGTCAGCATGCGCCTGGTGCCGGATCAGGATCCCGACGAGATCTCCGCCTTGTTCTCCGAGCACGTCCGAGGATTGGTCGAGTCGGGCCTGGAGATCCAGGTGCGGGCGCTGCACGGCGGCCGGCCGGCGCTGATCGACCGCGAGCTGCCGGCCATGCAGGCGGCCAGCCAGGCTTTGGAGGCCAGCTTCGGCCGCGCACCGGTCTTCACCCGCGAGGGCGGCACCATCCCGGTGGTGGCCGACCTGAAGAGCATCCTCGGCCTGCCGACGGTCATGCTGGGCTTCGGCCTGCCGGACGACAACCTGCACGCGCCCAACGAGAAGTTCCGCGTCGAACACTACCACCTGGGCACGGAGACCGTCATCCGCTTCCTGGACGCTCTGGCGGAGCGCGCCGGATGAGCTCGATCCTGCACGACCGCCTGGCGGATTCGGCGGCCTTCTTCGTCTTCGCCATGGCGCTCTGGGCGCTGCTGCTCTTCGCCCGCGGCCGCGGCCTGTCCAGCGCCTACCTGGGCGCGGTGGTGGTCGGCGAGATGCTGCTGGTCGTCGAGGTCCTGCTCGGCGTCTATCGCTGGCTGATCGCCGGGGTCGACCCGGCCCGCTGGGTGCACCTGCTCTACGGACTCCTGGCGGCCCTGATCTGGCCCTTCATCTACACCTACACCCGCCAGGCCGAGGGCCGGGTGGAGTCCCTGCTCTTCGCCGTGGCCAGCTTCTTCCTGTGGGGCCTGGTGATGCGCGCCATCGGGACGGCCCATCTGCTGGGCGCAGCGGGGAGCATGCCATGAAGGCACGAGGAGCCTCGACGATGCTCGAACTCGATGGCGCGCACATGCGCTACTCCGATAGCGGCGCCCGGCCGCCGCTGCTGCTGGTGCACGGCTTTCCCCTCGATCGCGCGCTGTGGAAGCCGCAGATCGCGGCCTTTGGCGACGACCGCCGGGTCTTGGCCCCGGATCTGGTCGGCTTCGGCGAATCCTCGGCCGAGGGCCGGCCGAGCATGGCCGCGCATGCCGACGATCTCCTGGCCCTGCTCGACGCCCTCGGCATCGAGCGCGCCTTGCTCTGCGGACTGTCGATGGGCGGCTACGTGGCCTTGGACTTCGCGCATCGATACCCGGAGCGCCTGGCCGGCCTCGTCCTGGCCTGCACCCGCGCCGAGCCGGACGACGAGGCGGGGCGCGCCGGCCGGCGCGAGACCGCCGATCGCGTCCGCGATGCCGGCCTGTCGATCTTGTCCGATGCCATGCCCGACAAGCTCCTGGCAGAGGGCGCGACCGAGAAACTGAAACGAGAGCTGGCCCAGATGATCGGCCGGCAGCCGGTGGAAGGCACCGTGGCCGCCTTGGGCGCCATGGCCGATCGACCTGACGCCCGCCCCTGGCTGCCCGGGATCCACCGGCCCTGCCTGGTCCTGGCCGGCGCCGAGGACCGGGTCATCCCCCCGGAGGCATCGCGCTCGATGGCCGAGGTCATCCCGGACAGCCAGCTGGTGCTGATCCCAGGCGCAGGGCACCTGGCCAACCTCGAGCAGCCCGGCGCCTTCAACGCCGCGCTGCGCGAGTTCATGGCTCGCGTGGATCGCGGGCCGAGCGCCGCGGAGTAGGCTCGATGCCCGCGCCCTTCAACGTCAACGGCTGGGAGTTCGTGGTCCTGGCGGTGCTCTTCCTGCTGCTCTTCGGGCCGGAAAAACTGCCGGAGATCGCCATGCAGGCCGGCCGGCTCTTCCGCGAGCTGCGCGAAGCGGCCGAGGCTGCCACCGGCGAGCTGAGCCGCGAGCTCAAGCAGGCCGCCGACGAGCACCGCGATACCACGGCCGACGTCCGCGAGGTCGGCGAGAAGGCCAGCCGCTTGCTCAAGGACCGCTCCGGTTTCGTCCGCGACACCATCCGCTCGCAGTTCCGGGAGGTCGAGGACGAGATCGGCTCGATCGGCCGCGAGGCCGAGGTCGAGGTCGAGGTCGAGGCGACCCCGGGCAGCGAGCCCAGTGCGGCCGCCGAGGGCGCGACGGCCGGCTCGGCGGCGTCGGAGGAAGCGGCGGAAGCCCGGAGTGAAGGCCAGGAGCGCTCGTCATGAAAGGTCCGGAACGGCGGACTCGGGCGATGGCTCGATGAGCGACCGTCTGCGGCAGACCGGCGGGTCGGGGGAGGACGAGCAGCCGCGATCGCTCGCGACCGATACCCCCCAAGAGACGGAACCCGAGCTCGCGCCTTCCGGTGAATCGGCCCTGTCCGCGCTGTCGAGCATGCCCTTGATGGAGCACCTGCGCGAACTGCGGACGCGCCTGATCTGGTCGGTCCTGGCCTTGGTCGGGGGCATGTTGATCAGCCTGCCCTTGAGCCGCTTCGTGATCAGCGGCTTTTCGCTGGACCTGCCTCAGACCAGCTTCGAGGTGGCCGGCCGCAGCATCAGCCTGCCCGAGCGCCTCGAGATCACCGGTCTTCTGGGCATGTGCACCGAATGCGCGCAGATCATCATGATCTCGCCGCTGGAAGGCTTGATCACCTGGATGCGCGTGGCCCTGGTCTTGGGCCTCATCCTCTCCACCCCGATCATCCTCTACCAGCTGGTGGCCTTCGTCTTGCCGGCACTCTATCCGCGCGAACGGCGCCTCCTATTCTTGATGCTGCCCGGCGCGGCGGTGATGTTCGCCATCGGTCTCGCGTTCGGCTTCGTGGTGGTCCTGCCCCGTTCGATCAACTTCCTGATCGGCTTCGCCGAGAGCTCGGGCATCGGCGCGAGCGCGACGCCGACGCTCGCCAACTACATCGCCTTCGTCACCAATCTGCTCTTCGTCATCGGGGTGGCCTTCGAGACCCCCTTGGTGGTCTACCTCCTGGCCAAGATCGGCATCCTCACTCCGGCGACGATGAGCCGCTACCGGCGGCACGCCATCCTGGTCATCGCCGTCCTGGCCGCGGTGCTGACGCCGACGCCCGATCCCTTTACCATGTTCCTGGTCATGGCGCCGATGTACGTCCTCTACGAATTGGGCGGTATCCTCTCCCGGATCTTCTGATCTCGATGCGCGAGCTCGGGCTTCGGCATGCGCAAGGCAGGGCGGGCGATGCACTCGGCTTGGGCTGGCTGCTGTGCTGCTACCTGCTGCTGGGGGCGCACTATGCCCTGCACACGCCCGATTGGCAGGTGCCGGACGAGCCGGCGCACTACAACTACGTGGCCCATCTGGCCGAGCGCGGCCCCTGGCCGCCGGTGCTGGAGATGGGCGACTATCCCTTCGAGCGGCTCGAGGCGCTCAAGGCAGCTCGCTTCCCGCCGGGAAGCTCGATCGAAGGCATCGACTACGAACACCATCAGCCACCGGCCTACTACTATCTGGCCTTGCCGCTATACCTAGCGGCGGGCCCCGAGCCGGCGACGAGGCTGCGGGCGATGCGCCTCTCGGGCCTGCTCCTCGGCTGCCTGACCGTCGGCTTGACCTGGGCCTCGGCGCGCCTGCTCTGGCCCGGGGATCGGCTGCTGGCGCTGGGCGCGGCCGGCTTCGCCGCCTTCCTGCCCATGCACCTGGTGATGAGCGCCGGGGTCAACAACGATGCGCTGGCCTATCCGGTGATGGCGGCGCTGATCTTCTGCTGCCTGGCCCGGACGGAAGGCAGGCTCGAGCGCCGCGGCGCGATTCTGCTCGGGGGCTCGCTCCTGGGTCTGGCGACTTGGGTCAAGGTGACCTTGCTCCTGCCGGCCGTCGGCTTGCTCTGGGCCGCCGAGCGCTGGGCCCCCGAGCGCCGCGCCGCCGAGCGGCGGACCGCCGACCACGACGGTCCGGCGGCGACTCCAGGCTGGATGGCCGGGCTACCGGGCCTGCTGCGGATGGGAATTGTGGCCTTGCCGATCGCGGCCCCCTGGTGGATCCGCAACGCATGGCAGTATGGACCGAGCGACCCGCTGGGCTTGCGGGCGCATGCCCGGGTGGTGGCCTGCGGTCCCGAGTCCGCCTGCCAGCCGCGCACGATGGACTGGATCGCCGAACGGGGCTGGCTGGACCTGCTCGGCCGCATGCTCGAGCTGACCTTCAAGAGCTTCTGGGGCGTCTTCGGCTGGATGGGCGTCTTCCTTGACCGCCTGGCCGGCATCCCGATCTATCCGGCGCTGGCCGTGGTCAGCCTCGGAGCGATCCTGGGAATCTGGTGGGCGCTGTGCGCGCTCCCTTCCGGAACGCCGAGTCGGGCATCCTTCCGTCTCTTGCTCCTGGCCGTAGGCCTCGGCTCGATGAACTTCTTGATCTACAACATGGGCTACGTGCAACATCAGGGGCGATACCTGCTCCCCCTGCTCCCCTGCGTCGCCTTGCTCTTCGCCCTGGGCCTGCGCGAGTTGATTCGGCGAGCCCTAAGCGCGTTGGGAGGATCCTCCGAGCCCCCCACCCGATGGAGCGCGGCCGCGGCGAGCTCGGCGCCCCTGGCCTTCGCGCTGTCGCTGGCGATCCTGTCCTGGCTGGCCCTGGAGCGCTACGTGCTGCCGGGTTTGAGCCCCTGATCCACCGCTCCCGGCGCCGCTCGTCCGACGCGCAGGGCCAGATGCGTGCAAGGCTCGAGTACCACCGGCCGGCATCTGACCCGTTGACCGCCGGATGTCGCGTGTGCTAGACTCGCTGCGTTGCCGCTGGCGATCGAGGCCTTTCAACTCATTTCATCCCATCATCCATCCGGTCTTCATCCCACGCGATCCTCGGCCAGCCGGCGCGCCCCCGGAGGAACCGAAACACAGACCTCCGCGATCGAGGGCCCTCCGCCGGATCGCCAAGGTCCTCACGCCCTCGCCAGGGCAGGCGCGTGGATGGGTTCGTGGTGGTCCGATGCGCACATCGGAGTGTCCTCATGCCTCGGCGTTGGGTTCGGTTCATCCGACAGGTCGGCGCGATCTTGCTGGCCGTCCTCGGCTATAGCTCGGCGGAAGTCGTCTGGCCCTTCCTCGAGCGGCAGATGGTCGAGCAGGGCCTCGAACCGCCACAGATCATCCAGCTACTGCTGGCCATCTCGCTGGGCATGTTCGGCTTCGGCTTCGGCTACCTCCTCGGCCCGACCTTCCTGCGCCCGCTCGAGGTGGCCTACGAGGAGTTGAGCCAGATCCCGCCCGTTCGGATGCTCGGCGCGACGGTCGGGCTGGCGGTCGGCTTGCTTCTCGGCCTGCTCGCCGCCTTCCCGCTCTCGCTGCTCCAGGAACCGTTGGGGCAGTTCCTGCCCTTCGTGGTCGCCACGACCCTGGCCTATCTGGGTGCCGCGACCGTGGGCAACAACCCCGGCGCCTTCCTGGCGTTGCTTCGCAATATCCTGGGTCTGCGCGACGAAGCCGGCGAGCCCGGCGGCGACTACATCCTCCTGGATACCAGCGTGATCATCGACGGTCGGATCTCGGATGTGGCCGAGACCGGCTTCATCGAGAAGACCCTGCTGGTGCCGCGCTTCGTCCTCGAGGAGCTGCAGCAGATCGCCGACTCCTCGGATGCCTTGCGCCGCAATCGCGGCCGGCGGGGCCTCGAGGTGCTCAACCGGCTGCAAGGTTCGACCCACGTGGCCGTCGAGGTCAGCGACCAGGACATCACCAGCGCCCACGAGGTCGACCACAAGTTGGTGCAGTTGGCCGAGCGGCTCAACGCCTCGATCATGACCAATGACTACAATCTCAATCGGGTGGCCGAGATCCAGGGCATCCGGGTGCTCAACCTCAACGAGCTGGCCAATGCCGTCAAGACCATGGTCCTGCCCGGCGAGCAGATGCAGCTGAGGATCATCCAGGAAGGCAAGGAGGCCGGTCAGGGCGTGGGCTACCTCGAGGACGGCACGATGGTCGTCGTCGAACAGGCCAACGACCGGATCGGTGAGAGCTTGAGCATCCGGGTGACGCGCATGCTGCAGACCGTTGCCGGGCGCATGATCTTCGCCACCATCGACGAGGCATCGCATTCCGAATAGGCCGGATCGCCAGGTGCATCGGCGATCGGCCTCGTCGCCCAGGGTTCTAGGAGGAGCGAGACGATGAACGAGAACGAGCGCCAGGTCGTCGCCACGGATCGAGCGCCGGCCGCGGTCGGCCCCTACTCGCAGGCCATCCGCGCCGGCGGTCAGGTCTATACCGCCGGTCAGATCGCCTTGGATCCGGCGACGGGCCGCCTGGTGCCCGGCGGCGTGCGCGAGCAGACGCGCCAGGCGCTGGCCAATCTTCAGGCGGTGCTCGAAGCCGCCGGCAGCGAACTGGATCGGGTGGTCAAGACCACCATCTTCCTGACCGACATGGGCGACTTCGCGGCGGTCAACGAGGTCTATGCCGAACACTTCACAGCGGATCCGCCGGCGCGGTCCACGGTCGCCGTACGCGCCCTGCCCCTGGGTGCGCGGGTCGAGATCGAAGCGCTGGCCTTGGCCTGATGGGCCCGCCGCCGAGGCCCTAGCCGACGCGAAGAGACGCCTTCCGGGGCTCGCCAGAATCGGTCTGGCGAGCCCTCATCCGGTTGTAAGGGGCGGGGTGCTTCGGTATAATTCGCGGCCAAATCCCGGTATCAAGGAAGGTTCATGAGCAAGCTCGCAGGGGCCGGCGGCATGTCGGCACAGACCATGGAAGACCATCCGATGTTCGAACTCCTCGAAGAGGACAACGGGCATCAACAGTTCCAGCGCGGTGACATCGTCAACGGCACCATCGCCCTGGTCGGCAGCAACGAGATGCTGATCGACGTGGGCGGCAAGTCCGAGGGCCTCCTGGCACCGCGCGAGTTCTCCAAGATGAGCAGCGAGGACATCGCCTCGCATCGCGTGGGTGACGAGGTCGAGGTCTTCATCGTCAACCCCAGCAGCAACGATGGCCACGTGCTGGTCTCCCTGTCCCAGGTGCGCATCGGACAGGATTGGGATCGGGCACAAGAGCTCCTGGACAGCGCGGAGAGCTTCGAAGGCGAGGTCAGCAGCCACAACAAGGGCGGCTTGATCGTCTACATCGGGCAGCTGCGCGGTTTCATCCCGGTTTCCCAGCTCGATCGGCGCCACGCCATCGACCGCAACCTGGTCGATGGCAGTGCCGACAGCCCCTTGGCGCGCTTCGTCGGCGATCCGCTGTGGTTGAAGGTCATCGAGCTCGATCGCCACAAGAACCGGCTGATCCTCTCCGAGCAAGCGGCCATGCGCGAGCGGCGCAAGCATCTCAAGCGCCAGCTGCTCGAGGATCTGGTCGAGGGTGCCGTGGTCACGGGCAAGGTCACTAGCCTGGCCGACTTCGGCGCCTTCGTCGACGTCGGGGGGGCCGACGGTCTGGTCCATCTCTCCGAGCTGAGCTGGAACCGGGTCAACCATCCCGGCGAGGTGCTGTCGCTGGGCGAGAAGGTCGAGGTCAAGGTCATCTCGGTCGATCGCGATCGCAACCGCATCGGCCTGAGCCTCAAGCAACTGCAGCCCGAGCCCTGGAGCACGATCGACGAGCGCTACCAGGTGGGCGAGGTGGTCGAGGCCGAGATCACGCGTCTGGCCGACTTCGGCGCCTTCGCGCGCCTGGAGAGCGACATCGAAGGGCTGATCCATGTCTCCGAGCTCTCCGACGAGGAGGTCGCGCCGGAAGAGGTGGTCGAGCCCGGACAGCGACTGGGGCTGCGCATCATCCGTATCGATCCCGAGCGCAAGCGCATCGGTTTGAGCCTCAAGCGGGCCGGCACGGACTTCGACGCCCTGGGCCTGGCCTCCGACGCGGAGCCCGAGGCGCGGGAAGACGACGCGGAGGAGCCTGCCGAAGAGGCGCTGGAGGTCGAGACCGCCACGCCGAGCCCGGTGGAGGCAGGTGGCGCGTAAGCCGCATGCCTCGCCGCGCGTCCGATTGAATACCGGTGGGCTACAGTACCGGCTTGACGAGGAAAGCAGGAAACGAGGCATCGATGGCCAGCAAGTTCGACGATCGCTTTACCGAGCGCGCCCGCCGCGTGCTCATGTTGGCGCAGAAGGAAGCCGAACGGCTGCAGGATAGCTATATCGGCACCGAGCATCTCCTCCTGGGCTTGGTCCAGGAGGAGCGCGGATTGGCCGCGCGCGTGCTGCGCGACATGGGCGTGGCGCCCATCCAGGTTCGCAAGGCGGTCGAGAGCGCTTCGAAGGAGGCCGGGCAGGCCGTGCAGGAGGGCCGCCCGGGACTCTCCCCGCGCACCAAGCGGGTGCTCGAGCGCTCGGTCGACGAAGCGCGCCGCATGAACCACCAGTACATCGGCACCGAGCATATCCTGCTGGGCCTGATCCGCGAGGGCGGTGGCCTGGCCATCGACGTGCTCAAGGATATGGGCATCGACCTCGACTTGGTGCGCAAGCAGACCACGCGCGCCATCATGCAGAGCCCGCGCGGCCAGAAACAGCAAGAGAAGAAGAAGCCCCAGCAAACACCGCTGATGGACCAGCTGGGCGTCGATCTGACCACGCATGCCGAGGAGAGCAAGCTCGATCCGGTGATCGGGCGGCGCATCGAGATCGAACGGGTCATCCAGATCCTCTCGCGGCGCACCAAGAACAACCCGGCTCTGATCGGCGAGCCCGGCGTGGGCAAGACGGCCATCGTCGAGGGCCTGGCTCAGCGTATCGCCAACGGCGAGGTGCCGGCCCAGCTGCGCGACAAGCGCGTCTTCATGCTCGACGTGGGCAGCCTGGTGGCCGGCACGATCTACCGCGGCCAGTTCGAGGAGCGCATGAAGCGCGTCCTGGACGAGATCAAGGAGACCGACGCCATCCTCTTCATCGACGAGCTGCACATGCTCGTCGGGGCCGGCTCGGCCGGCTCCAGCGTCGACGCGGCCAATCTGCTCAAGCCGGCCCTCGCGCGCGGCGAGTTGCAGGTCATCGGCGCCACCACCTTGGACGAGTACCGGCGCCACATCGAGTCGGACGCGGCCCTCGAGCGGCGCTTCCAGCCCATCTTCGTCGAGGAGCCCAGCCTCGAAGAGACGGTGCAGATCCTGCAGGGCATCCGCAGCCGCTACGAGGAGCATCACGGGCTGTCGATCACCGACGAGGCGCTCTATGCCGCGGCCCACCTGGCCGCGCGCTACATCACCGACCGCTTCCTGCCCGACAAGGCCATCGACCTGATCGACGAGGCCTCCAGCCGGGTGCGGATGTACAAGATCCCCGACTCGCCCGGCCTCAAGGAGGCCTTCACCAAGCTGCAGGAGACCCAGGCGGCCAAGGAGAAGGCCTTTGCCGAGGGCCAGTACGACGAGGCGGTGCGCCTGCGCGAGACCGAACGCGGGCTCTGGGAGGAGATCGAGCTCTTGCGCGAGGACGAGAACGCCGGCCTCGAGGTCAACGACGAGGACATCGCCGAGGTGGTGGCCATGTGGACCGGCGTGCCGGTGGTGCGCATCGCCGGCGAGGAGAGCGAGCGGCTCCTGCAGATGGAGCAGGCCCTGCACGAGCGCATCGTCAGCCAGCATGAGGCCATCGAGGCCGTCAGCAAGGCCGTAAGGCGTGCGAGGGCCGGGCTCAAGGACCCCCGTCGTCCCATCGGTACCTACATCTTCCTGGGCCCGACCGGCGTGGGCAAGACCGAGCTGGCCAAGGCCCTGGCCGAGTTCATGTTCGGCACCGAGGACGCGCTCCTGCAGATCGACATGAGCGAGTTCATGGAGCGCCACGCGGTCAGCCGCCTGGTCGGCGCGCCGCCCGGTTACGTGGGCTTCCACGAGGGCGGACAGCTGACCGAGGCGGTCCGGCGCCGGCCCTACCAGGTCATCCTGCTCGACGAGATCGAGAAGGCCCATCCCGAGGCCTTCAACATGCTCTTGCAGATCATGGAGGATGGCCACCTGACGGATGCCAAGGGCCGCAAGGTCGACTTCCGCAACACCATCCTGATCATGACCTCCAACGTCGGCGCGGCGCGCCTGACGCAGCAGCAAGCCCTGGGCTTCGACGTCGGCGCCGACGAGCGCCAGCGCTTCGAGAGCGAGTACCAGGAGATGTGCGAAAAGGTCGAGGAGGAGATGAAGCGGCTCTTCAAGCCCGAGTTCCTCAACCGCGTCGACAAGATGCTGGTCTTCCGCAGCCTGACCCGCGACGACTTGCGCCAGATCGTCGACATCCAGCTCGAGCGCATGGCGCCGCGACTGGCCGAGCAGTCCCTCAGCATCGACGTCACCGACGCGGCGCGCGACAAGATCCTGGAATCCGGCTACGATCCGGATTATGGGGCGCGGCCGTTGCGCAGGGCCATCCGAGACCTGATCGAAGACCCGCTCAGCGAGATGCTCTTGGCCGGCGAGATCGAGTCCGGCGACCGCCTGCTGGTGGATGTCGACGGCGACGGCGAAGCGCTGTCGATCCGCGCCGCAGAGGCGGAGCCGGCCTAGAAAGCCTGCAGGACCGAGGCGTCGAGCCCGCGCTCGGACGCGGCCTGCGGCTCGGAGCAGGGCCGCTTCGCCTCAGGGCCGTCGTAGCAGGTAGGGCAGCCACAGCCGATCCGCCGGCCCGCTGGGTCGCCGGAGCCGCAGGGCGGGACGCAATGCCTGCCCATCGCTCCAAGCCCCCAAGCCCAGTTGCTCCGGACCGCCGCCCAGGGCATGGGGACAGAGCTGGCCGGCCTCGGAGCAGCGCAAGAGGGCATCGAGCCACTTCCAGCCGGCCCGGTGGTCGTGCGCATCCAGCCGGCCCGTCGGTCCGGAGGTGTAGGCCGTTCCGAAGTCGGCGACCAGGGCCGGCCGGCCATGATCATCGCTCTGCAGCAGCAGGCGATCGCGCCAGTCCATGGGCAGACGGCCCAGCCGCCTCCAGATCTCGATCTCCAAGGCTTCGTCTCGCCCCGGATCGGCATCGCCGGCCAGCTGCAGGTAGCGCAGATCGACCGGCAGCCGATGCAGGGCGACCGATTCGAGCAAGCCCGCCGGATCGCGGGGCATCGCGGCCAGGATGGCGCGCGGCGCGGGCAGGCCGTCCTCGAACCAATGCGCGGCCGCGTTCAAGGCCAAGACCGCTCCGTCGCCGTGGCCCACCCAGGCCGTACCCTCCGGGTCGATCCGCAGCGGGCCGGCCTCGCGCTCGGACAGGGCCTCCGGCAGCGCGCGCAGGATGCGTCGCAAGCGCAGCGACCAATCCGCCGGCGGCAGGCCCGGCGCGGCATAGTCCGGCAGCAGCACCAGGTAGCCCGCGCGCGCCAGATGCTCCAGCCATGCCCGATAGGCATCCGGCCGGCTGGGGTCCTGCGGTCCGGATGCCGGCACGAAGACCAAGAGCCGCAATCCGGGATCCTCGCCGGGCAGTCCGAGGACCTCCCCGTCGGGTAGCAGCTGCCACCAGGCCAGGTTGCCGCGCTCGACCCGCTCGACCCGCGCGGACCCGTAGGGCAGACCGGCCTCCGAGCCCGGACCGCTGGACGGTGGATCGGGCGGCTCGGGCCGCTCGCCGCGCGGCGTGGGGCTGGGGCTGTCGGTCGGCGCCGGGCTGGGCGTCGGCCGGGCGGTCGGCGCGTCGGAGCGATAGCGGGCCACGAAGGCCAGGATGGACTCCGTGGTCGGATCCTCCGGCGAGCCCATCTCGCCGATCAGGCTGGAGAAGCTGCGATCGGCCACCTCGATCACGCGGTGCTGGATGCCGGCCGCCGACAGCTGTCGCGCCAGATCTTGGGCTTCCTCCGCGCGCCCGGGCAGGTCCGAGGAGGCGTGGAAAAGGCGCATCGGCGGCGCGCCGGGCACCACCTGGTGCAGGGGCGACGCATCCAGCCGCTGCAGGGGATCGAGACCGAAGACCTCGCTGCGCGATTGGCCGGCCGGATCCACCCGATAGGTGCCCGACAGCCCGATGATCCCGCGCAGGTCCTCCGGGCCCAGGCCGTGCTCGGCCAAGAAGCGACCGTTGAGCGCCAGCAGGGTCGCCAGATGCGCGCCAGCATCCTGACCGCCCAAGAAGAGCGTGTCCGGGTCGCGGCCATCGAGCAGCAATCGGTTGCGCGCGAAGGCCAGGCCTCGCGCGACGTCCCGGGCATGCTCCGGATGCTGCACGCCCGCGCTCCGGTAACCGATCACGGCCACGGCCAGGCCTTGGGCGGCCAGGGCGCGGGCCGTGCCGGCGAATCCGAGCCGGTCGACCCGTCGCCAGTCCCCGCCGGGAAACCAGACGAGGGTCGGGGCGTCCAGTGCATCGACCGGCAGGTAGAGGTCGAGCCGCTGCGCCGGGTGGGCATCCGGCCCGCTCTGGTAGGCCAGGCCGCGCCGTTCGTCGATTTCGGCGGCGCGCGTTCCGCTGGACGGCAGCATCCAGGCGCCGGCCGAGATCAGCAGCGCGAGGAATCCGGCCATCGACCATAGGCCGAGCGCGACCGAGCCGAGACCGGACCTCCTAGGTCCATGGCCCGATCGACCCGCCCGTCGGTCCCGCCCATTCGGCAGTATGCGTCGCAGCATGGCTTAAGCTTATCATAACTGCTGTCGCGAGCCCAAGCCGGTCAGACACAGGTCCTCAGGGCCCTCGCCAGACCAGGACGCCGCCGGCTTCCTCGACGATGGCCCGACCATCGGGCAGCTCCACCCGCAGATCGGTGGCCGCGCGGCCCTCGAAATCGGTGGCTCGGCCCCGCCCGTCCATCACCCGGATCTCCGGCGCGCGCAGGTAGTCCACCCGGTGGCCCTCGACCAGCGCGCTGTAGGCCAGCAGGCCATCCTCGCCCAGCGCCAACCAGCCATGCGTGGGCAGGAGGTGGGCTTGACCACCGGCCTCGATGGTCCAGAGCTCGGCCGCGTGGTTGATCCACAGGTCGAGCCTTTGGCCGGCCTGCCGGTAGGCCAGGTGCAAGCGCGGCCTTGCCAGGTCGAGGTCGGCACGCAGGGCCGCGCTCAGATCCAGCTCGCCGGTCGCGTCCCGATAGCCGACCGAGAGCAGCTCGGCGTCCAGGTAGCGCCGCTGCAGCGCCCCCATCAGGTAGTAGGTCTCGACCTGCTCGGCCAGCGTTAGGTAGTCCTCCTCGCCGGCGGCCAGGGCGGTGCCGGCGAGGCTCCAGGCGCCGGCATGGCCGTAGGCCAAGCTGGTCGCGCGCCAGCTGTCGATGGCCGCATCCCCCAGCGGGCGGTCGACCGGAGCGCCGAAGAAGCGCGCGAAGTCGCCCATGCCGTAGCCGATCATCCGCGGCCGGACCACCCGCAGCTCGTAATCCGGCAGGACCAGATAGGGATCGCCGGCCGGCGCGTCGATCGATCCGGTGGACAGGCTGCGCGGCGAGCCGTCGAGGTAGCCGGCATAGAAGCTTTCGTAGGCCGGCTCCCAGACGCCGGTCGTGCCGGGCCCGAAGACCGGTCCGAGGCGGGCCGACAGGCTCTGGAAGAGCTCCTTGTAGGCCGCGATCGCCTGACCGATGGTGGCCGGGTGGTTGGGCCGCGGCGAGCGATCCAGCGCGTTGTCGAAGGCGCCGGGCCACGCATATCCGGGCTGATAGGCCGCGATCTCGCCCAGCTCGATGCCACCCAGCCCCAGGCCGGACAGCGGGCCCGCGACCAGCTGCTGGGCGCGCGGGAGGCTCGCGTTCGGGGCCAGGAGCCAGGCCTCGGTCGCTCCGCCGCCCGGGCAGGCCCGGCTGCCGGCCGGCTTGGGCAGGCCGTCGGCAGCGATGACCCGGTCGGCCGGATCGTAGTAAGGATTGGCCAGGCCGGGGCAGGGCGAGACGGTGGTGGTCAGCGCCAAGGAGGCGACCAGCCGCCCCCGCGCGGCTGTGCTCAGGCGCTCGAAGTCCGCCGCCGGCGGGGCCGGACGGTGGCCTGGCAGCAGCTGCTCCGGGTCTCGCCAGTCGGACCGATGCACCATCCAGTCCTCGACGCCCCAACCGCGCAGGCGCTCGAGCCAATCGGTCTCGGCCCGCGCCTCGGCCGGCCGGTCGGCCCGTCCCTCCAGCCGCACATGCAGCCGTGAGCTCAGCGCCGAGCGGTGGCGTGCCGGCGCGCCATCGGGCAGCGCGAAGACGTCCTCGACCTGGGGAGAAAGCACCAGCCAGAGGGTCTCGTCCACCGGGGCGGTGCGGCCGGCGGCGTCCGGCAGATAGCGCGTGGCCACCTCGTTGATGACCGCGCCCGGCAGGATCTCCGGTCCGCGCGGCAGGAGCTGGTTGGCCGCGCTGCGCGGATAGTCGAGCAGGCTGCTGACGAACCAGCGATGGTCGAGCATGGTCACCGGAACGGCGTCCATGTAGGGCAGGCGCAGGCTCAGCGCGTCCTGCGAGCCCTCGATGTCGCCGGCCGAGAATCCGGCGTAGCTCCCCTGGTCGGGCTCGCGGATCCCGTCCAGGCTGCGCGCGCGCAGTTCGATGGCGCGTCCCTGCATGCGCAGCCGATATCGCTTGCGGTGCAGGCTGCCATCCAGCTGCTCGGTCACCTCGATCTCCAGCCCCGGCCCCTCCGTCTCGGCCAGCAAGCTGTGGGTGATCTCGACCACCGCACCGATGCTGCCGAGCAGCCGCGGCTCGTAGAGCCGGCCCTCGCCATCTCGATAGGCCAGCCCGGCGCCCGCGATGGGGTAGCGACCGCTCTCGACCTGGCGCAGCGCCAGGCGGCCGCGCTGGTTGTCCGGATGGCCCAGGTCGAGCTCCCAGGTCTGGGTGATGCTGCCGGCATGCGTCAGGCGGTAGATGCCGGCCACGCGGTCGAATCGCACACGGTTTTCCCCCTCGCGCCAGGCAGCCAGCGGGCGCAGGCGCTCTTCCTCCGGCTTGCGCGGGCTGGGCGTCGGGGTGATGGTCGGCGTCGGCGTGACCGTCGGCGTGTCGCTGGCGGTGGGCGAGTTGCTGGCCGTCGGCGTGGGCCCGGTCGGGCTGGGGCTGGCCGTCGCGGTGAAGCGATCGGTCGCGCTCGGGCTGGGGGTGTCGCTGGGCCGAAAGGTGGGTGTCGGCAAGACGGTGGCCGTGGCGCTGGGACTGACCCGCGGGCTGGCGGTGGGGCTGGGCGTCGCGCTGGGCCGGGCCAGAGCGGTCTGGGTGGCGGCCCGGGCCCGGGCCGTGGCAGCCAAGGGGAGCTCGATGATCAACCAGCCATGGGTCAATAGGGGCATGTGAAGCACCGCGACCGGCTCCTGGGCCGGCCGACCGCGCCGGAGGTCCAACTCGGGCGCACCGGGCGGCAACAGGCTCGAGGCCCAGACCCATGCGATGCAGGAGCAGAGCACGAGCCAAGGCCGGATGATGCGCACTCCCGCAGTTCCGTCGCGGGAACGGGAGGGCGGAGTCACGGGCCGATCGTGGCGGGGCGTACGCATGACCTCATTGTGCCAGAGTCCTGCTCGGAGCGGCCAACAGCCCCTCTGCCCAGGGTGCGTCTCGAACACCGCTGCCCCGAAAGGCGGAGGCGCTCAGGGTGCGGGCCGCGGCGGATGGACTGCCGTTGACGGTGGCGGGGGAGGCGGGGGCGGCGCGTCGGTCCCGATGGGGCGTATGGGATCGCCTGGCCGCCGCGGCGGTCGTGGCGGGCGACCGGAGGGTGGCGGCGTCGGTCGCTCTGCGCGCTCCGTGACGCGAGCCTGCTGGGTCTCCCGTCGGTCCCGTTCGCGTTCGCGCAAGGCTTGCAGGGTCGCGCGCGCGGCATCGGCTCCCTCGGTGGCGCGCACGGCCTGCAGCGTCGCGCGAAGGGCATCGGCGCGAGCGGTGGCCTGTGCGGCGCGGGCGGCTTCGGTCTCGCGCGCTCGCTCTCGCTGCGCGCGGCCCGTGGCGGGACGATCCAAGGGCACCAGGGTCGGTGGCGGCGGCGTATGGCTGGGCAGCGGGGTGCTCGCGATCGCGAGGGTCGCGCTGGCCGCGCCCGGCGCCACGGGCGTGGACGAGGCCGCTCCGATCGTGCCAGGAGTCTTCGTCGCCGGCTCGGTCCCGGACGGCGCCCGACGCCCATCGGAGTCCGCCGCTTCCGTCGCGGTGGGCTCCCTTCGCTCGAGCGTCGTAGGCGCTGCGGCGGATGCCGGAGTGGTCGTCCGCATCTCGCCCGGGACAGGACTTGCGCCGGTCCCGCTCCCGACCGATCCCATGCGCTCGAGCGCGGCATCCGCCCGGTCCAGGGCGGGCAGGCTGCTGCTCGGCACCCGATCGCGCAACTCCTGCAACTGCTCGCGTTGCGACGAGGCCTGGCGACGCGCCCGCTCGAGCAGGTCCCGATCCTGAAGGCCTCGCAGGCGATCGAGGACGGCCTGCTGCGAGGCCACGAGCGCATCCAGGTGCTCCGGTGCGATCGGAAGCCCCCGGTCGGCCATTCGCTGCAGCTCGTCCAGGCGGTTGGCCGCCAGCGAGAGCTCGGCACGGGCGCGCCCGACCGCCGAGACGGACATGGCCACACGGGCCTCCTCGGCCGCGCGCTTGACGGGATAGAGCCAGTCTCCGGGCAGACTGTCGGCCGACACGACCACGGCACTGCTCAAGACCAGGACGGCCGCCAGCCCCAAGGCCGCCGCACGCAGCAGCAGCACCGGCAGCATCCGCCGGCGCCGCGCCGCCGGACCGCGCTCTCGCTCGAAGGCCCGCTGGAGCTCGACCTGCGCGCTGGCGCGCCGCGCCGCGGGCATGCGCCGCGGCAGGGCGGCCTGCATGCGAGCGGCAAGTCGCAACTCGGCCTGGGCGTCTGGCTGCCTGGCGAGCTCTGCCAGCAAGGTCTCGAGCGGCTCGCCGGCGGCCAGTCGCTCGAGGGCGCGATCGAACTCGGTCGCCTGCCAGCTCATGATCGTTCACGCTCCCCGACGGGCGGTCCGCCGGGTTCCGCTTCCATCCGCTCGCGCAGACCGCGAACCGCATGGAATTGGAGGTTCTTGATCGCGCCGACGCTTCGGCCCATGGCCTCGGCCGTCTCCTGGATGCTCAAGCCGGCCGCGAAGCGCAGCGCTAGGACGCGCCGCTGGAGCTCGGTCAGGTGCAACGCGGCCTCCTCGATGCGCTCGCGCTCCAAGGCCAGCTCGGCCATGGCCAGAGCCTCGCCTTCTTCGGTGACCGCCATCCGCTCCAGCATGCCTCCGGAATCCTCCTCGTCCGAGGTCTCGAGCTCGCTCCGGCTCCGCTCGGGGCGGCGGCCGCTCCGCCGCCAATGATCGATCAAGGTGTTTCGCGCGATGCGCATCAGCCAAGGCGTCAGCGAGCCGCGCCATTCGAAGCGGTCGAGACCCCGCATGGCTTGCAGGAAGACCTCCTGCGTCAGGTCCTCGGCCAAGTCGCGATCGCGCAGGCGAAAGGCCAGATAAGACAGGACCCGATCGACCTGTGCTTGGTAGATCTGACCGAAGGCCCGGCTATCGCCTTGGCGCGCGCGTTCGACCAGCTCGCCTTCGTCAAGCGCCACGGTCGTCGGCTCTCTCATGCATTGGTCGATCGGCTACGAGGGGCATAACGTCGTCGCGCGCTCGGGGTTAGGACGATTCAAGGGATCGTGGGCAGCCCTTGGATTCTAGCGCATCGAGCACCGCGTCGAGGCGGCGGTCCGCAATCAGATGGCCGAGGCCTCAATGCGTGCAGCGAAGCCAGCCGCCGGCCGACTCGGTCAGCGGCCGCCACAAGCGGCCGCTATCCAGGCTGCGCGCCGGATCACCGGTCCACCGGGTCGCGAAACCGCGATCGCCCGCCTCGCCCATCGACACGACATGGATCGCGATGCCCGCCGCGCGGGCTCGCCCGGCTCGCTCGAGCATCAGCGCATCCTCGCTCGGTCCCAGGTCCCCGCTGCGAAGATCGGTCAGGAAGAGGATGCCCGGACGCCGCGAGCCTCCGCCGGGCGGTGCGCGCTCGAGCAGGTCGCGGGCTGCCTCCAGCGCGGCCCAGGGATGGCCGTTGCGCATCTTGGCCAGCTCGCCTAGAGCGCTCAGCGCCGCCTGGCAGCAGGGTTGCAGACCCCCATCGGAGATCCGGATCTCGTCGGCTTCGCCGAACTGGAGCAGGGCGACCCGATCCCGGTCCCGATCGCCATCGCGATCGGAGTTCATACTACCGAGCAGGGAGCCGGCCAGCTCGCGCGCGGCCGTCCAGCGATCGTCGGAACCGAAGGGGGGGCCGGCCGGCCCGGCCATGGTGCCCGAAACATCGATCGCCAAGACCCAGTCTCGCGCGATGGCGGGAAGGGCTTCCACGCAGTCCAAGCCGACCACGTGCGGCAGGTAGATCCGAGCCGCGGCGGTCGTCGGGCTGGCGCTCGGACTCGGAGTCGGGCTGACGGTCGCCGCCGTGGCGGTCGCGCTGGGGCTGGGGCTCGCCAGCGTCGGGGTCGGCGTGGCGGTTTCCGGCAGGTCGCAGCGCACGTCGATGACGGGGCTGGATAGGCTGTCGGACTGGATGATCCCACCCCACATCGGCCCCATGTAGCTCAGCCGGTAGAAGGCATCCTCGCTGGAAGGGATCCTGCCGCAGTTGCGCAGGCCCAAGACATAGGACAGCGAGAGGCCCCAGGTTCGGGTCAATGGATAGCCGGTCCAGGAGAGCTGCTGGTCGTCGATGCTCCCGGGTGCGTCACCTCCCTCGTAGACCAGGGCTTCCGGCAACAAATCGACGATCTCGACCCGATCGACCGGGTGGAACTCCCCGCGGCCTTCGACCAGATCGGGCAGACCGAGCTCCAGCGGCGACCAGCTTGGCGTCTCCGATAGGAAAGCGAAGCGATCGTCGTCGCTGGAGCGATTGCTCAGGCATCGACGCCTGCAAAATCCGGTCTCGTCCGATGCGCAGGCCGTCACCAGGACGCTGCCATCGGGCCGCGAGCGGATCATCCCGGCCGCTTGGCTGAACTCGTTGCAGGGCTGGGACCATTCGTAGTCCGGATCCCCGACCCGCGGGCCGATGCCCGCGCTGGCCAGCAAGATAACGCGCCGGCCGTCCGGCCGGGCGCTGGAGTCGAGCAGCTCCGCCGCACGGCGCAGCGCGCCGGAGGCACCGCAGCTCGAGGGCAGGCCGAGGCAATCCCTGGCGCTGGGCTCGATACGGCGCAGGGCCCGCAGGATGCTCTCGGGATCGTCCGAGAGCGGGTGGTCCCCTTCGATCAGACCGCGATCATCGTAGGCCATGATAGCGACCCGGAGGTCCCCGTCCGGCCGGGGCTCGCTGCGGACGACGACCCGCGCGAGGCCGGCGAGCGCCTGCAGGC
>CAZJWJ010000018.1:24125-66289 GCA_964549495.1 uncultured Anaerolineales bacterium | reverse complement strand
GTCGAAGTCCGACCAGAGTTGTTCGAAGCGGGTCCACGGATCGTTGCGGCGGGGGCTGGGAAGCTTCGACTTGCCGTTTTCCATCTCTTTGACGGGCAGCTTGGTCGTTTCCATGATCCTACCTCCCGGGCGCCCGCGGCGCCCTCTTTACTGTGGCGACACGAATGCATCATCCATGGTATGCGATCGCCCCCAAGCACGCACTGGACAATGGGAGGGTTCGGACCTATCCAGATGGTCAGTCTCCATCCAACGCGGACTCGATCTCGCGCGCGACCCACGGCTCCGGCTCGCCGGAGCGAGATCGATCCAGGGCTCCGCGAGCCTTCGCGCCACCGATCTGCCCGAGCGCCCAAGCGGCATGACCGCGGATCAAGGGCTCGGGCTCGCGCAGCGCGTCGGTCAGCGGTCCAACCGCCTCCGGAGCGCCCCAGTTGCCCAGGGCCACGCAAACGTTGCGCAGCAGGCCGCGCCGCTTGCTGCGGGTGACCGGCGATCCGCGGAAGCGCGCGCGGAAGGCCTGGTCATCCAGCGCCAGGAGATCCAGCAGGGGCGGCGCGACGCGGCCCGGGTCGGGCTGCAGGGCCGGCTCGTCGGTGACGACGGCGAAGCGCTTGTTCCAGGGACAGACCTCGTTGCAGATGTCACAGCCGAAGATGCGGTTGCCGATGCCCGGCCGCAACTCCATCGGGATGGGACCCTCGAGCTCGATGGTCAGGTAGCTGATGCAGCGCCGCGCGTCCAGGACGTAGGGCTCGGGGAAGGCATCGGTCGGGCAAGCGTCCAGGCAGCGGGTGCAGCGGCCGCAGGTGCCGCGGGTGTCGATCTCGTCCTCCGGCAGGTCCAGATCGAGCAGGATCTCGCCCAGGAAGAGCCAGGCGCCCCAGCGCGGGTGAATCAGCATGGTGTTGCGGCCGATGAAGCCCAGGCCGGCCCGCACCGCCGCGTCGCGCTCCAACAAGGGTGCCGAGTCCACGCAGACCCGGGCCGGCAACTCCCGGCCCAGCTGTACCGAGAGCTGATCCCGCAGACCCCGCAGCCGAGGCAGCATCAGATCGTGATAGTCCTGGCCCCAGGCGTAGCTCGCGAAGATGCCTCGGGATGGGTCGGCCAAGATCTCGGGAGGCAGATCGCCGGTGAAGTAGTTCTTGCCCACCACCAGGACGCTCCGCGCCTCGGGCATGCCGGCCCGGGGATCCACGGTCCGCACCACCCGGTCGGGCCTCGCCATGTAACCCATCTCGCCGTGCATGCCGGCGGCGGTCCATGCCTCGAAGGCAGCCGCGTCGCGTGGCGTCGGTGCCGTCCGGGCGATGCCGACGAGATCGAAACCGTGTTCGAACGCAAGCCGCTTGATGCGGCCGGCCAGGGTCAGATCGGAGTCGGGATTGGAAGCGACCACGGGGATGCGTGTGGCCTCGGATCCGGATCTGGGCAAAGCCACGTGGCAGGGCACCTTTCTTCGCTCGAGCGCGCGGGCGCTGCGCCCTCGTCCGGCTCCAATCATACCAGCCCAAGGCGAACCTGCCGGCCCTGGGTCCCGAGTGGGGAGTGCGACATGTCTCCATCGGGACGGATCTGGTGTCCAACTGTCTACCCCTGCTACAGACGTCCACCAGGCGGTTGACGCAGACGTTCTCGCGGGTCGCCATCCTCCGGGGGTACAACCCGAACATCGCAAGATCGAGGAGACCGTCCCTTGTGGCCCATTCGACGCCTAATCCTGATCGCTGCCATCACGCTCGGCTCCACGGAACTCTGTGCCGCGAACGCCGTGGCCAGGCCCCGAATGGAGGGAAGTGCGGCCTGGGCCGATGCCTCCGCATCGGCCGGACATCAGGATGATGACTCGCAACCCGCCCAATCGGACGCACCAGATCGGCGGATCCATCTGCCCGTCTTGGCCATGACCCATCGTCTGCAAGAGCCCCAGGCCACCTGGTCTCCGCAATGGCCGACCGCGCAAGCATCCACGCCGCAGCCTCCGGCACCTCGATCGCCAACGCCCCAGCGCCCGACCTCGTCGCCTCCAACAGCTCTGCCGGGCGATGTCGCGCCGGCGGTGGGCCCGCGGCTCTTCAAGAGTGGACCGATTCAGATCAGCGCGGATGGACGTTGGCTCTGGGTGGCCAACGCCCATGCCAGCCGCCTCAGCCGCATCGATACCGAGAGCGGTCATTCGCAAGACTTCGCGATCGGTCATGCCGGGGTCGGCGCAGGCATGAATGGACTCTCGGTCCTGGAGAATGGGGCAGAGGTCTGGGCCACGGCACATGACACCGACCGCGTCCATGTCCTGGACGGTGCGACGGGCGAGCCGCTGGCAACCATCCAACTGCCCTGGGGTTGCGGACCCTATGGCATCGCACTGTCGCCACCGATCGATGGCCGGCAAGCCTGGGCCTTGGTCAGCTGCATGCGTGCCGAAGCGCTCATCGCGATCGACACGGCCAGCCGGGAACAGATCCGCCTGGCACCCGTGTTTCGATCCCCATTCGGAATCGCATGGACCGACGCCCGCACCGCATGGGTCACCCACCTCTACCCGGACAGTCTGCAACCGCATATCACGGGTCTCTCCTTCGACGGAGCAGCACCCAGGATCCGCTCGCACCTGTGGTTCGCCGCAGCCACGCCGCGGGATCCGCGCGCGCTCGAAGATCCGATCGCCGAGCGCAACGTGGCCGAAGGGGGTTACGTGAACCTGCGGGGCCATCCGGCTCGATTCCCAGGTGAGAAACATCAGCTTTGGCTGCCCACCCAATACCACAACGTCGAACCCAATCTCCAGCGCGAGAGCTATGGCCCGCAGCCGGATCGGGCACGGGGTGATGGTGCGCAAGCAGCCCATGTGGAACTCTTCGCACCGGACTCCAGCTTCCAGGCCAGCATTCGACGCTTCGACCTCGACACGCACCAGCTCAGTGTGCACGACAAGGTCATCCTCACCGCCCGACATGTCCACGACCCCACCAAGGGCGAGCGGAACCCGCCGTGGATCGGCTATGGCTGGGACGCATCGATCTCGGGCCTGGTGGACATTGGATTCAGCCGCATCGACGGCCGACTGTACAGCCTGCTCTTGGCCGAACAGAGCGACGAACTCGTCCTCATGCCAGCCGACGCGCGGCCCTACCGGTCTACGACCGATGCCGCGGCGCCCGGACTACCGGAGCTGCGCCTGGGCAGCCGGCCCATGGGATTGGTCGTGCACCCGGACAAGGCCCTGGCCTTCAGCTACAACAGCCTGAGCTTCGATGTCTCCGAAGTGGACCTGAGCGATCCAGCGCGACCCCGCGAGCGTCGGCGGATCCCGGTGGCTGACGCCGAGCCTTGGAGTCCCCTGGCATCACCGTCGATGCGCAATGGGGCCAAGATCTTCTACGGCAGCGCCGACCCCCGGATCTCGTTGGACGAGCGGGTCAGCTGCGCCAGCTGTCACATCAACGGTGAGCACGACGGGCATACCTGGGCCTTTCAGGTCCTCCCGCGGGGCACGGCCGGCCAGGCGCACGGGATGCGCAACACCCCCACGTTGCGCGGCCTTGGCGCGCGCTTTGCCAGCGGCCAGCGGGATGCCGTCCTCGGCTGGGGACAACTCCACCAAAGTGGGGATCGGGATGAGATTCAGGACTTCGAGTACACCTTCGTGAGCCCGCTCATGGGCGGCACCGGTTTCTTGGGCCCCTCCTCGCAGGCCGAGTTGGGACCGCCCAATGCCGGTCTCAGCCCAGACCTCGACGATCTGGCCGACTACCTGATGCAACTCGACCCCCTGCCGCGAAGCCCCTATCGAGCATCCGACGGCGGGCTGAGCGAGGCTGCCGTGCGCGGTGCGGCCAGCTTCTTGGGAAGCGATCCCGAACATCGCCCAGCGGACGCAGACTGCGCGAGCTGCCATGTGCCAGAAGCCGCATTTCTGGACCACCGTTTCCACGATGTGGGCCGCCGCCGGGATCGCCTGGAGGAAGAGCTGGGTGACACGGCTCGACGCGCCGCCTGTATCTGGTGTGTCAAGACGCCCAGCCTGATCGGCGTCTGGGATACCGCACCCTACGAGGGCTTGGCCTACTGGCTGAACACACTTCGCGACATGATCAGCCTCCGCGACGTCGTCGAAGACATGGGGCAATCGGGTCGAGCAATCGCCCACGGTGCCGTGGCGCAGCTCAGCGGTCCTCAACGGGCCGATCTGGCTGCATTCGTGGCTTCCATCGACGGCGACATGCAGGCGGACCAGCTGCGCACCCTCCGCGACCGCAGCGCGCCCCGCATCGCCCGGGTATCGGTAACATCCCTGAAACGACTCGAGGTCTGGTTCTCCGAAAGCATCGACCGCAGCGGGGCGACCGAGCCCGGCAGCTGGGATGTCCTGCGCGAGCACGACGGCCAGTCCATCGCCGTATCGCGTGTCGTTTGGGACGATCAGAACGCGGATCGCGTCTCGCTCTACCTTCCGCTGGAAGTCGGTGAAGCCTATCGCCTGCAGGTAACGGGCGCCATCCGCGACCTGGCGGATCAGGCTTCGGGCGGCCTGGCCAACCTTCTTGATGCCGATGCGGACGTGAACCGCCCCCGCTTCGAGGTCGGTGATCGGATCACCATCACCTTGGGCTCCAGCGGCTACGAGAACTTGAGCATTCCGGTCCACGATGCCGGCCCGGTCGGACCGGACCAGCCCACATGGTCCAATGACCGCGTGCAACTCATCATCGGCATGGGTGCAAACGTTCCGGGCTTCGTCCGCTTCGACTGGCAGGAAGCCATGCAAGAAGTGACCGGCTTGATGGATCCATCCAAGCTGGAAGCCGCCTCCTTCAGCCTGACCGCTTGGGCCGGTGATGCCCAGGACGTCGAGCTGCGGCGCGTGCTCCAGTCTTGGTCCGACCCGGTTGCCGGCGGCGACCAGAATCAAGATCCTGTCGGCGGCCCTAGTTGGCGCGACCACAGCCATCCGGACAAGCCCTGGAATCTACCAGGCGCCGGCAAGTTGGGCGGCAGTGGACGACAGGTGCAGGACTACGACGGGGACTGGGATCTGGCAGCCACGGTGGATCTCCTGATTCCGATATCGGCGGTCAATGGCCCGGTCCATTTCGGTGGAGATGGCATCACCCAGGCGTTTCGCTTCTGGCTCGAGCATCCCGAACAAGATTATGGCTACGCCCTGCGTCTGCCAGGCAGCCAGGTACGACCCTTCGTGAGCTTCCGTCGCGCGGAAGACGATGGTCGAGATGCGCGCCCCGTGCTCCATTTGACGTATCGGCCCTGAGACTCGGCTTCTCATCGCGCCTCCGGGTGTGTCCGATCGCTGTCGCAATGCTGTCGCGGAGCTGTCGCCCGCCCCCTATCGCCGGCGAGCCACGTCGACTAGGCTGTTGGCATGCGGTGTGATCGTCCTGCGGAAGCGAGCACGACCGCGCCGACCCGGCCGAGGTGGCCGGCCGGGCGGCACCCCTTCCCGGGGCCCCGCCGGCCCGCCTCGCCCCTCGAGGCCCGGCCGGCGGGGCGCCGGAAGGACGTAAGGCTCAGCACAGCGCGGAGGAGAGGAGCGTGCCCCAGCCCGATCCGGACGTCGGTGGCATCCAGCGCCTCCCCCGCATCGCCTGGCTCTCGACCGCCTGGCTGGCCGGCACCCTGCTGGCAGCGCGCTTCGATCCCCCACTGCTCCCGACGACACTCGCCGGCCTGCTCTGCGCCGTCGCGGCATGGCGCCTACCGGTTGGCGGGCCGGGCGCGCCGCGACCAGCTCCGCGGTCGGGATTCGCGAGACCTGCCCAGCGCAGCGCGGTCGCGGCGGCCTTCGAAGCGCTGCCGATCGATCCGAGTCAGCTGCGCCTGCTGCTCTGGAGCCTGACCTGCCTGGCGCTCGGCGCGGCCCGCTTCGTCCAGGCCCAGCCCGAGCTCGGACCCGACCACGTCAGCAGCCTGCGCGACGGGCCCGAGATGGTGCTGCGCGGGCGCATCGTGGCCGAGCCCGATCGGCGCGACCGCCGCACGGACTACCGGGTGGCCGTCGACGCGCTGCGCGAGGACTGTGCGGGCGGCGCGTCCGGCTGCTGGCGACCCATGCGCGGCAAGATCCTGGTCCAGCTGCCGCCCTTCCCGCCGCATCGCTACGGCGAACGGGTCCGCCTGGAGGGCCGGCTCGAGTCGGCGCCGGAGCTGGAGGGCTTCGACTACGGTGCCTGGCTCGAGCGCAAGGGCATCTTCGCCATCGCCAACCGGGCGCGGATGGTCACGCTGGACAGCGGCGGCGGGAACCCCCTGCGCCGCTTCCTGATCGCCCTGCGCGAGCGCGGGCGCGCAGCCCTGGCCGCCGCCCTGCCCGAGCCCGAGTCCTCCCTGGCCACCGGCATCCTGCTGGGCGACGCGCGGCGCATCCCGCGGGCGGTGGACGAGGCCTTCCAGCTGACCGGCACCACCCACGTCATCGCCATCTCCGGTTCGAACATCTCGCTCCTGGTGGTGCTGATGATGGCCACGCTGGGCCGCTGGCTGGGCCAGCGGCGCGCGGCGCCCTTAATTTTGATCGTGCTGGCCCTCTACAGCAGTCTGGTCGGGGCAGACGCAGCGGTGGTGCGGGCGGCCATCATGGGCGGCCTGATGGTGCTGGCCGGTCAGCTGGGCCGGCCCGGCGACGCCGCCGCGGCCCTGATGGCGGCCGCCTGGGGCATGAGCATCTGGAACCCGCATGTGGCCTGGGACCTGGGCTTCCAGCTCTCCTTTGCCGCCACGGCCGGCCTGATCGCCTTCTCGGCCCGCTTCGCCGGCGGCCTGGAAGCCTGGCTGGCCCGGAGCATGCCCAGCGGCCGCGCCCGCGCGGCGGTGCGGCTGAGCGAGGAGGCGGTGCTGGTCACCCTGGCGGCCCAGCTGACCACCTGGCCGATCATCGCCTGGCAGATGGGCCAGGTCTCGATCGCCGGCCTGGCGGCCAACTTCATGATCCTGCCGGCCCAGCCGGCGGTCATGGGCCTGGGTGGCCTGGCCATGACCGCCGGCATGCTCTGGACGCCCTTCGGCCGCCTGCTCGGCCTGCTCGCCTGGCTGCCCCTGGCCTGGACCATCCGCGTGGTCGAGTTCTTCGCCGCCCTCCCCCTGGCCTCGGTGAACCTGCCGCTGCCGCTCTGGGCCATGCTGCTCTACTACCTGTCCCTGGCCGCCTGGCTCCAGCCGGGCTTGCGCCGTCGGGCGGGCTCGCTGCTGTCGGGCTTGCGATCGACGGCGGCCAGGGACCGCAGGCCGATCGATCTTCGAGCGCGGACGGTCGATCGCGACGACCCGCGCTCGGCCTCCGAGCGGCGACAGGCGGCTATGCGGGCGACCTCCCCCGAGTCAGAGCCCGAGGTCGAGACGGTGGCGGTCGTCGAGCCCGCGCCGGAACGGGCTTCTGGCGCGGAGCCTAGGCGCGGGTCGAGCGGCCTGGAAGATCCGAGCGACCGGAACCAGACGACGAAGCCCGGGACCGCCATCCTGCCTCACGGGCGCCGGAGGCTCCCGCCACCCGATGTCCGGATCCCCCGCGCCCCCGGCCCGCTGGTCCGCGCGCTGCGCTGGCTGCTCGCCGGCTGGAAGCCGGTGCTGCCGCTGGCCGGCCTCTGCGCCCTGGCCTGGATGGCGGCCTACGCCCGTCCCGACGGCCTCCTTCACCTGCACCAGCTCGATGTGGGCCAGGGCGACGCCATCCTGGTCGAGTCGCCCAACGGCCGGCGGATGCTGATCGACGGCGGGCCCAGTCCCAGCGCGCTCCTGGATGCCCTGGGCCGGCGGATGCCGCCCTGGGATCGGCGCATCGACGTCCTGGTGCTGACGCATCCGGACGGCGACCATGTGGGCGGGCTGCCGGCGCTGCTCTCGCGCTTCGAGGTGGCCCGGATCGTCGATCCGGAGCTGGATGCCGAGTCGCCGGATGCCGCGGCCTGGGCCGAGGCTCTGGCCGGCAGCGAGGCGACCCGCATCCGGGCTTCGGTCGGCGGCCGCATCGTGCTCGACGAGGAGGCGGGCGTGGTGGCCGACATCATCTGGCCGCCCGAGCCGCGCCTCGCGGGCAGCGAGGCCGACGTCAACAACAACTCGACGGTGATGATGCTGCGCCACGGCCGGCTGCGCATGCTGCTCACCGGCGACATCGAGTCCGAGGCCGAGGAGGCCTTGCTGGCCACCGGCACGCCCCTGCGAGCCGAACTGCTCAAGGTCGCTCACCACGGCTCGGGCGGCTCGTCCATCCCCGACTTCGTGGCCGCGGTCGGGCCGCATCTGGCCATCATCGGGGTCGGCGTCGAGAACCGCTACGGCCATCCCGATCCGGGCGCGCTGGAGCGCCTTTCGCCGGCCCTGATCCGCCGCACCGACCTGCACGGCCGCATCGAGGTGATCAGCGACGGACGCGAGCTCTGGCTGGCGCGAGGATCGGGTGGGTCGTGACTCCCTCGATCCTCCCGAGCCGGGCGTTGTCGCAGAGGCGATCCATCCGATTCACCCGAATCACCCGCCCCAGACTGCATTGTCATCTTGACGACATGCTGGTATGCTCTGATGCATGAGAACCACGATCCGCATCGACGACGACCTGCTGGCGGCGGTCAAGCGCCTGGCGGCCGAGACCGACCGCAGCATGACCGCGGTCATCGAGGACGCGCTGCGCGAGATGCTGGCCCGCCGCCGGGAGCTGTCCGAACGCCCGCCCATCGACCTGCCCGTCTTTCATGGCTCTGGCCTGATGCCGGGCGTCAACCTGGACAGCAATGCCGACCTCCTGGACCTGATGGAGGATTTCGAGTTCCCGGACGAAGCATGACGCTCTTCGACGTCAACGTACTGGTCTATGCGTATCGGGACGACTCACCGCAGCATCGGGACTACCGTCGCTGGCTCATCGATCGGATGGAGTCCGATGAGCCCTACGCCTTGACGGGACTGGTGCTGAGCGGATTCGCGCGCATCGTCTCCAACCACCGGATCTTCCGCAAGGCGACCCCGATCGAAGAGGCCCTGGAGTTCTGTCGGGATCTCCACGTACCGAGCAACGCCTTCTGGATCTCGCCCGGCCCGCGACATTGGGGCATCTTGGAGCGGCTCTGCCGGCAGGCCGGCGCCAAGGGAAACCTGGTGACCGACGCCTACCTGGCCGCTTTGGCCATCGAATGGGGCTGCGAGCTGATCACCACCGATCGCGACTTCGCGCGATTCGAAGGGCTGCGCTGGCGGCATCCGCTGGCCGGTTGAGCGCGCGGAGCGATGACGATGATCGCGTCCCGAGCGACCTGCGATCAGCCTTCGCCGCCCGAACCCGACTCCAGATACTCCTGCTTCAGCGAATCGACCACGCCCGGATCGGCCAGCGTCGTCGTGTCGCCCAGCACGCGGCCCTCGGCGATGTCGCGCAGCAGGCGGCGCATGATCTTGCCCGAGCGGGTCTTGGGCACGTCGGCGGTGAAGAAGATGCGAGAGGGCTTGGCGATGGGCCCGATCTCATCGGCCACGTGCTCGCGCAGCTCGGCGACGAGGGCATCGGAATGCTCCGCCTCCGACTTGGTGATGACGAAGGCGGCGATGGCCTGCCCCTTGATCGGGTCGGACTGGCCGATGACGGCCGCCTCGACCACCGCCGGATGGCCGACCAGGGCCGACTCGACCTCCATGGTCGAGATGTTGTGGCCGGCCACCAGCATGATGTCGTCCACCCGGCCCAGGATCCAGAAATCGCCGTCGGCATCGATCTTGGCCCCGTCGCCGGCAAAGTAGGCGTCGTCGAAGCGCTCCCAATAGGTTTCCTGGAAGCGCTCGGGATCGCCCCAGATGCCGCGCAGCATCGAGGGCCAGGGCCGCTCGAGCACCAAGAACCCACCGACCAGTTGCCCCGGATGCTCGGCCGCCAGGTCGACGCCCTCGTCGCTGTATACCGTGGCCCGCAGGCCCGGGAAGGGCCGCGTGGCCGAGCCGGGCTTGGTGGTGACGATGCCCGGCAAGGGCGTGATGGCGATAGCGCCGGTCTCGGTCTGCCACCAGGTGTCGACGATGGGGCAGCGCCCGCCGCCGATGGTCTCGCGGTACCAGATCCAAGCCTCGGGGTTGATCGGCTCGCCGACGGTGCCCAGAAGGCGCAGCGAGGACAGGTCGCAGCGCTCGGGATATTCGTCGCCCCACTTCATGAAGGCGCGGATGGCGGTGGGTGCGGTGTAGAGGATGCTCACGCCATGTCGCTCGATGATGCGCCAGAAGCGATCCTTGTCCGGCGTGTCCGGCGAGCCCTCGTAGATCACCTGGGTGGTGCCGTTGGCCATCGGCCCGTAGACGATGTAGCTGTGCCCGGTGATCCAGCCGCAGTCGGCCGTACACCAGAAGATGTCCTGGTCCTTCAAATCGAAGACCAGCTTGCTGGTGGCCAGGGTGCCGGTCATATAGCCGCCGGTGCTGTGCATGATGCCCTTGGGCTTGCCGGTCGAGCCCGAGGTGTAGAGGATGAAGAGCAGGTCCTCGGCCTCCATCGGCTCGCAGGGACAGTCCGTGCTCTGGCCGTCGACGGCCTCGCTCCACCACAGGTCGCGGCCCTCGACCCAGCCTCCGCGATCGTAGTCGGGGGTCGTCACGCCCTCGGTGAGCGTTCCCGGCGCGCCGGCCCGCTCGAGAACCAGCACCCGCTCGATGGAGGGGCAGCCCCGGTCCAGGGCCTGGTCGGCGATGCGCTTGAGCTCGACGATCTTGCCGCGGCGCCAGCCGCCGTCGGCCGTCATCAGGACCTTGGCTTGGGCATCGTCGATGCGGTCGGCCAGCGAGTCGGCGCTGAAGCCGCCGAAGACCACCGAATGCGGCGCGCCGATGCGCGCGCAGGCCAGCATGCTCATCGCCAGCTCCGCGCCCATCGGCATGTAGATGCAGACCCGATCGCCCTTCTGCACGCCCTGGGCCTTCAGCGCGTTGGCGATCTGGCAGACCCGATCGCGCACCTGGGCATAGGTCCAATGCTGGATGTCGCCCGGCTCGCCCTCGACGATGAAGGCCAGCTTGTCGCCGCGGCCGGCCTCGACATGCCGATCGACCGCGTTGTGGCAGGCGTTGAGCCGGCCGCCCGAGAACCATTTGGCGTAGGGGCGATCCCAGCTCACCACCTCGTCCCATGGCTGGTACCAATCCAGTTTCTCGGCCCAGCCGGCCCACCAGCCCTTCCAATCGGCCTCGGCCCGCTCGTAGACCGCCGGGTCCTTGGCCAAGGCCTGGGCGACGAAGTCCTCCGGCGGCGGGAAGCGGCGCTGCTCGTCGAGCAGGATCTCGATGGTCTCGGACACGGTTGGTCTCCTCTTTGAATCTCGTGATCTCCGCTCGACGGTCATTCGATCGTGGATCTTCGATTCGGGATCGCGGTTCGCGCCACGGGGTGGATCAACTCGCGGGCAGCAAGGCCTCGAGCCCCTCGATCAGCGCGTCCACGTCGGCTTCGGTGTTGTAGCCCTGAATCGAGACGCGCATCAGCTGCCGTCCCTGCCAGACGATGCCCGGCAGCTCGACCTGCCAGCCGGCATAGAGCTGGCGCTGCAGCTCGAGCGCGTCGACGCCCGGAGGCAGCTCGACCGCCTCCATCTGCACCTGCCAATCCGGATCCTCCGGGTGGATGGCGCGGACGCCGGGCAGGTCCAGCAGGCGGGCTCGAGTTCGACGCAAGAGCGCGTGACATCGCCGGCGCACGCCCGTCCAGTCGTGCTCGGCCTGGAAGTCGATGGCCGCCGGCACCGCCAGGAAGGGCGAGACGTCGCGCGTGCCCTGGAACTCGATCTGGTCGACGAAGGGCGAAGGGCCGGCGAAGGCCGGCTCCGGCTCGTAGCCCCAGCTGACGACCAGGGGCTCGAGCTGGTCCTGAACCTCGGGCCGGGCGTAGAGGAAGGCGGCGCCCTTGGGCGCGCAGAGCCATTTGTGGCAGTTGCCGGTGTAGAAGTCGGCGCCCAGGGCATCCAAATCCAGGTCGATCTGACCCGGCGTGTGCGCGCCGTCGATCAGCGTCGGGATGCCGGCCTCGCGGGCGCGCCGGCAGATCTCCTCGACGGGCAGTCGCAGCCCGGTGGGCGAGCTGATGTGGCTCAGGAAGATCAGCCGGGTCTGCGGTCCGACCCGCGACCAGATGCGCTCGGCGATGTCCTGGTGGGACTCGATCGGCAGGGGCAGCTCGGCTTGCCGGTAGGCGAAGCCCCGCTGGCCGGCCAAGAAGCGCCAGGTGCGATCGCAGGCCCCGTACTCGTGGTCGCAGCCCAGCACCTCGTCGCCGGGACCCAGCTGGCCGGCCAGGCTCCGGGCGACCACGTTGACGCCCGTGGTGGCATTGGACACCCAGACCAGGTTCAGCGGGTCCGTGCCCAGGTAACGAGCCAGTCGCTCGCGGGCCGCGGCCATCAGCTCGGCGTAGCGCCGGGCGAGGAAGAGCACCGGCTGGCGCTCCATCTCCTCCAGCCAGGCCAGCCGAGCCTCGTGCACCGGCCGCGGGCAGGCGCCGAAGGAACCGTGGTTGAGGAATCGGACCGAGGGGTCGAGTAGGAAGAGCGCGCGGAGCGTCTCGGCCGAGCTGCTCATGTCGAGCTGCTCATGTCGAGTTATTCATGTCAAGGGCAGCTCCACCTCGACCGGGCGCTCGTAGTCCACGCCCGGCACGTCGAAGCCGAAGAGCTCGCGGAAGTAGCGCTGGAAGCGCTCGAAGGCGCCCGACTCGGCCAGCATGTCGTCGTCGACCGCGTCCCAGAGGCGCATCACCTCGGCCTGGACCTCGGGCGCCATCTCCAAGTCGTCCAGTCGGATGCGACCCTCGTCGTCCGTGCTCGGGCTGCGGCCCGGGCCGACGTGCGCGTCGAAGAGCCGGACGGCCTGCTCGATCGGGCCCTCGTGCGTGCCTGCCTGCTTCATCACGTCGAAGAGCAGGCTCATGTAGAGCGGCACGGCCGGGATGGCCGACGATGCCTGGGTGACGATGGACTTGTTGATCGAGACATGGCAGCTGCCGCCGATGGCCCGATCCAGCTGCGTGTTCAGCGCGCCGCAGGTCACCTCCAGATCGGCCTTGGCCCGGCCGATGGTGCCGTGGCGGTAAACCGGCCAGGTGACCTTGGGGCCCAGGTAGGAGTAGGCGACCACCCGCGCGCCGGGCGCGAGCATGTCGGCCTCGAGCAAGGCGTCGACCCAGCGCCGCAGATCGGCCCCGCCCATCACCGCCACCGTGCCGGCGATCTCTTGGCTGCTTGCCGGCTCCAGGTCGAAGGGCTCGATCTGGCCGCTGGAGAGGTTGATCGACTGGATGCTGTAGGGATCGCCGACCGTCTTGAGCACCGAGCGGTACTCCTCGCCCGTCTCCGGATCGACGCGCCGCGGCGCGGCCAGGCTGTAGATCAGGACATCGACCGGCCCGAGGCCCGCGCGCAGCCGATCGACGGTCTCCTCCAAGACCTCCTTGGAGAAGGCATCTCCGTTGATGGTCTCGGCCTTCAGACCGGCTTCCTCGGCCAAGCGATGGAAGGCATGCGTGTTGTACCAGCCGGCCGAGGCCGTGCGCCGATCGGTCGGCGGCCGCTCGTAGCAGACGCCCAGCGAGTCCATGCCGAAGCGAAAGGCCCCCGCGATGCGGCTGGCCAGCCCGTAACCGGTCGAGCTACCCAGGACCAGCAGCTTGCCGCCGGGTCGAGGATCCGGAGCGCCATCTGCCGCCTGTTCGGCCTGCCAGCGCACCATCTCGGCGCAGCCTGCGGGGTGGGCCGTGGTGCAGACGAAGCCGCGGATGCGCGGCTTGACGATCTGTTCGGACATGGCAGGCCTCCGGGAGCGGACGATGGGTACGAAGGGGTCCCTACTCGGGCTCGGCCAGCGCGGCCTCGAATCGCGCTTCGTAGGCTTCGAAGCAGCGCTCGGGGTCGAAGATCTCCAGGGCCACCGGATGCCGGGCCCGGAAGTGGTCGAGGTTGCTGGCCACCTCGACGATGCCGTCGGCCAGGCCGTCCGGGTCGCGAGCCGGCACGATGACGCCCATGCCGGTGACCTTGACGATCTCGCGCGCGCCCGGGATGTCGGCGGTGACCAAGGGCGTGCCGGCGCGCACCGCCTCGATTTGGGTCGAGGGAAAGCAGTCGGAGCGGCTGGGCAGGGCGAAGATGTCGATCAGGCCGTAGAAGTTGGCCATCTGCTGGTCGTCGGTGATCAGGCCCAGCATGGTGAAGCGATCGGCATGCGCCTCCAGCCGCTGCTGGTTGCGCTGGTAGAAGTCCTCGTAGGGGATCTCCTGCTCGCCGGCGAAGACGAAGTGCACATCGGGCAATCGCTCGGCCAGCTGGGGCACGGCTTCGAGCAGGAAGTCGAAGCCCTTCTCGCGCACGAAGCGGCCCGCAAAGCCCACCAGGATCTTGCCCTCCAGGCCCAGCTCGGAACGCCACGCCGCCACGGCCGCTTCGTCGGGCGGCGGCTGGTCGACCGGCGCGTAGATGAAGCTCAGCTTGTCCCAGAGCGGTTCGAGCAGCCGGCTGCTCTGGGCGTAGTCGCGGGTCTGCGGGATGACCCCGGTGGCGATCCGGCCGGCGGCGCCGGTGGTCTCGTAGTAGAGCCATTCCAAGGGCCGCTTGAGCGGGCCGCCGGGCAGGATCAGGTCCCCGTTGTGGGTGATGAAGACCTCCACCCCCTTGCGGCGCGCCAGCGCGGTGGCCGGCAGCACCTCGGGAAAGGGGATGTGGATGCTCACCACGTCGGTCTCGTCCAGCATCCGGTTGAGCTTGGGCAGGAGCCCCGGCGCGATGGCCGAACGGCTGACGGTGAATGGTGCCGGCACCCGATGGATCAGGACCCCGTTGTGCACTTCCTCGAGCGGCAGCTTCGGGTCGTGCTGGGTGGTCAGGGCATGCACCGAGTGCCCCCGGCGGGCCAGGCCCTCGGCGATCCGCCGAGCGTAGGCCGTCAGCCCCGTCCAATGCGGGTGGTAATAGGTCAGGAGGAAGAGGATGCGCATGCCGACAGTATATGGAAAGGGCCGAGCGGGGTCGAATGGCGAGCCCCAGGACAGACCGGTGCCCGCCGGCCCGGTCCGAGGGCATTGAATGTCACGCCGTCGATTCGAAGCAGGTGCCTACTTGCAGCCGACCAAGGTGGCCAGGCTGCGGTAGATCTCGTCGAGCGCGCCGGCATCCGCGGCATAGAAGGCCCGCGACGGCTGACCGGCCACCGCCAGCAGGGTCTGCCGATCGGCATCCGCGCCGAAGGCGATGGTGTAGCGCTGGATGTCCCAATGCTCGGCCCGCTGGATGGCCTCCTCGATGGCCTCCGCCCCCTCGACCTGCTGGCCGTCGGAGAGCAGGATGATCACCGGCCGGTTGTTGCCGCGCAGGGTCGGGTCGAGCAGGGCGTCGATGCCGGCCTGCAAGCCCCGGTCCAGGCGGGTTCCCTGGCCCGGCATCAGGCCGGCCAGGGCCGAGCGCAGGGCGGCCCGGTCGCCGGTGAGGGGCTGCACGACGCGCGCCTGGGCATCGTAGACCACCACGGCGGCGCGGTCGGTGGGCAGGTTCAGCCGGTCGACGAAGGTGCTGGCCGAGGCGATGGCCGACTCGAGCTTGCCGCCGGCCATGCTCGAGGAGACGTCGATGACCAGGGCCACGTCGCTCCAGCGCCGGGCCGGAATGCAGTGCCGGTCGTAGAGGATGGGCAGGTGGGCGTAGAAGCGCTCCGGGACGAAGACCTCGACCTCGGGCGGCTCGAAGGTGAAGCGCCGGCGCGTCCCGTCGCCGTCGGTGTAGTCGGCCCAGGCCAGTTCGCTGGGGCGGACGGTACCGGCCCGATCGATGGTGACCTCGTAGGCCACCCGGCGCGCGCTGTCGTCCAGGTAGGGGATCTTCCAACGCAGGTCGCGACTTCCGTCCAAGACCTCGGGCTCCCGAGGCCGGCCCGAGCCGGGCGCGAACTCGATCTGCTGGCCCAGTCGGTCGACCAGCACGATGTCGGTGACGTTGACGGCCTGGATCATCTCCGCGATGCGCAGATAGATCTCGGCCAGGGCATCCGGCCCGGGCGCGAAGTAGTAGTGGTCCGGCGTGTCGGCGATGGCGCGCAGCTCGCTCTGCTCGGCATCGCCGCCCAGGCCGATGGTGAAGAGCACGCGGCCGTTGGCGCGCGCCACGCGGGCGGCCTCGCGCATGGGCTCGGGATTGCTCTTGCCGTCGGTCATCAGGACGATGATGTGCACGGCCGAGCGCCGGCCGGCCGCCTCCAGCTCCTGATCGGCCTTGCGGATGGCGGCCGCGATGTTGGTGCCGCCCTCGGCCTCGCCGCTGCCGGCCAGGGCCAGGTACAGGTAGTCGCGGTTGTCGGTCAGCGGCTGGGCCACGTAGACCCCGTCGTTGAAGGGCATCAGGCCCACCCGGTGGCGCTCGAAGTCGACGTTGTCCACGAACTGGCGTACGGCGGCGCGGGCCGCCTCCATCTTGCCCTCGTCCTTCATCGAGTTGGAGTGATCGACCACCAGGAGGATGTCGGCCCGGCCGCGCGCCTCCTGCGGGCAGCTGGCGCGCAGGGTTAGCGACAGGCCCAGGTAGCCGCCCAGCGGAATGCGATCGGTGCCGGCCTCCTGCTCGCCCGATACGCTGCACAGCCCGGGCCCGTCGATGGAGGTGGGCGTGGGCGTCGGCGTGGGCTGACCCGGCGTGGCCGAGACCGTGGCCTGCTGCGCCGGCCGGTCCGGATCGAGGCGATCGGCCGCGGCGCCAGCGGGCGCGCTGCCGGCCGGCCAGGCCAGGACCAGCGCGCCGACGAGGATCCAGAGGAGAGCCAACAAGCCGAAGGGATGGGGCTGGGCCGGCTGGGCCGCGCGGGCCCGGCCAGCCGGAACGGGCATCTTCATGCTCGGGCGTCCTTCGCTTAGGGCGTACCGCCGTGAACCAGGGTTCGGCGTGTGGGGGCGGCTATCGATGATTAACTCCGGCGACGCGCCGAACGTTAGGCCCGGTCTTGCCGGGCGAAACACCATGGCGCAACTTGGAAACCTGAAGCACGTAGAACCCAACCGAGTCCGAGTCGCGCGAGCGAGAGCCCGAGCGATCTGGATCGCCCTCGGACGAGCAAGTCGAGACCCGCAACCACCGACAGGAGTCCTTCGATGCACGAGTTCATGCGCCTCCGCCAACGAAACCCACGCCTGGCCGCCGCGCTCGGCCTGCTCTCCGCCCTGGCCCTCATCGGGGGATTGGCCCTGCTCTTCTTGCGTTGACGGGCTCGGAGCGGCTGCGCTAGACTCGCCGCGCGTCGGGCACCGTCGCCGGCGCGCCTCCTCCGACCTCGCCATCGAGCCAGCGCATGAACCCTGTCCTACAAATCCTCGCCCTGCTGCTCCTGATCCTGCTCGGGGGCGTCTTGGCCATGTCGGAGATCGCGATGGTCTCGGCCCGGCAGGCACGGCTGCGGCGGCGGGCCGAGGAGGGTCACGCCGGCGCGCGGCGGGCGCTGGAGTTGGCCGCGTCACCGGGGCGCTTCCTCTCGACGGTGCAGATCGGCATCACCCTGGTCGGCATCCTGGCCGGCGCCTTCGGCGGCGCCACGCTGGCCGCCAAACTCGCCCCCAGCCTGACTCGCATCGATCTACTCGAGCCTTACGCGCGGCCGCTCAGCGTCGGCCTGGTCGTGCTCCTGGTGACCTATCTGTCGCTGGTCTTGGGCGAGTTGGTGCCCAAGCGCATCGGCCTGGGCCATGCCGAGCGGGTGGCTGCGGCGGTGGCGCCGGCCATGCACGCGCTCTCGCGCCTGGCCGCCCCGCTGGTGGCGGTGCTGAGCGCCTCGACCAACGCCGTCCTACGCCTGCTGCGCGTGCCCACCGACGATGGCACGCCGGTGACCGACGAGGAGATCCAGATCCTCTTGCAGCAGGGCACCGAGGTGGGCGTCTTCGAGCCCATCGAAGAGGAGATCGTCGAGCAGCTCTTCCGCCTCAGCGACCGCCAGGTGGCCTCGCTCCTCACGCCCCGCGGGGAGATCGTCTGGCTCGATCCGGATGATGGACCCCAGGCCTTGCTGGACAAGCTGGAGCGCGGCGGCCATTCGCGCTACCCGGTCGCCCGCCATAGCCTGGACCGCGTGCTGGGCGTGGTGCTGGTCAAGGATTTGGTCGAGCAGCAACTGGCCGGTCGGGACATCGACCTGCTGGCGGCCATGCAGCCGGCGGTCTTCGTGCCCGATGGCACCCCGGCCTTGGACCTGCTCGAACGCTTCCGCGAGACCCAGTCCAAGCTGGCCCTGGTGGTCGACGAGTTCGGCAGCCTGCTGGGCCTGGTGACGGTCAACGACCTGCTCGAGGCGATGGTCGGCGAGCTACCCGAGATCGGCGACTCGGCCCAGCCGGAGGCCACCCGCCGCGAGGACGGCTCCTGGCTGCTCGACGGCCTCTACCCCATCGACGAGCTGGAGTCGCTCCTCGGCCTGCGCCACCTGGGCGCGGCCTTCGAGGGCCGCTACCACACCGTCGGCGGCCTGGCGATGACGGCCTTGGGCCGGGTCCCTTCGAGCGGTGACCACTTCACGACCTTGGGCTACCGCTTCGAGGTGGTCGACATGGATGGCCGGCGGGTGGACAAGGTCCTGGCCGGCCGGGTCGAGGACGGTGGGGCCGGGTCGTAGGATAGTGGGGTTCGATCCTGCCGGCAGGTCCAAAGTGGGGCGCTCGCCCGCCTACTCGATCGGTCGGACGATATCCGGCTCCGGATCGACCTCGAAGCGAACCGCCTTGACGGTGTCGAAGCCGAAGGCGTAGCACTTGAGGATCCGGTGCATGCCATCCATGACGTTCCCATCGGCGCTCAAGATGATCGGGTAGGTCAGATCGGCGGCCAGCACCTTCCGAAAGTGGTCGCCAAGATCACGCCACAGCGGTGGATCGCTGAGCGAGTTGCAGCGGAAGTTGTCGTTGGTCCAGTCGAAGCTGTCCAAGGCAATTTGCTCGACCGGAAGCGAGGCGGCCGCCGCCCAGAGTGAGCGGGCCTTCCAGTAGTACTCCTTGGCTTGGTCGCTCTCGACATATCCGTGTTCTGGCCACTCGGCCATGATCTATCTTCCTGTCGTGAATCCGATTGCGATCTGTTGCGAGTGTATCATGCCTCATGACCGAGGGCTCCGAGACCGGACCGTAACCGGTGGACGTCCATCGACAGGAGATCGATCACGGACCTTCGATTCGAGGACTCCGCATGACGAGAACACGTGCCTTGCTGGCCGGCGGCTTCGCGTTGGTGGCCCTGCTCATCCTTGCGCTGGCAGCCGGCCGCCGCGATCGCGAGACGACATCGGGGCGCGAAAACGCCAGCGCGCCTATATCCTCGGCCTCGGCCACTGCGATCACCGCGGACGGCGTGGATCCAAAAGGATTTCTCTACGGCCGCGTCACCACCGATGAGGACGCCACCTACGAGGGCCGGCTCCGCTGGGGTGGTGACGAGGAGGCTTTCTGGAACGACACCTTCGACGGCTACAAAGACGAGAATCCTTGGGCCGCTTTCGTGCCTGAAGGGCAGCTCACCGAGAGCCGGTCGCTCGAGGTCTTCGGCGTCGAGATCCTGAGTCGCGATCGCCCGGTCGACCTCGACCGGCCCTTCATGAGCCGCTTCGGCGACATCGCCCGCATCGAGGTGCAGGGGCTGGACATCCATGTGACGCTCAAGAGCGGGACCGCCTTCGATCTGGACCGGATGGCCGCGGACGACCTGGCCGACGGGCTACGGGTCTGGGATGCCCGCCAAGGCGTGGTGGATCTCGAGGAGCGGGAAATCCGAATCATCGACTTCCTTCCCACGGACCGGATCGCAGTGACGCCCGCTCGACTTCACGGCACCGTTCGTACCTTGCAGGGCGAGTTCACCGGTTACGTCCAATGGGACTGGGGAAAGAGTGTCGGAAGCGACGTGCTGCGCGGCCGGGCCGGTGACGGTGAGGAGCTGAGCCTGGACTTCGACCGCATCCGCTCCATCGAGCGCGCCGACCCGGAGGGCGCGCTGGTGACGATGGGCGACGACCGCGCGCTGCGGCTGACGGGCACGCGAGACGTCGGGCTGGACAACCGGGGCATCTTCGTCGAGGACCCGCGCTTCGGCCGGGTGCTGGTCGACTGGGAGGCCTTTCAACGGGTCGACTTCGAGCCGGCCGGCAGCGGGCCGGGCTACGACGACTTCCCGCCGGGCCGGCCGCTGACCGGAAGTGTCACCACCCGCGACGGCGAGACGATGGCCGGCCGGCTGGTCTTCGACCTCGACGAGAGCGAGACCACCGAGACGCTCGACGCGCCGGCCGTAGGCCTGCACTACAGCATCCCCTTCGGCATGGTGCGTTCGATCGTCCTACCCGATACCGAATCGAGCGCCGAGGGGCTCGTCGGCGTGACGCTGGAGAGTGGCGACGAGTTGCGGCTCGAGCGCAGTGGCGACTTGGGCGATGGGAATGCCGGCCTGCTGGTGTTCGTCGAAGATCGCGGCCGGCCAGAATATCTGCCCTGGTCCGAAGTCAGGCACATTGACTTCGATCGACCCTGAGGGCTCGCCCTGGGTCAGCAGTGTCGCTCGATGCTGGGCATCGGGACGTGTCCCTTCGAAGTCAGGCCGCCAGTAAGAGGCTAGGAACTGGACGGATTCGGTCCGGTGGCCACCAGCAAGCTGCAGATGAACACCGTGATGGCCACAGGCGCCCAGATCAACCGCTCGCCGGCGCTCGGCGTGATGAGGTTCAGCGCGGCGCTGATGCCCGTGATCGCCACGACGATCCACACCAGCCGTCTGGACGCGGATGCCCATCGCGGCAGAGCGATCCCGGATCGTGACACGACGATGCTCGCGAAGAGTACCCACAACAGCGCCTGAACGAGGGCAGCCCCGCGCAGCTCCGGTGGGAGCTGCCCCGGATTGGCTCCTCCCATGGCATAGGCACCCCATGGTGCGCCGAGCGTCAACCCGATCTGGAAGGCGAAGACGATCGCCGCCAGGATCACGAACACCCATCCGGCCGTTCGCCTCTTGTTCATCCGATCACCTTTGTCCTGTGCTGCGATACCCGTAGGCCGCGATTAGGGCGGTCGAGGGGGCCTCTCAACGCCAAAGCCAAGGCAAGAGTAGCATCCCCGGTGTGCTTCGCGGCAGGCGATACAGATGAACCGCATAGCCTTCGAAGCGGTCGTCGAAGCGTCCGTCCTCCACCTCGATCGACCGGTCCTCGCCGAGCACCTCGACGCGGCTCGACCTTCCTGGTTGCTCCAACAGCTCGAACTCGGCCGTCACCGGCACCTCCCGCATCGAGACCGCGAAGACGTAGGTCCAGTCCCCATGATGGGTCACCAGCGTGTCGATCGGCACTTCGGGATCGGAGGCGGTGACGCGCAGGGAATCCGGATCGGCCGGCCCGTGGATGGCCGGCGCCAGCTCGGTCAGTTCGGCGTTGATGCGGGCCACGCCCTGTCGGATCTCCGGGTAGTGGAGCAGGGCCGCCTCACGGAATTGGGGCACCCATTCGTGGGCGAAGTAGACGATGCCGCGCGAGCCGTGGATGACGCTCATCCAGACCTCGGACCGGATCTGCTCGGGCGTGGGGCGGACCTCGGCGTTGATGTGCGCGGTCTCGATGACGTTCCAGACCGTCTTGTCCGGCCCGCCCCACTGGCGCAGCCGGTCGACGCCCAGAGCCACGCGCCAGAGCCGGCCCTGGATGTGCTCGTAGGGGCTGGTGACCGGATAGATATCGAAGGACAGGATGTCGCTGCCGCGGGCGTACTCCGGGTACTGGTCCCAGCGATCGGCGCAGTGGCTGCCGCGGCCGACGTAGGGCCGGCCCTCGTCCCAGGCCACCCCCTGGCCCAGGTTGAGGAAGACCGGCCGCGTCGGGTCGTTCTCGCGCATGTGGTCGTAGCGCTGCTGGATCACCGCAGGCTCGATGCAGGGCCCATAGCCCCCCTCACCATCCGGCTGCGCGTTGTCCGGCTCGTCCTGCTGGATCCAGCCCTGGATGATGGGATCATCGACGCGCGCCAGGCCGACCGCGTTCTGGTCGGCCATCACCGGCATGCCGGCCGCCGTCAGCGCATCCAGCTGCTCGTCGGTCGGACCTTGCCACAGGCCGATGTAGAGGTTGATCCCGATCTCGCGATAAGCCGCCGCGTTGCTCGGTGATTGGAGCCAGACCGCCAGGGGAAAGTGCTCCGGGCCGGTGGGCGGACCGTTCTCCCAGACCGCCTGTTGGTCTCGTCGCTCGACCGCGTCAGCTGCCACGTACCGCTGACCATCAGCCTGGTGGAGGAACAGGCCCAGCGCGGCGATAGCGAGGCGCGTGACCGTGCGTGCGACCCTCACTCCTGCTTCGACTCGATCTCGCCCCGCGTCCATGCTCTGCTCCATCGTCGCGTTTCGCCCCACCGACCTCGTCGATCACGATGCGCTCGCCACGAGCTCGTCCGGATCAGCGCCCGGCGTTGATCCGGTAATGCTCCTGGATCCCGCGCACCGTCAGGTCCTTGTCGATCAAGGCGCGGATGCCGGTGACGGCAGCGGCCGCGGCCGATAGGGTGGTGAGCAGCGGCACGTTGTGGGCGATGGCCGCGGCGCGGATGGCCTGGCCGTCGGCGAAGGCGGTGAAGCCCAAGGGGGTCGAGATGACCAAGTCGACGCGGCCCTCGGCGATGGCGTCGACCACGTGGGGCGAGCCCTCGGAGACCTTGTTGACCGCCTCGCAAGGCAGCCCGATCATGTCCAGCCACTTGGCGGTGCCCGAGGTGGCCATCAAGCCGAAGCCCAGCTGCTGCAGATCGCGGGCGATCTTGCCGGCCGAGGCCTTGTCGAAGTCGTTGACCGTGATCAAGACCGTCCCCTCGGTGGGTAGGGGCTCGCCGGCCGCGATGCAGGCCTTGGCGAAGGCGTGCCCGAAGCGGCCGGCATGCCCCATCACCTCGCCGGTCGAGCGCATCTCCGGCCCCAGCTGCACGGTGGCGCCGCGCATCTTGTCGAAGGGCAGGACCGCCTCCTTGACGAAGAAGCCGTCCACCCGCGGCGTGCGGGTCAGGCCGATCTGGGCCAGGGTGCGGCCGGCCGCCACCTGGGCCGCGATGGAGGCCAAGGGCACACCGGTGGCCTTGGCGATGAAGGGCACCGTGCGGCTGGCCCGCGGGTTGACCTCGAGCACGTAGACCACGTCGTCCTTGATGGCGAACTGGATGTTCATCAGGCCGCGCACGCCCAGGCGCAGTCCTATCTGCTCGGTGTAGTCGCGGATGATGCCCAGGTGGTAGGCACTGACCCGGTAGGGCGGCATGACCATGGCGCTGTCGCCCGAATGCACGCCCGCCTCCTCGATATGCTGCAGGACCCCGCCGATGATCACCCGCTCGCCATCGCAGACCGCGTCCACGTCGACCTCGAAGGCATCCTCCAGGTAGGCATCGACCAGGATGGGCCTGCCGGGCGCGGCCGCGGCCGCCTTGGCCAGGTAGCCCTCCAGCTCCTCCGGCCCGTAGACGATGGCCATCGCCCGGCCGCCCAGGACGTAGCTGGGACGCACCAGGACCGGATAGCCGATGCGCTCGGCGATGGCCTCGGCCTCCGGAAGGGACTCGGCGATGCCGCTGGGCGGCATGGGCACGCCCAGGTCGCGCAGGATGGCGTCGAAGCGCTCGCGGTCCTCGGCCAGATCGATGGTCTCCGGCCGCGTGCCCCAGATCGGCAGCCCCGCCTCCTCCAGCTCGCGGGCCAGGTTCAAGGGCGTCTGGCCGCCGAACTGCACCAGGATTCCGTCGGGCTTCTCGACCTCGCAGATGGCCAGCACGTCCTCCACCGTCAAGGGCTCGAAGTAGAGCCGGTCGGCCGTGTCGTAGTCGGTGCTGACCGTCTCCGGGTTGCAGTTGACCATGATGGTCTCGATGCCCATGGCCGAGAGGGCCTTGCAGGCGTGGACGCAGCAGTAGTCGAACTCCAGGCCCTGGCCGATGCGGTTGGGCCCGCCGCCCAGGACCATCACCTTCTGGCGATCCGTGGGCTCGGCCTCGTCCTGGCCGGCCGGCGCATAGGCGCTGTAGAGGTAGGGCGTGTAGGCCTCGAACTCGGCCGCGCAGGTGTCCACCCGGCGGTAGATCGGCCGGATGTCCAGCGCCTGGCGCAGACTTCGGACGTCGGCCTCGCTGGGCTCGAGTCCATTCGAGGCCGTCAGGCGCGCGATCTGGCGGTCGCTGAAGCCGGCCTGCTTGGCCTCGCGTAGCAATTCCTCGCTCAGCGTGTCCAGCCCCTCTCCGTCCAGGCGCCGCTCCAGGTCGATCAGCGCCGCCATCTCGGAGAGGAACCAGGGATCGTAGCCCGTCACCTCGGCGATCTCCTCGACCGCCGCGCCGCCGGCCAGGGCCCGCGCCACGGCCCGCAGCCGATCGGAGACCGGTCGGCGCAGGGCCTCCAGGTCGATGGCATCGGCCACCTCGCCCTCGGCGCCGAAGCCGTCCAGGCCGATCTCCAGCCCGCGCAGGGCCTTGTTGAGCGCGGCGGCGAAGGTGTCGCCGATGGCCATCACCTCACCCACCGATTTCATCTGCGGCCCCAGCGTGGCATCCACGCCCGGGAACTTCTCGAAGGCAAAGCGGGGAATCTTGACCACCACGTAGTCCAAGGAGGGCTCGAAGCTGGCCGGCGTCTCGCGGGTGATGTCGTTGGGGATCTCGTCCAGCCTCATGCCCACCGCCACCAGGGCCGCGATCTTGGCGATGGGGAAGCCGGTCGCCTTGCTGGCCAGGGCCGAGCTGCGCGAGACCCGCGGGTTCATCTCGATGACCACCGCCCGCCCGTCGGCCGGGTCGACCGCGAACTGCACGTTGGAGCCGCCGGTGGACACGCCGACCACGTCCATCACCTTGCGCGCCATGTCGCGCAGGCGCTGGTATTCGCGGTCGGTCAGGGTCATGGCCGGCGCCACGGTGATCGAGTCGCCGGTGTGCACGCCCATCGGGTCGATGTTCTCGATGGAGCAGACCACGACGAAGTTGCCGGCCCCGTCGCGCATCACCTCCAGCTCGTACTCCTTCCAACCCAGCACCGACTGCTCGATGAGCACCTGCCCCACCGGGCTCGAGCGCAGGCCGTGGGCCGCGGCCTCGCGCAGCTCGACCTCGTCCTCGGCGATGCCGCCCCCACCGCCGCCCAGCGTGAAGCTGGGCCGGATGAGCACCGGGTAGCCGATCCGCTCGGCAAAGGCCAGCGCATCGTCCACGCTGTCGACGGTGAGGCCCTCGGGCACGGCCAGGCCGGCCTCGATCATCGCCTGCCGAAAGTCCTCGCGGCTCTCGGCGATGCGGATGCTATCGCTGCGCGCGCCCAGCATCTCCACGTCGTAGCGCTCGAGCACGCCGGCCTCGGCCAGGTCCATGGCCAGGTTCAGCCCGGTCTGCCCGCCCACCGTCGGCAGCAGCGCATCCGGTCGCTCGCGCTCGATGATCTTCTCGAGGATCTCGACCGTCAGCGGCTCGATGTAGGTGACGTCGGCCATCTCCGGGTCGGTCATGATCGTGGCCGGGTTGGAGTTGACCAGCACGATCCGATGCCCCAGCGCGCGAAGCGCCTTGCAGGCCTGGGCGCCCGAGTAGTCGAACTCGCAGGCCTGCCCGATGACGATGGGCCCGGAGCCGATGACGAGGATGCTGCGCTGCGTTGGGTTCATGGCGTTCGCACTCCGGAGCACCGTGTCGAGAGGGGGCGGTCGATGGCCTCGATACGGTAGCACAGTGCCCGCGGGCGGACACGGGCGGGCTGACGCGGAGTCGCGCCCGGCGCGGCGATCATCGATGGCCGCGGCCCTGGCCATCAGGCCGGCGTCCCGCATGCATTGTGTATTCGACCGAATCGCCGATCGGATGGAATTGCCCGTAACGAGATCGGCTGCGGCCACGTCTGGTCCGCTGTACGGACTTCACTCGGATGTCTGTCGATTCAGCGCCCCTTCACCCGCCAGCGCTCCCGCCGGAACCCGGCGTTCGGGTCTCACCCGAGCGCGGGAATCTCATGACCAGCCGGTCCCGCCCCACCGCTCCGGTGCTCGCCCCACGCCCTGCCCGCCTCGAGCGCCGTCAGCCCAGCTTCGCGTCGCACGTCGACCATCGGAGGCAGGCAGCATGACCCACCCCTCGCCCGATCGTGTCTCGACCCCGACCGATCCGGATCCTTCGCGCCCTCGAAGCCGGCCAGGGCCCGCCCCATGGCTCGCGCTCCTCGCGCTCGGTCTGGGAATCGGCCTGTCGCTGGGCTTCTTGGCGGGACGGGACCACGCGCCCTTGCTCGCGGCACCGGCCGATGTCGATCAGGCGGTTCCGTCCGATGCGGCGCTCGCCGCCCAGGTCCACTTTCCGGCGCTGGCCTCCCTCGACGAAGAGGTCGGCTGCGACTGGCGCTTCTCGGTCCAGAATCTGTCGGTGGAGCCGATCAAGGTCGTGATGGTCGGCTGGTCGGACGAAGGTCCCACCGGCTGCACGCCCGACTGCCAGTCCCGGGTCTCCGTCCGGCTCTCGGAATCCATCCCGGCCGGCCAGTCCTGGCACTTCGACCCGCCGGCGGGCGAGCGCGATCTGCGCGGCGCGACGCTCTTCAGCTTCGGCGACCAGACCCTCGACGCGGCCGGCATCGCCCCGGGCGACGAGCGCCGGGTGGCGGACCTGGTCGCCGAGCGCATGCGCCAGGCCTTCGAGCAGGATTGCAGGTCCTACTCAGCCTTCAAGTCGGCCTTCGACCGCGGCGAGACCTTCGCGGACCTGCCGATGGAGTTGAGCCATGGCGGCGCGATCGCGGCGCAGCTCGGTCGGGATTGCGACATCCAGCTGGAAGCGGCGACGCTGCGCGCCCGGGCCAGCGTACCCGGCATCGGCGGCGCGCAGCTCGGCGCGCGCGATCCGGACGCGCATGACTTCGGCTACACCGTCCCTATCGTCTTCGCCGATCGGAGTGGACACGAGAGCATCCTGCAGATCCAGAACGCGGGCGCAAGCTGCGCCTCGATCGAGATCGGATTCAAGGCTCAGGACGATTGCCTGAGAATGGTCGACTGCCAGATCCCCAACCTCGGACCGGGACAAAGCCTGTCGGTGGCCGCCTCCAGCTGCATGGAACCGGGTTGGCAGGGCAGCGCCTGGCTGCGCAGCAACCAGCCCCTGGCCTTGGTGGTCGACGATCGCATCTTGCGCGCCGGCGATCAATGGGCCCTGAGCAGCGCGGCCGGCTTGCCCCTGCTGCGCGGAGAGCAGACCTCCGGCCGCGAGCCGACGGCCACCGTAGCGGGCAGCGCCACGCTCTACGGCCCGCTCTACTACAGCGAGTACCAGGGCTGGGATACGGTGGTGCAGGTGGTCAACCTGTCGCCGGATCGAAGCGCCAAGGTCAAGGTCTACTTCCTCGACCGCTCCGGCGACGTGGTCACCACCCTGGTCGATTGGATCTGCCCCCGCGGCAGCCAGAGCTTCATGCTCCCGGTAACCGGCGAGTTGGCCGGTAAATGGGTCGGCTCGGTGCGGGTAGAAAACGAGAGCTGGTTCACACCCGGCGGGGAAGCGATGCCGGGGCTGCTGGACACGCTGGCCGGCACGATTCACGCGCTGCGCTACGAAGGCCGAGAGCGCGAACGGCTCTCGGAGGCGGCCAGCTATGCCATGCTGGACCACCGCTCGGCCTTTGCGTGGCCGGCCGGCGGACCGACCGGCGGGCTCGACGGCGGCGTCGGGCTGATCGCCATCCCTCGAATCGGTGGGCTGGACGAAGTCCGGGACGCTGCCAGCTGGCAGCTCTCGGTCAGCAACCTGGTCCACCGGCACCGCGGCTTCACCGATTACACCTTGATCCTGCAGGATGCCAACGGCCGGCTGGACGAACATTGCCTGCGGCTCCACTCGGGCCAGGTGGTCGACATGGACCTGTCCCACATCTCGCCGCTGTCCAGCGACTTCACCGGCAGCGCCCTGGTCAGCGCCGTGCATTGGGAGCATCCGGTCTGGGACGAGGACGGCCGCTGGCAGCACGATGCGCTGGGCCTGGCCGCCACCGTCTCGCGGCGGGCACGCGACGCATCGGCCGGCGACGCGCTCGAACTGTCCACCGGCCATGCGCTGCGCGGATCCCTGGCCAGCCACCTGGCCCGGGACCTCGGTCCCACCCTCTGTCCGCCCGCTCCGATGGTGGAGCGGGTCGCCGGCGATCGCTTGGCCCTCGGCGACTCGACGCTGGCGGTCTACCTGCCGGCCATCGACATCGGGGACGCCGGCACCGCTTGCGATGCCAACCTGGCGATCCAGGCCCTCGGCGACCGGCCCACGCGGCTGCTGCTGCTGGCCTTCGGCGAGGCCAGCAGCTGCGGCGACGATTGCGCCGCACCGCTGGGTCTGGTCTGCTCGCCCTTGCTGGCGCCCGGTGGCAGCTGGGACGCCGACGCGAGCCTACTGCCCGCCGGCAGCCGCAGCGCTGTCGTCTACGCCCTCGATGGAGCGGTCCGCGCCATCGACCTCGGCCTCGACCGGGATCCCTCGGTCACTGCGGCCGATGTGCTCTGCCAAGCCGCGCGCGAGGCGCTGGCCGGCGAAGGCTGCGCGGCCTGGCAGCGCTTGGCCCGAGCCATGGACAGCGGAGCGAGCTTCGAAGGCATTCCCATCGACCGGATGCAAGGCGCGGCGATTTCGGCCGAAGTCCAGCGCGACTGCGCCTTCCCGGGCGGTGCCCGCCAGGCCTTGTCCTATGCCGCGCCGGACCGCCTGCGGCTGGGTGCAGCGGGTCCCCGAACCGGGGCCTATCACTACGCCCTGCCCATGCTCGATGGCGGTGTGAGCACGCTCCGCCGGATCCATGTGCAGAACGCGGGCCAGGCCTGCCAGACCGTCACGCTCCGCGTGGCCGGCATCGAGGACTGCGCTGCCGCCGAGATCTGCACCACCGTCAGCCTGGCGCCGGGCGAAGCCCGCGCTCTGGACAGCGCCGCCTGCCTGGCCGATGGGCGTGTCGGACATGGCTGGCTCGAATCCGATGGCCCCCTGGCCGTGGTGGTCGACGGTGGCAGCGACCCCTGGTTGGACAGCTACGTGGGTCGCCCCACCTGGCTCGCACCGACCGATGATGGCGCGCCCCGCGCCGAGGCCAGCAGGGTCGCCGTCGCGCCCCTGACCTTCAGCGAGTACCAGGGCTGGACGACACGGGTCTCGGTCCAGAACCTGGATCTCGAGCGCCCGGCCAAGGTCATGCTCACCTGGCTCGATCGGAGCGGCGACCTGATCGATATCCAGATCGACTGGATCTGTCCGGCCGGCAGCGCCAGCTTCCTTCTCCCGGCGATCGAGGATCTGCCCGGGACCTGGGTCGGCAGCCTGCGCGCGGAGAGCTTGGACTACCGGGACGCGAAGCTCGAGCCGGTCGAGGCCCCGGCCATCCACGCCGTCGCAGAACTGCAGCGGCGCTTCGAGCCCCAGGGAGACCCCGCCGGGCGACAGGTTCTGCGATACGAGCTGGTGGATGCAAGCGCCGCGCTCCGCCCCCCCGCGGCCGCGGCGACCGATCCGGATGCCCGCGGTGCCGGCATGCTGGCCCTGACGTCCCTGCGGCGCCCGGCCGATGGCGCGCTCGGCTCGTCCTCCTCGGCCGTGGCCATCGCCAACCTGGCCGAGCCGGCCGGCTTCACCGACTTCAGCGTCTTCCTCTACGACGCCAACGGCCCGCTGGACCTGGTCTGCCAGCGGCTCTACAGCCGCCAGGTGGAGTACATCGACCTGGCCTCCTGGTCCTACATGAGCCCGGGCTTCCAGGGCGGCATGCTGATCAGTGCCACGCATTGGGAGCATCCCGTCTACGATGCAGGTCGCATCCAATCCGATCATCTCGGGCTGGCCGCCGTTCACGTGCGCCATCGCGGGCCCTTGATGGAGGGCTCGCGGAGCGTCGAACCGGTCTCCGCGGCACCGGCCCGCGCCCTGAGCGCAGCGCTGGCGGCTCGAATGGCGCCCGGCTTGGACGCCGCCGCCTGCCGGCCCAAGCCCCGTGAAGCCCCCGGGCCCCTCCACCTCCCGATCTTGCTCGGTGGCGCGACGCTCGGCGGTCGCTGATCCAGGAGTGACCCAAGCGTGACCCAGGCGTGGTGCAAACGCAGACGATCCGAAGTGCTTGTCGGCCGACCCCGGCACCGCCTCGCGGCTGGGCGCCGGGGCTGGACAGAACGTATGTTCACGCGATACAATCTCTGGCGCGACGCATCCGAGCCCCCATCTCGAGAACGAGGAGAACGAACATGGCCCAGGACCCGGAGGCGATGAAGGCCTCGATGATCGCCAACCTGCCCGAGAAGACGGGCAAGTCGCTGGAAGCGTGGATCCGGATCGTGCAGGACAGCGGCCTGGAGAAGCACGGCGAGATCATGAAGCTGCTCAAGGGCGAGCACGGCATGACCCATGGCTTTGCCAACTTGGTGACGCACGAGGCCCGCTCCGCCGGCCAGGCAGCGCCGGCCGAGGAGGGCCTGGTTGCGGCCCAATACGCCGGGGCCAAGGCCGGCCTGCGCCCGATCTACGAGCGCCTGGTCGACCAAATCCAGGGCTTCGGCGAGGATGTCGAGATCGCGCCCAAGAAGACCTACGTCAGCCTGCGACGCGGCAAGCAGTTCGGTCTGATCAAGGCCGCCACCAAGAGCCGGATCGACCTGGGCATCAACCTGGCCGGCGAGCCGGAGACCGAGCGGCTGCAGCCGGCCGGCAGCCTGGGTATGGTCAGTCACAAGGTCGCCCTCGGCAAGCCCGATGAGGTCGACGCGGAGCTGCTAGGCTGGCTGCGAGAGGCCTACGGCCGCGCCTGATCCACGTCCTCGATTCACCCGCGCGGGCAAGTCGCGTCCAAGTCCACGATCCCAGGCGCTGACGCCCGGCGTCCATCACCGGCCTCCCGATCAATCCGCCGACTGCTCCAGCGACAGTGGCTCGACCCGCGGCATGGCGCTGGTCCGCGCCCCGTCGAGGCCGGCCAGGTAGCGCCGCAGCCACGGTCGGGCGTGGAAGCAGCAGCTTCGCGCGCCCTCGACGCGCTCCAACAGGCCGCGGTCGATGGCTTCGCAGAGGGCCGCGGAGGCGGCCTCGGGCGAGAGGCCGGACCGGCCGGCGACCCCGGCCGTGGTCGCCGCCGCGCCGCCGCGACCGGAGGCGATGACCGCCCGCACCGCCAGACGCGCCTCCCGGCCCAGCCGAGCCCAGGCCGGTGCCCAGAGATCGGCACAGAGCTCGCGGGCCATGCCCCGACCCATCAGGAGGTCTTCGGTCACGCGCCGGAGCGATGCGGCGCGCAGCGCGGCCACCGCGCTCACCAGGGCCAAGGGCTGGCCGGCCGCGGCCGAAACCAGCGGGGCAAGATCGGCGGCCGGCGCTGCGGCCAGATCGCGCATGCCCCGATCCCGCAGCTCCTGGCGCAGCAAGGCCAGCGCCGCCCGGCGCTCGAGCGGCGGCAGGTCGACCACGCGCAGGTTGGGCCAAGCGCGCCAGCCGACCCGGCCCGCGGCCAGCATGACGACCCGGGGCGGGACTCGAGACCGGGCCGCCGCGAGCAGGCCGGCGCGCGAGGGCCGATCGACACCGTCGACCAGCAGCAGCAAGCGGCTTGGCGACCGGCGCTGCCTAGCTTGGTCGATCCGGCGACGCAGATCCTCCGCCCTACCGTCCCCGGCCTCGATCCAGGCCAGGTGATCGAAGCCCCCGTCCACCACCGCCCGCTCGGCCACGGCGCGCAGCAAGGCCGACTTGCCGCCGCCGGGAGGGCCGGCCAGCGCCAGCAGCCGGGGCTCGCCCCGCAGGACGGCGCCGGTCAGGAGCTCCAGTACTTCGTCCCGCCCCTGCAGCCGGCGCGCGCTGGTCCGGGGCAGGGCCGACCAGAGCCGCTCCTGGCGTTCGGCGCGGATGGCCTCGTGCTCGAGTTCGCGCAGGTGGGCGGCCAGCAGGCGGGTCCCTCGCCGCAGGCGACGCTGCATCGTGCGCCGGTGCATGCCCTCGATCTGCTCGCAGAGGCCGGGCAGATCGAAGCCCAACTCCGGCTGCAAACAGAGGTAGTAGAGCGCGCTCCAGCCTTCGAGCACCGGGCTCTCCTGTCCGAAGTCGGCCCGGATCGCCGCCAGGGGATCGGCGGTCGCCGGCAGGCCGGCCAGGGCACGCAGGCGGCCCAATTCGACCGCCACCTCCTCGGTCACCAGCCGGCCCAGCTCGTAGACCCGGGCTTCGGGCGCGTCGGAGAAGCCGGCGCGCTCGAGCGAACGGCGCACGAAGCGGCAGTCGGCCAAGGGGCTATGGCGCACGCTGCCATCGCGGGCCAACATGCGCAGCAGACTGCGCAGGGCATCGGCGCTGATCAGGCTGGGGTCGGGCCTGCCGGCGGCTGGACTCATCGCGGATCTCTCCCATCTCGTGGCGCTGGCTCGACGAATCGCCGAGACTGGACGCCTGCCCGGCGCGGAGCGCGGCGGGTGGGAGGGGGCAGCGCCACCGCGCCGGGATCAGGCGTGGAGGCAGTCTAGATCCCGGGCGTTGCGCTAGCGTCCCGCCGGATCCGAAGCCGAGCCGGCGCGCGACCGAAGTCGGCTCCAGTACACGGTCCGGAGGACTCGGACGATGGGCTACGAGGGCGTCAGAACGGCGCAACCTGCGCCGTGGTGGGCTCCGCTCAGCAGTACCAGGGTTCGGTCAGGTAGGGGATGGGCGCCCGCCGATCGACCGAGTCGCCGGGCTGTAGATCGTCGCCGGCCAATCCGAGGATCTCGTCGCGCACCGCCGGCAGGGGCTCCTCCGGCCGCCCGAGGGCGGTGGTGGCCAGACGCCAGATGCGCTCGAAGGTGGCGCGGCGCCCGGCCCCCTCCTCGGCCGCCGCGGCCACCTCGGCCTCGACGGCCTGCTGTAGCCGATCGACCCGCGGGTCCGGATGGCGCCAGGGATGGACCAGGGCCCGGCGATCGAAGTCCTCGGCCAGAGCGGTGACCTCCGGCAGATCCATAAGCTTGGAGCCGGCCGGCAGCAAGAGCCGGATGGAGAGCTGCACCGGCGCGACGTGATCGATCAAGTCCAGCTCGACGATGCTGGCCAATAGCTCACGGTAACCCGCCAGGCTCAGCCAGGGATGGAAGGCCACGAAGGTGGGGCTCAGGGCGATGCCGGCCCGGCGGCAGAGCGCCGCGGCCCGCGCGAAGTCCTGGCGATCGTGGCCCTTGTCGAAGGCCGCCAGCGCCGCCTCGTCGATGGCCTCGACCGCGCTGGTGATCAGGATACAGCCGGCCGCGCGCAGCTCGGGCAGCAAATCGGCGTGCCGGACCAGGTGCTCGACCTTGATGGTCGCGTCCCAGCCGAGCGTGGGGAAGCGCCGATGCAGGGCCCGCGCCACCCGCAGGGCGTGCGTCGGCCCGTTGAGGAAGTCCGGGTCGCCGAAGGTGATGTGCTCGGCCCCGGCTGCCACCTGCTGCGCGATGTCTTCCAGGACCACCGACACCGGAATCACGCGGAAGCGCCCCTCGTAGACCGGCACCACCGGGCAATGGCGGCAATGATGCTTGCAGCCCCGACTGGCCTCGGTATAGCCGACGCGGCGGCTTTCCCCATCGCCGACTTCCAGCCTTGCGTAACGGTCCAAGGACGGCAGGCCAGCCCGATCCGGCCGGATGAAGTCGAGCGCGTCCAGCGGGATGATCGCCGATGCCCCGTCCTGGCGCGGTCGCGAGGCCGGCCGAGAATCCGCGGCGCTTGCCGATGGCTGCCGGCTGCCCGGCAAGTTGCCCGGCGAGCCTCCCAGCACCGCTTCCACCAGCGCCGCCTCGTACTCGCCGCCGATGCAGGCGCCGACCCCCAATTCGCTCAAGACCTCGGCGTTCAGCGGGGCGTAGAGCCCGTAGGCGATCAGCCGAGCCCGCGGCTGGATCCGGCGGAGGCGCGGGATCAGCTCCAGGGCGATGCGGGTGGCGGTGTGCATCGGGAGGTGGATGGCCACGGCATCGGCCTGGCGCAGCCACTTCTCATCCAGCGACTCGATCGCCAGATCCTGAACCCGCACCTCCAAACCGGCCCGGCGCAGCCAGGCGGCCGGCGAGGCCAGGCCCATCGGCTGCCGGCCGAGGTCGTAGGTGGAGAGAAGCAGGACTCGGCATGGCGGCTCAGCACCGCCCTCGGTTGGGCAACTCATGGCTTGACGAGCCCTGCGGCCGGGATAGCGCTTATCCGAAGGGCGAGGCGCCGGCGCCCTTGGCCGGCTGGTAGTAAGGGTTGGTTCCCGCCGCGTGATCGGTGCTGTCGACCACCTGCTGGATGGCCGGCACCGCCTCGAGGATGCGCGTCTCGACACCCTGCTTGAGGGTGACGCTGGCCATGCCGCAGCCCTGGCAGCCGCCGCCCATCTGCACGTAGGCGATGCCCTGCTCGGTGTCCACGTCCAGCAAGGCCACCGTTCCACCATGGCTGGCAATGGCCGGGTTGATCTCGCGGTCGATTACCTGCTGCACCGCCTCGGCCGTGTCATCCGACCAGACCGAGTTGGGATTGTCGAGCTTGAAGCCGCTGTTGAAGTCGTCCTCGACGAAGTCGAGCGTCACGCCCTGCAGGTCCGGCGCGCTCTCGGGGCTGATGAAGACCTGGAAGCCTCCGGCATCGATGACGTGGTCCTCGTCCTGCTTGTATTCGGCCCCGATGAAGCCGAACTCGTACTGGAACTGCCCGCCCTTGCGGCCGGCGATCTCCAGCCGCAGGGCGATGTCCTCTTGCTCGCGCGCCTCGATCAGGGCCGCCAAGCGGGCGCGTGCGGCGTCGGTGATGGTGATCATGGGTTTCGACCTCCCCGGCCTTGTCTGTCGTCGATCTGCAATTCTAGCGCCCGATGCGCGTCTCGCAACGACCGTTCCACGTCCTCGGCTCGCGCGCCCCGGGCAAAGATGAAGCCCAGGTACTGGGCCCCTTCGGGCGGCGGCTGGACCGGGCTGCCCAGCGCCAAGCCGATGCGCAGCTCCTCGACCCCGGATACCGCCCGAGCCCGATCCTGTCCTCGCACCTCGCGCAGGATGCCGGCCCGCGGGATGGGGATCATCATCACCCCGGAGGCCGCCGGCTCGCGCCGCCAGTCGTCGACCCGCTGGCCGATGGCATGCCGCAGGATCAGCGATTCGAGCGAGATCCACGGCGGCTCACCCATCCGAAGATCCGACGCGGCGAGCCGCTCGGATCTTCGCTGCTCCTCCGACTCCCCCGCCCGCACGAAGCGCAGGCTACGCCCGCACAGCCCCCCGATGGAACGGGGCGCGATCTCCAGCATCCGGGCGCCGCTATCGTCGAGGCGCAGCTCGGCGTGCACCGGGCCATGGCGCAGCCCCAGGGCGAGGGCCGCCCGCTCCACCATCCCCAGCGCCCGCACCCGGTCCCGCTCGCCCAGGCGCGAGGGCGTGACGTAGATCGTCTCCTCGAAGAAGGGCCCTTCCAGCGGATCGGGCTTGTCGAAGATGGCCAGGGGCCGGAGCCGGCCGGCCTCCAGGATTCCCTCGACGGCGATCTCGACACCCGGCAGGTAGTCCTCGACCAAGATCCGCCTCGCCCGGGGATCCCCGCTGCCCGCGATCTCGGGCCGGCCCAGAATCGCCGCCAGCCGCCTCCAGGCCACCACGAAGCCGTCCGCGTCGTCGGCCCGGATGACCCCGCGGCTGGCCGACAGCGCCAGGGGCTTGAGCACGCAGGGATAGGCCGGCCGGCGATCGGCGGGCTTGGACGCCGCGAGCAGCGCGGCCACACGCTCCGGATCGTCCTCGAGCGAAAAGGCCTCGAAGCGCGGTCCCGGCAGGCCCGCCGCACGCCACGCTTGCCGCGCGCGCTGTTTGTCCCGCGCAGCGCGCACCGCCTCCGCCGGGTTGCCCGCCAAGTCGAGGGCCTCGGCGATGCGCGCGGCCAGGTACACCCCGTCGTCCTCGGCGGCGACGACCGCGTCCACGGGATGCTCCCGGGCGAAGCTCTGTACGCGCTCGATGGCCGCTTCGGGCGTCTCGAAGTCGAGGGTCAGGTTCCCGACCGGGTCGAGAAAGGCCAGGGCCTGCTCGCGGTCCGTGCCGACCGTGACCGACAACCCCGAGGCGCGCGCCGCCTCCAAGAAGGCCTCGGCCCGATAGCTCTGGTGCGTGAGCAAGAGCAGCAGTCGCGGCACCCTTCGGTCGGCCCTTCAGCTGAGCCGCGGCACGCGGGCCAGGATGGCCGAGATCACCTCGTAGTCGATGGTACCCAGCCAGCCGGCCACCTCCTCGACGGTGATCACATCTTCACCCTGCCGGCCGATCAAGACCACCTCGTCGCCCTGCCGCACCCCATCCAGCTCGGTCACATCGACGGCGCTCTGGTCCATCGAGACCCGGCCGACCAGGGGCGCGCGCCGGCCGCGGACCAGGACCTCGCGCCAGGCCCGGGGCGCGCGCCGGAAGCCATCGGCGTATCCCACCGGAATGGTCGCCACCCGGCTAGGCCGTCCGCTGACCCAGGTCCCGCCGTAGCCCACCGACTCGCCGGCCTCCAGCTCGTGAACTTGGGCCACCTGCGTCTTCCAGGTCAGGGCCGGCTGCAGACCGAGCTCGCCGATCGGCAGATCCGGCGAAGGCGACAAGCCGTAGAGCGCGATGCCCGGCCGGACCAGATCGTAGCGCGCCTCGGGCCGCGTGATGGCCAGCGCGCTGTTGGCGGCGTGGACCCAAGGCGGGCGCGAGCCCTCCGCCTCCAGCGCCTCCACCAAGTCCCCGAAGGTCGACACTTGGACTTCCGTGGCCGCGCGCCCCGCCTCCGTACGCTCGTCGGCCCGCGCGGCATGGGTGAAGAGCCCCACCACCTCGAGGCCGTCCATCCCATTGAGCTCGCGCAAGAAGGCCGGAGCCTCCGCCGGTCGAATGCCCAAGCGGTGCATGCCCGTATCGACCTTGACGTGCACCCGTGCTCGCCGGGCCGTCGCCGCCGCGGCCGCGCTCAACGCCTTGGCCGTGTCCACGTCGAAGACGCAGAGGTCCAAATCCTGCGCCACGGCCTCGCGCGCCTGCCAGGCCGGCGTGTAGCCCAGCACCACGATCGGCGCCTGGATGCCGGCCCGCCGCAGCACCGCCCCCTCCGACACGCAAGCCACCGCCAGCCCCCAGGCCCCGTGCCGCAAGACCGTATGGGCCACCTGCACCGCGCCGTGGCCATAGCCATCGGCCTTGAGCACGGCCATCACCCGCGCCGGCGCGACCATCTCCCGCAGCCGCCGCAGATTGTGCGCCACCGCGCCCAGATCGATCTCGACCCAGGTCGGCCGCTCCGGCTGCAGTACCACGATCTGCCGCCAGGCCGCGTCCTGTCGCACCAGGAGCTCAGGCGCGCGTTCGGGCTCGGCCATCAGGCCGGCCACCACCTGCTCCATCCGCGCCACCGCGCTGCCCTTGGCCAGCAGGATCGCATCCTGGCCCAGGTAGGGCTCGGCCGCCGCCACCGCATCCTCCGCCGTGTAGGTCGGGTGCACGCGATCGGCCGGCATCCCCGCCGCCCGCGCCGCCTCGGCGATGGGCTCGGCCTCCTTGCCGCGGGTGATCAGCACGTCGACGACCTCGGCCGCTCGCCGACCCACCCGCCGATGCCCCTCGGCCTCCAGCGGCCCCAGCTCGGCCATGTAGCCCAGCATCGCCACCCGCCGCCCCGCCGGCAGCTCCGCCAGCACGTCCAGCCCCGCCAGCACCGCCTCGGGGCTCGCGTTGTAGCTGTCGTCGAGGATCAAGCTCCCCCCGCGTCCCGGGATCGGGTTCAATCTGCCGGGGAAGGGCGCCAGCCCCGCCAAGCGCGCCGCGGCCTCCTCCATCGACAGCCCGAATCGCCGCCCGACCGCTACCGCGATCATCGCGGCGTAGGCAAAGTGCCGGCCCAACCAGGGCAATCGGACCGAGACGGCCCGCCCCTCCGATCGGATCGTGAAGCGCGTGCCCTCCCGCATCAGCCGCACATCCTCGGCCACGAGGTCCAAGCCGCCCGCGTCGAGGGTCACCGCGGGGCGCGCGCCCAACCCGGACTCGACCCCGCCTCGCGGCCGGCCAGCCGGCGCGATCCCGATCCGGACGATCTCGACGCCCGGCCCCGCCCGCTCCGCCATCGCCGCCACGAGCGCGTCGTCCGCATTGAGAATCGCCAAGCCGCCCTCGGGCAAGGCTTCGACGATGCCCCCTTTCTCCTCCGCGATGGCCTCGACGCTCCCGAAGGCCTTCGTATGCGCCGGCGCCACCGCCGTGACCGCCGCGACGCCGGGCGGCACGGCCTCGGTCATCACCTCCATCTCGCCGAAGTGATCGACCGCCATCTCCAAGACCAGCAGCTCGTCGGAGTTGCACAGCCCGCCCAGGGCGATGGGCAGGCCGTAGCGCCCGCTGAAGTTGGCCGGGTTCCGGAAGACCCGATATCGATCCTCCAGCACCCGGGCCACCATCTCCTTGGTGGTCGTCTTGCCCACGCTGCCGGTGATGCCGACCACCGGCCGGCCCGAGTCGCGCACCACCCGACCCGCGTAGCGCAGGATCGCCTGCTCGGTATCCGGTACCACGATGCAGGTCGCCCCGAAGCTGGCCAGATCCATCGGCCGCTGACAAACCGCCCCGGCCGCCCCATCCCGGCAAGCGGCCTCCACGTAGTCGTGCCCGTCGGCCTTGCCGGTCTTCACCGCCAGGAAGAGCTCGCCCGGCTGGACGATGCGCGAGTCGTAGCAGAAGCCCTCGAAGCGCTCGCCGAAGACCGGTCCGTGCACCCGGGCCTCGGGATTGGCTGCCAGGAATCGCGCGAGATCGATCATGCGGCCAATCTTATCCGAGCCCAGCCCGATGGTCACGACAGGGGCATCGCTCTGCGGCGACCAACGCCAGATCGTAAGGATTCGACCAGCAAGACCTCCAGCTTCGCTCAGCCGTCGATCAGGGCCAGCACCGCTCCCGCCGGGTCGCGGATCACGCAGAAGTTGCTCTCCCCCATCTTCCGCGGCCCATCCAGCACCTCGCCACCCAGCTCGCGGCAGCGCGCCGCGCTGGCCGCCACGTCCTCCACCGTCACGTAGACCAACCATTGCGCCGGCAGTCCCGCATTGCTCCCGCGCGCATGGCAGATCCCCGCCACCACCTCCCCATCCCCATCCAGGATGTCGAAGTCCGCGTAGTCCCCCATCTGGTGATCGCGGGCATCCCAGCCCACCACCCCCGTATAGAAATCCTTCACCGCCCCCGCATCCACCACCGTCAGATCCCGCCACACCACCCGGCCAACCCCAGCCTTCGACTCCGCCATCTCAGTCCTCCCAGGACGCTCTCGTGCCACTCCACCGCGGCACCTCCATCCCATCATATCAGAACATTCGTTCGATACAACTTCCAGACAATCTCACCACCGACGCATCGGTCTGGAAGTCGTCGGGCAGTCCGTTGTGCTCCCGCCGATCGCAACCCCGGTCCAAGCGGGCGGTGAGGGTCTTGGGGCGCGAAGCCACAGGTCGTGTGCGACGGCGGCTCTCAGCGGGACCGGACGACCGCATTCTGGCGCCCGTTCCCAGCGTCATAGGGTTCGGTCATCACTTCGGCTTCGCGCCCCAAGACCCTCACCGTCCGCCAACCCACTCCATCGTCCTGCGCCGTCCGTCGTCATGCCGTCCGCCGCCCGCCGTCAATCGAGCGGTCCGAGCTTCCCCGCATGCGCCTCCATCGACCCCTCCACGACGCGCCCCACCAACTCCATCGGACCGACGCCCTCTTCCATCGGACCCAGGAAGATCGTCGAGCTCGGGCTCGACCCCGGCAGGGTGTTCGGCTCCCCGAGCACGATCCGCCCGTCCGGACACACGTACATGTCCATCCGCGCGAAGACCCTGAGCCCCAAGGCCCGAAACGCGGATTCCGCCACCCGCGTCACCTCGGCCATCTGCTCCGCCTCCAACCTTGCCGGCGTCACGTTGACCCCCTGGCCCGGCAGGAACTTCTCCTCGATGGTCAGGAAGTCCCCCACCGGCGGCGTCTCCGTCGGCGGATAGGCGCGCGGCTTGCCGTTCTCTTCCAAGACCGCCACCGTCACCTCGACGCCTTCGAGCAGCTCCTCGACCAGGGCCGTCCGGTCCCAGCGCAGCGCTTCCTCGACCGCCGCCTCGAGATCGGTCTCGCCGCGCACCACCGCCAGGGCCGTCGAGCAGCCCTCGCGCGCCGGCTTGACCACGCAAGGCAATCCAAGATCTGCGACCGTCTGCTCTAGCACCGACGCTCGATCGGCTTCCCAAGCGGCCTCCTCGATCGCCACGGTCCTGGGCACCTCGATGCCCGCCTGCTTCAAGAGATGCCGCTGGACCCGCTTGTCCATGCCCAGCGCCGAGCCCAGCACGCCCGAGCCCGAATAGGGTAGATCGAGCAGCTCGAGCAAACCCTGGAAGCAGCCGTCCTCGCCGTACTTGCCATGCAGGCCGATGTAGACGAAGTCGACCCGTTCGGGCAGCTGCTCGTAGCGGATGCGCTCTGCGTCGGCCTCCAGCCGGTCCTCGATGTCGCGGGTGGTGTTCTGCAAGAGCAGCGGCAGGCCGATCTCCCAGAGCCGGCCGGCCCGGTCCATGTAGATCGCCAGCTTGTCGAAGTGCGAGGGATCCAGGTTGTGGTAGATGTTGCGGCCGCTCTCCAGCGAGATCTCGCGCTCGCTGGAACGACCGCCCAGGACGACGCCGACGCGGATGCGCTCGCTCAATCGAGACTCCTAGGGATGGTGAACCGCCGGGACGGACCGGGCCGTGACGCGCCGGACCGCGAGGCACGGTCTCCACGCCGGATAGCCCGTCGATCCGCCCTGAAGATCACAGCGGCCCGCGCTTGTGGGCGTGCGCCTCGAGCGCCAGATCGATCAGGCGCGTCACCAGCTGCATCGGGGCCAGGCCGGCCTCGGCCGCCTGGTGGAAGAGGAAGCTGGAGGGCGACATGCCGGAGGTCGAGTTGGGGTCGGTGAAGTAGATCTTTCCGTCCGGCTGCAAGAAGCCGTCCAGGCGGGCGTAGCCCTGGAAGCCCATGGCGCGGTAGACCGCCACCGCCTCGGACTGGATCCGGGCCAGGGCGGCCTCGTCCACGCGGGCCGGCGTGATCTTCTGCGAGCGGCCCGGCATGTACTTGTCGTCGTAGGTCATGAAGGGGTTCTCGGTGGTCGTCTCGGTGGGCAGAAAGGCCTCCACCTGGGCATTGCCGGTCAGGATGACCGAGAACTCCATGCCATCCAGGAACTCCTCGACCAGCGCCCGTCGGTCGTAGGCCAAAGCCGCATCGACGGCCTCGTACAAGCCTTCGCCATCCTCGACCACCGTCACGCCGACGCTCGAGCCCTCGCGGGCCGGCAGGACCACCGCCGGCATGCCGATGGCCTCGACCACGCGCCCGATGCAGGCCTCGCGATCCGCCTGCCAGTCAGCCGCTTCGATGACGATCTCTCGCGGCACCGCGAAGCCCTGGGCTGCTAGCAAGGCGTGCGCGGCCGGCTTGTCCATCGACAGCGCGCAGGCCAAGAGCCCCGAGCCGGTGTAGGGCAGGTCGACCAGCTCCAGCGCGCCCTGGATGCAGCCGTCGTCGCCGTACTTGCCGTGCAGGGCGTTGAAGACCACGTCCACCCGCTCGGGCAGGTCCTCGATCCCAACGCGCTCGGCCTGATCGGCCAGGCGCTGCTCGACATCGGCGCAGGTGTTCTGGATGACCAGCTTCTCGGGGATCTGCCAGATCCGGCCGGCCCGGTCCATGAACAGCGCCAGGGGCTGGAAGCGGCCGCGGTCGAGGTTGTAGAAGACCTGTCGCCCGCTGGCCAGGGAGACCTCGCGCTCGCTGGAGCGCCCGCCGAGGATCACGCCGACGCGGGTCGGGTTGTCGGTCATGCTGCTGGCCTTGGATCTGCGCCGCGTCGGTCGCGACGGGCGGCGGTCGCGCTGGACGGTCGTCGCCCTCCACGACCGCAACCGGGACCGTTCGATGTCGAGGCGCGATTATAGCGGCAGGCCGGTGGCGGCTCCAGTCCCTCCCGGCTGGCCGTCGACGAAACCGTGATCCCGGCGGCGATCACGGCGGCGATCACGGTGGCGTTCCCGGTGGCGATCACGGTGGCGATCATGGTGGCGATCACGGTGGCGATCACGGTGGCGATCACGGTGGCGATCACGGTGGCGATCACGGTGGCG
>CAZJWJ010000018.1:0-24025 GCA_964549495.1 uncultured Anaerolineales bacterium | reverse complement strand
ATCACGACGGCGCCCCGGGATACGACCGGACGCGCGCCATGCGCCTGCTATAATCGGAGCGACATGAGGCGTTACGAATCCTGGGGCCGCTACCCGCGCGCCCCGCACCGGAGGGTCGTGCCGGCCGTCTGGCGTGACGAGCCGCCCCGGCTGGATGCCTCCGGCGCACCCTACCTGCCCTACGGCCTCGGTCGCAGCTACGGCGACGCTTGCCTCAACGAGGGCGGCAGCCTGATCGATGCCCGCCCCCTCTCGCGCTTCATCGACTTCGACGCCGCCACCGGCCGGCTGCGCTGCGAGGCCGGCGTCGACCTGGAGCGCATCCTCAACCTGGTGGTACCCCAGGGCTGGTTCCTGCCGGTCACGCCGGGCACCAAGTACGTCACCGTCGGCGGCGCCATCGCCAACGACGTGCACGGCAAGAACCACCACCGGGCCGGCACCTTCGGCCGGCACGTCCGCCGGCTGGAGCTCCTGCGCTCCGACGGCCGGCGCTACCGCTGCGGCCCCGACGAGAATCCGGCGCTCTTTGCCGCAACCGTCGGCGGCCTGGGCCTGACCGGCTTGATCCTCTGGTCCGAGATCGATCTCAAGCCCATCCCCGGCCCGCAGATCGAGCTGGAGGCCGTCCCCTGCCGCGACCTGTCCGAGTTCGTCGACCGCTCGCTGGAGAGCGACGCGCGCGACGAGTACACCGCCGGTTGGATCGACGGCCACACGCCGGGCCGCCGGCTGGGCCGCAGCGTGCTCTTGCGCGGAAACCACGCCCGCGGCGACGGCCGCTGGTCGGGACTGAAGCCCTCGCCCCTGAGCCTGCCGGTCGACCTGCCTGGCTGGGCCATGAACCCGCTGACGATGCTGGCCTTCAACCAGGCCGCCTACCACATGCAGGGGCGCAAGCAGGCCCGGCATCTGGCCGGCTACGGTTCCTTCTTCTACCCGCTGGACGCGCTGGGCAGCTGGAACCGGGCCTACGGTAAGCGCGGCCTGCTGCAGTGGCAATGCGTCGTGCCCCACGAGGACGGCGCCCGCGCCGCCAGCGCCATCCTCCAGCGCCTGGCCGCCACGCGACGCGCCTGGTTCGTGGTCGGCAAGGTCTTCGGCGATCTGGAATCGCCCGGCCTGCTGTCCTTCCCGCGCTCCGGCCTGACCCTGGCGGTGGACCTGCCCAACGATGGGGAGCGCGTTCTGCGCGCCCTCGAGGATGTCGATCGCATGGTCGTCTCGGCCGGCGGGGCCATCTACCCGGCCAAGGACGCCCGCATGGCGCCGGAGACCTTCCGCGCCGGCTTCCCGCGCTGGCGCGACTTCGCAGGCTGGGTCGACCCGGCCTTCTCCTCCAGCCTCTGGCGGCGGCTGACGGCCGACGTCCAGCTGCCGGAACCGCTTGCCCTGGACGCGTCTCCTACAACACAGACCGATCCCGCCCTGGAGTCCCGCCCATGAGACGCGTGCTCGTCGCCGGCGCCACCTCGGCCATCGCCCAGGCAGCCGCGCGCCGCTTTGCCGCCGAGGGCGCCGAGCTGATGCTGGCCGCCCGCGACCCGTCGCGCCTGGCCGCCAATGCCGAGGACCTGCGGGTGCTCGGCGCGGCCAAGGTCGAGACCTTCGCAATCGACTTCGACGACCTCGATCGGCATGCCCATCTGTTGGCCGAAACGGAGGTCGCGCTGGGCGGCATCGACCTGATCCTGGTGGCCTGGGGCGTGCTGCCCGATCAAGCCGAATGCGAGCAGTCGGTCGAGGCGGCCATGGCCGCCTGGCAGACCAACGCCACCGCGACGATCGCCTTTCTGACCCGCGCGGCCGAGGTCCTGGCCCTGCAGCAGCAGGGGCGCCTGGTGGTCATCAGCTCGGTGGCCGGGGATCGGGGTCGGCGCGACAACTACGTCTACGGCGCCAGCAAGGCCGCCGTCGACGCCTTCCTGCAGGGCCTGCGCGCCCGGCTGCACGGCCGGGGCGTCCGGGTCATCACCATCAAGCCCGGCCCGGTCGACACGCCGATGACGGCCGATCGCCGCAAGGGCCCGCTCTACACCGAGGCCGACCGGGCCGGCCAGGCCGTCTACCGCGCCGCCATCGGCTCGCGGGACGTGGTCTACGTGCCGGTTTGGTGGCGCCTGATCATGACCCTGATCCGCCTGCTGCCGGAAGCGGTGATGAAACGCCTGAACCTGGCCTCCTGATCCAGGCTCGCCAGCCCCATTCGCTCGAGACCTACCGACCCACGCCGACCTCACACGCAAGGAGATCCCGATGAGCAACAACGCCGTCGTCGTCGCCGATGCCGCCCGCGCCCGCTTCTTCATCGAGCATTTCGTCAACACTCCGCCGAACCGGGCCGGCTACCGGCTCGACGAGCGCGCCACCTTGGTCCACCCGGAGGGCCGCCTGAGCGACGACGAGCAGCTGACCGAGTCCCGCCCGGGCAGCTTCCGCGGCGCCGGCGGCGCGCCGGGCCATGCGCTCGGCGACCATCGCGACGCGCGACGAGACGAGCAGGACAAGCAGTTCGCCGGCGAGATCGTCCAGCGCGCGCTGAACTTCTGCCGCCAGCAGGGCACCGACCGCGTCATCCTAGTGGCCGATCCGCGCATGCTGGGCCTCCTGCGCCAATACACCGACCAGCTCGGCAAGCAGGGCTTCTCGCTGCGCGAGTTGGCCAAGGACCTCTCGCGCATGCGCCCCGACGAGATCCACGACCTGCTCACCAAGTCCGAGGTGCTGCCCTGGAAGCCGGAGGCCACCGGCTGAGAACCTGCTTCTTGAAACAGGTTCTGAACCCGCGGTCCGCTCCGGCCGTATCCTCACCCTGGCAGCCGCCCGACCGGCTGCCGAGAAGACCCGTGATGAACGACAGGAGCGAAGACAGGTGAAGCCGATCGATTGGTTCCTCCCCGAGACCGACGCGCTGATGCAGGGCCTGGCCGGCCGCTACGTCCCGACCCTCCAAGAGCAGGTCGAGGCCTCGCCCTTCGAATGGGGCGATCTGAACGCGGCCCAGATGGCCAAGGCCGCCGAGCCCGAGCCCCTGACGGCCGAGCGCATGCTGGAGCGCACGCCCTACATGTCCGAATCCGCCGCCCGCCAGCGCCTCCAAACCGCCGCCGAGCGCGGTGCGCTGCGCGAGGTCGAGGGAGGCTATGCGCTGACCGAGGACGGCCGAGCCGCCGTCGCGGCCATCGCCGAGACCGCCACCGCCAGCCTGCGCGAGTTGGACGGCGACCTGCCCGAGGCCGCGCGCCTGGCCGAGCTGCTCGGCCGGCAGGTGACCAGCATCTGCGCCGCACCGGGCATCGAGGCGCCCTGCATCCAGGGCAGCCGCAGCTTCGACCCCGGGCCGGCCGCCAGCGCCCCCGAGCGCCTGCGCCGCTACCTGATCGACCTCAACAGCTGGCGCGACGACGCCCACGTCGCCGCCTGGCGGCAGCACGTGGACGAGGGCCACGCCTGGGAGGCCTTCAGCCACGTCTGGGGCGAGAAAACCTGGGGCGAGGCCATCCGCACGCCCGAAGAAGCCGCCGAGAAGTTCGGCGCCTTCCGCGGCTACGAGGCCCGAGATTACCAGACGGCCCTCGACGGCCTGGTCGGACGCGGCTGGCTCGAGTCCGACGGCGACGGTGGCTACAGGGTGACCGAGACCGGTCGCGAGACGCGCGAGGCCGCCGAGGCCGACACGGACCGCTTCTACTTCGGGCCGATGCAGCTCGAGCCGGCCGAGGCCGAGGAATTGCGCGAGCTGTTGCGCAGTGCATCGCAGCGGGTGCAGCAGGACTGATCCCATCCCGCTCCCGGACGCACCGAGGGGCGCACGAGGGACCAAGACAGGGCTCGACCGCGTCACCTCACGGGCGGCGACGTCCGTCGTCGATGTAGGTGGATAGGCGCCAAGGGAGGCCGACGAACTACGGCTCCGGGCTGCGGACCGGTCGGATGCTGGGCTGGGTGGCGCTGGGTTCCGGGCTCGGCTCCGTCTCCGGCGTCGCGCTGGGTCGCGGTCGTCGCGGAGCCTCCGTGGCTCGATTCGAGAGCGGTGCGTCGGGCTGAAGTCGGAAGTTGACCGCGACGGTCAAGCCGTCTCCGGTCAAGCCGATCACATCGGCCTCGTCGCGTGAGCTCTTGCCACGGTACCACTGGGTCTGGAAACCGTCTGCCATGGCGACCACTTGGTAGCGACCGCGCAGCAAGCGAATTCGGATACTGCCGCGCGCATCGGTGCTCCCCGCGGCCACGCGGTCGCCGCTGACCGCGTCTATGAAGGTGACCCTAGCGGACGGGATCGCACGACCGACGACCGTGAGCACCTGTCCCTCGACGACGTTCCAACCCGGATCGGTCGCCGTGGCCGTCGGCTCGATCAAGGTCGGCGTCGCGCTCGGCACGAGGCTTGCGGTCGCCGTAGCGCTCGGCGGTGGCGGGTCATCGTCATCATCGTCGTCCGGCGGCGGTGGTGGGGGGGTCGCGGTCAGCGGGACCGGGCTGGTCGTCGGGCGCTCGGTGGCGGCCAGGGCGACGGCCGGCATCGGCGTGCTGCTCGGCGCCGACGCCAGTAGGGCCTCGGTCGGGGTCGGGTAGGGGTTCGAGGCCGATCTCGGGCTCGGGCTCGCTACCGGGGCTACGACCAGCGCTCGAGTGGGGGCGCGACGGACGATGGGGGGCGATCCGGCAGCGGTGGCCGGGTTGGCTGCCGGACTGGATCTGCGATCCGGAGCTTCGTTCGACCTGACCGTGTCTGCGTTCGGGACATCGGCGACCATTCCGGCGTCCAGCTCGTCGCGCGCCGCGACCGCCGTCTGGGCGGCGGCCGGCAAGGACGAAGCCCAGGCGGAAAGGTCCTCGAGGCCGGCCAGGGCCGGCTCCGGCGAGCGGCCGGCGGCGCTCAGGGCCTCGGCCTCTTCCAGGCGCCGGCGGGCGAAGTCGGCCGCAAGGGCCGGCTCGCGCGTCTCGGTGGCCAAGACCAGGCGGACCTGCTCGATGCCGCGCTTGACGGGGTAGAGTGCGCTGCCCGGCAGGCTGTCGGCCGAGGCGCGTGCGGCGCCGGAGAAGACCAGGGCCAGCGCGATGGCTATGGCGCCCAGGCGGAAGACCAGGTTGCGGACCGGCGGGAGGGTCGGGCCGGCCGGGAGCCATCGGCGCGGATCGAGGCGGTGGCGCGGCCGGCGGGCGCGGGCGGCGCGGCGGCCGGCATCGGATGCCTGGCGGGCCTCGGAGACCAGGGCCGTGCCGATGCGGCCGGCCAGGTCGGCCGGGGCCGGATCGATGGGCAGCTGGCGCAGGGCCAGGGCCGACTCTAGCAAGGGGCGCAGGGCCTCGGCCTGATCGGGATGGCGGGCCAGGACCGCGTCCAGCGAATCGCCGGCCTCCAGGGACTCCAGGCTGCGCCGGAGGGCATCGGCCAGGGGTTCTTCGGCTCGAGCGCTCATCGCGTGGGCTCCTGCTGGTCCAGCCTGCGGCGCAGGGCGGCCAGGGCGTTGTGCTGAAGGTTGTGGATGGCGTTGGGCTTGCGGTCCATGATGCTGGCCGTCTCGGCCACCGACAGGCCCGAGATGAAGCGCAGCGCCAGGACCTGCTGCTGCAGTTCGGTCAGGCCGGAGGCGGCGCGCAGCACCCGATCCATCTCGAGCCGGCTGCCGGCCAGATCTTCGGGCGCGGGCCCGCCGGCCGGCCGCTGCTCGAGCATTTCGTCCTCGGCCCGTACCTCGGACTTGCGGCGCAGGTGGTTGAGCACGCTGTGATGGGCGATGCGGAAGAGCCAGGCCCGGAAGCGCTCGGGATTCTGCAAGGCGTCCAGGCTGCGATAGGCCTTCAAGAAGACCTCCTGCGTCAGGTCGGCCGCGGTCTCGGCATCCCGCACGCGAAAGGCGATGTGCCGGTAGATGGCATCGAGGTGAGAGGCGTAGAGCTCGCCGAAGGCGGCCGCGTCGCCGCGGGCCGCGCGCTCGACCAGGCCGACCTCGGCCCGCGCGGACTCACCGGCCGCCGCGCCTTCGGCGATCGCCGATCCCAGACCACGCTGCATCCCTGGCCGCTCGATCTTCGGGCGGATCCCGGAGCGGATCGGCATCCCGCCGGCGCGCGCTTCGGCGACCGGCGGGACGCGATCGATCCGGAATCAGGGACGGGTGCCGATGCCGGGGCGGCGCGGCTCGGGCGCCACGGAACCGGTATCGCAGGCGGCCACGCAGCGCTGGAACATGGTCCGCGCACGGGCGGCGCAGTCCGGTCCCTGGCAGCTGGCCAGGTAGCGCTGGGCGCGCTGGCGGCAGCTGCGCTCGCAGCTGACCGGCTCGCGGCTGGGCTCGCAGGAGGCGGTGCAGCGGGCCAAGAGCTGGCGGGCCTCGGCGGAGCAGTTCTCGCCGCCGTTGTCCACGCAGGTCTGATACCAGGCGCGGATGCGCTCGGAGCACTTGGTCTTGCAGTCCGACGGTTCGGGTCGGTCCGGCTCGCAGGAAGCTGTGCAGCGGGCCATCAACTTGCGAGCCTGCTCCGAACAGTCCTCGCCACCGTTGTCCAAGCAGGTCTGATACCAGGCGCGCACGCGCTTGGAGCAGTTGCCCAGGCAGTCGGTCGGCTCGGTGCTGGGCGCGCAGGACTGCATGCAGCGGGCGTGCATCTCGCGGGCCTGGGCCTCGCAGTCGGCGGCGCCGCTGTTCTTGCAGCGCTCGAGGAAGGTGCTCACGCGCTCCTTGCAAGCCACCTCGCAGCGTGCGGGCTCGACCGGCCGCGGCTCGGTCTGCTCGGCCGGCGCGGCCTGGGTGCTCTGGGCGCCCAGGGCCATACCGAGGGCCAAGGCCAGCGCGGCCAGCGGCAGGAAGCGCGCGAGCTTGTCGCGCAGGTTGGGGATCTTCATGGTCATCGTCTCCTTGATTCCGGTGGGGTTTCATCCGTGGGGCCCGTTCCGCTCGGCGAGCGGGCTGGAGCGCCCTGTGGTAGTCAAGACACGCGAGCCGGCATCGACTTAGCACCGCCTGACAAGTTGCTTCCGAATTCAGACAGCGTCGACGACATCGCGGATCTTCATCCCGTCGGACTCAGGCCCCTGCCTGGAATCGCTCGGCGAGGCGTTGGTTCACACCGCTCCGGTCGAAGTGCTCCGGATTCCAATCCCGGCCCACCCAGAGGCGGGCCTCGACGTGGTCCGGCTGCTCGGGATCGGACAAGGCCTCGAGCAGGGCCTGGTAGCCTTCCGGACCGCCGCTGTCCTCGGGCGGGCAGGCGCGTCCACCGGCCGGGCAGCGCGGGTAGCGCAGCTCGGGATCGGGCGGATCGATGGCCTCGACCTCGATGCGATGCTCCCAGTCGTCCGAGAAGTCGTAGTCGTAGCCGAAGCGCTGCCCGACCTTGGTGACCACGGAGTCCAGTCGGACCTCGTCGGCGCAGACCGCCTCGTAGCCCTCGTCGAGGACCTCTTCGACCGTCTCGGCGTCGCTGTACTCGACGCCCTCGATGTCGAAGGCGTAGAGGTGCTCGCCGCCCCAGCCCATCGCAACCTGTAGGATCTCGTGCAAGCGCTCGAGGTCGACCGAACCGGGTACCTCGATGCGGCGCCAGATGGGCGGCTCGATGCCCAGCAAGCGGATCTTCAAGCGGTAGATCGGGGCCTCGGGATCCGGCATGATCGGCTCCTTCGGGCGGTTGGGCGCGGGTGTCGGGGGATTATAGCGTCGCGAGGCCGAGGCGCGTCCAATCCCAACCTGGCATGGCCTTGACAGGGCCTGGCCGGCCGATACCATGGCCCACGACTCGTCCGAATCGCGCTCGATCGCCACCGCCCTCGATCGGCGATCGTCGCCTTCACGGGGGCCATGTCGTTCTCGATTGCGACTGGGACCCATCTCGGGAGGCTCGAACATGGCCGGCCACGTCGCCGCCCTCGACCAGGGCACCACCAGCACGCGCTGCATCGTCTTCGACGCCTCGGGCCGCGAGATCGGCCGCGACCAGCGCGAGCACCGGCAGATCTACCCGCGACCCGGCTGGGTGGAGCACGATCCGATCGAGATCCGCGATCGGGCGCTGGAGGTGCTCTCCGGCGCGCTGGAGGCCGCCGAGCTCGATGCCGGAGATCTGGCCGGCCTGGGTATCACCAACCAGCGCGAGACCTGCCTGGCCTGGAACCGCGAGACCGGCCGGCCCTACGCCAACGCCATCGTCTGGCAGGACACCCGCACCGACCGCCTCTGCCGCGAGCTCGCCGGCGACGCGGGACCGGACCGCTTCCGCGCGCGCACCGGCCTGCCCCTGGCCACCTACTTCTCCGGTCCCAAGCTGCGCTGGCTGCTCGACGAAAATCCAGAGCTGCGCCAGGACGCGGAGCGCGGTCGGGCCCTCTTCGGCACCATCGACAGCTGGCTGATCTGGAACCTGACCGGCGGGCCCGAGGGCGGGGCCCACGTGACCGACGTGACCAACGCCAGCCGCACGCTGCTGATGAACCTGCGGACGCTGGATTGGGACGAGGAAATCCTCGAGGCCCTGCGCATCCCCAGGCGCATGCTGCCGGAGATCCGACCGTCGAGCGAGGCCGGCGGATGGGGCGAAGGCCCGGGTGGCGTGGCGATCTGCGGCAACCTCGGCGACCAGCAGGCGGCCTTGGTCGGCCAGGCCTGTTTCTCGCCTGGCGAGGCCAAGAACACCTACGGCACGGGCTGCTTCCTCTTGGCCAATACCGGCCACGAACCCGTCGAATCCGAGCATGGGCTGATCACCACCTTGGCCTACCAGCTCGGCGAGGCGAAGCCGGTCTACGCCCTGGAGGGCTCGATCGCCATCGCCGGCGCGCTCGTGCAATGGCTGCGCGACAACCTGGGGCTGATCGAGACGGCGGCCGAGAGCGAGACCTTGGCGGCCGAGGTGGAGGATGCCGGCGGCATGGTCATCGTGCCGGCTTTCAGCGGGCTCTTCGCGCCACATTGGCGGTCTGACGCCCGCGGGGTGATGGTCGGCCTGACCCGCTACATCGACAAGCGCCACATCTGCCGCGCCGCCCTGGAGGCCGTCGCCTGGCAGGTGCGCGAGGTGCTGGACGCCATGCGCGCCGATGCCGGCATCGACCCGCCCGAATTGGGGGTCGACGGCGGCATGGTGGCCAATGCGCTCCTGATGCAGATCCAAGCCGACGCGCTGGACCTGCCGGTGGCCCGCTCGGAGGTGTCCGAGACCACCAGCCTGGGCGCGGCCTACGCGGCCGGCCTGGCCAGCGGCCTGTGGTCGGACGTCGAGGAGCTGCGCGCGCACAAGCGCGTCGACCGCCGCTGGCAGCCCGCCGTCGACCGTGACGAGCGCGAGGCCCGCTATGCCGATTGGCACAAGGCGGTCGAGCGCAGCCTGAACTGGGTATCGTAGAGTAGGAGAAGAAGCCCATGACGAGCCGCCGCAGATTCCTCGAGCTGACCGGATGGGGCGCCGGCGCCCTGGCCTTGGGCAGGCTGGCCGCATCCACCGGAACGTCGGGCGCCGGCGCGGATCCTGGCATCCTTCGCGCCCAGGGCGCGGCCGACTTGGAGCTGGAGCTCGTGGCCGCCCCGGAACCGGTTCGCTTGCGCCCGGAGCGCGCCGAGACGATGTGGCGCTATCGCGCGCGGGTGATCTCCGGCGACCCTGGTGCGGTCGTGGACCCGGGGCCTCCCTTCCCCGGGCCGGTGATCCGGGCGCGCCAGGGGCAGGCGCTGAGCATCCGCTTCCGCAACGACCTGCCCGAGGAGACGACCGTGCACTGGCACGGGCTAGAGATGCCGGACGACATGGACGGGCATCCGCGCCATGCCGTCGCGCCCGGAGCCGAGCGCGCCTATGACTACCAGCTGCTCAACCAGCCGGCGACCTATTGGTTCCATCCACATCCGCACGGCCGAACCGCCTGGCAGGTCTACCATGGTCTGGTCGGATTGCTGATCATCGACCCGGCGGAGGCGGCGGACGCACCGTCGGGCGAGGACCTGCCGCTGGTGCTGCAGGACCGCCGATTCGATGCCTCCGGCGCGCTGGTCTACGATCCCACGCCGATGGGCTTCCTGGGCGACGAGATCTACGTCGACGGCCGACCGGAAGGCCGGCTGGACTTGCCGGCCGAGCGGCATCGCCTGCGGCTGCTCAACGGCGCGACCCATCGCATCTTCAAGCTCGGCTGGAGCGACGGCCGGCCGCTTCGCGTGCTGGGCACGGATGGGGGAATGCTCGAATCGCCGCTCGACAAGCCCTACGCCATGCTGGCGCCCGGTCAGCGATTGATGCTCGAGGCCGACCTGTCCGGCATGCGAGCGGGCGAAGGCTTGGCGCTCGAGCATCTCGGCTTCGATGATGGCGCCATCGGCGGCATGATGCAGCTGCCGACGCGCCTGCCGGTGAGCGCGAGCTTCGGCCTGGTCGACTTGCGGGTCTCGGCCGAGCCGGCCGATCGGATCTACCTCCCGTCGCTGACGCGCGGCGCCGCGGTCGGCGGCGCGACCGTCGCCGGGCTGGCCGACAGCTCGGCGATGCGCCTCGCATCCCGCCGCGCCGACCTCCCCTTGCAGGATGCCGCGCCGGACCGAAGCTTCGATTTGAGCATGCAGTTCGGTCGCTGGTTGATCGATGGGCGCAGCTTCGAGATGGAGGCCGTCGCCGAGGACGAGATCGTCGAGCTGGGGGCGGAAGAGGTCTGGGAATGGTTCAACGCAGGCGGCGGGATGGGCATGGGCATGGGCGGCATGATGCGCATGCCACACGCCATGCACCTGCACCTGGTCCAGTTCCGCGTGGTGGGGCGCGATCCCGACCCCGCCTTTGCCGCGGCCTACGAGACCGTGCGCGATGGCTTCGTGGACGAGGGCTGGCGCGATACGGTGCTGGTCATGCCGGGCGAGCGCGTCCGCATCCGGGCACGCTTCGCGCCCTTCCCCGGCCTCTACCTACACCACTGCCATCTCCTGGAACACGAAGATGGCGGGATGATGCGCAACTTCCGCGTCTCGGGCTGATCCCTATTCGGACGAGGCTGCACCCGGCCCATCAGCCCGCTGCGCGTTGTCGAGCCAGGGCAGATAGAGCGGTGGCAGCGGTGGCGCCGCCGCCGTCAGTGTCGCGGCGACCGCCGTGCCGACCGCGTCCGGCGTCGGGCTGGCGCTGGGTGTGGGCGCGGCGGCCGTCAGGGTCGCGGCCACGCTGGTGCCGATCACATCCGGAGTCGCCGTAGGCACCAGGGTCGGCGCCATCGCGGTCAGGGTCGCGGCCACAGCCGTGGCCAGGTGATCCGGCGTCGCGCTGGGCGGTCCCGAGGGCGTGTCGCTGGGCGCGGGGCTCGGCGTGGGCTCGTCCGTCGGCGTCACCGTCGACGTGGCCGTAGGGCTGGGCCCGGCGGCCGGACTTGCAGTCGGGCTCGGGGTCGCCGTCGGCGTCTCGGTCGGCGGGCCGCAGGGCGCCAGCTCGAGGGCCCAGACATCGCGCAGCAGCTCGCCTTCGTTCTCCCAACCCCCGTAGACGATCATGCGCCGGCCTTCGGAATCGAGCGCGGCCGCATGCGCATCCCGGGGCCGCGGTCGGGCGCCGCCGGGATCGAGCTGGGCCCACGCCTCGAGGCCAGGCAGGTCGAGCGCCAGGGACCAGACGGCGTTGGTGTCGCTGCCGCGGATGGAGTTGGCCGTGCCCGTGCCCTCGAAGCCGCCGAAGAGCAGCATGCGCCGGCCGCTCGGGCAGGCGTCGTAGACGGCGGAGGACCAAGCCAAGGCCGGCGGATCCGGGCTGGGCGGCGTCAGCTCGGTCCAGCAGCCGCCCGAGCCCGAGAGGTCGAAGGCCCAGAGGTCGTCCAGCGTGCGGTAGGTGCTGCGCGAGCGCAGCCAGCCGCCGAAGACCAGCATGCGCCGGCCGCTCGGATCGTAGATGGCCACGTGACCATCGCGCGGATCCGGGCCGCCCGAGCAGGCCTGGCCGATCCGGCTCCAGCCCTCCGCGCCGGGCGTCAAGTCGAAGGCCCACAAATCATCGTAGCCGATCCGCTGCACGTGGTTCCAGCCCCCGAAGAGGATCATCCGGCCGGCCCCCGCTTCGCCAGGCTGGTAGATCAGGCTGGCGTCTCGCCGGGGCGCGGGCTTGTTGGCGGCAAAGGGCAGCTTGACCCACTCGGGGCCCTGCGCGCCGCCCAACTCGAGCAGCCAGGTGTCGTCGTAGTAGGTCGGCCGCCCCTCGTCCAAGACGTAGCCCCCGAAGACCACCGCCCGATCACCGGCCACGTCGAAGGCCATTGACGCCTGCTGACGGTAGTAGGGCAACGTGCCCCGTGGGCGCACCAGGGACCAACTCTCGCCGCTCAGATCGAGTACCCAGAAATCGTTGTATGCCGCAGATTGATCCGTCCCGCCGAAGACCAAGAGCTCGTTTCGGGCAGGATCCTGCGTGAAGGCCGCCCACTGCAACGCCTGCGGGGCTCGCCCGCCGGGTCGCAGCAGCTGCCAGTGGTTCTCGTCGGCGAGTGCCCGTCCGGCCATCAGAACCACTGCGACCAGGCCGCAGGCGGACGCGGCGAGGATCGCTCCCCGCCGGCGTCCGGTCCCACGGCCCGCGCTCATCGCGATCGCCTGATCTTGGGCGCCTGCCAGCCCGCCAACCAGTCCGGGACCGGGACCGATATCGCGGTCCCCTCACGGCCGACTTCGGTGTGAACCAGATAGGGCAGGTGGATGAGATGCGGGTACTGCAAGTCGGGACGCAGCACGTTGCCGCCGACCACCTGACCGTTCATCTCCTGGACGATGTGCAGGATCGGCCAGTCCGCGTCCTGGGCCGGGGCAGCCAAGGGGCTACCACTGCCCGGCAGCTCGACGCGGGCGGTGAGCCGGCCGCTCTCTTCGCCCTCGAAGGGTAGGCGTTCGAGCCGCGCGCTCACGCTGCCCTTGCCGCCAGGGCCGGGCGTCACATCGAGTGCGATCGACGCCTCGCCGGGCAGCAGCTGCCCGCCCGTGGCCACGCCACCGGCACCCTGCCAGCGCTCGAAGAGCTCCGGCTCGAGCTGGATGACCACCCGCGAGCCGTTGGGGATGTTGCTCGAGTTGACCCGAATGCCGCCGTAGCCCGAGCCGCGGTTGCGGTTGCCGATGCCCACGCCGGTGCTCGACGTGCCGCCTCCGGAGCCGCCGATGATCTGCACGTTGCGCTGGCAGATGTTGTTCTCGAAGGGCACCCAGCCGTCCAGGCGGATGGGATCGGCCGCCGACTCGATGCGCACCAGGAAGCAGGTGTGGCCTTCGGCGAAAGGCACCCAGGGCACCGAGACCACCGTCGAGGCGCCGGCCTCCAGCCGGACGATGCCGGCCGAGCCGATCTCCGGCGCCCAGTCGTCGGGCCAGCGCAGGTTGGTGCCGCCCGGCGCGTCGTAGACGTGCACCGTGATGTCCTCGATGGCCACGTTGCCGATGTTGCGCACCCGCACGTAGACGTGGTTGGCCTGGCCGGCGACGGGATTCTGCGGGAACTCGATGCCGTCCGGTTGGTTGCGCACCCAGATGTCGGGGCTGTCCCACCAGGCCTCCACGACCTGGTTGGAGGGCACCGAGCCGTCATCGCGCGGGTGGTCGCGGCAGATCAATTCCGGCCGCGGCTCCGGCGTGGCGCCCTCCTCGGGCGGGGCGACCACGGTCACCAGCGGAATCGGCAGGCTGAAGCTGGCCGGCTGCCCGTTGGAGTTGGTGTAGCTGACGACGGCCGACTCGTTGGTCGGCCAGATGCCCGGCACCTGGGTCATCCGCACGCGGTAGGTGAGCAAGCGGGTCTCGAAGCCCAGGCGCGGGATCTGCCAGGTGATCGTCCGGCCGTCGCGACTGACGCTGGGCGCCGGCGCGCCGGTGAAGCTGCCCGGCACCAGCTCGACATAGGCCGACAGGCGGTCGACCAGGCGCAGGTTGGTGGCCGGCACCCCGCCGATGGCGCCGGCGATCTGCTGGTAGACCGCGTCCAGATCGGCGCCGCCGGGCGCGAAGAAGTAGTCGGCCGGCGAGGACGCCAACTGGCGCATCAGGTCCGGATCGACGTCGCTGCCCAAGCCGATGGTGAAGACGCGCACGCCGTCGCCCTTCAGAGCCTGGGCCGCACCGCGCGGGTCGCCGGTGGTCGGCTGGCCGTCGGAGAGCAGCACCACCACCGGCTGGTTGCCGGCGATGTGGCGGCCGCTCGAGAGCTCGGTCCGCGCCACCTCTAGCCCGCCGATGATGTCGGTATTGCCACCGGCACTCTGCCGGTCGATGGCCGCGCGGATCTGCCCGACCTGCCGGGTCAAGCCTTGGTCGAGCAGGGCGCCGTCGGCGAAGCTGACCAGGGCCAGCTGATCGACCGAGAGGTCGACCCGGTCGACGAAGGCTCGCGCCGCGGCCTTGGCCGCGTCGATCTTGCCCTCGTCGGCCATGCTGCCCGAGCGATCGAGGACCAGGACGATGTCGGCCGGCTTGCGCTGCGCCAGGCAGGCCCCCTCGATGCCCGAGAGGTCGATCGTCACCGTCACCTCACCGCCCGGCCGGGTGACGCGCGGCGCGGCCACCTTGTTGCCCTCGACGCGGCAGGGCGGCGAGGGGGTGCAGATCGCCAGGTGCACCCCGTCGATTAGCACCAGCGACGACCAGCCGTCGCTGGTGACCTTGCGCAATTGCAGAACCAGGGCCACGGTCCGGCCGCGGATCAGGTTCAGCTCGGTGGGCGTCAGGTTGTAGAAGGGCGAGTCGATCGGACAGTCGGTGGTCGGATCGAATTCCCACAGGCGTACCAGCTCGCGCCCCAGGAAGGGATCGTAGAGCGAGGCGCGGAAGCGATCGTAGCCGCTGCGCGGGATGGAGCTTCCGACCAGGCTGCCCAGGTGCACCACGTCCTCGACCCAGAAGCTGGCCGCAGTCGCGTCGGGCGGGATGGCGATGAACTGCTGCAGCTGCTCGAGAGCCGGCCGGCCGCCGGGCGCTTCGAAGCGCGCCGAGTAGAAGCCGCTTTGGGCCTGCTGCATCGAGACCAGCTGCCGGCCGCCCGAACTGTACTGCTGCCAGCCCCGGCCCCCTTTCTCGAAGCCCGGATCGCGCACGTAGTTCGGACCTTCGCAGCGGGGATCGACCTGCGGCCGGGGCGGCGGACATTGCTCGATGCCGCAGTTGCCGATCTGCAGGGCGTGGGCGACGGTGTGGCTCCAGTTGCCGGGTGGGTTGATCACCTTGACGTCGAAGATGCCTTGTCCCAGGGCCGGGTCGGCGCGGCAGGCGATCTCGGAGTCCGAGATGCGGATGACGCCCTGGGCCGGCCGGCCGCCGATCTCGACCATCACGCCGGGCAGGAAGGTATCGCCCAGGATGCGGATGGTCTCGGAGGCGGTCTCGATGCAGGGCGGCTCGACGCTGCGGATGGTCGGCGTGCAGGCCGCGGCCCCGATCAGCTGCACCAGGCCGGAGGCCAGGTCGCTGGCCGGATCGCTGCTGCGGAAGACCCGTCCGCCGGTGCCCTGGGCCAGGGCCTGGGCCAGGGTCTCCATGGCGCTGCCGTAGCCGGTGCCCAGGACCGGCGAGACGATGACGCCCCGGGCCCGCGCGGCGGCGATGGCGGCGTGGATCGCATCGCGGTCGTCGCCTGGATCGTTGACCGGGTCGCCGTCCTCAGGACCCTCGTCGCTGATCGGCACGATCAGGCGTCGGTAGCCGGCCTGCCAGGCGTAGCTGCCGGACAGGTCGACCACCGCCGCGGCCCAGTCCTCCTGATGGTCCACCCGACCGCCGGGCACGAGCCCCGCCACGTGGTCGGCGGCGCAGGCGCGTCCCTCGGAGATCCCGAGGACGCGGTAGCGCAGCCCTACGCTCATGCGCCCCAAGCGCGCCACGATCTGGTCGACCTGGTCGCAGAGGGCGCCAAACTCGTCGTCCATCGAGCCCGAGGTGTCCATCACGAAGACCACGTCCACCGGGCCGGCGTTTGGACAGGGCGGCTGCTCGGGCGGCAGGGTCGGCGGTGGGGTGAAGCTGGGCGTGACCGTCGGCCGCAGCGTGGCGCTGGGCGTCGGCGTCTGCGGCGGTCGCGGCGTCCAGGTGGCTGTGGGCGTCGGCGTGCCGGCGCAGTTGCCCACTTGCAGGCCGGCCGGCAGGGTATGCGTCCAGCCGCCCGGCGGGTTGATCACCGTCACGTCCCAGGTCCCGAAGCCCAGGCCGGCCGCCGGCCGGGCGCGCAGCTCACCGTCCGAAACGCGGACGATGTCGCGCGCCGTCTGCCCTCCGAACTGGACGCTGGCACCGGGCAAGAAGGTGCTGCCGAGGACCCGGACCGTCTCGCCCGCCGAGTTGACGCAGATCGGCTCGACGCAGCAGACCACCGGCGTGCAGGCCGCCGCGCCGATGAGGTCCGAGATGCCGTCGGCCAGATCGCTGGCCGGGTCGCTGGACTCGAAGACCTGGCCGCCGGTGGCCGAGGCCAGGGCGCCGGCCAGGTTGGCGATGGCCGGGTTGGACTCGTGACCCGAGCCCAAGACCGGCGAGACGACGACCTGGTTGGCCTTGGCCAGCGAGATGGCGACGTTGATCGCGTCACGATCGTCGCCGGGGTCGTTGACCGGATCGCCGTCCTCGGGTCCCTCGTCGCTCATCGGGATGATCAGCCGCGTGTGGCCCGGCTGCCAGCTGTAACTGCCCGACAGGTCGGACACCGCCGGCGCCCAATCCTCGAGGTCGTTCACGCGGCCGCCCGGGACCAGGCCCTGGACGGTCTGCGTGGCGCAGGACCGGGTCTCGGTGATGCCCAGGATGCGGTAGTTCACGCTGATGCCCATGCTCTGAAGCTGAGAGACGACGCTAGAGATCTGCCCGCAGAGGGCCTGGAACTCGTCGTCCATCGAGCCCGAGGTGTCCATGACGAAGACCACGTCCACCGGGCCGGCATTGGGACAGGGCGGCGGCTTGGGCGTGGGCGAGGGGCCGGGCGTGGCCGGCACGTCGGTGGCGGTGCCGCAGGCAGGATCGATGGTCACCTGGACCTCGGCCATGTCCTGGAAGCACTCGCTACCCGCGTCGGTGACCACGGCCCGGACCGTATAGGTGTCAGGGAAGAGATCCGATGGCACGGTCAGCGGCACCACCTGCTGCCCCGGCGCGGTGAAGACCACCTCCTCCCAAGCCCAGATCACGTCGAACTGCGCCAACTGGACCTCCAGCTTCACCTGCTGGCCAGGCTGCGTGGTGTTGACGCTGACGAAGGCGCCGATCTGGGCGCCGGGCGCATAGCAGGATCGGTCGGTGGTCAGGGTTTGGATGCTGGCCGTGGCCGGCGGGCAGCTGCCGGTGTCCACGCGCAGGGCCACGTCGTCGACGTAGGCGCCGCCGGGGTAGTTCGTCGAGCCGTCGCTCTGGAAGACGAAGGCGATCCAGACCCGCGACTCGCCGGCCAGGGCGCTCAGATCGACCGTATCGGAGACCCAGCCGTTGACCGCCGATGGATCGTCGAACCAATCGCCGGCCCACCAGGGGCCATCGAAGTTCTGCCCATCGGTGGAATGCAGCACCCACAACCGGTCGCTCTTCTGGCTGCACTGGCTGCCGACGCATTCGCTGTTGAGCCAAAAGCTGAAGTCCAACGCCGCGTCGGTGACCTGGCCGAAGTCCATCGGCCCATAGGCCATCCAGCTGTCGACGTGGTTGGGGTAGCTGTCCTGGCAGCTGGCGATCTGGTTGCCGTGGGCACCGCCCCCGACGGCCCAAGCGCTGCGCGCGCTGCCAGCCCCCGTGCAGCGGTTGCGCCAGAAGTACTCGCCGGAGCTCGCGCCATCGTTGTCGAAGACGGTCCAGCCCTGGCTCGGGAAGCTGCCCTCGAAGTCCTCGCTCATCACGACCGTGGACTGGGCCGGGCCGGCGGGCAGGATCGGCGCCGAACCCTCGGGCCCGGCCGGCAATGGTGCATCGAGCCGCAAGCTCCCGCGATCGCGGCCGCGAAGGCCCTCGCCATCGCCACCGGGTTGCGCCGAGGCATGGCCGAAAGCCAGGGCGAGGAGACCTAAGATCGACAAGCCCAGGCCGATCTGCCTGGGAACACCCTTCAAGCGGAGCTTCATGCTCTTCCCCCTACTTCGTACCCCAGATCGATGGCATACATGTCGACGATATCACTATCGTACGCTCAGCGCCTCCGGCAGCGCAAGCGACCTGCGCGCCGTGGCATCATCTATGATCGAAACGTCCACGCTATAGAGTACGATTATCGGCTAGCGCGCGCGCTAGCCAGCCGTCGCGGTCGAACCTGGCCGTTCGGCTAGGCTGCGTGTACAAGACCGGTTTCGGGCCTGCTGGGCTGTGCGCAGCCGAAACGAGCGATGCGAACACGGCCTCGTTCGAAGGCTCACGCGGCGCCCAACCCAACCCGGGAGTCCGGAATCGATGCTGATCCTGATCTGCGATGCCTTCTCCGCCGACCTGCCCGAGCGCCTGGCGGCCTACGGGTCCGTTACCGATGACGCCGGCCGGCTGGCCGAGGCCGAGGTGGCCTTGGTGCGCAGCAAGACCCGCTGCGACGCCGCTTGGCTCGATCGCGCCTCGGCGCTGAAGCTCCTGATCCGCGGCGGGGTGGGCCTGGACAATATCGACCTCGATCACGCCCGCTCGCGGGGCGTGGCGGTGCACAACACCGCCGCGGCCAGCAGCATCGCGGTGGCCGAGCTGGCGATGGCCATGATGCTGGCCATGCCCAACCGCCTGCTGCGGGCCCATCAGACCATGCGCGATGGCATCTGGGCCAAGAAGGAGCTGCGGCGCAGCGAATTGCAGGGCAAGACCTTGGGCCTTCTGGGCGCCGGACACATCGGCGGCGAGGTCGCGCGGCGCGCCTTGGCCTTCGGCATGCAGGTGCTGGCCTACGATCCCTTCCTGAGCCACCACGAGCTGGCCGAGCTGGTTCCGACATTGGACGACTTCTTGGCGCGCTGCGACTTCATCTCGATCCACGCGCCCCTCACGCCGGAGACCCGCGGGCTGATCGACGCGCGCAACATCGCCAAGATGAAGGAGGGTGTCTACTTGATCAACACCGCTCGGGGTCGGGTGGTCGACGAGGCGGACATGGCCGCGGCCCTGGAGGCGGGCAAGGTGGCCGGCTACGCCACCGATGTCTGGTACAGCGATCCGCCGGAGGACAGCCCGCTCTTCCAAGCGCCGAACGTGCTGATGTCGCCGCATATCGGCGCCTCGACCGAGGAGAACATGGGCCGCATCGGCGACGTCATCGTGGCCCTGGTGGCCGAGCACCACGCGCGTGGAGATCGAACATGAGCGGCGGACGCACGTCGAGGGGCCGCGTGATCAACTTCAATCCCGGCCCGGCAACCCTGCCCTTGCCCGTGCTCGAGCAGGTCCAGCGCGAGCTGCTCGACTACGACGGGACCGGCATGTCCATCCTGGAGAGCAGCCACCGCGCGCCGGCTTTCGACACCATCAACCGCGAGGCGCAGGCCCTGCTGCGCAGGCTAATGGACATCCCCGAAGACTACGAGGTCCTCTTCTTGCAGGGCGGGGCCAGCCTGCAGTTCACCATGGTCCCGCAGAACCTGCTCCGGCCGGATGAGCACGGGGACTACGTGGATACCGGAGTCTGGAGCCGCAAGGCGATCCGCGAGGCCGAGGTCTTGGGCGGCGCGCGCGTCGCATGGACTGGCGAGGCCGAAGACTACACGCGCATCCCAAGTCCGTCGGAGGTCGACTGGACCCCCGCGGCGCGCTACGCACACATCACCACCAACAACACCATCCGCGGCACGCAGTGGCATGCCCTGCCCGAGACAGGGTCGGTTTCCCTGATCTGCGACATGTCCTCGGACATTCTCTCGCGGCCGATGGAGGTCGCGCGCTGCGGGCTGATCTACGCCGGCGCGCAGAAGAACCTCGGGCCGGCCGGCCTGACCGTCGTGATCCTGCGCCGCGAACTGATCGAAGTCGGTCGCGAGGATCTGCCGACCCTGCTGCAATACCGGACCCACGCCGCCAAGCGCTCCCTCTACCACACGCCCAACACCTTCGGCATCTACTGCCTGTGGCGCTGTCTGCAGCATGTCGAGCGCCTGGGCGGCGCGGCCGAGATGGAGCGGCGCAATCGGGCCAAGCAGGACCTGCTCTACGCGGCCATCGACAACTCGGATGGCTTCTACCGCGGCACGGCCGAGCCGGCCAGCCGCTCCTGGATGAACGTCACCTGGCGGCTGGCCGACGAAACACTGGAGGCGCGCTTCCTGGCCGAGGCGGAAGCCGCCGGACTGGTGGGTTTGAAAGGCCACCGCTCGGTGGGCGGGATCCGGGCCTCGCTCTACAACGCCATGCCGCTGGAGGGTGTCGAGCGCTTGGTGGACTTCATGCGGGGTTTTCGACGGCGGGCGGGCTGAAAGCTCCAGCCCAGCGCGCGCCAGCGTAGGTACCGAGGATCGGAGCCAGCGGACCGACCAGCCACATCCAGCTGGGATGCGGGATCTGGTAGAGGTTGAGAAGGCTGCCGATCAGGATCAGCGCGCCCACGATCAGTGCCTGCCGCAGGCCGGTGCCCGGCGCGAGACGCGCCGCCACCCAGGCGCCGGCACCGCTGCCGATCAGCCAGGCCAAGGGCGGGAAGAGCAGCAGGGTGAGGGGCGCGTTGGGCATGTAGTCGGCCCAGGCCTGCATGAAGGCCTCGCGGCGCTCGGGATCGGCCAAGGTGGCCGCGTCGACCTGCAGCTCCGGCGGGAGCTCGACGAAGAGCGTGCTGCTGTTCTCGATGAGCAAGATGAGCAGGTTGGCCACGACGATGCCGGCCAAGAGGGCCAGGACGCTACGGACGACGGGGTTCTTCACGGCGAGCTCCTCGGTGACTGTGGTCGATGGACGCCATTGTAATCGAACACGCGTTCTAGTTCAAGAGCCGATCGGCGGGGCACTTCTCGACAAATGGCGGAGGCCCGAGCCTCCGCTCGTGGCAGCGGACGCTCGGGCCTCCATCCGTGGCCTGGGGGAGCCACGGATCAGATCGCTTCGTCCGGGTCCGTCCGGCGTCGGACGGACGGGAAAGGACGAAGCCCTGGGACGAGGCCGCGGATCGACCGCGGCCCCGTCCCGCAGGGATCAGCGCGTACCTTCGGCCGCGCCGCCCGAGGGCAGCTCGCCGAAGCTCACGCGTTGGGGCAGGATGGGCAGGTGGATGCGATGGAGGCGGGCCGTCTCGCCAAAGGCCACGGAGACCGGGCCCTGGGTCCAACTGCGACCGTCCACCATCACGATCTCGATGCGGTAGTAGTAGATGCCGTCGGCCTCGGGCCGGTCGTCGAAGGCATAGTTCGAGCCCAACGGATCGTCGCTGGCCACGAGCATGCCCTCGTTGATCTTGGCGTAGTCGCGGTCGACCGCGCTGGAGCGGAAGACGTTGTAGCCGGCCACGTCACGCTCGTCGACGCTCCACCACTGCACACGGACTGCCGTCTCGGAGGCCTCGGCCCGCAGGCCGCCCAGCTGGACGCCGGTCGGCTGCTCGCGCCGCGTGAATCCGAAATCGAGCGTCAGGTTGGAGTCCTGGCCGTCGCCGTCCTCGGGCTTGTCCGGCTCCGCGCCGCAAAGCAGGGTGACGGCCCGGGTGGCCACGCCACGTCCGACCACCGGCGTGCCGTTGTCATCGTCGTCCACGTCGTCGTCCGGATCGGGCGCCTGGCCCAGCACGTCGTTGCCGGTGCTCGAATCCATCTGCTCCAGCACACCGCCGATGCCCAGCGCCACCAGGTCGATCTCGACGATGAACTCACCGGCCGAGAGCCCGTCGAAGAGGTAGAGCCCGCCCGGTCCGGTCTGCGTGCTGTCGACCAGCGTGTCGGGCGCGCTCAGATCGCCCGATGCGTCCGTGTCCTCGTAGAGGTTCACGTCGACGAAGCTCAGGCCGTACTCGCCATCGCCGGGCTCGTAGACGCCGTCGTTGTCGAGGTCCATGAAGACCTGGTCGCCGATCGAGAGATCGCAGGTGAAGCCAAAGTCGAGGGTCTGGTTGCCCAGCGTGTCGTCGCCATCGACGCCCACCGGCGGCTCGCCGCCGTCGCTGAGGGTGATGGCCAGGGAGGCCACGCCCAGACCCGGCACCTCGTCGCCGTTGTCGTCGCCGACCACATCGTCGTCCGGGTCGGGCGCCGCGCCGGCGATGTCGTTGCCGGTGCTGCTGTGCAGGCTGACCAGCGGCCCGGCCGGGTCGAAGTTGATCGGATCGACCTGGACGATGTAGTCGCCCTCGGCCAGGCCCTCGAAGCGGTAGAAGCCGCCGCCCGCGGTGGACTGGACGTCGATCTCGACGTCACCGGGCGTCAGGTCGCCCGAGGCGTCGGTGTCGGCCAAGAGCCGCAGCAGCACGGCGCCCACGCCGGAGTCGGTCCCGTTGATCTGGCCATCGTCGTCCAGATCGCGGAAGACCCGACCGCCCAGCGATAGGCCGATGTTGTTGGTATCGTCGCGGTAGTCGACGTCGCCACCCGAGAGGACGTCGCCGTCGGTATCGGGCAGGTCGGTGGCCGGATCGTCGATGTCGTCGTTGACGTCCGGGCCGAAGACGTTGTCGAAGCCGTCGTTGAGGCCGTCGCCGTCCAGATCGGAGCCGGGGGCGAAGATGCCGCGATCGCCCTCGGTCCGGTCGTCCGTGCCGTCCTCGTCGGAGTCCAGGTCGAGGTAGTCGGGCTGGCCAACCCCGTCGGTGTTCTCGGGCGTGATCGGCACGCCGACCGTCCCGCCACAGTTGGCGCCGGTGCAGTCCGGATCGTAGGCATCGTCCAGGCCGTCGTTGTCCGTGTCGTTGCCGGTGGGCGGGATGTAGCCCAGGGTCGACTGCAGCTCGATGTTGTCCGGGATGCCGTCGTCATCCGAGTCGATGTCGATCTGATCCGGGATGCCATCCGAGTCGCTGTCGCCGCCGCCACCTTGCTGCAGGCGCTCTTGGATCTGTACGGCGCTCAGCACGAAGAAGCCGCCACCGCCGGCGTTGAAGGCCTCGACCAGGTCGATGGCCCCGTCGTCGTCGGCGTCGATGTCCAGATGGTCGGGCTTGCCGTCGCCGTCGGCGTCACCATTGCCCTCGACGAGGGTTGGGATTCCGTCACCGTCGTCATCGGCGTCCATGTAGTCCGGCACCAGGTCGCCGTCGCTGTCGCGGCAGACGCCGTCCGGGCATTCCTCGGCGTCCGACAGGCCGTCGCCGTCGCCGTCGCCCGAGCCGGTCACGTCATCGCCCGAGCCGTCGCCGGTATCGGCGTCCAGGTAGTCGGGGATGCCGTCGCCGTCGGTGTCGGTGGGATCTTGCGGATCGCCGACCTCGTCGTCGGTGTCCTGGCTCGGGTTGCCGTCGTCCGTGCCGTCCCCGTCGTCGTCCGGGTCCAGCGGATCGATCAGGCCGTCGCCGTCGGTGTCGCGGTGATCGGGCTCCAGGGCGTCGATCACCGTGTCCGCGTCCGCGTCGGCGGGCGGCTGGGCCAGGATGCCCGAGTCGGGGCTGGTCTCGACGTCGTCGGCCAAGCCGTTGGTGCCGAAGCCGCCGGCCTCGCCCGCGTCCAGCTCGCCGTCCGCGTTGCTGTCCAGACCGTGGCCGGCCTCGACCGAGTCGAAGATGCCGTCCCCGTCGCTGTCGTCGTCGAGGCGGTTCGGGATGCCGTCGCGGTCGCGGTCGCCGTCGCCCTCTTCGGCATCCGGCAGACCGTCGTTGTCGTCGTCCAGGTCGAAGGCGTCGGGGACGCCGTCGCCGTCCGAGTCCAGGCCGGCCGGCAGGCCGCCGAAGTTGGCGTCGTCCTCGTCGACCCCGTTGGCCGCGCCGTCGCCGTCGTCGTCCGTCGCGTCGTCGATGTCGCCATCGCCGTCCGCGTCGAGACCGCCGTTGCCGGCATCGTCGATGTCGTCGCCGTCCCCGTCGCCCGTCGTGTCGCTCGGGTCGTTCGAGTCCGGATCCAGGTAGTTCGGCAGGGCGTCGCCGTCGGTATTGGTGGGCGCATCGTCGGCATCCTCGCCGAAGAGCGCGTCGTTGTCGTCGGCCGAGTCGACGATGCCGTCGCCGTCGGCGTCCGGCCCATCGGCCACGCCGT
>CAZJWJ010000017.1:20763-67090 GCA_964549495.1 uncultured Anaerolineales bacterium | reverse complement strand
CTGGGACCGCCTGGCGATGCTGCGACCGCGACTCCCGCGCTTGCTCCACCGAGAAGAGGGCGCCATGCAGCTCTGGCGGCCCGACATCGACGTCTACCAGAAGGACGGCGATCTCTGCGTCAAGGCCGACCTGCCCGGGATGAAGAAGGAGGACGTCGAGGTCTTGCTCGAGGACGGCAAGCTCGTGATCAAGGGCGAGCGCAGCGAGGAGAGCAAGGTCGAGGAGGACGACTACTATCGCGCCGAGCGCAGCTACGGCAGCTTCTACCGCAGCATTCCGCTGCCACCGGAGATCGAAGAGGACGCGATCCAGGCCCAGTTCGCCGACGGCGTGCTCGAGGTTCGGGTCGTGCTGCCCCAGAAGGACATACCGGAGCCCAAGCGGATCGCGGTCGAGTAGGGCCTGTATCGATTGCCGCGATGTGAGCCGGCGGAAAAAGTCTCACGACGATGCCGCTCAGCGCAACCTGCGCTGGGCGGTTTCTCGATGCACTGGGATTGTATCGACATCGTTCGGCCCAAGCGTCACCGGTAGACATCTCTGCGGTGACCGATACGCACGACCGTGACGATCAGTCGCTCGTCTTCGACCCGATACACGATTCGGTAATCACCCTGTCGAATTCGGAAGTGATCGGAGCCGGATAGCTTGGTGCCGGAAGGCGGTCTTGGATCCTCAGACAGCGTCGAAATGCGCTCGACGATTCGCTTTCGATCTCGACGGCTGTCGATCCCTTCGATCTCCTTGGCCGCCGAGCGCTTGATCTCGACTCGGTAGCGCTTAGAGCTTGCCACGGGCTTCGAGATCTCGCACGAAGTCCTCGAACGCGATGCTCGGTTCCTCGGCGCGTTCCCCGATCGCGGCAAGATCCTCCGCATCTTCTTGCAGCATGATGCGGATAGCCTCATCGACCAATTCCGAGACGCTGCGGTCGGTTTCTGCCGATTTCAACCGCAATGCCTTGTGGAGCTCGGGATCGAAGTAGACGGTTGTTCGCTTGGTCTTGGCGGTCATGACCTGTCCCTCACATAGGGCATCATAACGTTATGGCGCCATGATGTCAATCGCATTGGGCCTGCTCAAGAGTTTGGTGTGAACGTCATCAGCGCTGGCTTCGCAGCGCGACCACCGCCGGCAGAGGCTTGCCTTCCAAGAGCTCCAGCGAAGCTCCGCCGCCGGTGGAGACCCAGCTCATCGCTTCGACCAGTCCGGCCTGGCGGACCGCCGCGGCCGAGTCGCCGCCGCCCACGATGGTGGTGGCGTCGGCCAGACCGGCCAGGAGGCGCGCGACGGCGAAGCTGCCCTCGGCGAAGGCCGGCATCTCGAAGACGCCCATCGGTCCGTTCCAGAGCACCGTGCCGGCGCCGCGCAGGGCTTCGGCGAAGGCATCGATCGTCTCGGGGCCGATGTCCAGGGCACGCCAGCCTTCCGGGACGCCGTCCTCGACCCGGACCTCGCGGTGGTTCGCCTCCGCCTCGAAGGCATCGGCGACGACCAGATCGAGGGGCATCAAGAGCTTGTCGCCGGCCGCCTCGCGCAGCCGGCGGGCGTCGCCGATGCGATCCGACTCGACCAGCGAGTCGGCCATCGGGATGCCCTCGGCGGCCAGGAAGGTGTTGGCCATGCCGCCGCCGACCAGGATGCGGTCGGCCTTGGGCAGAAGGGCGTCGATCACGCCGATCTTGTCGCCGATCTTGGCCCCGCCCAGGATGACCACGAAGGGGCGGGCCGGCGTTGCCAGCGCGCCGCCGAGCATCTCCAGCTCGCGCTGCATCAAGCGGCCGGCGTAGCTGGGCAGGTGCTCGGTGACGCCGACCACCGAGGCCGCCGCGCGATGGGCCGTGCCGAAGGCGTCGTTGACGTAGGCGTCGGCCAGGGAGGCAAGGGCGGCGGCGAAGTCGGGCTCGTCGGCCTTCTCACCCGGGTCGAAGCGAAGGTTTTGCAGCAGGGCGACTTGACCCGGTTCCAGCTTGGCGCAGGCCTCGCGCACCGCCGGGCCGACCACCGGATCGCCGTCGAGGACCTGCACCGGCCGGCCGATCAGCCTGGCCAGCGTTTCACCGACCGGCTGCATGCGCAACGCCTCGTCGACGCCCTTGGGCCGGCCGAGGTGGCTCATCAAGACCAGGCTCGCGCCGCGCTCGATCAGCTCGAGGATACTCGGCAGGGCCGCTCGCAGCCGCGTGTCGTCGCTCACCTGGCCATCGGTCAAGGGAACGTTGAAGTCGACGCGCATCAGGATGCGCTTGCCGGCCGGGTCGAGATCGTCCAGCGTCGGTAGGCCGAGGTCGGTCGCACCGAAGGGAACTGCCGAGCCCATCGCTAGACCCCGGCCACGGTGGCCGTGACGTCGGCCACGCGGCGCGCGTAGCCGGCCTCGTTGTCGTACCAGGCGGCCACCTTGATCAGCGGACCGTTGACGATGGTCGTCAAGAGGTCGACCACCGCCGAGTAGGGGCAGCCGCGGAAGTCGCTGGAGACCAAGGGCTCCTCGGCCACCGCCAGGACCCGGCTGAAGCGCCCGTCGGCGGCGCCGCGGAAGGCCTGGTTGATCTCCTCGGCCGAGACCTCGGCGCGCAGATGGGCCGTCACCTGCAGGATGGAGACCGAGGGCACCGGGACGCGCACGGCGTAGCCGCTGACGCGGCCGGCCAGGTCGGGGTAGACGTCGTCGATGCCCTTGTCGGCGCGGGTGGTGGTCGGAACGATGCTGGTCGGTGCCGAGCGGGCACGGCGCAGATCGGCGTCCGGCGCATCGATCAGCTTCTGCTCGTTGGTGTAGGCGTGCACGGCCGTCATCAGGGCGGTCTCGATGCCGAAGGCGTCCTCGAGCACGCGCACCACCGGTGCCAGGCAGTTGGTCGTATCCGAGCTGGCCGAGACGATGCGGTGACGCTCGGGGTTGAAGTCCTTCTCGTTGACGCCGTAGATCATGCTGAAGTCGGCCGTCTGCGTGGGCGCGGCGATGACCACGTGGTGGGCGCCGGCCTCCAGATGGCCGCGGGATGCGTCGGCCGTGGCAAAGGCACCGGAAGCCTCGATGACCACGTCTACGCCCAGATCCTTCCAGGGCAAGTCCTCGAGTTCGTCGGCCACGTGGAAGGGGATGCGCCCTCCGTCCAAGAGCAGGCCGTCCTCGCGATAGGCCACCTCGGCGGCGTAGGGGCCGTAGTTGGAGTCGTACTTGAGCAGGTGGGCGGCGGAGCGCGCGTCGGCCGCCTGCTCCAGGCCGATGGCCACCACCTCGATCCGGTCGCGGTAGTGGTCGTGCAGGGTCTTGAGCATTTGGCGGCCGATGCGGCCGAAGCCGTGGATGGCCACCCGGGCGCGATCCGTCATCAGAGCACCTCCGGCAGCTGGGTCTTGGGCGCGCGCTGGATGATCTCGGAGCGGATCTCCGCGTGGCCGTGGCCCTTCATGCGCTGCGTCGTGTAGTAGAGCATGTCGGCCACGCGGCAGGCGTAGCCCCATTCGTTGTCGTACCAGAGCACGGTCTTGATCAGCGAGCCCTGCACCTGCGTGGCCGAGGCGTCGACGATGCTCGAGTTGGGATTGCCCATGAAGTCCACGCTGACCAGGGGCGCGTCGGTGACGCCCAGCACGCATTGCATCGGGCCGGCAGAGGCCTCGCGCAGCACGCGGTTGGCCTCCTCGACCGAGGCTGGCGGGCGCTCGACCAGGGCGGTGAAGTCGGCCAGCGAGACGGTGGGCGTCGGCACGCGCAGGGCGTCGCCGTGGAAGCGCCCGTTGAGGTCCGGGATCACCAGGCCCACCGCCTTGGCCGCGCCGGTGGTGGTCGGCACGATGTTCAGGGCCGCCGCCCGCGAGCGGCGCGGGTCCTTGCCGGCATGGTCCAGCAGCACCTGCGAGGAGGTGTAGGCGTGGATGGTCGACAGCAGCCCGTAGCGGATGCCGAAGGCGTCGTTGATGGCCTTGGCCGCCGGCGCCAGGCAGTTGGTGGTGCAGCTGGCGTTCGAGATGATGTAGTGATGATCCGGGTCGAAGTCCTCTTCGTTGACGCCCAGCACCACCGTCACGTCGGAGTTCTTGCCCGGCGCGGTGATCAGGACCCGCTTGCCGCCAGCCAAGAGGTGCTTGCGCGCCCCGTCGCGGTCGCGGAAGTAGCCGGTGGCCTCGACCACCATCTCGACATCCCAGCGCCGCCACTCGGGCACCGGCCCGTAGGGGTTGCGGCCGACGATGTCCATCTTGCGGCCGTCGACCCGGATGGCGTTGGTGCGCCCGTGGACCTCGGCCTCGATCTCGGCGTCGAAGCGGCCGTAGAGCGTGTCGTATTTGAGCAGGGTGGCCCGGTGCTCGGTGATGTGCGAGTTGGTGATGCCGACGGCGGCGATCTCCAGCTCGTCCCAGTAGCGTTCGTGGATGGCCTTCACCAGCTGCCGGCCGATGCGGCCGAAGCCGTTGAGGGCGATGCGCGTGGTCATCTTCGGGGAGGTCCTCCTGTTTCGAGGATGGACGACGGGGGGCAACACCGGCGCCGACTGTGCCCGTGCCACGGGATGGTCAGGACGTGGGGATGGGCGAGGGATTGTAGCCCCCGGCAGCGGTCGGCGCAAAGACTTTTGCCCCTTGTCAGGGCCGTTCGAATTGGCTAGACTGGAGGTCCTGCTGCGGACGTGATGGCGTATCACGCGTCATCAACCAACAATCTCACATCGGGAGCCCGACTCGCAATGGCGTCTTGCATGCCGGCCCCAGCGGTCGGCCGCCGGCTTCGGCCGGGTCGCCCGGCGGGCACCCACCTGCGAATCGCAGGTTGAGAGACTCGACGTCACACGCCGTGGCAGGTCGGAATCATCGGCCGGAGATCTCCGGCTGGAAGACGGGAGCCGCGATGACTCGCGGCTCCCGTCCTGATGATCGCAGATCCCAACAACCGAAGATCGCACAAAGGCGTCGATGGAAACGAGTAGGCGGGGCCCTGCCGCCACAGCGAGCCCGGGACGGTGCGAGCCGGGCGCGCGCAGGCCGCCGAACATCCTTCCGGAGCCGCGGGGGCGAACGCCGCCAATCCGCATCGCGGGCCGACCAGAGCACAGGGTATACGAGCAGCCTTGGCCTCGGGGTCGACTGCGGCCGCGATGCGAGCGGTCACTAGCTTTCGCCGGGGTCGCGTCCGTCATCCATACGCGAGGGCATGCGCGGTGTCCGTGCGCGGCGACTTGGCAATGCGGCCACGTCGATCGTGCGCGGGGGTTCGAGATTCGAGTCCCGAAGGCACCGGAAGTGCCCGCCGAGCGGGCGCGCTCGGCATCGGTCGGGATCGACCCGGCCGATGGATCATCGAGCGCGCCAACCGAGGTGGTACCGCGGGAGCAGGCTCTCGTCCTCGAAAGATCGAGGATCGAGGGCTTTTTTCATGCCCGGCGGTGGCCGGGTCGGGAGGTCGAACATGCGCAGGCTGCATCGGCCCAAGCGGGGCGACGAGATGGTCGATCGGGGCCGCATCGAGCTGGACGGAGCGCGCGAGGAGCGCTTCACCGTCCATCGCGAGGCCGGCGGCCGGCAGACGGTGCGCGTCGAGGCCCTGCCCTCCGGCGACCTGTGGCAGCTCACGCTCTCGCCGGCCGGCCGGCCCGAGCGCATCGAACATCGCCGGCGCGAAGGCGACGCGGTCTTCGAGGCCACCCTGACCTGTTTCGAGGACGAGGTCCTGATCTGGCGCCGCGGCGCCGAGCCCATCAGCGAGCAGCTGGCGATGCCGCCGGGCTATCGCCTGCTCTGGCCGCCGGTGGCGGGACGCGGCGAATGCCTGGCCGGGCTCGAGTCCGAGCTGGATGGTGAAGGACGCGCGGCGCAGATCTTCATGCTCTTGCGCCTGCGCCCCCTGGACCGGGGAGGCCTCGGCGCGCGGCCGGTCAAGCTCGGCTTGCGGGTCGAGCCGGCGACGAACGAGAACGAGGAGCTGCGTCCGGGCCCTGCCCGCCGCATCGGGTTGAGCACGCCGGGCTTGCGGGACATGCGGGCCGAGCTAGACGCGGCCGGCCGGCTCCTGCGCTGGCTGGAGGCGGAGAAGGTTGTCGGCATGCGACGGCCGGATCCCGACGCACCAAGTAGCCCGTCATCCCCGGACGACCGCCCATCCGACGCCCGATCCGATGCCGAAGCGCGGCCCGCGGCGGCCGACGCTTCCGAATCATCAGAAGGAAACTGAGATCATGTCGACCTTTCAGAACGTCGTGGGCCAGCACGACTGGCCGCGGATGGAGCATCGCGTCCTGGAGTTCTGGCGCGAAAGCGATGCCTTCGGCAAGTTGGTGCGGCAGAACGCCGGCGGCGAGCCCTGGAGTTTCCAGGACGGGCCGATCACGGCCAACAATCCCATGGGCGTGCACCACGCCTGGGGCCGAACCTACAAGGACGTCTGGCAGCGTTTCTACGCCATGCAAGGCCGCGACCTGCGCTGGCAGAACGGATTCGATTGCCAAGGTCTGTGGGTCGAGGTCAACGTCGAGAAGGCGCTGGGCTTCCGGAGCAAGCGCGACATCGAGGCCTACGGCCTGGCCGGCTTCGTGCGCCGCTGCAAGCAGCGCGTGCTCGAGAGCGCGGCCCTGCAAACCGAGCAATCGATCCGCCTGGGCATGTGGATGCACTGGGACGATCCGGAGACCCTGCGCTGGCTGGCCGAGCACGTCGACGAGGACGATCCGGTGACGGTCCAGACGCCGATGGGCGAGGTCACCGCCACCGTCGAGCAGCTGGTCGGCCAGCTTGGCCGCGAGCCCTGGCGGGGCAGCTACTTCACCTTCGCCGATCATAACAACTACATGATCTGGCGATTCCTGAAGGCCTGTCACGAGCGCGGCTGGGTCTACCGTGGCACCGACGTCATGCCCTGGTGCGCCCGCTGCGGCACCGGCCTGAGCCAGCACGAGATCGCCACCGAGGGCTACCGCGAGCTGACCCACCGCAGCCCCACGCTGCGCTTCCCGCTTCCGGACCAGGAGGACGCTTCGCTCCTGGTCTGGACCACCACGCCCTGGACCCTGACCAGCAACGTCGCAGCCGCGGTCGGTCCCGAGCTCGACTACCTGGAGGTCGAGCAGGATGGTCAGCGGCTCTACCTGGCCAAGGGCGCGGCCAAGCAGGTCTTGCAGGGCAAGCAGGGCGAGGCCTGGGACGTGGTCCGCGAGCTGAAGGGCGCCGAGATGCTCGGCTGGCGCTACGCCGGGCCCTTCGACGAGCTGCCGGCCCAGGCCGAAGCCGGCGCCGTCGAGGCCCACCGCGTCATCCCCTGGAGCGAGGTCGGAGCCGAGGAGGGTACCGGCGTGGTGCACATCGCCCCCGGTTGCGGTGCCGAGGACTTCGGCCTGTCCAAGGAGCACGGCCTGCCGATCATCGCGCCCTTGGACGAGAACGGCGTCTACAAGGCCGGCTTCGACTGGCTCAGCGGCCGCGAGGCCCAGGCGGTTACCGAGGACATCCTGGCCAATCTGCGCGAGAAGGGCCTTCTCTACAAGGTCGAGGGCTACGAGCACCGCTACCCGGTCTGCTGGCGCTGCGAGTCGGAGCTGGTCTTCCGCCTGGTCGACGAGTGGTTCATCAGCATGGGCGAGCTCTACGACAAGCCGCGCGAGGAGGTCACCGAAGCCGAGAAGGCCGCCAGCCTGCGCTACCAGATGATGGACTCGGTCGACCAGGCCCGCTGGATCCCGGCCTTCGGCCGCGAGCGCGAGCAGGACTGGCTGCGCAACATGCACGACTGGATGATCTCCAAGAAGCGCTACTGGGGCCTGGCCCTGCCCATCTGGGTCTGCCAGAGCGAGGACTGCGACTGGTTCGACGTGATCGGCGGTCGCGAAGAGCTCGAGGACCGGGCGGTGGCTGGCTGGGAGACCTTCGACGGCCACAGTCCGCACCGACCCTACGTCGACGCGGTCGAGATCGCCTGCCCGAGCTGCGGCGGCAGCGCCGCGCGCGTGCCCGACGTGGGCAACCCCTGGCTGGATGCCGGCATCGTCTCGCTCTCGACCTTGCCGGACACGCTGCCCTACGAGAAAGCCAAGGAGCGCTGGTTCCCGGCCGACTTCATCACCGAGAGCTTTCCGGGCCAGTTCCGCAACTGGTTCTACAGCCTGCTGGCGATGAGCACCGTCCTGGAGGGCCAGACGCCCTTCAAGACCGTGCTGGGCTTCGCGACCCTGTTGGCCGAGGACGGGCGCGAGATGCACAAGAGCTGGGGCAACGCCATCGAGTTCAACGAAGGCGCCGACGAGATGGGCGCCGACGTGATGCGCTGGATGTACCTGGCCCACCGGCCCGAGGTCGACCTCTGGTTCGGCTACGGGCCGGGCGCCGAGGTGCGCCGCCGCTTCCTGATCCCGCTCTGGAACGTCTACGGCTTCTTCGTCCAGTACGCCAACCTGGCCGAGGGCTGGTCGCCGGCGCCGGGATGGGACGACGCGGCGGAAGGCGCGGCCGACGAGGTCGCGCAGGATCCGGCCGGCGCCCTGCCCCGTCGCGTCAACGGCGGGCGCGGCGGGGGCCCCGAAGACGAGCTCGACCGCTGGATCCGGTTGCGCTTGCATGCGACGGTCCGCGAGGTCACCGAGCGCATGGTCGACTACGACGGCTACCGGGCCACCCTGGCCATCGAGGCCTTCGTCGAGGAGCTCTCCAACTGGTACGTGCGGCGCTCGCGCCGACGCTTCTGGGAGGGAGAGCCGGCCGCACTGGATACGCTCTACGAAGTGCTCGTGACCCTGGCACGCCTCTTGGCGCCGATGCTGCCCTTCACCGCCGAGACCCTCTACCAGAACCTGGTGCGCGAGGTGGACGAAGCGGCGCCGGAGAGCGTGCACCATTGCAGGTGGCCGGTGGCAGCGGAGGCAGACGCCGACGACCGCGAGCTCCTGAACCAGATGGCGCTGATCCTGCGCCTGACGGCCCTGGGCCGGGCCGCCCGCTCGGCGGCCGACCTCAAGTTGCGCCAGCCACTGGCCAAGGCCATGCTGGCCCTACGCGGCGAGCGCGAGGCGGCGGCTATCGAGCACCTGGGTGCGCACTTGCGCGAGGAGCTCAACGTCAAGGCGCTGGAGACCCTGACCGAAGAGGGCGGGCTGGTCACCTACAGCCTGCGCCCGGTGCTGCCCAAGCTGGGCCCCAAGCACGGTCAGCGGGTGCCGGCCATCCGCAAGGCGCTCGAGGCAGCGGATGCCGGCGCGGTCGCGGCGGCGGTCAAGGCCGGCCAGCCGGTCACCCTGGAGGTGGACGGTCAGCCTTTGCAGCTGGAGCCCGACGAGATCGAGCTGATGGCCAGCGCCCGCGAGGGCCTGGCCACGGCCGAGGACGAGGGCTACGTGGTCGGCCTGGTCACCGAGCTGAGCCCGGAGCTGGAGGCCGAGGGCCTGGCCCGCGACCTCCTTCGCGCGGTGCAGAGCCTGCGCAAGGACACGGGCCTGGAGGTCTCCGACCGCATCGAGCTCTGGGTCGAGGGCCCGCCGGCCATCGCCGAGGCCGCCGAGGCCTGGCGCGAGCACCTCCGCGCCGAGGCCCTGGCCGCAACCTTGACGATCGGTGGGTTGCCGGCCGATGCCGAGGGGCGCAGCGCGCTGGAGATCGAAGGGCACGCGGTCGAGCTGGCGCTGAAGCGCGCGTCCGCGAGCTCAAGTCGCAACTGAGCCCTGGAGGTCCAATCCATGCTCCGCCATGACACGCCGCTCCCGAAACCAAGTCGACCCGGATTCGAGATCCTCATTCTCGCAGCTGGCCTGAGCCTGGCTGCTTGCAGCCCCGTCCCCGGGGCCGAGGAGTCCGGCGAACCAGGCGATCCGATCACGGCCACCGGCGAGACCGTCGACATTGCAGCGCAGGCGAGCACCGAACCGATGACGGAACCGACCGAGTCGGACGTGATCGAGCGCTCGGAGGATGCCTCCGCCGAGCTCGCGCCACCCGATCCGCCGGCGCCGATGCTGGTCGAGCGGTTCGAGCTGGTCTCCGAGGCGGGTCCCGATGCCGAACAGCTCGGGCTGCTGACGGCCGAGGAGTCCGGCCAGGGTGCGGATGTCGCGAGTGTCGGTTGGCAGGTCTTGGACGAGACCGCGGGTCGAGCCGTGGCATGGAGCTACGGTCGGGCGGTCGAGCAACCCCACGTGTTGGCGCTCTACGAGCGCGAGGACGAGGGCTGGAGCAAGCTCGATCAACTCGGTCTCGACGAGCGCTTGCTGCCGGCCGAGGAGTGGGCGACCGAAGCCGGCCAGCCGGCAGAGGTCTTCCCCGTCTTCCTCTTCGAGGACGGGCTCGAGGCGGTCGCGGCCGGCCCGGAGGTAACCTGGCTGAGCCTGCGAGGTGGTTGGGGTGCCAACAGCGGTGCCTTCCTGCTCGTGGACGCCAGCGGCGATGTACTCCGGCCCTTGTATGCACGCCTGGAGACCTTCCCGGGCAGCACCAGCCTGGAGGATTTGGACGAAGATGGCCGGCCGGAGATCCTGCTCGACGAGACCGACGGCTACGTCTTCTGCCGCGCCTGCGGCGTGGCCGAGGCCAACTTCCGATTCCTGGGCTGGAACGAGGTGGCAGGCGAGTTCATGCCGCTGGCGGGACCCGAGCTCAGCACGGCCTTGCCGGCTTCCGAACGAGGCCCCTTGGCCGACGCGCTGAGCTTGGCCGAGGCCGGTCTGTGGAAGGATGCCTTGGCCTCATTGGAGGCCGTCGAGACGAGCTCCGCCGCTGCGCTCGACGATCCGAACTTGGCCTGGCAGGCGCGCTGGATCCGCCGCACGGCCGAAGCGCGTGCCGATCTGGCCGAGCGGGAGGTCTCGCCGGGAGGGCAGCTGCTCCACGCGGTCTTCTACGGCGACTACGCCGCCGCGCAAGAGCAGCTCGCGGCCCACGCACCGGCCGCACTCCTGGGCGACGCGCCACCGCTGCTCGAGTCCGGTTGGGAAGACGAGATGCGCACGCGGATCGAGCATGCCACCAGCGACGCCTTGATCATCGCCGGCGAGAGTCCGCAATGGTCCGGCCGGGCGGCCGCACAACTCTTGCGCGGCTGGGCACGCTGGACGACCCAGCCCGGGGACGAAGCGGCACTCGAGAATCTACGCCAGGCGGCGGAGCTGGCACCGGAGGACGACTTCATCCAGACGATGCTCGAGGAGGCCGAGCGGCGATCGGCACCCTGATCGAAGCGCCGATCGGTCTGTCATCTCGGGTGACGGGTACGCGAGTTCGAGGGGATGATGCTTGCCATGGGGCCGAGTAGGCGAACGACGGCTCGGCGCGATCGGGCTCAGGCCTTGGCCTTGCTGGCGCAGCTCACGCAGTGGATGGTATACGGAAGGGCATGCATGCGCGCCGATCCGATCTGCTCGCCACAGATCGCGCAGACGCCATAGAGGCCTTCCTCGGCGCGCTTCAGAGCGCGCTCGATGTCCTTGACCTCTTGTTCGAGATGGTTCTTGAGCGACATCGCGGCCTGCCAGGTGCTGTAACCCTCCGCATCGCCCATCTCGAAGTCGGGCTGATCGGCTTGCTCCTGGTAGTCTTCGAGCTCGGCGCGGGCCTCGGCCAGCTCCTTCTGCAGGATCTCGACGATGCGGCTCTTGCTCTCGGTCGGCATCTAGCGGCTCTCCCTCGATTTCCGAATCGGCATTCAATCATCATAGCATGCAGCCTGCCGGGCCTCCAGTCGCTTCGACGCCGATCATGGGACGGATGTCCCACCATCCGGGCCGGCCGATCTGCGAATCCAGCCTGCGGTCCGCGGGCTATAATCACCGATTCGAAGAGTCCCGCAGGTCCGGCTTCACGCCGTCGGCCAACCCGGCCGCTCGGCTTTCGAAGGAGCCCTTGCCGGCAGAGGAGGATCGAGCATGTCGGTGCGCGCGCAGGATCCCATGGCGTCTCGTCGTTCCGGTCTCGCATCGAGATCCGGGCCGATCCGACTGGCCCCCCTGTTCGTGGCGCTGCTGCTGTCCTTACTTGCCGCTCGTTACGATCCGCCACGCCCCGGTGCCGGTGAAGATGTCTACACCATCCCGCCCGGCACGGCCGATCGGGCGCGCGCCGGTCAGCGGGTGGACGACGTGCTGCCGCTCAGGGTCGATACCCGCGTCGGCCGCGGCCTGGTGGTGGTCAACCAGGATGTCGAAGCACACGCCTTCGGCCCCTTTCGGCTGGAGCCCGGCCAGCGCTGGTCGCGCCGCTTCGCCCGCGCGGGTGATGTGAGCTTGGATTGCAGCGTCTACCCCAACACCGAGTTCACCATCTCGGTGGCGCCGGCCGACGGGCCGGCGGGACCCGCCGCATGGCTCCTGCGGGCCTGGGCACTGGCGTGGAGCCTGCTGGTCGCCGCCTGCGCCGCGCGGCTGGGGCTGGCGATGGCCCGTCTGCACGGTGCTCGGGATCGAGGGGGCGTTACCTGGCAGCCCAGTGCGATCGGCAGGCGCGACCTGGCAGCCGCGAGCCGCTGGTTGGCCTTCTTGCCGGCCACGGGCCTCGGCCTGTGGATCGTCGGTATGACGGCCCACTCCCGATTCCTCGCACCGCGCGATGCACTGCTTGGCGCGCCGTCCTGGGCCTGGTTGGCTGCGGCCCTGATCGCAGCCGGCCTGGCCTGGCTGCCGCGGCGATGGTCGCGGTCGAGCCCAGCGGTGCCCGGCACGAACGATCGCTCGGTCTCCGGTGAGCTCCGGACCGATCCCGCAGCACGCGATTCCGCCGCGACCGATCCCAAAGCGACCGAGCCTTCGGCAGACCCGAGCCTGGCCGGCTGGATCCTCGGCGCGCTCGGTGGTCTCGTCCTGGCTGCCGCGCTGAGCTACTGGGCGCTGGGACGCGAGCCATTGCTGCCGCTGGCACTGGCGGTGGCTGGCGCGGGGTTCCTGGGCGGAGCCTTGATCGCCGATCGGAGCCGGGACCGCATGCCACGGCCGGCCTCCCTACGCCTGGCCGCCAGCGGCCTGGCGCTGGTGCTGGCCGGACTTCCCTGGCCGCTGCCCAACCCCCCGGCGCGCATCGCCTTCGGTCTCGCGGTGACCGGTCTGGCGCTGGTGCTGGCCTTCCTGTCGCAGCGGGCCTCATCGGACCCCAGCGCTGGGATCGATCGGGATGTCGCGACCTCAGACGCGAACTCCGACGCGACCGCCGTCGCAACCACCGACCTTCGCTCGGCGCCTGCTATGCGCCGCGGCGCGGCCTGGCTGACGGCCGGCACGGCCGGCTTGCTGGCCTTCTTGGGCGTTTCGACCGCATACGGAGCGGCCATCGACCGGGCTGACGCGCTCTACGTGCCGCTGGGCGCGAATCCCATCTCGCCCACCCTAGATTCCATCGATCGCGGCGCGCGCCTCTGGTCACGGCATTGCGCAGACTGTCATGCCCGGCCGCTCGAGCTGGGCTCGGCCCGCGATCGCGACCTGATCGAGCGCATCACTCGGCCACATGCCGATGCGCCGGGCTTCGCCTACCGGCTCGACCTGAGCGATCGGGGCGATGTGGTCAACTACCTGCGCTCGGTGGCCGGCGACGACGGGTAGATCCCGATCGATCCCGAGCGGACGCGGCTCCCGATCCGATCCGCGCGCTCGACATCCGAATCCGGAAGGCGGCTTGCCCTACAATTGCCGCGGAATCTCGAATCTGCAATCCCCGATGCTGGCAGCCGCCGGCCGCGACCTTCCCCCTCGAAGCCAAGGAGTCCCGCGTGAGCGATCAGCCCTACGTCCCCGAAACCGCGATGGCCATCGTGGCCCATCCGGACGATATCGAGTTTGGCACCGCCGGCACCGTGGCGGCCTGGATCCAGGCCGGCTGCAAGCAGGTCGTCTACGTGCTCTGCACCAGCGGCGAGGTCGGCATCGCCGAGAAGGAAATGACCAAGGAAAAGGCCATGTCCATCCGCGAGGCGGAGCAGCGGGAGGCAGCAGCCGAGGTCGGCGTCCAGGAGGTGGTCTTCCTGCGCGAGCCCGATGGCATGCTCGAGAACACGATGGATCTGCGCAAGCGACTGGTTCGCGAGATCCGCCGCTTCCGCCCCGAGGTGGTCTTGACCGGTGACCCGACCACGGTCTGGGTCAGCGAGAACTACATCAACCATCCCGACCACCGCGCCGCGGCCGGCGCGGCCCTCGACGCGGTCTTCCCGGCCGCCGGCCAGCCGCACCTCTTCGAGGAGCTGGCCGCCGAGGGCCTGCGCGCCCACAAGGTTCGTAAGGTCTACGTGCGCGGCCCGGGCAGCGACCACGTCGACGAGGTCGTCGACATCACGCCGGTCTTCGATCGCAAGCTGAGCGCGCTGCGCAAGCACGCCAGCCAGATGGGCGACTGGGATCCGGAGCCCATGCTGCGCGAGTGGGCCGAGAAGATGGCCGAGGGCCAGCCCTTCGAGCTGGGCGAGGCTTGGCGCGTGGTCAGCCTGGTCTCCGACGAGGACTGGGAGAAGCTCAAAGGCGAGCGCTGGTAGAGCGTCGGGGTTGCAGCGGGCTGAGCAGCCAGTCGTTCGCGTCGCACAAGCGGTCGGCACTCGAGACGGCCGTGACGCGACCCTGCAGGTCTCATCGCGTATGGGAAGGAGCGGGAGCGATTCGGCATACCCGCGGCGTCGAAGGGGGTTCCATCCGTGCACTTGTACCTGTGGAGCAGACGATCGCAGGGTGAATGCTACGCTCGCCTGAAGGATGCGCTGGAGTCGACGCACGGCTTCTTCAAACCGATGCCATTTGGCTTCCCCTTCGGCCGGATCCGTGGAGACCGATTCTGGATCCAGTTGTATCATGACGAAGGTGCCGACTTCTTTGCCCGGCGCGTGTTCATCAACACCGACAGGCGCCTGGGGCGCTTGCGGGGCCGGTTGGTCGCGCATGCGGAGGGGACTTGGATCGAAGTTCGCTCGCGGCGCCTGCGCAACCATCGCGTGTATCTGATCCTGACGATCCTGGGAATCGGGGCATGGGTGGCTTTCGGTGCCTGGAGCCTCACCCAGGCGGCGGAGCCAATGGGTTCGGAAGCGCGTGTAGCGTGGATCATGCTACTGTCGGGGCTTTTTCTCATCTCGTTTCCCTTGCGGCCGAGCGTTCGGCGCAAGCTCGAGGATCGCGTTCGCCGTGGTGATGCGGCCATGCTGGAGTTCCTGCAGCAGACCTGCGAGGCCGAGCCGGTCGCCCCCAAGGTCGAATCAGTGTCCAGTTGACACGGATCGCGCGCTACTCTTGATGATCGGAGCGTCGGTGATGAGTGAGAGGGAAGGGGTGACATGGCCGAAGGTCAACCAAATGGTAACGCTCAGGAAGCCAGCGGCTTCGATCGCGAGGTGGTTGTGATCGGCGCCGGGCCGATCGGCATCGAGATGGCCGTTGCGCTCGAGCGCGAGGGGATCTCCTACGTGCTGCTCGAGGCCGAGCAGGTGGGCTATACGATCAGCTGGTGGCCGCGCAACACGCCCTTCTTCTCGACCAGCGAGCGCCTGGCCATCGCCGGCGTGCCCATCCAGAACAACCACCAGAACCGGATCACCGGCGAGGAGTACCTGGCTTACCTGCGCGCGGTGGTCGAGCAGTTCGACCTGGACCTGCGGGTCTACGAGCCGGTGGTCGGGATCGAAAGGCTGGAGGAGGGCGAGGGCTTCGTCGTCCGCACGTCGCCGATCTCCGGCGAGGCGGGGCAGTGGCGTTGCCGGCGCATCGTCCTGGCCACCGGCGACATGGCGGCGCCGGCCCGATTGGGCATCCCCGGCGAGGACCTGCCGCAGGTCACCCACTACTTCCGCGACCCGCACGACTACTTCCGTGCCCGACTGCTCGTCGTGGGCGGCAAGAACTCGGCCATCGAGGCCGCGCTGCGCTCCTGGCGTTGCGGCGCGCGAGTGACGCTGTCCTATCGCCGGGCGGCGCTGGATCGCGAGCGCATCAAGCCCCACCTGTTACCCGACTTCGAGGCCCAGCTGCGCGCCGGCAACATCGACTTCCTGCCGGCCACCGCGCCGGTTGCCATCGAGCCGGGGCGGGTCCATCTGGCGCCGACCGACGAGGCGGGCCGGCCGATCGAGAGCGCCGAGCCGATCGTCCATCCGACCGACTTCGTTCTCCTGGCCACCGGCTTCGTCGCCAGCCCTAAGATCTTCGAACTGGCCGGCGTGAGCCTCGAGGGTCCGCAAAACGCGCCGGTTCACAAGCCCGGCACGATGGAGACCGACGTGCCGGGTATCTACGTCATCGGCACGGCGGTGGCGGGTACCCAGCTCCGCTACCGGGTCTTCATCGAGACCAGCCACGTGCACGTCGGCCGCGTCATCCGAGACCTGACCGGCCGCTGGCACGAGCCCCTGGGCACGGTTCCGCAGCGCCGCTACGAGCTGCCCTTCGAGGAATACCAGGCCAACTGAGGGAACTTGCTCCTGGCCGAGCCTCGAGGTCCGCGCGGTCTCGAGGGGCTCGCGTGGCGGCCCGCGATGCCACAGGCGCTGCGAAATTGCTCGCTTCCCCCTCGATGCGTGCTATCCTCCGCCGCCGTGATCCGAGTCCAGGGGCGCCCGGCGGGTGCCGTGGTGTCGATGGACAGCTGCTTGGAGGAGAGACGTCATGCGTGTCCGAATGCAAGGGCTGGGTGCCGCCTTCTTGGCGCTGAGCCTGGTCTTGAGCGCCTGCGGCGGCGACGACGCCGCGACCGAAGATGACGCGGCCGCGGTCGAGGACGGCGCCGTGGAAGACGAAGACGGGTCCGAGTCGATGGACGACTCGGAGGAGATGGACGAGGGGGGTGAGTCCGAGGACGATGCGTCGATGGACGACGAGGAAGCCGACGAGGATGGCGATGAGGCGGACGAGGACGAGAGCGGCCTGCCCAGCGCCACCTTCCTGGCCACCGACTTCGGCTTCGAGGGGCCGAAGAGCCTGCCGGCCGGCATGACCGAGATCATCGTCGAGAACGCCGGCGCCGAGCTGCACCACATCCAGCTCGCCCGGCTGGAGGAGGGCATGACCGTCGACGACCTGATGACCGCCATCGAAGAGGCCGAGCCGGGCGAGCGGCCCGACTTCGTCACCTGGGTCGGCGGCCCCAACGCCGCCATGCCGGGCGACAGCACCAACGCCTACGTCGACCTCGAGCCGGGCGAGTACGCGCTGCTCTGCGAGATCCCCAGCCCGGACGGCGTGATGCATCACGACAAGGGCATGGTCGCGAGCCTGACGGTGACCGAGGCCGAAGACGACGCCGAGGCCGCCATGGCGCCCGAGGCCGACCTGACGGTGGGCGGCGGCGACTTCAGCTTCACGCTGCCCGAGGGCGGGATCCCGGCCGGTGACCACGTCATCGAGTTCGTCAACGAGGGCGAGCAGCTGCACGAGATCGTCGTGGTCAAGCTCGAGGAAGGCGCCACGGCGGAGGACTTCACGGCCGCCTTCGCGCCCGACGCCCCGCCCGGCCCGCCGCCGGGCGCCGGCGTCGGCGGCACGGTCGGCATCGAGCCGGGCGCAAGCCAGAGCTTCGCCGCCAGCTTCGAGCCGGGCAACTACGCCTTCTTGTGCTTCTTCACCGATCCGGCCAGCCAGGCGCCGCATTTCGCGCTGGGCATGAGCTCGGAGTTCACGATCGAGTAGTCGCATCGTCCGACGAGGGCGCAACACGGCGGGGCGATCGTGCGATCGCCCCGCCGTGTTCTTGGTCGTTCTGGGTTCGTAACGGTTCCGGAGGATGGCTGGATGGAACGCTATGCTTGGACGGTGAAGTCACGGAGGCTGGGCTCGAGCGGAGCGGGAGCGTAGCACCAGCCAGCCGACCCGACCGCGCCCAGATCGCACCAGGAGCCATCCCATGTCGACTCCCACCCGCGTCCTCGTCACCGGCGCTACCGGCTACGTCGGTGGCCGGCTGGTTCCGCGCCTGCTGGAGGCAGGCTACCAGGTCCGTGTGACCAGCCGCGACCCGGGACGATTGGCCGGCCGGCCCTGGCTGGATCTGGTCGAGGCTGTTGCCGCGGATGCCTTCGATCCGGACAGTCTGCGGGCTGCGATGAAGGGAATCGATGCCGCATATTACCTGGTGCACAGCATGCAAGCCGGTGACGATTTCGCCGAGCGCGACGCGCGGGCCGCGTGCAACTTTGGCCAGGCGGCGCGGGAGGCCGGCGTCGGGCGCATGGTCTACCTGGGAGGCTTGGGCGATCCGGAGTCCGATCTCTCGCCCCACCTGCGCTCGCGTCAGCACACTGGCGAGGTCCTGCGCGAGAGCGGCGTTCCGGTGACCGAGCTGCGAGCCGCGGTGGTCGTCGGCTCGGGCAGCGTCTCCTTCGAGATGATCCGCTACCTCACCGAGCGTCTGCCGGTGATGGTCTGCCCCAGCTGGGTCTACACCCGCATCCAGCCCATCGCCATCCGCAACCTGCTCGACTACCTGGTCGCGACTCTGCAGCGACCCGAGAGCGCCGGCAAGATCATCGAGATCGGGGGCGCGGATGTGTTGACCTACGGCGATATGATGCTCGGCTATGCTCGGGCCCGGGGGCTCGAGCGTTGGCTGCTGCCGGTGCCGGTGCTCACGCCGAGGCTCTCTTCCTATTGGGTGCACCTGGTCACGCCGATTCCGTCGACCATCGCCCAGCCCCTGGTCGAGGGACTGCGCAACGAGGTGGTCGTGCGCGAGCCCAGCGCCCGGGAGTTGCTCGGCGAGATCGAGCTCCTGGACTACGATGCGGCGGTGCGCCTGGCCCTGGACAAGCTCGACGCCAACGAGGTCGAGACGGCCTGGAGCGATGCCCTGGTGACCAGCCAGGGCGATGTGAAGCCGGTGGTCCTGACCACCCAAGAAGGCATGATCATCGAGCACCGGCTGCGCGAGACCGATGCCTCGGCGGAAGCGGCCTTCCGGGTTTTCTCGAGCCTGGGCGGCCGGCGAGGTTGGCTCTACGCCAACCCGCTATGGCGCCTGCGGGGCATGCTCGACCGCCTGGTTGGCGGCGTCGGCTACCGCCGTGGCCGGCGCCACCCGACCCGGCTGCGGGTCGGCGAGGCGCTGGACTTCTGGCGGGTCGAGGCCGTCGAGCCCGGACGGCTCGTGCGATTGCGGGCCGAGATGAAAGTGCCCGGTCGCGCCTGGCTCGAGTTCCGCGCCGAGCCGGAGGACGACTCGGTCTCGGAAGGCGGTTGCCGGGTCCACCAGACGGCCTACTTCGCACCCAAGGGCTTGCCCGGCCTGGCCTACTGGTACGCCCTCTACCCGTTCCACGCGCTGATCTTCTCGAGGATGATCGAGCGGGTCTGCCAGGAGGCGGAGCGGCTCTAGCCTGGACGCATCGCCCCCGGATGGGGCCGCCTAGCGAATCTCCTGGCGCATGTCACACATAGAGGTGATGGGCATGTGCCTCCACTAGATGCCGACTACACAGCACTCGCAATAAACCTCAGTGCTAGAATGGGTTCCGCGCGATGCACCGAAGCCTAGGAGTCGCAAGATGCCCGAACCGATCGTCGTCTCCGATCCGAACGTCTTGATGGGTAAGCCCGTCATTCGCGGTACACGCATCTCGGTAGAACTGATTCTCGAGAAGCTAGCAGCGGGCGAGTCTGTGGAGCAGATCCTGGAGGCGCATCCCCGTCTGAGCGAGGAGTCGATCCGGGAAGCCATCGCCTTCGCAGCTCGCGCGCTCAAGGCCGATGTCATCTATCCAGTAACTTCCGGCGCTGCATGATTCTCCTGGCCGATGAAAATGTGGATGCGCCGATCGTCTACGCCTTGAGAGAGGCTGGCCTCGAAGTGATCTACGTGGCCGAGGTCGACCCGTCGATTTCTGACGAGCTTGTCCTGGAGCAAGCCGGTCATGCCGGTGCATTGCTTCTCACGGCGGACACCGACTTCGGTGAGCTCGTGTTCCGCCAGGGCAAGATGGCATCCGGCGTTGTGCTACTGAGACTGGCAGGTCTATCGCCCGAACGCAAAGCAGCCGCGGTCGTCGAGGCCTTGGCGGAACACGGAGACGAGATGCCGGGACGATTTGCGGTCGTCTCGCCAGGTTCCGTAAGGATCCGGACACTCTAGGCTTCTGGTCGAGGAGTCCGGATTGCCTGGCGAGCACGACTACGCTGATTTTGTGTGCCCTGCGACATCGATCGCTGAAGTGCGTCGGCGCACGCCGTCGCTCAAGATGCTGCCGGAGCCAACGCTTCCAGCGCCGCATCCTCCTCGTAATAGCTCTCGATGGGCGGGCAGGCGCAGATCAGGTTGCGGTCGCCGTAGACGTCGTCGACGCGGCCGACCGAAGGCCAGAACTTGCTGTCGCGGGTCCAGGCGGTGGGGAAGGCGGCCTGCTGGCGGCTGTAGGGCCGTCCCCAGCCCTCGGCGGTGACGACGGCGGCGGTGTGGGGCGCGTTCTTGAGCGGGTTGTTCTCGGCGTCCGAATCGCCGTCCATCACGGCCTGGATCTCGGCCCGGATGCCGGTCAGGGCCTCGCAGAGGCGATCGAGCTCGACCTTGGACTCGCTCTCGGTGGGCTCGATCATGATCGTGCCGGCCACCGGCCAGCTCATCGTCGGGGCGTGGAAGCCGTAGTCGGCCAGGCGCTTGGCCACGTCCACCTCGCTGATGCCGGAATCGTGCTTGAGCTGGCGGAGGTCGAGGATGAACTCGTGGGCCACCGTGCCCTTGGCGCCGGTGTAGAGCACGTCGTACTGCCCGCGCAGGCGGGCGGCCATGTAGTTGGCGTTGAGGATGGCGTAGCGGCTGGCCTCGGTGCAGCCCTCGGCGCCCAGCATGGCGATGTACATCCAGGAGATGACCAGGATGCTGGCCGAGCCCCAGGGCGCCGCCGAGATCGGGCCCAGGCCGGCCTCGCCGCCGGTCATGATCACCGGATGGCCCGGCATGTAGGGCGCCAGATGCTCGGCGCCACAGATCGGGCCCATGCCCGGACCACCGCCGCCGTGGGGGATGGCGAAGGTCTTGTGCAGGTTCAGGTGCAAGACGTCGGCGCCGAAGTCGCCCGGCCGGCAGAGCCCCACCTGGGCGTTCATGTTGGCCCCGTCCATGTAGACCTGGCCGCCATGCTGGTGGATGATGTCGCAGACCTGGCCGATGCCCGTCTCGAAAACGCCGTGGGTGCTGGGGTAGGTGACCATCAGGGCCGCCAGCCGGTCGGCATGCTGCTCGGCCTTGCTCCGCAGGTCCTCGATGTCGATGTTGCCGTGCTCGTCGGTGGCCACGACCACCACCTCCATGCCGGCCATCACCGCGCTGGCCGGGTTGGTGCCGTGGGCCGAGCTGGGGATCAGGCAGACCTTGCGGTGATCCTCGCCGCGGCCAAGATGCCAGGCGCGGATCACCTGCAGGCCGGCGTACTCGCCCTGAGCGCCCGAGTTGGGCTGCAGCGAGACCGCCGGCAGCCCCGTGATCTCGGCCAGCCAGGTCTCCAATTCGTCGAAGAGTTGCGCGTAGCCCTGCGCTTGTCCGGTGGGCGCGAAGGGGTGCAGGCCCCCGATCTCCGGCCAGGTGACCGGGAAGAGCTCGGCGGCCGCGTTGAGCTTCATGGTGCAGGAGCCCAGCGGGATCATGCTGTGGGTCAGCGAGAGGTCCTTGGCCTCCAGCGACTTGATGTAGCGCATCATCTCCGTCTCCGAATGGAAGCGGCGGAAGATGGGATGCGTCATGAAGTCGCTCTGTCGCACCAGAGCGCCCTGGTAGCCCGGCTCCAGCTCGGCTGCGACGTCGGCGGCGGTGAAGTCGAGCACCTCGTCGAAGTCGAAGATGGCCAGGATGTCGTCCAGATCGCGCCGGCTGACGGTCTCGTCCAGGGCGATGCCCACCGAGCCATCCTCGAAGTAGCGCAGGTTGATCTCGCGCGCCTCTGCGGCGGTGTGCACGTCGCCCTGCGCCAGGCCGACCGGATCGACGCGCAGGGTGTCGAAGTAGTCCTCGTGCAGCAGGCGGTGGCCCATGCGGGTCAGGCCGCGGGCCAGGACGCGGGCGCGGTCGTGCACCCGACCGGCGATGCGCCGGATGCCCTCCGGCCCGTGCCAGACGCCGTACATGCCGGCCATCACCGCGAGGAGCACCTGGGCGGTGCAGATGTTGCTGGTGGCCTTCTCGCGGCGGATGTGCTGCTCGCGGGTCTGCAGGGCCATGCGGAAGGCCGTGTCGCCGTTGGCATCCACCGTCACGCCGATCAGCCGGCCCGGCATGCGCCGCTTGTGCTCCTCGCTGGTGGCGAAGTAGGCCGCGTGCGGCCCGCCGTAGCCCATCGGAACGCCGAAGCGCTGGGTATTGCCGACGACGACGTCGGCGCCCCACTCGCCCGGCGGGGTCAGGAGGGCCAGGGAGAGCAGGTCGGCGGCCACGACCACCATGGCGCCGGCCTCGCGCGCCCGACCCGCGATCTCGGCGTAGTCCTCGACCCGACCGTCGGAGGTCGGGTACTGCAAGAGCAGCCCGAAGACATCGTCCCCGAAGTCGAAGTCCGCGTGATCGCCCACCTCGACCTGGATGCCCAGGGGCTCGGCCCGGGTCTGGACCACCGCGATGGTCTGCGGGTGGCAGTCGGCCGAGACCAGGAAGGTCTGCTTGCGCTGGCGGACGGCGCTCCAGGCCATGCTCATCGCCTCGGCCGCGGCCGTGCCCTCGTCGAGCAGGCTGGCGTTGGCGATCTGCATGCCGGTCAGCTCGGCCACCATGGTCTGGTAGTTGAGCAGGGCCTCCAGCCGGCCCTGGGCGATCTCGGCCTGGTAGGGCGTGTACTGGGTGTACCAGCCGGGGTTCTCCAGGACGTTGCGCTGGATGACCGGCGGCGTCAGCGTGCCGTGGTAGCCCATGCCGATGTAGCTTCGCCAGACCTGATTCTGGCCGGCGATGCGCCGCAGCCGCGCCAAGGCCTCGTGTTCGCCGAGCGCCTCGGGCAGGTCCAGCGGCCGGCGCAGCCGGATTCCGTCGGGCACCGTGGCGTCGATCAGCGCATCCAACGAGTCGCGCCCGATGACCTCGAGCATGGCGGCCAGGTCTTCGGGACCCGGTCCGATATGGCGGCGTGCGAAGGGATCGGTGTTCCCGAGCTCGACGGGCATGGCAGGCTTCCTCTCGCTGACGGTGGGGTTTGGGCGCGCCCGCTGTCGATGACGGCGTCAGCCGTCGGGCATCGCGATGGACGATACGCGACCGAACGCGTCCCTCTGGGCGAACGGCCGAAATTATATGCGCCAGCCCCCCTCGCTGGCCAGCCCTCGCTGGGACCGGCTTTGGATCTCCCGACAGGCTGTCGGGCTCGCCCAGCGACCGGCCGTCCTTCTTGCCCGGCCGGCGCGCAGCCCACGCCCGCCCGACGCCGGACCGGCGCAGGACCCGCGGCTTTCCCGCGATCACGCATTTGAACGCATTTATGGGCCTTTCCTAACGAAGCTCTAACATCTAGAACCGTAACTTCGGGCATCCTTCCGGCGTCTATAGGGACAAGATCGCTCCCGAAAGCTCGATCACGTGATCCATGATCGTTGAAGCCCGAACCCAAGGGGCAGCTGAAGCGTATAGAGAAGCTCAGGGACGATCGCAGTCGACACAGTTGCAGTGCAAGAGAGGTGAACCCATGAATCGTGAACACGGCAAGCAGGTCCAAGGAAGCCAAGGCTACGGCGAGGTCCAGGAGGCCCAGCGGCTGCTCGGCTACCGTCGGCTGCTCGAGGCGGTCCTCGAGCGCGAGGCCGACGAATGGTCGCGGCAGCAGGAGGAGACGGGCGTGATGGTGCTCGACCTCCCGGAGCATCTGCGCATCGAGGCATCCAGCTTCCAGCGCTAGCTTCCACCGGGCCCGGAGCGGTGACCTCACCCGAGTCAACCGATCATCCGAGCTCATGCCGGCAAGATTGAACTGGCCCGAACTGAACACGGACTGTTGAAACCCTCTCCCCCCAGCGAGGCGGGCGTCCCCAGCGGCGTTCGCCTCGCGCTTTGTCTCGTGTTCGTTCGATGGGCGGTGCGCGTCACCGTCGTGCGGAGTCGAGCCTGCTGGGCAGGCTGCGGTCGCCGGTCCATAATCCGGGCATGGTCCGCAATCGCCGCCCCAGCCTCGACGATCTCCTGACGCCAGCCCTCCTGATCGACCTGGGCATCGTCCGCCAGAACCTGATGCGCAGCCTGGAGCTGATCGGGCACCCGGACCGTTGGCAGCCGCATGTCAAGACGGCCAAGCTGCCCGAGGTGCAGGCCCTGATGCTCGAGGCCGGCCTGCGCAGCTTCAAATGCGCCACCACCCGCGAGGCCCGGGTGCTGCTCGAGCTGGCGGATCGGATGGGGCTGCGGATCGATCTGCTCCTGGCCATGAGCCTGCGCGGTCCCAATCTCGAGCGCTATGCGAGCTTGGCCGACGAGCATCCCAACCAGACCTGCTCGCTGCTGACCGAAGACGCCGAACATGTCCGGGAGGTCGAGGCGACCGGGCGCCCGCTCGGCCTCTACCTGGACGTGGACCCCGGCATGGGCCGCAGCGGCGTCCCCTTGGAGGACGAAGCGCGTATCCTCGCGACCCGGGATGCCGCCGGCACGCGCCTGCGCGGCCTGCACGCCTACGAGGGCCACTTCGCCGGCATCCCGCCGTCCGAACGGCCGGCCGCAGCCGATGCGCTCTACCCGCGGCTGACCGAGCTGGCCGACCGCCTGAGCCTGGGCGAGGCCGAGCTGATCACCAGCGGCACGCCGGCCTTCGCCATCGCCGCCCGCCACCCGGCCTTCGCCGGTCGGCGCCACCGCGTCAGCCCGGGCACCGTCGTCTACTGGGACCTCAGCAGCCGCGGCACGGGCCTCGATGGCTACGACTTCGCCGCCACCGTCCTGTCCACGGTCATCAGCCGGCCGGCCGTGGGCCGCCTGACGCTCGACGCCGGCAGCAAGGCCATCGACGCGGCGGCCGGCGACCCCTGCGCCGCCGTGCTGGGCCTGCCAGGACTGCGCGCCCACCGACCCAGCGAGGAGCACCTGCCGGTCTCGGTCGAGAGCGGCCCGTCTCCCCGCCCCGGCGAGCGCCTACGCCTGGCGCCCCGCCACGTCTGCCCGACGGTCAACCTGGCCGATGAGGCGGTGCTCATCGAAGGCGGTCTGGTGAAGGCCGTCGTGCCGGTGTCCGCGCGGGGGCACGAGACCTTGGTGGATCGCCGACCTCAGGGCTCGTCAAGCAATTAGAGGCACAGATGAGGATGGTTCCAAGCTCAGCTCCTGGATCCGAAGCCGAGGGTGATCAGCATTCCCACCAGCCCGATGCTGAAGACCAACAGCATGGCCGGCGTCAGACCGATTCGCTGGGCCAGCCAGCCCATGCCGATGTTCAGCGGCAGGAGGCCGTACAGCGCGGTGACGGCGGTCAGCGCGCCGGCCTTGCCCGGCACGCTGACCAGCGCCTGTCCGCGACCGATGGGCCAGTAGAGCGCCATCAGGAAGGCAAGCGGTGCGCCCAGCAGGAAGCGGCTGGCGATGCCGGGTGTAAGCAGCCAGGCGGGGTAGAGCAGGAGCAGGAGCTGGCTGGTTCGGCGCAGGAGATGGCCCTGGTCGATGCCCGATAGGCCGCGGTCCAGGACCACCAGGGCCAGGAAGGTGACCGCCATCTCGAAGGCGCGATAGCCGCCGACCATGGCCTGACCCATTCCGGCCTGCTCGGCCAGCCAGATGGTCTGGAAGCGTCCCGGCGCCTCGATGACCTCGAGCAGGAGCAGGAAGAGCAGCCAGCGCCGCGCCACCGGGCTGGCCATCACCGCGCGCAGGTTCTGCCGGAAGGTCGACAGCAGCCCTCGAAGGCGGGTCATCGGCGCCAAGCTCGCCTGGCTGGTAGGTGCCGCTTGGGTCACGTCGGCCTGCGAAGGTATGTTGCCTTCCAACCCGGCCGAGCCGAACTCGTCCACCGCAGCGTCGCGGCGCGGCGGCGGGAAGCGCGTGCCCAGGATCACCAAGGCATACAACAGCCCCAGGCTGCCCCCGGCCACCAATAGGCCCCGCCAGCCCCAGCCCAGGGCGAAGACCAGCGCCACCGAGAGCGGTGCCAGCAGCGCGCCGATGGTGTCGATGGCCGTGGCGCGGGCGAAGATGCGGCCTGGCGCCTCGGGGTGGGCCCCCACCAGGACCACGTCGGCGGTGTGGGCCAGGGGGCCGCTGGCCAGGCCGTAGATCATGTAGCCGGCCAGGAGCATCCCGAAGCCGCCGGCCAGGCCCATCGTGATGACCGCCAGGCCGATGCCGGCTGCGCCGAAGGCCATCAACCAGGGCCGGCGGCCGATGTCGATGAGGAGCGCGAAACCCGGCTCGACCAGAGCGGCCACGTAGTAGAGCGCCTGCTCGAGCAAGCCCACCTGCACCAGGCTCAGGCCCAGCGTCTGGCGGATGGTCGGCATGAGCACGGCCGGCAGGCCGCCGATCAGCTCGTCGGCGAAGCGGCCGGCCAAGCCCACCGCCACCAGGCGGTTCTCGACGCCCGGTGCGCGGGGGATGGGCTGGCCGAGCAGGTTTCGAGGGCGCACCGGACCAGAATACGCGGGCGGCCAGAGGCGTCAAGCCAGTCCGAGGTCTCAGAGCCTGGTTCCGCCAGCATGGAGCAACTGCGATCGACGGCGTAGGCCGGACGTCGCGAATCCGTCGACCAAACGCCGAACTCGCGGCGCCGGTCCGTCCGGCAAGCCGGCACCCGCGGCGACTAGGCTGCTGGCATGCTCTTCCCGACCCTGGCCTTCGCCATCTTCTTCAGCCTGGTCTATCCGCTCTCCTGGCTGCTGGCCGGCCGTCCGCGCACCTGGCGGCTGTTCATGCTGCTAGCCAGCTATATCTTCTACGGCTTCTGGGACTGGCGCTTCGTCGGGCTGATCGTCCTGACCACGCTCGTCAGCGCGTGGGCCGCGCGCTGGCTGGCGCCGCCGCCAGGGTCGGCTTGCCAGATCGACCGAAGCGGCGATGCGACCGAGGATGGACGAGGGGGCCTGCCTGACGCGAGGAGTGCAGGCCGACGCCGCGTCTTGCTGGCCGTGCTGCTGGCCTTCGACCTGGGCATCCTGGGCTGGTTCAAGTACTACGGCTTCCTGGCCGGCTCGTTCAACGGGCTGGCGCGCGGCCTCGGCATGCCGGCCCGGATGCCGCTCCTGGACATCCTGCTGCCGGTGGGCATCTCCTTCTTCACCTTCCAGGCCATCAGCTACGCCGTCGATGTCTATCGAGGCCAGGTCGAGCCGGCCGGCCTCTTGGAGGTCGCGGTCTACCTGGCCTTCTTCCCGCAGCTGGTGGCCGGCCCCATCGTCCGCGCCAGCGAGTTCCTGCCCCAACTGCAGGGGCATCGCTGGCTATCGACCGAGGATGCCGGCCGGGCGGCCTGGTTGATCTGCGGCGGGCTCTTCAAGAAAGTGGTGGTGGCCAACCATCTGGCCACCCTCGTCGTCGATCCGGTCTTCGGCGCCCCGCAGCGCCATGGTGCCGGCGAGATCTGGCTGGCGGTCTACGCCTACGCGGTCCAGATTTACGCCGACTTCAGCGGCTACACCGACATGGCCATCGGCATCGCCCTGCTCCTGGGCTTTCGCTTCCCGCTCAACTTCGACCGCCCCTATGCCGCGCGCTCGCTGACCGACTTCTGGCGCCGCTGGCACATGACGCTCTCGCGCTGGCTCCGCGACTACCTCTACATCCCCCTCGGCGGCAGCCGTGCCGGCCGCGCGCGGACCTACCGCAACCTCATCCTGACCATGCTCCTGGGCGGGCTTTGGCACGGCGCTGCCGCCACCTTCGTGGCCTGGGGCCTCTGGCACGGGCTTTGGCTGGCCCTGGAGCGGGCCTGGCGCGAGGCTCGCGCGGGCCGCCCGCCCATCCTGCCGGCCTGGGCCGGCCGCCTCGTCACCTTCCACCTGGTCTGCCTGGGCTGGCTGCTCTTCCGGGCCGAGGGCTTCGGCCTGGCCGGGACGATGCTCCTGCGCGGGCTGACGGTCTGGCAAGCGCCGACGTTGGACCCTGCCCAAATCTGGGTGCTCGCGCTCGGGCTGGCCCTGCTGCTCCTTCAAGTCCTGCCGCCGGCGCCCCAGGCGCAGCTCGGGGCTCGTTTCGCCCGGCTGCCCCTCGCGCTGCAGGGCCTGGCGGTGGGCCTGCTGCTCTTCCTGGCCGATGCCCTCGGCCCCGACGGCGTGGCGCCCTTCATCTACTTCCAGTTCTGAGCCCCTCCCTCTTCTGAGCCGATCCCTCCCGGCCCGAGCTCGAGCCCGATCCGAATCGATCCCACGAGGAGCGCGCCCCATGGCCCCGTCCGCCCCCAACGCAGACTCACGCACGACCGATGATCCCTCTTCGCATTGGCCGGCCTTCGCCGCCCTGCTCCTCGCCTTCGGCCTGGCCGCCCTGCTGGGCTCGGCCAGCTTGGTCGAGGCCGCAGGGCACCAAGCCTACGGTCCGCGCCGCGACGGAATGCTCACCCTGACGACGGGCCTCCACCAGGCGGCGCGGCGCGCCGGGCTCGACCGGCCGGCGATCGGCCTCGCGGCCCTGCGCGCCGGGGACTTCGGTTCGATTCGGCTGGCGTCCTCTCGACCCGTCGTGGCGGCGGAGCGGGGGGAAGGTCGCGGTGATGCCCCGGCCTTCGCGATCCGGGAGCCGGCCTATCTTCCCTTCGCGACTCGCGGGCAGCCGGTTCCAGCGCGCGCGAGCACGACCGCGGACGAAGGGCTCCGCCGGATCGGTCCGCGCCAGGCGCACTCGATCGCATCGAATCCGACCAGCGCGATGCCGACCTCGCTGCACTCCGCTTCGCGCCGCCGGCCTTCGACCGTGGTGCCGCTGCGCCTACACGTGGCCGGTGACTCCTTCGCCGAGCCCCTGGGCCTCGAGCTGCAGCGAATTCAGGCGCTGGGCCTGCCGATCGAGGTGAGCATGGAGGGCCGGATCGCCACCGCGCTGACGCGGCCCGACTACTTCGACTGGCCGGCCCGGCTCTCCGAGACGATGGCGGAGGCAGCGGCCTTGGTGGACATGGAGGCCTTCGGGGCATCCACGATCTCGCCGGTGTCGGCCGAGCGGGCCTCCGCCTCGGCGGCAGTGCCGAGCGGTCCCATCGAGGTGCTGCTCCTGGTCTTCGCCGGCAACGAGGGCCAGAACATGTTCGTGGACGGCCAGCTCCTCGAGGCCGGATCGCCGGAATGGGCCCGCGAATACCAGCGGCGCGCGGCCGGCATCATGGACGCGGCCGGCCGGGCGAGGGTCGAGCTCCGCTGGATCGGCCTGCCGCCCATGCGCGACGAGCCCCTGGCCTCGGCGGCGCGGGCGATCAACGAGGTGTTGCGCCAGGCCGCGGCGGATCGGCCCTGGGTGCAGATCGTGGAGACCGAGTCGATGTTCAGCGGGCCGGATGGCGGCTACGCCTTCGAGCTGCCGGACGAGCGCGGCGAGCCCTACGCCGCGCGCAAGCGCGACGGCGTGCACTGGACGCGGCCGGCAAGCGACCGCGTGGCGGCGCTGGCCTTGGCGGGGGTCGCCGAGGATTGGGGCTTCGCCGAATCCGAGGAAGCCCCGTCCACCCCGCTCGGCGGACGCGAACCCATGTCACGGTGACCCGGCGGGCGCTTGTTGCTCGACGAGACCTTACGCTTCCTCGGCCGGCGCGTGGCGATCGAGCAGCTGCTCCAGTTGCCAGGCCTTGCCGACCAGCTCGCGACCTTCCAGGCGCTCCAACTCGATCAAACCGACCAGCCGACCGTAGAGCTCCGGCTCGCCGAGGATCTCGACGACCTGCTCGCGAATCCACTTGTTATAGGCGATGGGATAGGTCCGGCGGGCGATGAACAGCGCTTGCAGGAAGCCGCGCAGTGCGTCCCAGAGCCGCTGGAAGCTCTGGAAGTGAAGGTTTCGGTCGACGTAGAGGGGGATGTGGCGCAGGTCGTTCAGCACATATTGTCGGGCCGCGGCCAAGCGCTGGCGGCGCAGGCTGTCGTCGTAATAGGGCAGCCAGTGCCGGCGCAGTACGCCTAGCATCTCTCCCCGTTGCCAGAGCGGTTGGCCGTACACCAGGTAGTTGCCGATCTCCAACTCGAAGCCATCCGGCCCGCCGGTCCAGCCGCGCTCGACCGGCGCGAAGAGGCCGTCGATGATGTCCAAATGCAGCTCGCTGAAGGTGCCGACCGCTTCCAGCTCCCGGAAGATCGGTGAACCGGCATGGTGGCCGCTCCATCTCGCCCGCAGCGCCTCGCCGCGCGAGGCCAGGGTGGCCGGCGTCAGCAGCACCACCATGTTCAGGCAGCTGTCCCTGCTGGCTCGACCGCGCGCACAGGAACCGGTCAGGATCACCGACTCGGCGGCGCCGGAATCCCGAAAGAACTCGACCACCGCCGCGGCAGCGGCCTCGTGCTCCGGGCTGGGGTAGGCGGCTTGCGGCGTCAACTCGAACCCGCCGGTGCCCTGTCATCGCGTCCGACTCCGCCATGCCTTCTGATCACCATGCCCTGTCCTCCCGCTGTTCGGATCCGCGCACTGCGCGCCAGCGACGACAACAGCATACATGATCCGGCCGTCACCTGCGGCCGACCAGCAACCGACGCGCATCGGTGCCGTCGGCCGTCGAAGGTCGGGCCGATCTCTGGTGGTTGCGTGGGTGCCGAGGATGGAGCGAGCTGGATCGCGGGCTCAGCCGTCCTGGACTTGGAGCTTCAGGGCCAGATCGAGGTTGCGATCGGCCACGGGGTCCAAGGGGGTGGTGGCGCGGATCTGTTCCATCGTGCTCAGGCCGAAGCGCTCTGCGATGTCATCGGGCTCGGAGCGGCGCAGCTCCAATGCCAAGAGGATCTGACCCGGGTTGACGATGGACGTGCCGTCATGGCGGCGCCGGGCGAGCAGGTCCCGATCTTCGGTGATCAGGTACGCGGCCTTGCCCTGCGCGGCACAAGCCAGCAAGGTCATGTCGTGGAGATGGGCATCCAGGGAGGGGGTCTCCGGTTCGCCGGGCAGGTGCTGGGTGAAGCGTTCGAGCTCGTCGCCCAACTTGGCCAATTCGACTTTCGAATGCTCCTGGACGAAGGGGTCTTGCATCAGGTCACGTAGCTGGGCGCGGGTGCCGGCCGAACTGATCACGACGAAGTGGCCGGCCCGCCAAGCCTCCACCAAGCGGCTCATCAGCGGGCCTCCCTTGAGCAGGTAGACGACCAAGCTGCGCGGATCGAGCACGACCTTCAGCACGATCAGCCCACCGCGCCGGCACCGCCGGAGTCCGCCGTCTCCTCGAGGGCAGATGCGACGATGGACATCACGTCTGCCTCGCTGAGTCCCGCGTTGTGCATGGCATTGCCATCGGCGGAGCGGCGCAAGCGCTCGAAGAAGTCCTCGCGCGCCTCGCGGAAATGCTGGAACTGCCGGTACTCGTCCACGTTGACGAGGGCCGCCTGAACCCGCCCGAAGGTCTCGATGAGGTAGGTCTTTCGCTCTTCCCGTACCGCCGTCAAGACGTCGGTCAGCTGCACGCGAAGGTCGGTCGATCCAATGCTTCGTTCCATGAGGTTGTTAATGCTCGGAGCCCGAGTTCGGGTAGCTCCCGAGTTCGAGTTTGCCACTCGCTTCGACATCTCGACGGCTTCTTGTGTTAGGCTACCGGGGTCAGGTCTGAACGGGGCACCGAGAGGGACCGGTCTCGATACGCGATAGGCTTGGAGTCAGGATCATGGAGTCCTACGAACCACCGGCCGACTTCCGTCCGCCAGCGATGGCCGAGGCCTTTGCGCGGGTGGAGGATGGGCGCATCTGCGCCGCGGCGGCGCATCTCCTGCGCCGCCGGCCTCTGGTCCGCCAGGCCATCGAGCGCGGCCAGCACCTGCCCACCGCGCTGACCATCCTGGGCGACCTGGATGGCTGAGTCGGCTTCCGGACCCGGAATCCCAACCGATCCAGCGCCGGTCGACGAGGCCCAGCAAGCGCCCTCGACCTGGCAGCTCTATGTACTGCGCTGCGCGGACGGCTCGCTATACACCGGCATCACCACCGACCTCGAGCGACGCCTGTCGGAACACCGCGCCGGCAAGGGGGCCCGCTACACCCGCGGTCGTCTACCCTTGCGCTGCGAGGCTAGCTGGTCCTATCCCGACCGCTCGAGCGCCAGCCGGGCCGAGGCCGCCTTCAAGCGGCTGCGCCGGCCGGCCAAGCTCCGCTATCTGACTCGGCCGGATGCGTGGCACAGCGGGGCTTCGTGATATCGGTTGCACGTCGAATCCGGCTCGAGTCGGCCGATCTTCTTGCAGATTCGCGACGCTACAACGACTCCCATTCATCCCGCTCGACGTCCGCTTGTCTCAGCAGGCGGGCAAGCAACCCACGGCCGACGCTCGCGGAGACATCGAATCAGATCAGGTCGGCCAATGGGTCCGAACGGCGGCACTACGCCAGCTCCGGCACCGTCAGCGAGCATTCTCCAATGGCCGGGATGGTCAGTCCACGAGACAGGCGGAGAAGGATCCACTCCTCCAAGACCTCGTGGAGCTCGTCCCGACACGACTCCAGATCATCCGTATTCGAATAGACTCCCGGCAGAGCGGAAATCTCACCGTAGTACGTGCCGTCTTCCAGGATCTCGTAGCGAGCCTGTTCCAGTGCGGCACGGACATAGCGACTGATCATGGCCGTTGACCTCGTAACCGCGCCAATCCGTTCCTCGTGAACCTTCTGGCGGTCGGTTCGGTGCTGTGCTCGAATCCTAGTCATCGTAGGCTGCTCTCACAAGTTGATAGCGGCTCGGATCCCATCGATCGCGGCGAGGTCCAAGATATCGCACCGGTGTTGCAGTCGCGTCCCTTTGAGCAGCTACAAGAGTCGCGGGGCGCGACTGGGCAGGTCGCGCCCCGCGACCGTGGAGGTCGCCACGTGGCGACGCCGAGTTGTCCACGGGGTGACTTCCAGGCCATGCCCTCGGTGTTCGCACTCGAGACAACGAAGCGGGGCGGCCTCCGCAAGGGAGACCGCCTCGGGCCGTGGTTTCGAGCGGCGTTCGGCTCGGACCGCTGCGCTAGGCGGCTTCCTGCTCGCTGGCCAGGCGCGGCAGCTTCTTGTTGGTCACGGTCGGGTTGAGCTCGATGCGCGGCCCCAGCTCGTTGTAGCCTTCGATGTAGCGTGCCATGGGTTTGCTCCTCTCCAGTGGTGATGGGCCGATGGCGCGGCCCGCGGTTCTTGCCCATTCCAACGACGCCCACCCGCCAACGGTTCCCTCCCAAAGCGATGCCTCGCCGCCGACTCTCCGCCGACTCTCCGCTGCCTGATGCCAGCCCGGGAACCGGCCCTCTGGGTGCGCGTGATCGCAGCCGGCGACAGCGTTGGTCCACAAGCTGACGACCTGATATCCTCCCGGCGGCTCGACCGCGCATCCTCGGAGGCATCGCATGTCGCGCAACGCTGTCGGTCTGTGGGTCGTTTTGCTCTTCCTGGCCACCGTCCTGCTCGGTCCGCGCTGGACCTTCGCGCCAGCGGCCTGGCTGGCTCCAGCCCTGGGCCTCGCCATCGTCCACCGCTTGCCCCTGCGACGCGGATCGCTGCTCCTGCTCCTGGCCACCTACCCGGCGCTCTTGATCGGCTGGAGGGGCGTCGCGCCCTTTCCGATGCCGATCTACCCGATCTTCATGCTTTTCAACGCCCTGGTCGGCCTGCTGCCCTACCTGCTCGACCGCTGGCTGGTGCCCGAGTCAGGGCGATCCTTTGCCTGGACGCTAGTCTTTCCCTGCGCCGCCACCGCCTTCGAGTTCCTGCTGACGGGCAATGGGCCACTGGGCAGCTTCGGCGCCTCGGCCTACAGCCAGTATGAGCTGGCGCCCTTGATGCAGATGACGGCCTGGACCGGTATGTGGGGGATCTCCTTTCTGACCAGCTGGTTCGGGTCGGTGCTCTATTGGGCGATCCGGCAGCACGAGGACGATCGACCCTATGCCAGACCCGTGGCGGGCTTCGCGCTCGCGCTCCTGCTGATTTTGGGTCTCGGCGCCATGCGCCTGGCCGCCGCGCCATCGGCCGAATCCATTGGCCAGAACGTGACCGTGGTCGGCGTCACGACCGCGCACACCGAGATGGGCGAGATGATGGGGCTGCTGCGCGAGGACCGCGATGCCTTCGTCGAGCAGACCCGCGCCCGGCATGCTGACTATCTGGATGCCACCCGCGTGGCCGCCGGCGAGAGCGCGCAACTCCTGCTCTGGCCCGAGCTGGCCGGCCTGGGCCTGCTGGCCGATGTCGAGGCCTTGGTCGAGGCGGGACGTGCGCTGGCCGACGAGCTCGACGTCTACTTGGCCATGCCCGTCTTCATCGCCAACCCGGTGGAGGGTGAGCGCAGCGTCAACAAGATCTACCTGGCTGATCCCGACGGTCAGATCCTGATCGAGCACGTCAAGTACGGCGGCAACCTGATCGAGGGCACCGAGCCCGGTCCAGAGCAGGTCGAGGTGGTCGATACGCCCATCGGCCGGATCGCGGCGGTGATCTGCTGGGATACCGACTACCCGGCGGTGCTGCGGCAGGCCGGCCAGGCCGGGGCCGATCTCCTGCTCTCGCCGGCCTACATCTGGCCGGCGGCGGCCGAGCTGCATGCCGAGATGGCAGCCTTCCGCGCCATCGAGAACGGTCTGACGATCTTCCGCCACTCGGATGACGGCCTGTCCCAGATCATCGATCCCTACGGCCGCGTGGTGGCCAGCCAGAATCTGGTCGGCGCCGACGAGGCCTTGTTCCTGGCCGAAGCCCCCGTCGGTTCCGTGCCCACCCGCTACCCCAACTGGGGCGACTGGGTGGGCCTGGCCAGCCTACTCGGCATGGCGCTGGCGCTGCTCTTGGCCTTTCGTCGGCGCATCGCGAAGAAGGTATCCGACGCCGATGCCGAGGTGTGAGGTTGAGCCAGCGAGCATCGATGGGGGTTGACATGCATGCGCGAACACGGCTCGTGTCCCGGTCGCCCGAGATTTTGGGTGGCACGCCCGTATTCGCCGGCACACGGATTCCGGTTCAGACGTTCCTGGACTACTTGATTGCCGGCGAGGCGCTCGATGAGTTCCTGGATGGGTTTCCAACGGTGAGCCGGGAGCACGTCAGCGCATTGCTAGAGGAGGCTGTGGAGCGGCTGATCTCGACTGCCTCATGAAGGTGATGATCGACGAGTGCGGGCTGAGCACGAGCCGTGTCCCTATGCGCGGCAAATGCTCGTTCGCATATCGAAGCGTCACGTGAGCAGCTGAGAATCGGCGGCTTGGTGCCCGGTAGCAGATGCGCAGCGGCGTGTAACCTGAAGCACCTCGCCACTGTGCCCGGCCAACACCCTCGGGTATCGGACTCACCAAACTGGAGAGCCTTGCTTTGCCTCGCGCCGCCGCTCACGCTCCAATCCTCGTCCAGCTCTTGCTTCTTAGTGCCTGTGCTGGCAAGTTCGACACGAGACATCTACTCGACCGAACACCACGCCCTGTAGACAGCGGGCCTGTGGCTACCGTGGTGTCCACCGGCCTCAGTTCGAGGTCGGAGTGGCACGAATTGGATCCGTTAGAGGCCGCACCATCAGGACCAGAGCTCGAGGTCGACTCGGCGTACTCGGTCCTGGTGCTTGATGACGATCGGGTGTATATGGCGCGCCGCCGTAGTGTGTTGGTACTGGATTTCAGTGACCCACGCGACCCCGTACCCATCGGTCAGCTGACTCTGGCACCGGATGCGACGCGATCCTACGAGAGGCAATCGATCGTCGCCATGGCTGTGGTCGATACGATGCTCTTCGCAATCGAGCGGACTGGGCGACTCCACATGATCGATGTCTCTGATCCGAGCGACCTGAGTCCACGTCTCCAAGTGGCGGATGTTCTGATGCTCGAGCGAGAGGGCTTTCAGGTCGAGGTCATGGAGATGATGGGCCAAGGTAGCCATCTGATCATCGCGGCGCGCTACAGCGGCGAGGTCGAGCGACAGGGGCTCCCACCGAGAGACATCTCTCGGAGTCGGATCGTCCGCATGGACGCTACATCATGGCGAGCGCCGCACGTCTCTACTTGGCGTGATGCCCCCATTCACATCAGATCACTCGCGATGTATCAGGGTAGGGTGTTGATGGTGGCGGACGACATACTGCCTTCGGGTGGGAAACACTTCAGGAATGGGTCACGATTGACCTTACTGGATACCACGCAACAAGGTTTCTCGGTTGTTGCAGAGACGAGCTTGACGTTCCATGCTACGGCCGTGACGACCGGCGGGCGATGGATCTATGTGGTGGGATTCGACCCGCGTGCTCCGGAGGGCGCTTCCTGGCTGCTCTCCAGTCTTCGTGCGGACGAGGCTGGATTCGTCGAGATGGCCTCTACTAGCCTGCCCTCCGAGATTGCATCCGCCATCGATCTAGGTGGGAACGGTGTCGATTGGCGATCGTGTTGCGAACGACGACAAGCCAGCCAGGCCAGCCCAGAGTCGGCGCTCGAGTCTGCTGAGTTCTGCGTTTCTGGATCACATCCGTTGTTTGCCTGGAGCGTGGCGGCCAACGGATTACAGGTAGTCATCGCCGAGGTCTACGAGGACGTAGCGCTGGAGCGTGATCGGTGCGCTGGAGAGATCATTGCTCTGCGCTATGTTGCTGTGGGTAGAAATGGCGAGCTTTCGCCGCGAGGATTCTTCCTCAGTGGCATCGTGACACGACTGGGTGCCACGCCACCCCGACTGCATCTGCTCGACCCTAGCAGCGTGGCCATCTTCGTGTCTGGCGATGGGCGTCTGGCGGCTTTCAATCTGGAGCAACCGGCCAATCCGCGTTCACTGACCGTGATCCAAGCCTTGCCCGACTAGCGTTCGGTAGGGCTGCGCCCCATAGCCTAGGTTCGCGACGCGATCTCGCTCGCCGCCTGTCACTTGACCCACCACCGCCCGACCCGATAATGCGGGGCCATGCCGCCCCTCTCGCTCGAGCTTGCCGCGCTGATCCCGACCCTGCTGCGCATGCTGGTCTTTTTGATCGGCCTGCTGGCGGTGCTCTACGCGCTGCGCTCGGCCATCCGGACCTTCGTCTTGCCGCGCAGCGCCGGCGACCGGATCACGCGCTTGCTCTTCGGGGCCTTGCGACGCGTCTTCTACGCCGTGGTGCGCCGGCAGTCCACGACCAACGCGACCGGACGATGGCCTTCTTCGCGCCGGTGGGTCTGATGATGCTCCTGCCCACGTGGCTGACGATGATCCTGATCGGCTACATGCTGATGTTCTGGGCCGTCGGCGTGCGACCCATCTACAACGCCTTCGTCGAGAGCGGCTCCTCGCTCTTCACCCTGGGCTTCGAACGGGTGGACGGGCTGGTGCCGATGATCCTGACCTTTACCGAGTCGACCATCGGCTTGATCATGGTGGCCCTGCTCATCGCCTACCTGCCCACCATGTACGGGGCCTTCCAGCGGCGCGAGGAAGCGGTGACGATGCTGGAGGTGCGGGCCGGCTCTCCGCCGACGGCCATCGAGATGATCCGGCGCTTCGCGCGCCTCGGCCGTTGGGAGCGCATGGACGAGATGTGGGCCAGCTGGGAGGTCTGGTTCGCCGAGATCGAGGAGAGCCACACCTCGCTGGCGGCCCTGGTCTTCTTTCGCTCGCCGCAGCCCGACCACAGCTGGGTCACCGCGGCCGGCGCCGTCCTGGACGCGGCCGCCCTGCGCCTTGCGCTGATCGACATCCCCCAGCGCGACGTCGAGGCCCAGCTCTGCCTGCGGGCCGGCTACATCGCCCTGCGCCGCATCGCCGACTACTTCGGTGTGCGCTACAACCCCGACCCCCACTTCCCGGAGGACCCGATCTCCATCAGCCGCCAGGACTTCGACCTCGCCTGCCAACGCATGGCCGACGAGGGCGTGCCCCTGGTGACCGACCTCGACCAGGCCTGGCTGGACTTCGCCGGCTGGCGGGTCAACTACGATACGGCCCTCTTGGCCCTCTGCCGCATGACCATGGCGCCCAGCGCCCCTTGGTCCAGCGACCGGGCCGGCATCGAACACTTCCTCGAGGAGACCCGAGCATGAGTTCCATCCGCGAGACCCGGCGGGGCGATCACGGCAATGGCGACGATCCCATCTTGGTCGATCACGCCGAGACCGGCATCAGCCGCATCACCTTCAACCGGCCCGAGCGGCTCAACGCGCTGGACTGGCCGGCCATGGAGCAGTTCGCCGCCGCCGTCCAGGACATCGGCCGCCGCTGCGCCGCCGAGGACCCGACCGCTGCGCCTCGGGTGCTGATCCTCACCGGCGCCGGCGGCCGGGCCTTCTGCTCCGGAGGCGACCAGCACGCCCTGCACACCCGCCTGGGCCGCGAGGAGGGCGCCAAGCTGGCGCGGGTGATGGGCGATGCCCTGCGCGATCTGGAGCAGCTGCCCATCCCCAGCATCGCCGCGGTGGACGGCTATGCCCTGGGCGGCGGCAGCGAGATCGCCCTGGCCTGCGACCTGCGGGTGGTCAGCGAGGACGTCAAGTTCGGCCTGGTCCACCTCAAGCTGGGCCTGGTGCCCGGCTGGGGGGCCGGCCAGCGCCTCCTGCGCCTGGTCGGCCACGCTCGCGCCGCCCAGATGCTCCTCTCGGCCCGCCCCTACACCAGCTCCGAGCTTCTGAACCTGGGCCTGGTCAGCCACGTCACCGTCCCTCGCAGCGCCCTGGCCACCGCCCAGGCCCTGGCCGAGGACATCGCCGCCTCCGACCCGGCCACCGTCCGCGCCGTCAAGTCCATCCTGGACGCCGGCCGCGAGCTGCCCTACGCCGAGGCCCTGCAGCGCGAGCGTGACCTCTTTCCCGACCTATGGGCCGCCGATGCCCACGTGAAGGCCGTCAAGCGCTTCATGGCCGGCGGCAAGAACGCCTAGAAACGGAGATCGTCGAGGGCACCGGACAGGTCTTGGCAGAATGGTGATCGGGCGGTGCACTTCTTGCTGATTCCTGCGATGCTCTTCCTTCTTCTCACGCTCACCGATCTTCGAGTGGCCAATGCCTGTGATCGTGGCATGCCGTCGATAGAGGAAGCCATGGAGGACCACGAAGTCGTGTTTTGTGGCGTCGTTCGTCTTGGCCTGGTTGATCGCGAGAAGGCGACGGGCGCGGACGAAGTGGTCGGCTCGTCATCGCTCGTGAGCTCGACCGGCCGTCGACCAGAGCCTGCGCTCGCTGATCGCGCGTTGATCGAGGAGGGGAGTTTCGAGATGACTTCATCGGATACGGGCTCACGGCACCCTCGCTGGCCCTTCCGTCGATGGGTCCTGATCGGGGCTCTCGCGATAGCCTTGACCGCCTTGCAAGGTGCTACGGCCGATGCCTGCGAATGTTCGATCTCGAGTCCCGAAGACGGACTCGAGCTGTCGAAACTGGTCTTCGCCGGCCGATTGAAGCCGACCTCGATGCTTCTCGGCAGGTTCTTCGGGCGAGACCGAGATCCGTTCAGCGGTATGGATCCATACGTGTTCGGTGTCGACCGGGTCTGGAAAGGGCAGGTCGGTGCCCAAGTGGAGCTGGTCTGGCTCGGGGAGGAAACGTGCGGATACGACGATTTCGAACCTGGAGTGCGCTACCTCGTATTCGCTGACGAGCACCCCGCCGGACAGGGTGAAGGCCTGTCCGCTGACTATTGTTTCGGCACAAGGCCTTTCAGCCACCTGGGTCAGGCCTCGCAAGAAGGCCGAGACGTCTTGGCGGTGCTCGGCCGGGGCAGCGTGCCGTGGATCAAGATTCACCGATGGGATCTCCTCCTTGCGCTCTTCGCGTTCGGCTTCCTGTTTTGGAAGAGGGTGCGTCGGAACGAGGACCAAGTCGGATCTCCGTCTCGAGTGGGTCCGGAAGGGTAGGGCTGGGGCAGTACCGCAGTAAATGCTAGGCGCTTGCAAGTCATGCATCGTCTGCGATAGGGTCTGCATCGACTCGATCGCGGAAGAGCTGACGCATCGATGTCGCAGACTTGTCGCGATCGGGTCCTCTAAACCCTGGTAGGTGAATCGGTTCGTCCCATAGCATGGTGGTTCTCAATGGCAGGCCGGAGGCTAGGGTGAGCCCATGCTAGAATCGGAGGGTCGGATCGGTCGATCGCAGGAATGGAGACGGGACGATGGGGGCCTTGGAGAAAGCCCGAACCTCGAGACGCGGGAAGGCGGTGCACTACCCGGAGTCCGACGGTAAGCCCATGGCCGAGACCGATGTTCACTGGCATGCCATGGCCGATCTGGCCTACCAGCTGCAGCACCGCTATCGGGATCGGGACGATGTGTACGTGGCCAGCAACAACCTGGTCTACTACGTCGAAGGGGATCCGCGGAAGCGCTTCTCGCCCGATGTCTACGTCGTCTTCGGCATCGTGCCCGGCCCGCGGCGGGTCTACAAGGTCTGGGAGGAAGGCCGGCCGCCGAACGTGGTCTTCGAGGTCTCGTCCAGGGCCACCTGGCGCGAGGATTTGGGAGCCAAGAAGCAGCGTTGCGCGCAGTTGGGCGTGGACGAGTACTTCCTCTTCGATCCTGAGCGGGACTACCTCGACGATGCGCTGGTCGGCCATGGCCTCGTCGACGGGCGCTACGAGCCCATCGAGCCGGAACCCGATGGCGCCGTCGTCAGTCCGGCGCTGGGGCTGCGATTCCAGGTAGACGGCAATCAGCTGCGCGTCTACGATGCCGCGACGGGGGAGCGACTGCTCGGCGCGCGGGAAGCGATGCGCAGCGTGTCCGAGAACGAGGCCGAGATTGCGAGACTTCGGGCAGAGATCGAGCGCTTGCGGTCAGGCGCGGGCCCGAGTTCGAGCGGTGGCCGGTGCTAGGGAAGGATGCGCTGGTAAATCACCAACGCTCGAGTCGGTGAGCCCACGGCGATCGCATCCCGACCGTGATCACGACAAACCGTAGTATCGACTGCCCAACGATCGAACCTCGTTCCGCAGGCCGGCCTTCACCTCTTGCCAGTCCAGCTCGATGTTCATCTTCGGCATCGGCTCGGGCTCCGCGTCTTCGAAGTAGACCAGAGCGCGCAAGGACATCGCGCGCAGCTCGTCGACCGCGGGGAACTTCCGCTCGGCGGCGGTGATCCAGGCATCCAGGGGTGCGTGCTGCATCAGTACGTGAAGGTCGATGAAGTCCTTGCGGCTGCCTCGGCCGATGATCGCCGAGATCTTCATGGCCGCGATGTCGGAGAGGGATGCCAGCTGCAGGCCGAAGGCGGAGTCGGTCGGCTCGAGCAGATCGTAGCGGTAGGCGAAGAAGCTGACGTCGACGCCATCGCAGCGAGCGATCAAAGTCCCATCTCGCGCTTCGATGCTGCGGACCTCGTCGAAGGCCGACCCCAACTGCTCGAGAATCGCATCCCGTTCACCTTGCTGCAGTGGATTGTCCGCCGAGAACAGATCGAAGTCGACCGAGACGCGGTGACCGAGTCGGAGGGCGAGAGCCGTGCCGCCGGCCAGACAGAAGCCGTTGCCGGCGCCGGAGGGACCGAGCCGCGCCAATACGGCTTGGCCGGCCGGGTTCAGGACCCGCGAAGGATCAACCATCGCCTGGCCAGAGCTGTGCGCGCGCTTCCGCCCACGGAGGTGCGACCGGTTCCTCGACGTCCAGCAGTAGGCACCAAAGCGCGAGTCGCCTGGGGTCGAGCCGACGGCTACCTCGGCTTCTCAGCACCTGGCGCAGCTCGTTCTCGTCGTAGTGCCGCACCAGCCAACGAACCGCATTGCGATCGCCCGTGGCCAAGACCCGTTCGATCACGAAGTGCGAGTCCGCCGCCGCATCCAAACTCGACAGGTCGTAGTCGTGGAAGCAAGGTGCCAGAAACGACGGCAACTCGGCCCGAGATTCCCGATCGCGCTCGCTACTGGGTTGCAAGGGTCGATCCATGATCCCATGATAGCCGATGGCACAATGGACTTCGATCAGAGCACTCGCTCGTAAACGGTGCGCAGGTCGAGTCGGACATCGAGGGCATCGAGCACGATCCTGTCGTCGAGGTCCTCGTGCGACTCCAGCAGCCAGCCTTGCTCGTGCCGGCGGAAATGCTCGACGCGGCAGATCGACTGCTCGACCAGCAGGTAGTGCATCAGGCTGGGCAAGCGCTGGTAGCGCAGGAACTTCTCGCCGCGGTCGTAACCGGCCGTGCTGGGCGAGAGCACCTCGATGATCAGCACCGGATTGCGCAGCATGTCCGTGCGATCGTCGGACCAGTCGATGGGCGGGCAGGCCACGGTGACGTCCGGGTAGGCGTAGAGCCCGGTGTCGGCGACCTCCACCCGCATGTCGCTCTGGTAGACTTCGCAGGGTCCGCCCCGCAGCGAATCTCGCAAGGCGCCGGACGCATTGCCCGCGATCAGGTTGTGCGAACGGCTGGCGCCGGTCATGGCGAAGATCTGGCCGTCGATGTACTCGCTCTTGGCCTCCGCGGCGCGTTCGATGAGCAGGTACTCCTCGACCGTGAATCGGCGCGGGGTGTCGGGCAGGATCACGCCTCGTCCTCCTCCCGGCGGGCCTCCTCCAGCGCCGCGTGGGCCGCGGCCAGGCGGGCGACGGGCACGCGGAAGGGTGAGCAGCTGACGTAGTCCAGGCCGGCGCCGTGGAAGAAGCGGATGGAGGCGGGGTCGCCGCCGTGCTCGCCGCAGACGCCCATGTGCATGCCCGGCCGGGTGGCGCGCCCGCGCTGGACCGCCATGGCCACCAGCTGGCCGATGCCCTCCTGGTCGAGGGTCTGGAAGGGGTTGGCCGGCAGCACCCCGCGCTCGACATAAGCCAGGAGGAAGCGCTGCTCGGCGTCGTCGCGGCTGATGCCGTATCCCGTCTGGGTCAGGTCGTTGGTGCCGAAGCTGAAGAACTCGCATTCGCTGGCCAGCTGGTCGGCCACCAGGGCCGCGCGCGGGATCTCGATCATCGTGCCGTACTTGTAGTCCACGCTGCGGCCGGTCTCCTCGAAGACCGCCTCGGCCGTGGCCTCGACCACCTCTCGCATGGCCGAGAGCTCGTTGAGATGGGTCGAGAGCGGGATCATGATCTCGGGCCGCACCTCGACGCCCGCGGCGTCCAGCGCGCAGGCCGCCTCGAGCAGGGCCCGCACCTGCATGGCCACGATGCCCGGGAACATCATGCCCAGGCGCACGCCGCGCAGCCCGAGCATGGGGTTGGACTCGTGCAGCTCCTCGACCCGCGCCAGCTGCTGGCGCAGCGCATCGACCGCTTCGCCTGACTGGCCCAGGGCCTCGGCGCGGGCCAAATCGGCGATCAGCTCGTCGCGCGAGGGCAGGAACTCGTGCAGGGGCGGGTCGATCAGGCGTACGATGACCGGCAGGCCGGCCATGGCCTCCAGCACCTCGCGGAAGTCGCGCTCCTGGATCGGGAGGAGCTCGGCCAGGGCCGTGTCGCGCACCGCCTGGTCCTCGCCGGCCATGATCATGCGCCGCACGATGGGCAGCCGGTCGGTCTCGAAGAACATGTGCTCGGTGCGGCAGAGGCCGATGCCCTCGGCGCCGAAGCCCCGAGCCCGCGAGGCGTCCGGCCCGTTGTCTGCATTGGCCCAGACGCCCAGCTGGCGGATCTCGTCGGCCCAGGAGAGCAATGTGCTCAGGTGCGGGTCGTCCATCTCGGGCATCACGCGCTCGATCTCGCCGGCGAAGACCTCGCCGGTCGTGCCGTCCACCGACAGGATGTCGCCCTCCTCGACCGTCACGTCGCCCACCGTGAAACGGCGGGCGTGGACGTCCACGTGCAGCGCCTCGGCGCCGCAGACGGCCGGCACCCCGAACTGCCGCGCCACCACCGCCGCGTGGCTGGTGGCCCCGCCGCGGCTGGTCAGGATGGCCTTGGAGGCCAGCATGCCGTGCACGTCGTCCGGCTTGGTCTCGACCCGAACCATGATCACGTCGCGCCCCGACTTGCCCCACTCCTCGGCTCGATCCGCGTCGAAGACCGCCTCGCCCACCGCCGCGCCGGGCGAGGCGTTGACGCCCGCCGCCAGGCGCCGGCCGCTCGCCTCGGCCCGCCTCCGATCCTCCAGGTCGAACTGCGGATGCAAGAAGAAGTCGATGTGCTCGGGCTGCACCCGCCCCACCGCCTCGGCCTTCTCGATCAACCCTTCCTCGGCCATCTCGACCGCGATGCGCACCGCCGCCCGCGCCGTGCGCTTGCCGTCGCGGGTCTGCAGCATCCACAGCTGGCCGCGCTCGATGGTGAACTCGACGTCCTGCATCTCGCGGTAATGCGCCTCCAGCTGGTCGCAGATGGCCCGGAAGTCCTCGAAGACCTCCGGCAGGTCTTCGGCCAGTTGGGCGATGGGCTTGGTGTTGCGGATGCCGGCCACCACGTCCTCGCCTTGGGCGTTCAGCAGGTAGTCGCCGTAGAGCAGCTTCTCGCCGGTGGCCGGGTCGCGGGTGAAGGCCACGCCCGTGCCGGAGCGCGCGTCCAGGTTGCCGAAGACCATGGTCTGGATGTTGACCGCCGTGCCCAGATCGTCCGGGATGCCGGCCGCCCTGCGGTAGTCCACCGCCCGCCGGCCGTTCCAGCTGCGGAAGACGGCCTCGATGGCCAGGAGCAGCTGCTCGAGCGGCTCGGCGGGGAAGGGCCGGCCGGCCAGCCTCTCGATGCCCGACTCGAAGCGATCGCAGAGCCCCTGCCAGTCCTCGGCCCCGAGATCGGTGTCGTCGCGCAGACCGCGCTCGTTCTTGACCTCCTGGATGGCGTTCTCGAAGAGCTCGTCGTCGATGCCCATCACCACCGAGCCGTACATCTGGAGCAGGCGCCGGTAGAGGTCGTAGACGAAGCGCGCGTCGCCGCCGCCTTCGATCATGCCGGCCGCCGTCTCGCGGTTCAGGCCGATGTTCAGCACCGTGTCCATCATGCCGGGCATCGAGACCTTGGCGCCCGAACGGCAGGAGACGAGCAGGGGATTCTCCGGGTCGCCGAAACCCTTGCCAGTGGCGTCCTCGACCGACTTCACCGACTCGAGCACCTGCTCCCAGAGCCCGTCGGGTAGCGCACCACCCTCGTCCAGGAAGGCCTTGCAGGCCTCGGTGGTCAGGCTGAAGCCCGGCGGCACCGGCACGCCGGCCCGCGTCATCTCGGCCAGGTTGGCGCCCTTGCCGCCCAAGAGCGCCCGCACCGCCTCCCACTCACCGCCGACGGCCTCCTCGGCCTCGGCGACGTCCTCGAACCGGTATACCCATCGCTCCGCCACGTCGGGGCCTCCATGGTCTCGCGCTCGAAATCGAATCGGCTGCTTTTACTCCGGGGGCCATGATGCCAGCCCGCCGGTTGCGCGTCGAACCTCCGCGCATGCCGCGAGGGAGGGAAGGCGCTGGCGGAAGGGCCGGCGGTCCGCCGCTAAGCGGTGGACGATCGGCTGCGCCGGCTACTTGCGGGAGATGGGTGGGAACGGCCAGGGAACGCGGAGGGAACGGGCCGGCGGTTAGACTGTCGGTGAGGATCCCGGTCATGGCGACCGGGCCGGTGCAAAAGGCATCGGGAGACGCGAGCATGGCCCGAGAGGGACAGAGGAGGATGGAGATGGATCGCGAGAATGGACGATGGACTCGAACGACGCGGCAGCTGACCCTGCTGCTCCTGTTGTGGTCGGTCACTTTCACTGCCGGCGACCCGACTCATGCAGCACCCCACCAGGTGCCCCTCAGCCCATGGCAGCCCACGGGCTCGATGGACACCGCGCGGGGTGGACACAGCGCCACGCTCTTGCCCGATGGCAGCGTGCTGGCGATCGCGGCGGGCGGCAACGCCACCGCCGATCCGGCCGAGGGCTCGATCGAGCGCTACGATCCGGTCGACGAGACCTGGGAGGCCCTGGTCAGCCTGCGGCCTCCGCGACGAGGCCATACGGCCACGCTCCTGCCGGACGGCCGGGTGCTGATCGCCGGCGGTGACGGTGGCATGGGCCAGCCCTTTCCACCCGAAGCGGTGATCTTCGATCCCGCCGATGACAGCCTGACCGCCACGGCCGCGATGAACACGCCGCGCGCCTTCCACACCGCGACCCTGTTGGCCGACGGCCGGGTGATGGTCATCGGCGGCGGCAACCCGGGCTTCCTGGACGCCATCGAGGTCTACGATCCGGTGGCGGACAGCTGGACGTCGGTGGGCACGCTCGACGTCGCGCGCGAGTACCATACGACCACGCGTCTGCGTGACGGCAGGCTGCTGGTGGCCGGCGGCGCCGGAGCCGGCGGCCGGCTCACCAGCATCGAACTCGTCGACGCGCAGGGCAACGCGAGCGAGGTGGCCCAGCTACACACGCCTCGCGGCTTCCACAGCGCCACTCTGCTGCCCGGCGGCGAGGTCCTGCTGGTCGGTGGTGACGGTGGCGGCGGAGACGGATTCCCGCCCAAGGCCGAGCGCTACGATCCGCAGAGCCACGCGGTGGTCGAGACGGCGCCGATGGCCGGCCCGCGCCGGCATCACACGGCCACCTTGCTGCCCGA
>CAZJWJ010000017.1:0-20753 GCA_964549495.1 uncultured Anaerolineales bacterium | reverse complement strand
CCCGACGGCCGGATCCTGATCGTCGGCGGCGACAAGAACAGTCCGCTGGCCTCGACCGAGGTCTACGACCCGGCCGCCGACAGCTGGTCGGCCGGCCCCGCGCTCAACGAGGCGCGCCGGCTGCACACGACCACCCTCCTGCACGACGGCAGCCTCTTGGCCGCCGGCGGCTACGGCGCTAGCGGCTGGCTGGCCAGCGCCGAACGCATGGCCATCCCCTGCGAGGAGACCGTCGAGATCCCCGTTTCCCAAGCCCAGCCGGATGCGACCCTGACGGCCCTGCTCGGCCAGATCGGGATCGGCCCGGGCAAGCTCAAGGACCTCGGCGACCCGGCGACCGATCGCGTTGTGGCCCATTCCTTCACCGGCCTGCAGCGCCCCGGCATGCGCATCGCCGAGGCCACGCTTACGATCGCGGCCGAACCGGGTGGCTGGGATGCCTACAACGACGCCTTCCACATCCTGGTGGCGCGAGGCAGCTGGGCCGTTAGCCCGCGCATCGGATGGTACTTCGACTCCGGCAGCGGCCTCCCGGGCCAGGGGAAACCCTGGGGCGCCGGCGACCCGGGCCAGAGCATCGTCATCGACCTCCACGACGAGAGCGCGGCGCTGATGCAGGCACTCGAGGACGATGGTCGACTCGATGTCTGGGTGCAGGACGACACCACGGTCCTGCGCATGATGCTGCGCTTGCGCTACGTCTGCTGCGAGAGCTGGGTGACACATGCTGCGCCCACCAGCCAGGTCGGTGCCGAGCTGGACGCCCACCTGACCACCATCGGCCTGGTACCCGCCAGCCGCAAGGGCTTCGGCGACCCGACCGGTGACCGTGCGGTGGGGCACAGCTTCCAGGGTCTTGGGATTCCCGGCACGCGGATCACGGCTGCCGTGTTGAGCGTGCGCGCGCAGCCGACGACCTCGGGCTCCACCAATGATGCCATCTTCACCCTGGTGGCCGGTGGGCAGACGCCGCCTCAGCAGATGTGGTTCTACGATGCCAGCCAGTCCAGCCCCAACCTGGGATACGCCTGGTCGCCGGGCTTGCCGGCCCAGAGCTTCGACCTCTTGGTCGACGACCCGGCGGTGCTCGGTGCGATGAACGCCAGCGGCCGGCTGGACGTCTACACCCAGGACGACAGCACGATCTACAGCCTCCGCCTGCGCACCTATCACGCCTGCTGTGGAGAGTGGGTCGATCGGGCCCGGGATTCGGGCGCCCAGCCCAGCCCCGAGCTGCTGCAGTTCCTCGCCGACGGTCAGTTCCCGGCACTCAAGGACTATGGCGATGGGACCTCCGATCGGGTCTTCGCCGACAGCTTCGTCGGTCTCCAGCGGCCTGGCATGCACATCCGAGCCTTCGAGCTGGTGATGCACGGCACGCAGGGCGGGAGCAACGACACCATCTCGGCGCTGGTGGCCGGCGCCGGTCCGGCGGCCCGGATCAATTGGTGGCTGGCCAACAACTGGCTGGGCGGCCAGAATCAGACCCCGGTCCTGGCCCGAGACCTGGGCCAGTCCTACTCGCTCTTGGCGGCCATGAACCAGACCGGCCGGCTGGACATCTACGTGCAGGACGACGGCCGTATCGACGCCCTCGAGCTGCGCCTGTACTACGACTGCGGTCCGATGCCGCCCAAGGGCACGTCGGACCTGGACGATCCCCCGCCCTGGGCCTTCATCGGCCAGCCCCGGCCCGATCTCTGGATCGACGATACGCCCTACACCGCGGATCCGAACACGGATCTGGACACCGGCCTCGAGCCCGACTGGGGCATGAACGGCCAGCCCTTGTGGCAGAGCCGCGCGATCTGGGTGCGCAACACCTTCTACGATCCGCAGGATCCCCATGCGGCTTGCGCCGAGACCGAGCCCCAGACTCCCTTGTCGAGTGGGCTTCCGATCACCGTCTGCGTCCGCGTCGAGAACATCGGCCAGATGCCGGCCACCGGCACCCTGCACGCCTACTGGGCCAAGGCGGCCTTGGGGCTGGGCTGGAACACGATGCCGGGCAGCGAACCCGGTACGACCCACGGCGACTGGACCGAGCTGGACAAGACCGAGGAGATCCACCTCGATCCCGGCCAGTCGACGGTGATCGGGCTGCCCTGGGTGGCACCGGATCCGTCGCCGGCCCTAGATCTGCACGCCTGCCTGCTGGCGCGGATCGAGGCGAATGCGCCCGACGCCATCTGGGGCGAGACCACCGATGTGGCCCACAACACGCGCCACAACAGCAACATCGCCTGGCGCAACGTGCAGGTCGAGGGGCTGCTCGTCGGTGGGTCCGGCCAGCGCCATCCCGTGATCCTGCGCAACCTCTCGGATGCGGAGCAGGAGCTGGCGGTGCGCATCCGACCGGTGGAGGGCCAGGCCGAGGCCGGCTTTTTCGAGGCCGGCCGGCTGGACCTGGACATGCCGGCGGCGATCGGTGATCGTTGGAAGGCGCAGGGAGGTCCCGGGCGCGGCTTCCTCATCGCTCCCGACGGCTCGGGCGTGATCGTGCAGGATCCCGGTGGTGCCTGGATCGAGGGCCTGACGCTCGCCCCGCACCAGTCGGTCGAGCTGGGCCTGCGCTATAGCCTCGACGCGGCCGATCCCCTGGCGATGGCCGATGGCCTGGATCAAGCGTCCAAACAGCGCTTCGATGTCGAGATCGCGCAGCTGGTGCGCGACGAGGACGGCCTCTGGCAGGAGCAGGGCGGCGTAGTTTACGTCTTGCGCGTGCCCGGCGACCGCCCGGAACGAGCGATCTACTTGCCGATCGCCTGGCGCTGAGCCTTCATCCTCCTCACGGGGCCCGGCCGTCGAATCGCGGCCGGGCCCCGGCGGGAGCCGTACCAGCCAGGCAACGACCATCAGGCCGTGGGTTGGTCGGTGCGCACCATCGGCCAACACCACAAGGCGCATCGGCTAGAAAGGAGTCAGTTCATGAGCCGGCTGTTCTCGTCGTCCATCCTCTGCGCGAGCCTCGGCGCTTGCCTGTTCCTTTCGTGGGCCATGCGTGGCGAGACGATCCCGACACCAGGCGCCAGTCCGGTCGCTGCGCTGCGCTCCGAACCAGCGCATGGGCAAGCGCCGAATCGAGACGCACGCAGCCTCGAGAACGAATGCGCCGGCCATTGGGAGGCGCTTACCTCGACCCGTCGCGTCCGAGCCCTGGCCTACGATCCGCGCACGGAGAGGCTGTGGGTGGGCACCTACGGCGGCGCGGTGGCCTGGCCCATGGACGGCAGCGAGCCCCAGGTCTACACGACCCTCGACGGCCTCGTGAACCTTCATGTGCTGTCCATCGCCGTCGATCCGGTTCGGGGCGACACGTGGTTTGGAACCTTGGACGGTCTGAGCCGGCTCGATGCCCAGGGCCAGTGGGCCAGCTATGAGATGCCAGATCCCTACGACGGAGGCGCCAGCGCTCGCGACATCGCCGTCGATGTCCTCACCGGCGATCTCTGGATTGCCACCGGCAATGGCCTCGTCCATCGAGCTGCTCTGCAAGCGGATGCGCGCTTCGAGATCATGTTGCCCGGACACCATATCGAGAGCGTGGAACTCCATCCTCACACCGGCGATCTGTGGATCGCTCTAGAAGGTACCGACAGCTCGGTGCGTCGCCTTTCGGCCGAGGGGGAGTGGACCATCTTCACCGAGCCGGAAAGCAGAAGCGCGGGCCACGTATTCGATATCGCCATCGACTCCCGGAACGATGATGTCTGGTTCGCTGGCAGCAGCGTTATGCGCCATGGCGTGGACGGCCACTGGACGACCTATCCGGAGTTCGAGGCGGAGAAGACCGCTGTCTACTACCTGGCCATCGACATCGACGAAGGCCGCGATGAAGTCTGGATCGTCGGCGATGGAGGATGGACTCGACTTGGATCTAACGACGAGTGGCAGCACTCGAAGTGGATCGAGGGCTTCGACGGGGACATCTTCACCGCGGTGACCAGCGATCCCAAGTCGGGCCAGCGCTGGATCGGCGTCCACGGACTCTACGAGGCCGGTGAGGCCGACCGACCCAATGGCGGCATCGCAGAGCAGGGCGTCGACGGACGCTGGCGCAGCTTGATCCCGGGAGGCCTGCGCAGCGCATGGCCGAACGATGTGGCCTTCGATCCGCGCACCGACGTCACCTGGTTGGCGACCAGACATGGCGCAATCCGAATCCTGCCGGATGGGCGGCGCTGGACTTACGGGGTGGCCGAAGGCCTCGTGGCACCGCATGTTCGTGCGATCGCCGTCGACCGCAAGCGTGGCGACACCTGGTTCGGTACCGAGGGAGGCGCTAGCCGCCTCGATGCCCAGGGCCGCTGGGCGCACTACACCGGCGAGCTAGGCTTGTTGGGCGATGAGGTGCATGCGATCGCGATCGAGCCCGATACCGGGGCCGTCTGGTTCGGCACTCGGAGTGGCGCGAGCCGACGGTCGGCAGACGGAAGCTGGCAGCGCTTTGGCATGGCGGAGGGTCTGGGCGCGGAATGGGTTCGAGCCATCGCGGTAGACGAGGAGTCCGGTGATGTCTGGTTCGCGACGTCCGCAGGGGCCAGTCGCCGGGACCGGAACGGAAACTGGGCGAGTTTCGATCGCGACAACAGCCTCCTGTACCTGGATGTCGACGACATTGCGGTCGATCCGGTCAAGGGCGACGTATGGTTCGCCAACGGAGGCGGCGGGACCTTCCGGCTCGACCGAAATGGCGAGTGGACAAAGCACGTCTTCGAAGACGATGGTGACCCATTCTACGCTCACGTCGTCGAAGTCGATCCTGCCACGGGCGACGTCTGGTTCGGGTCGACGAGCATCGGCCGGCTCTCGGCGGCGGGCGAGTGGGAGCAGATCGAAGGGGTGGGCAAGTCCAGGATCCACGCGATCGACCTCGATCTGGCTACGGGCGATCTCCGCTTCGCCCTGGACGGCGGCCTCTTCGTGCGACGCTGCGCGCCTCTCGACCGTCTTGCCACGGCGATCCATATACCCTACGCAATCCGCTGAGGCTGCCGGCTAGTCACGAAACAATCGCATGCCGAGAGGACGCTCATGACCGTCTGTAGGAGCGCCGCTTCGCGGTCGTTCACACCCAAGACCTAGCGCAATTCGCGTCGACCCGGCCCGTGTGTCATTGACGTACACTGGTCGATACCACATGGTGCAACACAGATTGCCGACAACCACGCAGCGTCGACAGGATAGGAGGAGGGGCTTCGATGGCGGACCAGCGGCCACAGATCGGCGACCGGAGCTTCGAGATCTCGAGCATCGACAAAGCCCTATTTCCCGATGCGGGTCTGAGCAAGGGCGACGTGATCGACTACTAAGCGCGCATCGCCGAGACAATGCTGCCGTACATGCGGGATCACCCGCTGACCATGCGGCCCTTCGTGATGATCACCGGCTCGCGCGCCCTGCCTGGCGCGCCCGTGCTACCCCGCTCGATTGGTCCGAGCTGGACGATCCCGAGATCGACCCGCGCCGCTACCGCATCGACAACATCTTCTGCCGGCTGGGCCAGAAGGACGACCCTTGGCGCGACTTCGGGGAGCGCTCGAGGCGCCTGTCGACCGGATCGAGGAGCAACTCATGAAACGACCACCGAGCCAGGCCGTGACCGTGACGGCGGGGCTGCTCGCCGGATTCCTGGGCACGGGCCTCAGCGTGGCTTTGACGATGCTGGTGTTCAACGATGCCAGGTGGAATGTCATCAACGATGCCTGGAGTCAGATCGTGTGGGCCATGCTCATCTTCGGGGTCCGGTTCGGGATGAGCGGAGGCTTCATGGCCAGCATGCTGCTGCTGCAACCGCTGATACCACTTCCGCAGCGCGGTCCGGGCCGGCTCCTCGCTTGGGCTGGCGCGCTGGCCGTGGTCGGCATGCCCGTGGTTCCCTGGATCGCGGATCGCATGTCGGGCATGATCGACGTGTCGACCCTCTTCGGTCTCTTCGTGGGACTCTCATCACCGATCGCCTTCATGGTCGAGCAGTCCGCCGCATGGGATGGCACGGCGCGCGGCCGAGGAACCATCGAAGATGAGGACCTTCCCGGGATCCGGGCCAGCAAGGACGTTGCCCGGTCGCCCGCTTCGCTTGAATCCCGAAGTGTCGAAGCCGAGTCTCAGGAACCGCCGTCCGATGCCTGAGGGATCCAGCCAATCATGATCCCGCGGACTCCCCGGGCTCGCGACGACATCCGGCTCGCGATGCGCCTCAGCGATCAATGCGGCCGCCCCGCAAGAGCAGCGGCAGGTGGATGGTGGGCACGGCATCCCCGCCGCCCCGATCGACGACCACCCGCACCGTGCGCGGGCTGCTGAGGACACTCGACTCGAGCGCCCGGATCGTCACCACGCCGACCAAGGGCCCGTCGCCCTCGCCGAAGTGCTCCGGATCGATCCACAGCCGCGCCTGCGAGGGGAAGACGCCGCGCGCCGGCTCGACGCGCAGCCAGTCGGAGTCGGTCTCCGCGGCGTAGCTCAGGCAGCGCCCGCTCTCCAGCTCGTCCCCGATGGCGAGGCTTCGGCTCACCGGCTGGCTGGGCTCCGGCAATTCGATGCGCTCCGGCGCGACGGTCAGGAGTGCCGGCTCCAGGCTGGGCGGGGGGACCGCCCGGCGCAGCGGAATGCCCAGGTAGGCCGTGCTGAGGTCGGGCTGCGCGTCGATGGCCATCGGCTCCTCGCGCGCGGTCTCGACCAGGGCCGCCACCTGGCCGGCCAGCACCCGAACCATCGCCGCGTTGGGCCCGTAGGCCGCCCCCGGCAGATCGCCGACGCGCAGGGTCAGCGTCTGACGGCTCTCGATCGCATGCTCGGCGCTGCCCAGGAAGCCGCAGGCGCCGCCGTAGACATCCACCGCCACCCGCGCCTCGCGCCGATCCAGGTTCTGGATCGCGATCCGCGTGGTCAGGCTATCGGTGATCTGCATCGTCTGGGTGATGTTCAGTGGCGAAGCCAGCGGCAGCTCGATGCCGGAGGCCGGCCCCAAGGCCGGCCCCGCCAGATCCGGCAGCGCGATGGCCCCCGCGCCCCTCACCTCGGCATCCTCCGCCTGGTCCTCGGTCATCAGATCCACCGGCCAGGCCGGCGCCGCCCAGACCTCGCTGGCCGCCGGCACGTCGGTGGCCATGCGGAAGCTCTCGAAGGCCGGCAGCACCGCCTGCACCAGCCCCTCCAGATCCTCCACCGGCGTGAAGCGCGCCCAGCCGGGCCCGCCATCGTCACCGAGCCCGAAGCCCAGCTGATAGACGTTCTGGACCAAGGGATCGATCAGCACCGTCACGCTGCGCAAGGGCTTGCCCTCGGCCTGCGTATCGATCTTGACCTGCGCTTGCTCGGCGGCACTGCTGTTGAAGACGCTGATGTTCGTCTCGCGCCCCTTGGCCGCATCCGCCGGCCCGCCCAACCCGACCCGCCGGGCCACGAAGAGCTCGGCCCCGCCGCCGGGGATGGGCTTGGGTTCCTGGAAGGCGCGCGGCAGGGCCCAGCTCGTCAGGCCCCAATGCTCTGAGAGGGCCGGCCAGGATGCCGAGGTCGCGTAGCCGAAGTTGGTTCCCACCACGGCCAGAGGCTGGTTGCTGGACACCCGCAATGTAATCGGATCTGGCGTGCTCCAGAACTGGTCCAGGGCGATCAACCGCGCGCCTCCCGCGGGGAGAACCATTGTTTGCGAGGGGTTTAGCTGACCCGAGCCGGTGCCGTGGCCTTCGAATCGAAGCGTCGCGCACTCGGTGCCCGCATTCATGATCCAAACCACGCTGTTGCGACCCTCCGGCGTCCTCGTGTAGACGCCCGGGACGGCGTAGCTTCGAGTGATGACCTCGCCCGGCTCCACCTGGTCATGGGAAGTTTGGAGGTCTTCCCATCGAATCGCCTCATAGCGATCGACGCTGGCCGGCACACCCTGATCCAAATACTCGCTCGGCATCCTCGGAGCGGCTACCGCGGCGATCGGCTCGCCTCTTGCCGCCGCGAAGGTGGCCTCTCCACCGAGCCATGTCAGCGCGCTACCATCCAAGAATGCGCGGTGGAGCTCGCGTATTCGCAGGCAGTCCACTCCCTCCTGGAGTGGACCGATTGGCGCTCGATCATCGTCCATGACCGAGTATTCACCAGCCCCCGCTTCCTCCAACGTCGCGCGCTGCCCATCCGGCCACCCAGCAGTCACCGCAATCCGATCGCAGATCACATCGGCAAGGCTGGCGTCCGGCTGCAAGTCATTGCTGTCTAGCCAGCGTTCCCAGTCCTCCCCGTAGTCCGCCGCAGGTCGCGTATTCAAGCTGTAGATCGTGCCCGCATTGATCCACGAGATGTCCTCGCCCGGAGACGCCGGAAAGCTCCAGACCGTCCCGGGATCGATCGGCGCGCTGCACATCGCTGCCGCGACATTGCACTGATCGCAAGCGACTTCATCGGCTTGCCGCGGCCTCCACCGATCGTCCGGATCTTCCTCGAGCCTTGGACCGAGCGACTCGTAGACGAGCAGAACGCGGGTACTCCGATCTCCCGTGTTCTGCACCCGCAGCCCCGTGTAGCGATCCGCCAGGTCAATCTGCATGAAGTCGGAGTCGTGGCCGTTTTGGACACCCATCACCGGCGCGAATAGCAGACGCTCCTCGGCCGGCGCGATCGGCGGCATCTCCTGCGCCGAGACGCGGCCCGTCGAGATCGGTACGTCGAGCAAGGCGCCCGTTCCGAGTCGTTTCGCTGATCGGTGCTCCGCTCCTTCGAGGCCGAGGAACCCGAAGACAGTGGCCGCGATGAGCAAGGTCAGGACGGCGAGGATCGAAAGTCGGCGCATGGGGGTCACCTCCGGGGGCGGTGGGGCGCGGGAGTTCGGGCGACGGTCCGTTCGGCCATCTCGAGAACATCTCGGGCCGAGTGGACTTCATGACGATGAGGACGCGGTCTGGTTATGCCCGCTTTCCCCACGCGCGACCCTCGAGCAGCCGAGCCGGGGCGATATCGCGGTCAACCCAGGGCCAGCGCCAGGATCGGAGGTAGGCCCCGCGCGAGGCGGCGCCAGCTGCGCCCGCCGTCCACGCTGCCCCACAAGCTGCCGCCCGTCGTCCCGACGAAGGCGGCCTCGCCATCGCCTCGGAAGGCGACGTCCGAGACGGCGCCGTCCAGTACCTCGCTGGCCGGCCACCACCGGATCGAGCCCCTCGGCCGGTGGTACAGCCTCGCGCTTGCCGAGGTCGCCGAGGTCGCCGACATCCCCGACGTCGCCGAGGTCGAGGTCCGAACAGCATCCCCCGCGTCTGGCGTCCCGTGGTCGCCGAGATCCCGCGCGTCACCCAGCACGTGCGCCGCCGCCACCATCCCCCCGGACAGACACGCCAGCGCCCGAACGTCCGGCTCCTCCAGCCCGGCGCCGTCACCGGTCCACTCGAAGCCCTCGTCCTCCGAAACGAAGACCCCCTCCCGCGTGCCGGCCAGCACCGTCCCCGGCCGGTCCGGGGGCAGGAGCAGGCATTGCACCGAGGCGGGCAGGCCGCGCGCGGCCAGCTCGATCCAGCTGCGGCCGCCGTCGAAGCTCTTGACGATGCCGCCACCCTCGATGCCGGCGTAGACGCAGGCGCCGTTCTCCGGCTCGAAGGCCAGCGCGCGCACCCGCCGCCAGGCCGAGCGGGGCGCCAGGAGGCCCGCGCTGCCGGCATCGGCGCGCAGGGCCGTCCAATGCTCGCCAGAGTCCGTCGAACGGTAGACCTCCGGCGGCTCGGCGCCCGCGTAGATGAGCTCCGGTCGATCGGGCCGCGTGGCCAGGGCGTGCAGGCGGGCCGGCAGGCAGCGCCGCCAGGCCTCGCCGCCGTCCTCGCTGCGGTGCAGGCCGGCTCCCTCGACCGAGGCCAGGATGCGCCGCGGATCGGCCGGGTCGATCGCCAGGGCGTTGATCGCGCGGTCGCGCCAGAGCACCGAGCCGGTGCGCCAGCCCCGGCCCGCCAGGTCCAGGGCCAGGAGGCCCTGGCGCGTGCCCAGGTAGAGCCGCGCGGTCGGCAGCTGCGCCGGCCGGCTGCCGGGGCTGGGGGCCGGGCTGCGGCTCACCGGCCGGCTCGTCGCGGTCGGCGCATCGACCATCGGACGTCGCGACCCGCCACGCGCTTCATCCCGCCGCCGAGCCGTCCAGGCCCAGGGCCTCGGCTTGCTCCTGCATCGCCGCCAGCACCGTGGCCAGATGATCCTCCAGGGGCTGGCCGAAGGCCTCGGCGGCCGCCGCCACCTCGTCGCGGTCGACGCCGCCGGCGAAGGCCAGGTTCTTCCACTTCTTTCGGACGCTCTTCATCTTGACCGAGCGGATGTCCTTGTCCGGCCGCACCAGGGCCACCGCCACCAAGAGCCCCGTCACCTCGTCGCAGGCGTGCAGGGCCTTCTCCATCCGGCTCTCTCGCGGCACGCCCGTGTAATCGGCGTGCGACAGGATGGCCCGGCGCAAGTCCTCCGGCCAGCCGCGCTCGGCCAGGATGGGCTCGCCGGCGGACGGATGCTGGTCCGGAAAGCGCTCGTAGTCGAAGTCGTGCAGCAGCCCCGCTTGCCCCCAGGCCTCCTCGTCCTCGCCCAGCTCGCGGGCGTAGTAGCGCATCGCGGCCTCGACCGCCAGCATGTGACGGCGAAGGCTCTCGCTCTCGGTGAACTCGCAGACCGTGGCCCAGGCCTGCTCGCGGCTCGGCAGCATGGGGGCTCGCTCCTTGCTCGTCGGTCGTTGGATCGGGGCGGGTGAGGAGCGAAGGGTCTGGGGTCGGCTTGGCGCCTAGGACCCGCCGCTCGAATCGCCCTTCGACTCGGCCTTGGGGGTCGAGAGATCGGGGATGACCGGCTCGATGTCCTCCAGCGCGTTCAGGTCCAGCCCCTTGCCCAGGCCCGTCCGCCGCTCTCCGCGGGGCTTGGATTGGGTCTTCGACTCCCGCTCGTCCGCGTCGCCAGCCGCCGTCTTCGCGCCGCCGGCCTTGGGCTTGGCGAAGCCGGTGCCGCGATTGCCGCCGCGCCCCGGGCGCTTGGCCTCGGCGCGCTTTCCGCGCCCTCGGCCCGCGTCGTCCGCTGGATCGGCCGGCTTGGCCTGGCGGTCCGCCGGCTCGTCGGCCGAGGCCTCGGCATCCTCCGAGCCGGCCGGCGGCTCCGCGTCCACCAGCTGGGCCTCGATGACCTCGTCGTCCTCGGGCTCCGGGGCCGCTTCCGCGTCCACGACCGCCCCATCCTCCGCATCCGCAGGATCGGGATCGTCCGGGCTCGACCGGCCGACCGCCTGCTCGCCTGCCGAATCCTCCGCCGGGGCGCTCAAGGCGGGGGCGGCGGCATCGCCCATCAGGCTCATGCCCTGCAGCACGCCGCCGGGCGCGATCATCACCTGCTCGGCCAGGATGTCGCCGCGGACGATGCCGGTGGACAGGATCTCGAGCCGGCCGGTGGCGCGGATGTTGCCCTGCACCGCCCCGCCGACCGTGACGTGGCCGGCGTCGATGTCGGCGATCACGCGGCCCTCCTGGCCGATGACCACGTTGCCGCCCACCTCGAGGCGACCCTCGAAGCGGCCGTCGATGCGCAGGCCTCCGTCCACCTCCAACTCGCCGACCAGGGTGGTCGCCGGGCCGATGATCGTCTCGATCTCGCCGCCCGGGCCCGATTGGGATCGTCGTCGGAACCAGCCCTTCATGGGGTCTCCTCGAATCCTCGCCGCGGGCCTATCGGCCCGTGCCGTCCATCAGCGGGCGCGGGTCGAGGACCATGCCGTCCTTCCAGATCTCGTAATGCAGGTGCGGCCCGGTAGAGTTGCCCGAACTGCCCGAGAGCCCGATCGCGTCGCCCAGCCTCACCCGCTGACCGACCTTGGCCAGGGTCTGCGAGAGGTGGGCGTAGAGGCTGCTGTAGCCCTGGCCGTGATCGACCAGCACGCTCCAGCCGTAGCTGGGCTGCCAGCCGGCGCCGACCACCACCCCGTCGCCGGTGACCTGCACCGGCGTGCCGTAGGCCAGACCGATGTCGATGCCGGTGTGGTAGTTGGGCCGGCCGCGGAAGACCCGCCAACCGAAATCGGAGGTCACGTCGCCCCGGGCCGGCCAATTGACCGGCGAGGAGTAGGTCGCTTCTTCCAGCGTGCCGCCGGTCGCCTCGGCCCGCTCGCGCGCCGCGCGCTGTTGCAGAGCCTGCAACTCGATATGCCCGGTGAGCAGGCGGCGGTGGGCCTGTGCCAAGCGCTCGATGGCCGGCGCCATGGCACCCGGTCCGCCCTGGCCGACCGCCGCATCGGGATCCCAGGTGCCCGAGCCGGCCTCCAGGCCCATCGAGTCGCGCAGCTGGCTGGTCAGATAATCGACACCGTCCAGCTGCAGCTCGATGGCCGCGATCTGATGCTCCATCGTCTCCAGCTGCTCTTCGGCCGTCTGCAACTGCCGATGCTGGCGGACCAGACTGTCCTCCAGATCGCGCTCGCGCATGCCGGCCGCCGCCAGCTCCTCGCGGGCCGCGTCCAGCTCGGCCTCGAGCGCACGGCTGCGCTGCAGGAGCGTCATCGGCAGGAGCAGGGCCAGCATGACCGCCAAGCCGATGACCAACAGCATCGGGCGCGAGAGCGAGACTTGGACCGCCCCGCGCGGATCTTCGGAGGGAACTTGGATCATGGCGGAAGGTCTGCCTTTCCACGGTCGTCACGCGGATGAATATCCCGGCATGATGCACGAGCGAGATGATCGGATGATGAGCACCATGCCAGGCGATTGTAGGTGGCGCCGAAGCGGCCTGTCAACCGGCTGAAGGCTTGGAGCGTGCGATGGCCTGCCGCTCCTCCTCGCTCAGGGCGAAGCTCGAGGCCTCGGCCTCGATGGGTTTGGCGTAGACGCGAACCCCGCTGCGATGATGCAGGCCGCTGAGCACCAGGCCATCGCCGGCCTCGTCCAGCAAGGCCACCGCGAAGCTCTGCTCGCCTGCGTCCGGGAAGGCCCGGTAGCGCAAGACCCCCACCCGCTGGACCGCCCGACGCAGGCGCCGATCGATGTCGGCCACCCGGGCGCCGATGGACTGCAGATCGCTCTCCGTGCCCGAGATGCGCCGGGCGTGTTGCCCCATGTCGGCCGTATGCTCCTTCAGATGCTTCAGCCCGCTCTCGGCCTGGCCGATGCGCGCTACGTCGGCGTCCAGGTTGGCCGTCCGCTGCTCCAGGGCCGCAATCCGGCGCTGGCTGGCCTGCTGGGCGGCCACCTGACGCTCGAGCAGGCCGGCAAGATCCGTGCCGTCGGCACCCTGCATCAGGGCTTGGTAGCGCTGCTGCATGCGCCGGGCCCGCCGGAGCGCGATCAGGCCCAGAAAGAGCGCCGAGAGCCCGATGGCCAGGGCGCCGATGGTCAAGAGGGTATAGGCTTCCAAGGCCAGGCGCGGCACCTCGAAGGGCAGCCGCGCCAGGATGCGCTCGAGCTCGGCCTGGGTCATGGGATGCTCCGCTGGGGTCGCCTGCCGCCGAGGGCAGGCCGGCCCGCGATTGTAGGCGATGGCGCGCGGCCGGCGCAAGGCGGGCGATTGACCGCCGGTCGCGCCTGGCTTAGCATTTCGGCGCATTGGAGCCAGCCCCGCGTGAACCAGCCCGCCAGCCGAACGGAGACGCCGCAGCCCGAGAGCCTCATGTCGGGCCTGGCCAGCGCTTCCGGTTACATCCTGGCCCTGTCCTACCCGGTCCTGGCCCTGTCGACCGGTGTGCGCGCCGGCTACCAGCTCTTCTTCAAGCAGGGCGGGCTCCTGGCCACGGGGGATCCGCAGCAGATCATCGGGCCGGCGCTCAGCGCCCTGGCCGCGCTGCTCTACCTGGTGGCCACCCTGGGCTTCGCGCTGCGCAAGCGGCCGGCCTGGATGGTCTCGGTGGCCAGCCTGAGCCTCGAGACCGCCCTGACCTTGGTGGTCGGCACCCTCAGCTGGCCGATGTTCTACGGGGACTTCATCGGCGGCACGGTCTGGCGGCTCTACGGCGCCGACTACGGCTTCTTCCCCCTCTTCCAACCCCTCTTGGGCCTGATCTGGCTCTTCTGGCCGGCGACCCTGGACGCCTACGGCATCCGCTGGCGCCTGCCCTGGCAACGCAAAGGGAGCGGCTCGTGAGCGACGCGGCATATCTGGCCCTGAAGGACGGCAGCCTGTGGCCCGGCCGGGCCCTGGGCGCCCGCGGCCGGCAGACCGGCGAGGTGGTCTTCAACACCAGCATGACCGGCTACCAGGAGATCCTGACCGACCCCTCCTATTGCCGGCAGATCGTGGTGATGACCGCCCCGCATATCGGCAACACCGGCGTCAACCCGCAGGACGACGAGAGCGATCGGGTCTGGGTGGCCGGCTTCGCCCTACGCCGGGCCAGCCTAGCGCCCAGCTCCTGGCGGGCTACCGGCAGCCTGGAGGGCTACTTGGCCGAGCGCGGCGTGGTCGGCATCCGCGACCTGGACACCCGCGCCCTGGTGCGCCACATCCGCCGGGCCGGCGCCATGCTCGGCGCCCTGGTCTCCGACGGCTCGGATCCGGATACGGCGCTGGCCCTGGCTCGCGAGGCGCCGGACATCAACCGCATGGACCTGGTCGGCCAGGTCAGCTGCCGCGAATCCTACAGCTGGACCGAGCCGGTCGACCCGGCCTGGTACCCGCTGGTGGCGCACTCGGGTGCCAGCAACGGGTCGGGAGCAAGCTCGACCGGCGCTGCGAGTCCCGATTCCGGCTCGACATCGGCGTCCGAGGCCGGACCCCACGTCGTCGTCTACGACTTTGGCGTCAAGCGCAACACCTTGCGCCTCCTGGCCGCCCGCGGCTGCCGGGTGACGGTCGTCCCCGCCCGCTGGACGGCCGAGCAGACCCTGGCCTTGGAGCCCGACGGCATCCTCCTGTCCAATGGTCCCGGCGACCCGGCGATGCTCGACGACATCGTCGAGCAGATCGGCCGGCTGATCGGCCAGAAGCCCATCTTCGGCATCTGCCTGGGCCACCAGATCCTGGGCCGGGCCCTGGGCGGCAGCACCTACAAGCTCAAGTTCGGCCACCGCGGCGGCAACCAGCCCGTCAAGGGTCCCGAGCCGCATGTGGCCATCTCCAGCCAGAACCACGGCTTCGCCCTGGCCGGCGAGGGCATGGCCGAGGACGTCGAGGTGACCCACAAGAGCCTGAACGACGGCAGCGTCGAGGGCATCCGATGCGCCGCGCGGCGCTGCTTCAGCGTGCAGTACCACCCCGAGGCTGCCCCCGGGCCGCACGACGCCACCGGGCTCTTCGACGCCTTCATGGAGCAGTTGTAGCAAGGAGGGCCGGGCGCATCATCGCGCCCGGCCCTCTTTCTGCAGCAATTCGTTCAACGCTCCGATCCGTCGAATGCCCGTGGCTAGCCGAACTCGACCTCCACGCCGCCGATGACACCGGCTGCGAGGTTGTAGACCCAAGCCTGGATGACCCCGCCGACGAAGCCGATCAAGCCGTAGAAGATCGGCAAGACGACTACAGCACCCGCGCCCAACAGGATGCCGACCGCTCCCTCCTGACCGGTGGCTGTCGACAGGCCGAAGCCGATCAGCGATGCCAAGCTGAAAAAGGCCCCGAAGAGCAGGCCGAAGGCGCCCGAAATGACCGCGTAGACCTTGCCGGACGAGAGTACGCCGATTCGCTTGACCGTCGTCATTGCCAGCCTCCTTGCTCGCATTCATGCCAGCACCGAATTGGTGCCCTGCGTTCAAGTTGGAATACGCGCAATGTCGAGATCCGGTTGCGTGACAATGACTGTTCGCAGTCTAATCCGTGCTTTCTATGCGGTAGATGAGCCCAGCGCGGTCGTCGGAGACCAGTAGCGCCCCTTGACCATCGACCAGCAGGCCCGCCGGCCGGCCGCGCACGCTCTCGTCCGGCCGCAGCCAGCCGGTGGCGAAGTCCTCGGCCGGGCCGGCTACCCGCCCTCCATCCAGCGGCACCCGTACTACCGAATAGCCCGTGGGCGGCACGCGGTTCCACGAGCCGTGGAAGGCGATGTAGAGGTCGTCGCGGTACTCGGCCGGGAAGGCCTGATGGACCCGCCCGTCGTAGAAGGCCAAGTCCAGCGGTGCGCTATGGGCCTGCATCTCGAGCAGCGGCTCGGCCACACCGGCGCATGGGTCGCCCTCGCCCTCCCAGCCCGGGTCGGGCAGGTCGCCGGAATGACAGCGCGGCCAGCCGGCATCCAAGTCCTCCGCCAACGCGTACAGTGTTTCGGGCGGCTGGTCCTTGCCCAACAGGTCGCGACCGTTGTTCGTGGCCCAGATCTCCCGCGTCCAGGGATTCGTCGCCAGTCCCACCGCGTTGCGCAAGCCGCGGGCGAAGATCCGCCCGCCGCTGCCGTCCAGCCCATAGGCCATCACCGCCGCCCGCCGCTCGTCTTCTTCCTGGCAGACGTTGCAGCTCGAGCCGATGGCCACGTATAGCTGGGGAGCGGAGGCCGAGTCGCCTTCGACGCCCGAGCCGACCAACACGGTGCGCGTGAAGTGGATGCCGCCGGCCGGCAGGTCGTCGACGATCACTTCCTGGCCCAAGACCTCCGTCTCCTCCCCGAAGGGCCCCCGCACGGCGATCTCCAAACGGCGGACCTTGTCCGTCTCGCCCACGAAGACCGAGGCGCGCCCGGGCTCGTCGGGGTCTTGCTGGGCGAGCACCGCCAGGCTCGACGGACTCCGAAGCCCTTCGGCCAGGACGATCGGCGCCTCGGCCCGGCCGTCTCCATCCGTGTCGGGCAGGGCGATGACGCGATCGGCGCCGCGCTCGGCGACCAGCACCAGCCCGCCCGGCGCCAGGGCCATGAAGCGCGGATCGTCCAGGTCTTGGGCGAAGACCGAGGCTTGGAAGCCGGGTGGCAGCTCGGGCTGGATGATGGCCGGGTCGCCGGTTGGCACCTGGATGCCGATGGGCTGCAGCAGGCGGTCGCGGAAGAGCCACAGGCCGGCGACCAGCAAGAGGATCGCCAGCCCGAGGATCAGCAGTCCGCGCCGCAGGATCTTGCCCCACGAGCGCCCGGCCGCGGCCTCACCCACCGGTGAACTTGGTCTTGTAGCCCATGGTCTGCAGCAGGGCGGCGATGCTCTCGCGGTGGTCGCCTTGGATGATGATCTCGCCGCCCTTGGCCGAGCCGCCGGTGCCACAAGCTGCCTTGAGCTTCTTGCCCAGGGCCTTCAGATCCCTCTCCGTCAGCTGTAGGTCGTGCACCAGGGTGACCGTCTTGCCCCCACGGCCCTTCTTCTCGCGGCGGATGCCCACCTCTTGCTTCTCCGGGGGCAGGGAAGGGCCGGAGGGCTTGCCCTTGGCCTTCTTGCCGCGCTTGCCGCGCCGGTGATCTCCGCCGTCGGTCGAGTAGACCACCCGGCCTTCACGTGGGCTCATCGCTCGCTCCTTTGCTTCGTGCTTGCCGCCTTGCTTCGATCTTTTCGCCCGGATCCTGACGGACGGGCCATGCTCTGCGCTCGGTTGGGCATCCTATCGCTTGACGGGTCCTTGCCGAGCCCCTACCGCAGCAGCGTCTGATGCCGGGCCGGCCCGACGCTGACCATGCTCACGCGCACGCCGACCTCCGCTTCGATGCGCTCGACGTAGGACCGGGCCGCCTCCGGCAAGGCCGCATAGTCCTCGATTTCGTCGACCTCCTCGGCGAAGCCGGGCAAGCTCTGGTAGATCGGGACGACCCGCTCGAGGGCGGCGGCGCTGGCCGGCATGCCCTCCAAGCGCTGGCCATCCAACTCGTAGGCGGTGCAGATCTTCAGCTCCGACAAGCCCGCCAGCACGTCCAACAACATGATCGACAGCTCGGTGGCACCCGAGAGGGCCGCCGTATGGCGCAAGGCGACCAGGTCTAGCCAGCCGCAGCGCCGCGGCCGGCCGGTGGTCGTGCCGTACTCGTTGCCGCGCTCGCGCAGGTGCTCGCCCACCTCGTTCTCCTGCTCGGTGGGGCAGGGCCCGGCGCCGACGCGGGTGGTGTAGGCCTTGACGATGCCCACCACCCGGCCCAGCCGCGCGGCCGGCACGCCCGCGCCGGCATGCAGCCCCAGGGCGGTGGTGTGGCTGCTGGTGACGTAGGGGTAGCTGCCCTGATCCACGTCGAGCAGGCTGCCGTTGCCGCCTTCGAAGAGCACCCGCCCGCCGGCATCCATGGCCCCTCGCAGCACCGCCGCCGTGTCGGCCACGTAGGGCTCCAGCCGCCGGCCGATCACGATCAATCGCTCGTGCAGCGCCTCCGGATCGATGGGCTCGAATTCCTGGCCCGAGAGCGCGGCCAAGGCGCCCAGCGTCGCGTTCTTGATGCCGGCGATGCGCGCCAGCTGCGCCCGCAGCGCCTCCGGCTCGTAGAGGTCGGCCACCCGCACCGCCGTCACCCGGTGGGCCTTGTCGGCGTAGCAGGGCCCGATGCCGCGGCCGGTGGTGCCGACCTTGCTGGCCTCGCCGGCCAGGGCCGCCGCGGCGGCCTCCATCAGGCCGTCGGCGCGGCGATGGTGATCCAGCACCAGATGGGCCCGGTCGGAGAGCAGCAGCCGCTGGCCGACCTCGATGCCGGCTGCCTCCAGGCCCTCGACCTCGCGGATCAGCTGCTCCGGGTCGACCACCACCCCGTTGGCCACCACGTTGCGCACGCCCGGCCGCAGGATGCCGCAGGGCACCAGGTGCAGGGCGTAGCGCGTTTCGCCGATGACCACCGAGTGGCCCGCGTTGGCGCCGCCGTTGTAGCGCACGACCCAATCGAAGGACTCGGTCAGCCAGTCGACGATCTTGCCCTTGCCCTCGTCGCCCCATTGCAAGCCCGTGACCGCGCAGTGCGGCGCGGTGTCCGTCCGATCCATCGTCTCCATGGTTCTGCAAGCTCCCTTCGGTGATCGGGCCTTCCTCGTCGACTCGGGCCGCGCCCGGGCAAGAAAAAGGCCCTCAGCTGATGTGCCGAGGGCGAGCTTTGCCTTTTACCGTCCGGTGGATGGTCGCATCGACCGGTCCGGTGATCCGCACCCGCGCGTGTCGGGAGGCTCGCCGCGAATCGTCCTGCCGGCCCATCATACCATAGACCCGGGTCGGACCGGGAAGCGCGCCGTGAGCGCGAGCCATCCGATCCATGGCGTCTCGGTATCGCCGAGCGTTGACCGTCGACCACAGCCAGCTCTAGACTCCCCCGCATGTCCAAGTCCTACCGCTCCCTGCTGCCGCTGATCGCGCCCCATCGGGTCGAGAAGCCGGTCGACTGGGCCGATCGCTTCGGCCGGCGCGCGCCCATCGAGCTGGAGATCGGCTGCGGCAACGGCGAGTACCTGGCCCGCCTGGCCGCTGCCCATCCCGAGCGCGACTTCATCGGCATCGAGCGCATGTGGGGCCGCGTCAAGAAGATCCTGCGCAAGCTCGATCGGCTCGAAGGGGGGAACGCCCGCCTGGTTTACGGCGAAGCTGGGATGACCCTGCGCTACCTGATCCCGCCCCGCAGCCTCTCTCGCGTGCACACCCTCTTTCCTTGCCCTTGGCCGGGGGACGAAGATGGCCGGCACCGGCTCTACGGGCCCGACTTCCTGGCCCTGGTCAACAGCCGGCTGGTCGACGACGGCCGGGTGGTTTTGGTCACCGACGATGGTGAGTACTTCGACTGGGTGCTGGACCAGCTGGCCGGCAGCGGCTTCGCCGCCGAGACCAGCCAGGTGGGCGCCGACTATGGCACCAAGTTCGAGGCCAAGTGGGTCGGCGGCGGCCAGCAGCGCTTCCACCGCCTGGACCTGCGCAAGGAAGCCCACCACTCCGTCCCGCTCTCCGAGGAGGTCCCCGTGAGGAGCCACCGCATCGACCGCTTCGATCCCGACAGCTTCCGCCTCGACGAGCAGCGGCGCGGCGACATGCTGGTGCGCGGCCGTGACCTCGTCCACGACCGGGCGCAGCGCCGCAGCCTCGTGCAGGTGGTGGTGGTCGAGCCGGGCCTGACCCAGGAAGTCTGGATCGAGGTCCGCCCCGACGGCGAGGGCTTCCGCGTCGCGCCGGCCCGTGGTTGCGGCGCCCTGATGACCGACGGCGTGCAGCTGGCCCTGGATGCCGTCGCTGCCGCCGCGGGGGGCGAGCCCTGAACAAAGGGGGGCGCCGGGCAGAGGGGGGGATTTCTGCCCGGCGCCTGCGTTTGCGAGGAGGAGAAAACGCGACAGCATTGTACGACGTAGCTGGCGGCCTTGCCGGTCGACCAGGTGATGCTCACCCCACGCTCAACCTACGCTCCCCATCCGCGGTGCCGGATCAGCCCCCGTTCTCGCGTGCCTCGTCCACGGAATGATCGCCCGGATCATCGGGATCGCGCGGCTCGGCGCTCTCCTTCCCCGCCTCCGGTAGGCCTTCTCCACGCAGCGCCTGGTAGGCCCGTCGCCAGCGCTGCTCCTCGCGCCGGTGTCGCGCGCGGCCCCGACCGGGTCGGCGTGGAGCCAGGCCGAAGAGGGCCAGGCCGACCGCCGAGAGGAAGAGCTTGACATCCAATGCCAGGCTGCGCCGGCGGATGTAGAGCAGGTCGTAGCGCAGCTTCTCGCGCGGGGTGGAGTAGTAGTCGCCGAAGACCTGGGCCATTCCGGCCAGCCCCGGCCGGACCGCGTGGCGCAGGGCATAGCCCTGGATGTTCGCCAGATGTCGCTGGACGAAGATCGTCCGCTCGGGCCGCGGCCCGACCAGGCTCATGTCGCCGCGCAGGATGTTGAGCATCTGCGGCAGCTCGTCGATGTGGGTGCGCCGAAGCAGATAGCCCAGACGAGTTACCCGCGCGTCGATCGGCGCGGCCGGCACCGGCCCGGTATCCCCCTCGGCAT
>CAZJWJ010000016.1:0-67296 GCA_964549495.1 uncultured Anaerolineales bacterium | reverse complement strand
ATCGGCGTCGTCCGCAGGTGCTGATCGAGGCGACGATCGTCACGATCGACACCCGATCCGCCATCCAGGACGGGCAGATCACCACGCAGCCACACGTCAGCTTCAGCTCCTACTTCGGCGGCCGCGGAGACGATGCCATCTTGGACATCGAAGCCGACGACCGCGGTGGTGTGGCCATGGTCGGCACGACCACCTCGCTGGATTTTCCCGTCCACGAAGCGATCGATGGATCTCGCGGTGGGAACCAGGACGCCTTCTTCACCTGGCTTCGGCTGCCGACCCCGACCGAGGATGCCGCGGTCGTGATGAGCACCTTCATCGGCGGGCGCAACCAGGAGAGCGCGAACGCGCTCGAATGGGACGCCGGCAACGGCCTGTGGCATCTGGCCGGTGACACGCTGTCCAGTGACTTTCCGACCCTGCGTGCCGTACAGGGCAGCCGAAAGGGTGATCGGGACGCCTTCGCGTACGGGATCGACGCCAGCGGGCTGGCTCTGGCCTATTCCACCTATCTCGGCGGCTCGGCGACGGACAACGCGATGGCGCTCGCCTTCGATCCGCCGAGCGCGCTGTGGATCGCCGGCAGCACCTCCTCGCGAGATCTGCCCCTCGTCGATCCCATCCAGGAAGGCGTGGTCGGCGAGCGGGATGCCTGGATCGCCCGGCTCTCCGATCTTGTCGACGTCGTCGTGACGTCGACCCCGACGACGGGCCCGCCGACAGCGACGTCGACTGCGACGCCGACTGCGACCGAGGCTCCGACCGTCGATCCGCCGACAGCGACTCCCTCGCCCACGGACGCCCCCTCCACGGCGACGTCCACCAGCACCACCGCGACGCCATCGGACGAACCGTCACCGACGGTCTCGACGACGGGCACGCCGCCACCGACACCGTCGACGGACGCCATGATCTACCTTCCGCGTATCACGAAACCCTAGCGCAGCGCGAAGCACGAACAGCTCCATCCAACTGGCCGCATCGAGCAGCCGGCGGCCGTGTTCTCTATGGCAGGCCGCGATCGGACATGCCCTTCGGCGCATTTCCGCGGCCGGCAACCATCGGTCGCAACCGAGCAAGGAGTGGAAGATGTCCGAAGCCGAACGATCTCGATGGGGTGGGATGGCGCTACTAGCCAGCGGTGTGCTCTTGGCCATCGGGGCGCTCTTGCATCCGGACGATGCGCTGGAAGGTGCCATGTCGATGCCGATATAGCCGACCTCGCACATGATCCTGGTCGCGGCGGTGATCCTGTCCGTCTTCGGCCTGACCATGCTGGCCGCGCGCCTCTCCGGCGCGGGTTGGGTCGGGCTGGGCGGCTACCTGCTGGCCCTCGTGGGCAGCCTGCTTTACTTCGGCCTGCTCTACGTCGAGGCCTGGCTTTCGCCGCACCTCGTCGCCCTCGGCCCCGAAGGCGAGCAGCTGCTGGCGATGGACGGACCGGTCTTCACCGGCTCGCTGGGCACGGTGATGATGCTGGCCGTCCTCTGCTTCGCCGTCGGCTTCGTCCTGCTGGGCATCGCGGTCTGGCAGGATGGCGGGCTCCCGAAGTGGGCCGGGCTCCTGTTGATCCTGGGCGGGCTGGCCATGCCCTTCTCGCCACCCCTGCCCTTCCTGCTCTTCCAGGCTGGCGCGGTGCTGCTGGGCGCCGGCGAGGCCTGGCTGGGCTGGACCCTCTGGTCGGGCGGTGACGCGGCGGCTTGATCGGCAGCGCGTGAACCCGCACTAGGGCGCGTTTGCAGAACGATTTCGAGCGAGCATGGGCCAGCACGTTCCGCGTGCGGCGCGCTGGATCGTGTCTTGGTGCAGTGCCGCCTGAAGGCATTTCGGGACAGCCTGCGACGATAGGTCGTGAGACCCGCGTCCTGTAGCACCCATGGACGGTCGAAGGAAGCCAAACGATGTCCACCAGAGTCTTGGCCTGCCTGCTCGTCGTCGCGATCGCCCTTTCCGCCGTTGCCAGCCTGGCCGGACCGGCCCAGGGCCAAGCCGTCAACCAGCGCCCCGCGCGGACCCCTCCGGACTACGAGGAGGTCGAGATCACGGGTGGCTACACGCACGATCTGCTCAGCGGCGAAGGCGGTGGCACCTGGCTGAACACGGCTCGGACGATCCAGGCGATCGACCTGTCGGATCCGGCAGCGCCGCGCATCGCCGGCCGGCCGGAGCACGTGACGCCGGGCTTGATCGGACTGACGCGCCGTGCCGGCGTGGCCTGGGCCTACATCGCTGACGAGCTGTGGCGTCGCAATCCCGTCCAGGTGAGCAATGGCTATTGGGAACAGGTCTGGGATCTCGACGAGGGCATGCCCGTGCCGGCCGAAAGGCCCGCGCAGCGATTCGACTACGTGCGCCAGATCGTCCTGCCGGCCGACCGTCCCGAGCTGGTCCTCTTGCTCACCCGCGGCGGTCTTCGCGTTCTCGACATCCAAGTCGCGGACCGGCCGGAGGAGCTGGCCTACCTGCCGCGCAGCTCCGAACAACACAATACCTACGAGATGGTCTACGCCCGCGGGCGCGCCTACTTCCTCGAGTCCGGCCAGGGCCGCGTCTGGATTCGCAGCTTCGATCTGAGCGATCCCGCCCGCCCCATCGAAGCCGAGCCCTACGCGGTCGACTACGAGTCCTTCGGGCTGCCCGCGACGTCGGCCTGGGCTTGGCTGCTGCGCGCGGAGGGGGAGCGGATCTACCTGGCCGGCCGGGAACGGCTGCTGCTGCTCGAGGCGCCGGGCGCGACGGTGTCGGGCGCGGCGGTGTCGGGGTCGCATGGGTCGCCGCTGCCGGCGCCGCGAGAGCTGGGAAGCATGGCGCTGGACGCCCGGCCATGGAGCCTCTTGCCGGACGGCCAGCGCTTGTGGCTGGTGAGCCGCCCGTCCGTGCTCGATCGGTCCCGTCTGCGCGGCATCGACATCGCCGACCCGGCCTCACCGCGCTGGCTGAGCCCGGAGCTGACTCTGGAGCCGACCTACCGCATCCCGCCACACTTCAGCTTCACCAGCGTCCACCACCGGCCGGGCATCCAGATGGCTCGCGTCGGGGAGCACCTGCTGCTCAGCGATGCCAACGGAGGTCAGCTGCGCAGCGTGGACGTCAGCGATCCGGCCGCTCCCTTCCTCGCCGGCCGGCTCGATCGTCTCGGCGAATGCTGGGCCACCGTCCACGTCTCGGGCTGGACCTACTGCTCGAGCGCCGACGGCCTGATCCCGTTGGCCGACGGCGCGGGCCGCCCGGTGCAAGCCCAGGAGCCGGGCACGGCCCGCGAGTCACTGGCCCTCTCGGCAGCCGTCCCGGTCGAAGGCGGCGTGGCCTGGCTGGACAGGGAGACCGCCCAGCTGAGGTTCTACGGCATCGAGCCACCGGCCCTGCCCATGCTCCAAGCCGCGCTCGATCTGCCCAGGGCCAACCACATCGATGCCGCTGGCAGCCTCGTCTATATCGTCATCGGCAAGGCCGGCCGTCAGGCCAACACCGACCACCTGCTGGTGATCGATGTCCAGGACCTGCGCCAGCCGACCATCGTGCAGCGGGTCCAGCTACCGATCGAGGGCATCGTCAGCAGCGCCTTCGGTGACGGCATGCTCTACCTGAGCAGCTACGACCAGGGCATCTTGGTCTACGACCTCGCTCGGCCAGCCGATCCGCGCTTCGTGAGTCGCTACGACCCCATCCCGGCGATCCGGACCGACATCGCCTGGCACGCCGGCTCGCTCCTGGTCTTCCCCAACGACAGCACGCGCGAGACCAGTTTGATCGTCCTGGATACCAGCGACCCATCGCAGCTGCGCGAACGAAAGCGCTACGCCTTGATCGACTTCACGCCCGTTCGGGAGAGCGAAATCGTCTTTGCACTCGACGACACTCGGGGCGAGATCTACGTCTACGTGTACCGCGCAATCGGTCCCCGAATCGTGGTCCTGGACATCGCCGACCCCGACCACATACGCCTCGTGGCCTCATTCGAGGCCTATGGCGTCCGGGACATCACGCTCCGCGGCGACCGGGTCTTCGTCGCCTCCGAGAGCCTCGGCGTATCGATCTGGGAACGGCGCGGGGGCCAGCAGCCACCGAGCCTCTATCTGCCCTTGAACCTACGATCGCCGGAGTCGCTCGCCCGGTAGCCTGCCGCGAGCAATCGGCGATCGACTGCCGTCACCCCGACAGCAAGGCCGCCAGCATGTCGAAGGACTCCTCCGTACCGACACGATGCGTCGGCGCGCTCTGCCCATCGTCGGGGATACCCATGTGGACGAAGCGCATGCGCGTGCCCTCGCCATCGGGTTCGAGGGTGACCGAGACGACCTCGTCCAAGGCCAGCTGGCCCGGGCGGTTGTAACCCACGTCGGCGTCCCAGTGCAGGGTGTAGACCAGCTTGCGGTCGGGCTCGAGCGCCACGTAGAGCCCGCACATGCCCGACCAGCCCGGACCCTGGTGCTCGCCGCCCGCCACCTTCGCGTAGACGCGGTAGGCGCCGCCCACGCGCAGGTCGCGTTCGGCCCAGACCTCCTTGCCCAGGCTGGCCCAGATCCAGCGGGCCAAGAGATCCGGCTCGGTCCAGGCAGCGTAGACCCGAGATGGCGGCGCGTCGAAGCGGCGCTCGATGCGCACCTCGCTGCGCTTCAGGTAGTCGTCGTCTCGCATCTCGGCTGGCTCCTCAGGTGGACGGCTTCGGTGGGTCGGGGCCGTCTTCGACCAGCTCGGCCAGGCGGTCGAAGCGCTCGGACCAGAACTCGTGGTAGCGATCCAGCCAGCCGGCCGCATCCGCCATCGGCGCCGCCCGCAGCTGGATGTGGTGCACCCGCCCCTCGCGGCTGCGGGTGACCAGTCCGGCGCCCTCGAGCACGCGCAGGTGCTTGGAGACGGCCGGCAGGGAGATGTCGAAGCCGGCCGCGATCTCGGTCACCGAGCGGCGCTGGCCGGTTAGCTGTGCCAGGATCCGCCGGCGCGGCTGGCTGGCCAGGGCGTGGAAGACGCGGTCGAGATCGGCCTCTTGTTTAGCCATATGGTTTAGTATAAGACGAAGGCCTGTCGCGTCAATCCCCGGCGGGTAAGGCGACGGCCATCCGATCGCTCCCAGCGCCAGGAGTCGCTCGCCCACGATCCAGGAGTCCACCTTGACCGAGCTCAGGTCCAAGATCGCCTCTCTGCTGCTGCTCGCGCTGGCCAGCCCGCTGACCCTCGGCTGCAGCGCCGCGCCGGATCCGGCGACCGAGCAAGGGTCGCCGGCCGCGCAGTCCGACGCCGTTGCCCTGGCAACCGAAGCCGGCACCGACCGGCCGGCCGACCCGACCGCCCTGCCGGCCACCGCCGCGCCCAGCCCCTCCGCCGAGCCCTCCGCCAGCCCCACCCCACTCGGCCCGCTGGCACCGCAGCTCCAGGCCACCGAGTGGCTGAACTCGGAGCCCATCTCCATCGCCGACTTGCGCGGCAAGGTGGTGATGATCGACTTCTGGACCTTTGGCTGAATCAACTGCATCCGAACGTATCCCGCGTTGCGGGATCTTCATCGCGACCACACCGGCAAGGACGCCGTGCTGATCAGCGTCCACACGCCCGAGTTCGATCACGAGAAGGTCATCGCGTCGGTTCGTCAGGCCGCCGCCGAGAACGACCTACAGTACCCCATCGCCATCGACAACGACTGGACCATCTGGTGCGCCTACGAGAACCGCTACTGGCCGGCCCTCTACCTCATTGACAAGCAGGGCCGCGTCCGCGCCCACCACGCCGGCGAGCTGCACGTGGGCACGCCGGCCTGGGAAGACTGGATCGCCCAGCTCGAGGCGCTAAAGGCCGAGGGTTGATCCGCTCCCGCAGCCCAACGGTTCCCTGCACTCACGCATTCGGGCGCTGCTTCCAGAGTGGCTCCCACAAGTCCGATAGCCCTAGCTGCGGCGCCCACTTCGCGATGTAGTCCGCATCGAGCTCGCTCGCCATGACCTCGATCATCTTGGCGATGTCCATGGGATGCTTCTGCGCAACCTCGCCACCTCGGCGAAAGTGGCGCAACTTGAACAAGATCACATCCTCGGGCGCCAAACACCAGGTCTCTCGCTCGGGCGCGAGATTCATGGCACGGCGCCGCCTCCGCTGCATCGCGGCACCTTCGAGCCCCGCATCCCGAATGGGGTAGATGTCCGCCTTGACGCCACTCGCCCCATCGATGATGTTGAAGGGCCGGCCCATGGGGATCATCTCCTGCTCGATGACCTCCACTGGGGTCATGTAGTAGCCCCACTGCTCGATGGTATGGGCGAACCGGGACAAGGTCCTTGAATCGATGAAGACCATCAGATCGATGTCGATGCTCAGGCGCGGCTCGCTGTACTCCATCGCCGCCATCGATCCGCAAACCGCGTAGGCGATCTCCAAGTCCTCGAGCAATCGGACGACACGCCCGGCGAAGTCGCGCAGATCCCCGGGCGCCGGCGCTTGGATCACGTCTCGAGCTCCAGCATGCGTCGAGCGGCATCGCGCATGGCATCTTCCGGCGACAGTCCACGCTCCAAGCCTTGTCGATAGAGTGCCTGTCGCGCCATGCGCCACAGCTCGAAGGCCTGACGCAGCCTCACGCCCTCGCCGAGTTGCCGCAGCACCGCAACGTACTCGGGCGTCAACTCCTGTCTGGCAGCCTGGTAGGCCGCCAGCATCTTCTCCTCGGAGTTCAGATCCTGCCAGGCCAAACCTGCTACCTCCGTCCACTCCATCCTGGGCTGCTCGGTGATTCGAGTCTAGTGCACCTCCGCGGAGAATCCTAGGGCCTCCTTGCGATCCATTCGCGTCGGTGCCGGCATCGACTTCGCGAACCTCGTCGAGACGCGCCGCATCGCGACCTCTTGCCCCCGCAACCCCCTGGCGATACGCTATGCCCGGTCGCGACCACCGCACATCGCTCGACCGGTCGTGGCCATCAACGCTTGGGGGTTTCCGATGCGGCAGCATGTCTACACATCCTTCGTCACCGCCCTGCTCGTCCTGACGGTTGCCGCTTGCGGCGGCGAGCCCGAGCCGACGCCGCGGCCGCTGCCGACCATGGCCCCCGCCGGCGTGCTGACCGAGCCCGAGGAGGACGCGTCGCCGACCGCCGATGCGGAGGCCGGCACGTCGGAGGACGCGGAGCGTCCGGAAGCTGGCGGCGAGCCGACGGAGGCCGAGGCGACCGAGCCGGCCGATCTCGCCGATCTCGTCGAACCCGCCTTCACCGCCGGCCCGTCGCCCACGCCACACCCCTCGGTCACGCCCGGACCACTGCCCGCGGGCCTGCCGACGAGCGATCCGGAAGGCTGGCCGGCCGGCAATCTCTCGCCCGACGGCCGATGGTGGGTGCGCGGCATCGTCGGCGAGGAGGTCGAGGTCGAGGATGAACGGTGGTACTACCGCGGCCAGCAGGTGGTCTCCACCGACGGCTCCGAGGTGCACACCGTCATCGACGAATGGTCCCGGTCCGGCCTGGGGGCCCCCGAGCCGGCCGTCCTGGGCTGGACCCCGGACAGCCGCTGGGTCTACCTCTACGAAACGGGCACCGCCGACGGCTGCGGCCTCTACCCCTGGGGCCAAGACCTGCGCCGGCTCGACCCGGCCACCGGCGAGATCCAGTACCTGGAGGCCTGGATGCCGGGCGCGCCCGCCCTCTCGCCCGACGGGCTGACGGTGGCCTTCGTCTCCCCGCCGCGGGTGGTCCTGGTCCAGCCGGATAACGGCAGCTTCCTCGAGGCCCTGCTGCCCGGCGCCGAGCGGGGCGATGTCCGCGCCGGCGAGCTGCGCTACGACGACCAGGGCCGGCTCGAGATGACCGTCGATCAGCAAGCCTGCTCGGCGGAGTGGACCCGCGCCCCGGCCCGGCTGGACCCGATGACCGGTCAGATCGAGCTCTTGGCCACCCCGGCCCCGGCGACCCCCGCATTGGCGCCGGTGCCCTGATCCGAAGGATTCTCGACTCCGCCGGTCACCCGGCACCTCCTGCTCGCCAAAACCTTCCCGATCTCCAACCCTCCCCGCCCACAGGAGCTGACCGTGCAGACCCAAGTCCGATCCGGCTCGATCCAGGACGCGCAGGCCGATGCCATCGTCGTCAACCTCTTCCAGGGCGTCACCTCGCCCGGCGGGGCCACGGGAGCCGTCGATGCGGCGCTGTCGGGGCGCATCTCGCGGCTGCTGGAGGCCGGCGACTTCAAGGGCATGCTCGGCCAGACGCTGGTGCTGGACACGGCCGGCACGCTGGCCGCGCCGCGAGTGGTGCTGGTCGGCTTGGGCAGGTCCGAGGGCCTCGACCTGGAGGGCGTGCGCCAGGCGTCGGCCGCGGCCGTCCGCGCCGCCCTCGAGCGGGGCGCGAGCACCGTGGCGACGATCGTCCACGGCGCCGGCATCGGCGGGCTCGATCCGGCCCAGGCCGCCGAGGCGACGACCTTGGGCGGGCTCCTGGCCGACTACCGCTTCGACGAGCACAAGTCCGAACCCGATGGCGAGGACGCCGCGCCCACCCGGCTGGCCGAGCTGATCCTGGTCGAGCGGGACGAGGGGCGCATGGCGCAGGTCCAGGCGGGCGCGGAGGCCGGCGCGGCCATCGCCGCCGGCATCACCCTGGCCCGCGACCTCAGCAACCATCCGGCCAACACCGCCACCCCCACCTATCTGGCCGAGGCCGCGGCCGCCATCGCAGGGCGCCACGGCATGCGGGCCGAGGCCTGGGATCGGGCGCGCATCATCGAGGAGCGCATGGGCGCCCTGGCCAGCGTGGCGGCCGGCAGCGCCGAGGAGCCGCGCTTCATCATCCTGCGCCACCAGCCGGCCGGTAGCGAGGATCAGGCGCCGGTGGTGCTTGCCGGCAAGGGCGTCACCTTCGACTCGGGCGGCATCTCGCTCAAGGGCGGCCTGAAGATGGGCGCGATGAAGATGGACATGTCCGGCGCCTCGGCCGTGCTGGGCGCCATGGAGGTGGTCGGCCGCCTGCAGCTACCGTTGCACGTGGTGGCCCTGGTCGGCGCCACCGAGAACCTGCCGGGCGGCCGCGCCACCAAGCCGGGCGACGTGGTGCGGGCCCGCAACGGCACCTCGATCGAGATCCTCAACACCGACGCCGAGGGGCGCATGGTGCTGGCCGACGCCCTGTCCTATGCCCAAGACCTGAAGCCGGCCGCGGTGGTCGATCTGGCCACGCTCACCGGCGCCATCCTGATCACCCTGGGCAAGGGCGCGGCCGGCCTCTTCCCCAACGACGACGCGCTGGCCGATGCCCTGCTGGCCGCCGGCGAGCGCGCCGGGGAGCGGCTCTGGCGCCTGCCGATGTGGGACGAGCCCTACGCCAAGATGATCGAGAGCGAGGTGGCCGACATCAAGAACACCCTCGACGCCCAGCCGGCCCTGGCCGGCTCGATCTTCGGCGCCAAGTTCCTCCAGCGCTTCACCGACTACCCCTGGGCCCACCTGGACATCGCCGGCATGGCCTGGGGCGATGGCGAGAAGCCTTACCAGTCCAAGGGCGCCACGGGCTATGGCGTGAACCTGCTGGTGGCCTGGTTGCGCGATCGGGTCGATGGCGAAGGCGGGTAGATACAGTGACCCGCTCGATCGGTTCGAAGACCGCGAGTCAGCAGTCCGACTGCCTCATCGCGCAAGCGCGACCGAGAGCCTTGACCCCCACAACCCGCCCCGCTACCGTAGCGGCGCCCGCCGCGGCTGAAAGCGCCGCGGCGTGTCCTGCGTCTAGAGCGCGCACCGGGCGGTCGGCCCGGCGTCCGAGTCGTCACTGCGAGGTCTCGCCCTGTCCACCGCCATCCGCTTCGAGAAGGTCAGCAAGCGCTTCGTCCTGGAGCGCGATCGGCCGCGTTCCTTCAAAGAGGCCTTCGTCGGCGCGCTACGGCGTAGCCGCGAGCCCAAGGAGACGCTGGTCGCGCTGGACGAGGTCTCCTTCGAGCTGGAGCAAGGCGGCTCGCTGGGCTTCGTCGGGCCCAACGGCACCGGCAAGAGCACCAGCCTCAAGCTGATCGCGCGCATCCTCGAGCCCACCAGCGGGCGCATCGTGGTCGACGGACGCGTGGCGGCGCTGCTCGAGCTGGGGGCCGGCTTCCACCCGGACCTGACCGGGCGCGAGAACGTCTACCTCAACGGCTCGATGATGGGCTTCGGGCGGCGCGAGATGGAGCGCCGCCTGCAAAGGATCATCGACTTCAGTGAGCTGGGCCGCTTCGTCGAGATGCCGGTCAAGCATTACAGCTCCGGCATGTACATGCGCCTGGGCTTCGCCACCGCCATCCACCTGGACGCCGAGATCCTGCTCATCGACGAGGTCCTGGCGGTGGGCGATCAGGCCTTCCAGCACAAATGCCGCGACCGCATCGCCGACTTGCGCCGCGCGGGCGTGTCCATCGCCCTGGTCTCGCACGACAACGAGGCCATCCGCGAGCTCTGCGACCAGACCGTGTGGCTCGAGGACGGCCAGCTGCGCGCCTTCGGGGCCACCGACCAGATCGTCGACGACTACTACGCCAGCATGGTGGCCCGCGAGGAAGCCCGCCTGGCCGCCGAGCGCAAGGCCCAGGCGGCCGAGGCGGGCATCGAGATCGACGAGACCACCGAGCCCGAGCCCGAGCCGGATCGTTGGGGCTCGCGCGAGGTCGAGATCCGCGAGGTCGAGCTCCTGGGTCCGGACGGGGAACCCCATGAGATCCTGCTCACCGGCCAGCCGATGACGGTGCGCCTCCACTACCGCGCCCACCATCGCATCGAGCAGCCGGTCTTCGGCCTGGCCATCCACCGCGAGGACGGCCTGCACATCAACGGCCCCAACAGCAAGGACGCCCATCTGGACATCCCCTATGTCGAGGGCGAGGGCCACATCGACTGGCGCGTCGACCGCTTGGCCCTGATGAGCGGCCGCTACGAGCTCTCGGCCGCCGTCTACGACCAGGCCACCGTGCACGCCTACGACCATCACCACCGCCGCTTTACCCTGCGCGTCCGCGCCAGCCAGGTCGGCGAGCAATACGGCCTGATCCACATGCCGGCCCGCTGGTCCCACCATGTCGAGGGTGACGGGCCCGAGGTCCCGCCGCCCGACGAGGACCCGCGCCCGTGAGCGCCGTGCTGGCCAATCTACCGGCCTTCCTGCTCTACCTGGCGCTCCTGGTACTCCCCGGCCTGGCCCTGCTGCGCCTGGCCGGCGGCCGAGACCTTCTCCGCAGCGCCGACCTCTGGGTCCACGCCGGCTTGGCCGCCGGCCTGGGCCTGGCCCTCCAACCCCTGATCTACCTCTGGGCCAGCACCCTGGGCATCCCCGCTGGCGCCGGCCTCCAGTGGACGCTGCTGATCCTGTCCACCGCCTACCTGATCGCCTCGGTCACGCGGGATGTGGCGAACGAGCGGAAGGCGGAGCCGGACGAAAGCCCGCTGCAGCGCGGCCTGTCCCGAGTCCAAGCCGGCCTGCGCCAGCCCGCCAACCTGGCCCTGCTACTCCTCCTGTTCTTCCTGGCCGCCTCCCGCCTCTGGGTGCTGCGCGAGTTGAGCCTGCCGATGTTCGGCGACAGCCTGCACCACAGCATGATCCTGCGCCTCTTCGCGCTGCAGGAGGGGCTACCGCACGACTGGCGGCCCTTCGCCGAGCTGTCCACCTTCAGCTACCACTTCGGCCTGCACGCCGCCGGCGCCAGCCTGGCCGGCATCGCCGAGATCCCGGCGCCGCGGGCACTCCTGGTCAGCGGACAAGCGCTGATGTGGGCCCAGGCGCTGACCGCCTACGCCCTGGTGGCCGGCTGGACCGGCCGGCGCTGGGCCGGCCTGGGCGCGGCCCTGGCGGCCGGCGGCCTGTCGACCATGCCCGCCTTCTACCTCAACTGGGGCCGCTACACGCAACTGGCCGGCCAGGTCCTCCTGCCGGCGGCCCTCCTGGCCACGACCTGGGCGGCCGGCCGATCGCTCGATCCGCGGCGGTCGAGCCAATGGCGGTCGAAGGACTGGCGCATGGCCGCGCTGGCCGCGATCCTGGTGGCCGGCATGGCGCTGACCCACTACATCGTCACCCTGATCTTCGCCCTGGCCATGCTGGCCTGGCTGATCGTCGGCGTCGAGGGCGGCGCGCGCGAGCGGGCGACGGCGCTGGCACGCACGTCGATCGTCGCGGCCACCGCCGTCCTCCTCGCCTCCCCCTGGATCCCGCGCCTCTTGGCCGGCCCGCTGGACGAGTCGGCCGTCAAGCTCTCCACCGGCCGCGTTGCCGACCCGGACGTCTACGGTGTCGTCTCGCCCTGGCAGATCTGGAACGCCGATGCGATCGGCGACAACCTGGGCTGGTGGCTGGTCGCGGGCATGGTCGTGCTGGGCCTGGTGGGACTCGTGCGGCGCGAGCGGGTCACCCGCGTCGGCCTGGCCTGGATCGCGCTGATCTTCCTGGCCATGTATCCCGGCCTGTTGGGCCTGCCCATCACCGGCGTGCTCAAGGACTTCACCGTGGCCATCGGCGCCTACTTGCCGGCCGCGCTGCTGGTCGGCGGCGGTTTGGGCGCACTGGCGGCCGGGCTCGGCCTGGAGTCGGGCGAGCATCGAGATCATCGTGCCACGAGTCCGCGGCCCGTCGCGTCAGGGTCCGCGAGCGGATCGGCCAGATCGGCCTGGCTGCTGGCCGGCCTGGTCATCGCGGCCGCCGGCCTGCGCGCCTGGCAGGATCGCGACCTGCTCGAACCCGCCTTCCGGCTGGTGCATCCGGCCGACGAGGCGGCCATGGCCTGGATCGGCCAGAACACGCCGCCCGACGCACGCTTCTTGGTCGGCAGCTTCTCGGCCTTCGGCGACACGGTGCAGGCCGGCGACGATGCCGGCTGGTGGCTGCCGCTCTTGGCCGAGCCGCGGACCAGCACGCTGCCGCCCATCACCTACGGCATCGAGCGCGGCTTCGACCCGGGCTACCGCGAGGCGGTCAACGACCTGGCGCGGCTGTGGCAGGCGGACCTGGATGGCGAGTCGACCCGCCGCGCGCTGGCCGAGGCCGGCGTGAGCCACGCCTATGTTGGCGTCACCGGCGCCCAGCTGGACCGCGCGGCCCTGGCCGCCAGTCCCTACTGGCGGCGAATCCACGCCGAGGGCGGGGCCGAGGTCTACGAGCGGCTGGACGAGGCCAGCCAGGCAGCGGTCGAGGTCATCGAGTCGACGGTCGATGAAGGGGGCGAGGCGGTCGAGGACGGTGAGCCGGCCCGCGTCGACCCGGCGCCAGTCTTGCCATGAGCCGACACCTCCTGATCGTCTCCAACGATGCCATCGGCGAGCGCATGGCCGGCCCCAGCATCCGCGCCTGGGAGCTGGCCGGCGCGCTGCACGATGCCGGTATCCGCGTGACGCTGGCCGCGCCAGGCAAGTCCATCCCGCCGGCCCGCTTCGAGACCGTCGCCTTCGACGTCCAGGGCCGCGGCCTGCGCCCGGTGGCCGAGGCGGCCGACGCGGTGATGATCCAGGGCCTGGTCCTGGCCCACTACCCCTTCCTGGCGGCGCTGGACATCCCGGTCATCGTCGACGTCTACGATCCCTTCGTGCTCGAGAACCTGCCGCAGCGGGCCGAGGAGACAATGGCCGGCCGGCTGCACCATCACGAGAAGGACCTGGCCGCGCTCTGCGCCCAGCTCGAGCGGGGCGACGTCTTCCTCTGCGCCAGCGAGCCCCAGCGCGACTTCTGGCTGGGCATGCTCACCGCGCTGGGCCGCGTCGGGCCGGAGGCCTACGACCAAGACGCGAGCTTGCGCGCGCTGATCGACGTGGTGCCTTTCGGCTTGCCGGAGGCGCCGCCGACGCCGGCCGCCGATGGCCGGCCGCGTCTCAAAGGCGCTATCCCCGGCATCGGTGCCGAGGACCGGGTGATCCTCTGGAATGGCGGCATCTGGAACTGGTTCGACCCGCTGACCCTGATCCGGGCGGTGGGGCGCTTGGCGCCCGAGCGGCCCGACCTACGGCTCTTCTTCATGGGCGGCAAGGCGCCCGGGCTCTACACGCCCAAGATGCGCATGGCCGCCGCCGCCGAGCGCCTGGCCCGCGAGCTGGACCTGCTCGATCGCGTGGTCTTCTTCAACCCCGACTGGGTGCCATACGACCAGCGCGGCGCCTACCTGCTCGAGGCCGACCTGGCCGCCAGCACCCACCTGCCGCATATCGAGACCCGCTTCGCCTACCGCACCCGCCTGCTGGACTGTATCTGGGCCGGCCTGCCCATGATCGTCACCGGCGGCGACGTCCTGGCCGAGCGGGTCGAGCGCGATGGACTAGGCCGCAGCGTACCGCCCGAGGACGTCGAGGCCACGGCCGCGGCCATCGTGGAGCTGCTGGACGAGACCGATTCGCGTTCGAATCGGGAGGCCAGCTTCGCACGAGTGCGCGAGCAGATGACCTGGGCCAAGGCGGCTGAGCCGCTGGTGCGATTCATGACCGATCCCCAGCGGGCGCCTGATCGACCGGAAGCCGGTGCAGGGCTGGACCGTCTGTCGCCGACGCCGACCGGCGCCTTGCCGGCCCGCGCGCTGGAGATCCTGCGCGAGGACGGGCCGCTGGCGCTGGTCGAGGAAGCGGTGCGCTACCTGCGCTGGCTGCGCCGGCCGAGCTGAGCCGAAGCCAAGTCTCGAGAACTCGGTGGCGGAACCCGTTGCCGGACGGGTAGTGGTAGTATTCCTATCGAAGCGCTCGGTTCGGCACCGCATGGCGTCACGGAACTCCACGAACATGTCCTCGATCACCGAAATCGATTCGATGTCGATCTTGGCCCAGCACCGTGAGGCCATTCTGCGAATCGCCGCGCGTCACGGCGCGAGCAACATTCGAGTCTTCGGGTCCGTGGCTCGTGGGACTGAAACCCGGGACAGTGATGTCGACCTGCTCGTAGATCTCGAACCGGGACGAAGCCTACTCGATCTCACGCGGCTCATCGCCGAACTATCGGAACTCCTGGGCCGCAACGTCGATGTCGTAACAGCTGACGGTCTCTACTGGCTCATCCGGCGTCACATCTTGAACGAGGCGCGGCCGCTGTGAGCAAGGATCCCCGAGTCTATCTCGCTCAGATTCTGGTGGGCATAAGTCCGGAACTGGTTTGGTCCACCGTGGAGGAACGATTGCCTGCGCTTCGCGAGGCTCTGGAAGGCTTGCTTCCGTCGTTGCAGGATCTAGAAGAAGAGTTGGGACGCAGTTCGAGCCCGAGCGACGACAAGGACGTTCGTTCGTAGGCAATGTCTCGAGGGGGTCTCATGTCCATGCATCGACTTCGCCATCGTCTCCGATCACCCGGAACTGCGACCCTCTCACGGCTGGTCCTCCTCTTCGGCCTGACCATCATCGGCGGGAGTTCGACGACCGCCCCCGCCGCGGCGCAAGGCGCACCGGGCAGTTACACGATGGTCGACCAATGGCCGCAGCGTGATGCGGCCGAGGCCGGCCTGATCCGCGATGCGGTGGGCATGGACCTGGCCACCGACGGCCGCAGCTACGTCAGCGACCGCGGCATCGCGGGGGTGCACGTCATCCAGCCGGACGGGCGCTTCGGCGCGCCCTTCGGCACGCAGGGCGATGGGCCCGAGGCGCTGCGCGGCGCGGGCGATCTGTCGGTGGCGCGCGGTGACCAGCGGGTCTACGTGCTGGACGACAGCGCGGCCCGGGTGGTGGTCTACGATCTCGACGGGGGCTTCGTGGACGCCTGGACCGACATCGACGGCGCGGCGATCGCGGCGGCCGAGGCGGATCGGGTCTACGTCGCCGACCGGTCGCGAAATCAGATCCGTGCCTTCGACGCCGCCGGGCTCGAGCAATTCTCCATCGGCGGACCGGGCACCGAGACCGGCAGCTTCAGCGGGCTGAGCGACCTGTCGATCAGCGAGGACGGGATGGTCTTGGCCGCGCTCGACTTCGGCGGGCTGCGCGTACAACTCTTCGACGTCGAGGCGGGCGGGCTGAGCTTCCGGCGCGTCTACGACCTCAACCAGCCGCGCTACGTCACGAAGCTCGGTCGGCGCTGCATGCCCCTAGAGCCCGACAAGCCCGTGGTCAACGCCCTCGGCGGCGACGGGGTATGGGTGGGCGAGGGGATCCACGCCTGTCAGATCGGCGATGCCCAGAGCTTCGACTTCGTCGTGGCCGAGAGCGCGGCCGGCGGGACGATCTGCGGTCCCACCGTACAGCTGGCGCGGATCCTGCCGCAGCTGGGCCGCTTCCAGGCCCTGGCCACCTTCAACCCCAATCCGGGCCCCTCGTGGCGCGCGGACGGGCGATGCGTGGCAAGGATGCCAGTCAGCCCACGACCCCGGCTTTGGTGCGCTACGTGGACGCGCGCCTCAACCGCGTCGACTCGCTGGCCCTGGCCGCCGCCGATGCCTATCAGGACACCGGGCTGCAGGCGCCGCTACAGCTGGGCTTGACGCCCGCCGGCTCGATCCTGGTGCGCGATCGCTCGACGCGCCTGCGGCTCTTCGACCTGGACGGCGGGCTGCAGCGCGCCTTCCCCACCGTGAGCACCTATGCCGATGGGGCCAGCAGCTCGAAGCGCCTGTGGCTGGATGTGGCCGCGGTGAGCGACGGGTCGACCGATGCCGTATTCGGCTACTACCTCGAGGAGATCAGTCCCTGGTACAACCGGCACGGGATCGGTCGCTTCGAAGTGGTCGAGGAGCCCTGGCGCGGCCAGACCGTCGAGGTGCTCGAGAAGGATTGGGGCCTCGAGCTGGGCGAGTTCCCGCTGACGGTGAACCCGAACACCGGGATCGCATCCTGCAACACCTCCCGCTGCGGCCGAGTCGTGAACATGGTCCACCATGCCGACTCGGGCATGATCTTCATCCTCTACGAACGCTACCTACGCCAGAATCACTTCATTCGAGCCGCGCCCGAATCGGTGGAGATCATGGCCGTGGGAACGGACGGCCGGCGGCAGCGCGGCTGGGACCTCGAGCTCGCGACCGCCGGCAGCATCCAGTTCAATCCCTTCGTCGATCTGGACCTGGGGCCGGAGGGCCGCATCTACCTGCTCGACGACCTGGCCGACGAGGTGGTGGTCTACGACTGGCGCGGCAACGAAGTGGCCCGCACGCCCGTACAGGGGGACGTGTGGCGCGTGGCCGGCGGACCGGAGGGCCGGGTCTACGGCCTGCGGCTCTCCGGCGTCGTCGAGGTCTACGAGCCGGACGGGAGCCTGCTCGCGCGCTTCGATGCCCGTCCTTTCTCGACCTCCGATCCGGCCACTCTCTCCGACCTGGAAGTGCACGAGGACGGCCGGGTCTTCGTCTCCGACGAGCAGGCGGGCCTGGTCTCGGTCTTCCAGCCCGGCGATGCCACGACCGGTCTGCCCGCACCGGACGGCGCGGATTGTGCCTACCGCGTCGACAAAGTGGCCGACCCCCTGCGCCTGCCGCTGGGCGCGACGACCCGGTTGACGCTGGCCCTCGAAGGCGCCTGCGGGGTGGGCCAAATCCCCACCGACATCGTCATCGCCCTGCCGCAACTCTACGTGGACCAGCCCAGCTACAACGGGCAGCTGCTAGCCGAGCTGCGCAAGCTCTTGGGGCGCATCGACTTCGACGTCCACCGCGTGGGGCTGCTCTCCTACCTGAGCAGCTCGGTGGAGGAGCAAGCGCTCAGCCATGATGCGGCCGCGCTCGACGTGGCCGCGGGCAAGATCCAGCGCGGCCGACGCTTCGATCTGTCACCGATCCCGCAGGTCAAGATGGGGATCGCGGGCGCGGCCAAGATGCTGGAAGCCTCGCCCGGCCGGCAGACCGTGATCCTGCTGCTTCAAGCGCCCTACTGCAGCCGCGATGTCGCCTTCCGGCCGGCGGATTGCAACGACTACAATCCGGCGGAGGAGGCCGCGCAAGCTGCCCGGGACGCCGGCCATCGGATCCTGGTCATGCAGCGGGATCCCACCGGCTGGAACGCCGGCCACGCCTCGGTCCTGGCCGACAGCGACGCCGACGTGCTCGAGACGGCCGCCGATGCCGCCAAGCGCGCGCTCGGCTACCGCTGGCCGGATCACCTGGCCACCGACCTGGAGCTGGTCGACCGCTTGCCGGCCAACATGCGCCTGGTGGCCGGCAGCGTATCGGCGCCCGGCACCGTGATCGGCTCCGAGGTCCACTGGCAAATGCCGAGCATCGACCGGCAGCGCAGCATCTTCGGCCTCGAGCTGGAGCCCCTGCAGCCCGGGCGCTGGCCGACCAACATCGAAGCCGTCGCCAATTTCACCGATGGCTGGGGCCAGCCGCAGCGCTTGGTCTTCCCCATCCCCGAGGTCGAGGTCATCGCGCCGACGGCCACGCCCATCCATCCCAGCCCGACACCCATGCCGAGCGCGACGCCCTCGCCGAGCGCAACCAACACCCCGCTGCCGCCTACCGTCGAGCCGGTGCCCGTCTACCTGCCGCTCCTGCTCGCCGATCACTGCCGGCCCGGCCAAAAGCGACTCGACGTGGCCCTGGTGGTCGATACCTCGTCGAGCATGGCCGGCGAGAAGATCGAGGCCGCCCGCAGCGCCCTGCAGAGCTTCGTCGGCATCATCGACCTGGTCCCCGGCGGCGACCGGGCAGCGCTGGTCCACTTCGACGCCCAGGCGCGGGTGCTCACCGCCCTGACCGACGATCGTGCCCTGGTGGAGGCGGGCATCCAATCCCTGGAAACCGCGCAGGGCACGCGCATCGACCTGGGCCTCGAGCGGGCCATCGAAGCCCTGGCCGGCACCGGCGACGATCCCCGGCGCGTGCCGATGATCATCCTGCTCTCGGACGGCCGGCAGGACGAGGTGGACCCGGTGATCGAGGCGGCCGATCGCGCGCAGGCGGCCGGCATCGTCGTCTATGCGATCGGGCTGGGCCAGGACGTGGACGCCGACTTGCTACAGCGCGCGGCCGGCCAGCGCCAGCGCTACCGCTTCGCGCCGACGCCGGCCGACCTGCGCGCGATCTACGAGGGGATCGCGGGCGAGATCCCGTGCTGGTGACGAGGCGGCGAGCCGCAGGTTTTCGCCTTGCCGAAGGACATCATCCTGCCGGCGGCCGAGTGCCGCGGTCCCGCGCCCGCTCCAGGGCATCGATGATCAGGTCCAGCCCGAAGCGGAACTCCTCGGCGTAGTCGTAGCCCTCGCTCATGGCGTCCCGGGTCGCCGCCGTCAGGTTCGGGTAGGCCTCGGCCATCTGGCGCAGGAGGTCGGCACCCACCTCCTGGAGGCTGTCGTCGTCATCGAAGGCCAGGCTCTGCTCCTGGAAGATGAAGCCGTAGATGTAGGCGTCCAGGATGGAGAAGCCGCGCATGGCCAGCCGGCTGTCGAAGCCGGACGAGGTCAGGGTCCCAAGAACCCGTTCGTAGTAGCCCAATCGCTGCGGGCTGGAGTTCTGCGGCCGGGCCTCCAGCACCCCCATGGCCCAGGGATGCCGGGCGAAGACCGCGCGGGCGGACCTGGCCCGGCGCCGCATGCCCTCCTTCCAGTCGCCCTCCGGATCCGGCAGCTCGATCTCGGATAGCACCTGCTCCATCAGCCCGTCCAGGATGGCGTCCTTGTTGGCCACGTGGTTGTAGAGGGCCATCGCCTCGACCCCCAATTCGCCGGCGATGCGCCGCATGCTCAGCGCCGCCAGGCCATCCGCGTCGGCCAATCGCAGCGCGACCTCCAGGATCCGCTCCCTCGTCACCGGCTCGCGCTTCTTGGACTCGGCCATCTCCAGACTCCTCTCATCTCCTTGTTGACAGATCCGATTTACAGTGTAAACTGTACACGGTTTACACCGTAAATGCCAGTCCAGGAGACAAGCGCATGCAAGCCATCGTCCACCACGCCTTCGGCGCGCCCAGCCAGGTCCTCGAGGCGCGCGAGGTCCCGGCCCCCGAGATCGCCGCCGACCAGGTCCTGATCCGCATCAAGGCCACCGCCGTCGCCAAGGGCGACTGGCTGATCGCCAAGGGTCTGCCCTACATCGCCCGCCCCTCCTACGGCTTCTTCGAGCCCAAGCAGGCGGTGGCCGGCCTGGAGATGGCCGGCATCGTCGAGGCCGTTGGCACCGAGGTCACCGGATTCGCGCCGGGCGACGAGGTTTTCGGCTGGGGCAAGGGGGCCCTGGCCGAGCTGATGGCCGTCCCCGCCAGCCAGCTGGTCCACAAACCCGCCGCCATCACCTTCGAGCAGGCCGCCGCCGTGCCCATCTCCGGCTTCACCGCCTTGCAGGCCGTCCGCGACGCCGGCGGGGCCGGCCCGGGCCAGCGCGTCCTCGTCATCGGCGCCTCCGGCGGCGTCGGCTCCTTCGCCGTCCAGATCGCCAAGGCCCTCGGCGCCGAGGTGACCGGCGTGGCCAGCACCCGCAACCTGGATCTCTTGCGCGAGCTGGGCGCCGACGCGGTCATCGACTACACCCGGGAGGGCATCACCGACTCGGGCCGGCCTTACGATGTGATCATCGACATCGCCGGCAATCGCCCGCTGCCCGAGCTGCGCCGGGCACTCACGCCCAAGGGCACCTTGGTCATCGTCGGCGGATCGGGTGGCAACGCCACGATGGGCTTCGGCCGCACCATCCGCGCCGCCCTGCTCTCGCCCTTCGTCGGCCAGACCCTGCGCCCGCTGATCTCCAGCCCCAACCGCGACGATCTGGCTGCCTTGGCAGAGCTCATCGAGGCCGGCCAGCTGACCCCCCGAGTCGGCACCACCTTCCCATTGGCTCGAGCCGCCGAGGCCATCGAGCACGTGGGAGCCGGCCGCAGCCACGGCAAGACCGTCGTCACCGTCTGAGTTCGCCATGCGCCGGACTCGGCGCAGCCCCACGGATCGAAACCGGTCCGTGGCGCGGGCGAATTCGATGGGCGCCTCGACCCGAGTCGAGGCGCCAACCCAGCCACCAACAGTCCCATCGCAGCGAACCCGCACTCGCCCAACCTGCCAGGAGCCACCGATGTCCGCCGCGACCGCCGCTCAGCAAGCCTCGCCCCCTCCCATCCTCGGGGTCCAGCCCTCCCGCCTGGCCCGCACCGTCGGCGTGCTCTACTTCACCCTCTTCTTCATCGGCCCGGTGGCATTCCTGATCGGCAAGACCGAGCTGATCGTGGCCGGCGACGCGGCGGCCACGGCCGCCAACATCCAGGCCTCGGAATCTCTCTTCCGCATCAGCATGAGCGCCGAGGTGGCCGTCTTCCTCATCGAGGTCGTCGCCTCGGCCATGCTCTACGTCCTCTTCCGCCCCGTCAGCCCTCATTGGTCGATGGCGGCCATGCTGGCCCGCTTCGGACAGGCCGTCGTCCAGAGCGTCAACCTGCTCTGGAGCGCCCTGGCGCTGAGCCTGGTCGGCGGCGCGGGCTACCTGGCGGCCATCGAGCCGGCCCAGCGCGAAGCCCTCACCCTCCTGTTCATGGAGGCCAACGGCTTCATGATCCACGTCTGGGGCCTCTTCTTCGGCCTGCACCTGGCCATCCTGGCCTGGCTTGTCCACCGCTCGGGCTTCTTGCCCCGCTGGCTGGGCTGGCTCCTGGCCCTCGGCGCCCTGGGCTACCTTCTCGAAGGCTTCGGCGCCCTCTTGGCCCCCGCCGCCGCCGACCCCCTGGCCACCCTGGTCCTCATCCTGGCCATCCCCAGCGAGATGGCCCTCACCCTCTGGCTGCTCGTCAAGGGCGTCGACGACGAGGCCTGGCGCCGGCGTGCCGCCGACGCCTGAGCCCAATCTAGGCGGTCATGGACAGAGGCTCCAGGGATTCGATCTCGCGCGCCTGCTCACCGCGGCGTGCGTGCCAAAGATCCCAGTCCTGCTGCAAGCCCAACCAGAAATCTGCGGACATGCCCAAGACCCGCTCCAAGCGCAGGGCCGTGTCGGGCGTCATCGAGCGCTTGCCGCGAATCAACTCGTTCATACGGGGGTAGGAAATCCCCAAGCGCAGCGCAAAGGCCGTCTGGGTCAAACCCAAGGGCTCGAGAAACCCCTTCAGCAGCATCTCCCCAGGATGCGTTGGCGGACGAAGTTCGGGAAGTCGCCGCATCTCTCCAACAGCCCCTACGGGAAGATGCCCAAGTTCGAATAGGCCGCCACGATCTTGTCGATCGCGCAGATGTAGGCCCCCGTCCGCAAGTCGATCTCGTCGCCATGCTCCGCGCAGATGTCGCGGATCTCCTGGTAGGCCTGACACATCGTGTCCTCGAGCCCCGAGTCCACCAGATCCGCCTCCGCAGCCCCGCTGGTCAGCTGCGTCGCCTCGTCCGGCCCGAACTCCGTGCCCGTCGCCTGCTCCACCGCCCCGAGCAGCCGTCGGAAAGCGGCCCCTTCGAATCGGCGCTCGAGCCGTCCGTAGCGCACGTGGTTCAAGTTCTTGAGCCACTCGAAATACGAAACCGTTACGCCACCAGCATTCAAGAAGGTGTCCGGAATGACCAACAAGCCCCGATCGCGCAGCACCTCGTCGGCGCTGGCCGTCACCGGACCGTTGGCCGCCTCGGCCACGATCTTGGCCTGGATCCGGGGCGCGTTGTCGGTCGTAATCTGGCGCTCGATGGCCGCCGGCACCAGGATCTCGCATTCCAGCTCCAGCGCATCGGTCGAGCGCGGCATCGCAGTCGCATCCGGGAAGCCCGCCACGCCGCCCGTCTCCTGTCGGTAGGCGATCAGGTCCTGGAAGTCGATGCCGTCCGGGTTGTGCAAACCGCCATCGATCTCGGCCACGCCGACCAGGATGGCGCCGTGCCGGCAGAGGTTGTCGGCCGCGTGATAGCCCACGTTGCCCAGGCCCTGGACCACGAAGCGTTTGCCCTCGACACCCGTCGAGAGTCCCAAGGCCCGCATGTCCTCGGCACTGCTGCAGGCCTCGCGCACCCCGAAGTAGACCCCGCGCCCCGTCGCCCCGTCGCGGCCGCGGATGCCGCCCTGTCCCACCGGCTTGCCGGTGACGCAGGCCAGGGCGTTCAGATCGCCGGCCGTGATGGCCTGGTAGGTGTCGGCGATCCAGGCCATCTCACGCGAGCCGGTGCCCAAGTCCGGCGCCGGCACGTCCACGCCCGGGCCGATGAAGTTCTTGCGCATCAGCTCGAAGGTGTAGCGCCGCGTGATGGCCTCTAGCTCGTTCACCGAGTACCGGCGCGGGTCGATGCGGATGCCGCCCTTGGCACCGCCGAAGGGCACGTCGACCACCGCGCACTTGAAGGACATCAGGGCCGCCAGCGCCGTCACCTCGTCCTCGTCCACGCGCAGATCGAAACGGATGCCGCCCTTGGTCGGCAGCTTGTGCTGGCTGTGCTCGGCGCGCCAGGCCTCGATGACCTCGACGCTGCCGTCGTCGCGGCGGATGGGGAAGCTCATCCGGTAGATCGCGTTACACTGACGGATCTGGGACAGCACGCCGCGATCGTGGGCGGTCAGCGCCGCCGCCTTCTCGAAGCTGCGATAGACCTGATCGATGAAGCTGTATTCGGGCTTCATGGCAGTCGGCGACCTCTCGTTTGCCTGCGGCTTGCATTGCGGATGGGAGTCGGTCGCGACGATAGGCCAGCGACCGCGCGGGGTCAAGCTTCGAAGCGAGCCCGCCCGGCCGCCTGCCGCGGGCCTCCTTCGGCGGCTGCTCGGGACGCGCGAATCGCTTGACCGGAGCCCTCGCTCCACCTATGCTCGCACGTTGGTCGAGGCCCCGAAGTGCGGACCGGTCCGACTTGGGTCCGCTCGATTCCCCGACCGACCGCCGGACCCACTTCGCCCGACCTCTTCGAGCCAGGAGATCAGAGCGCATGTCCAGCCCGGAACGCCTGCCCGACTACTTCGGCCGTCACGTCTTCAGCGATCGCGTGCAGCGCGAGCGCCTGCCCAAGAGCGTCTACACCGCGCTGCGCCGCACCGTCGACAGCGGCTCGCCGCTGGAACCGGCCGTGGCCGAGGCGGTGGCCTCGGCCATGAAGGACTGGGCCCTGGAGCATGGCGCCACGCATTACTGCCATTGGTTCCAGCCGATGACCGGCTTCACGGCCGAGAAGCACGATTCCTTCCTCGAGCCCACCGGCGACGGCGGCGTCTTGATGAAGTTCAGCGGTCGCGCGCTCTCGCAAGGCGAGCCGGACGCCAGCTCTTTTCCCTCCGGCGGCTTGCGGGCCACCTTCGAAGCCCGCGGCTACACCGCCTGGGACCCCACCTCGCCGGCCTTCATCCGCAAGGCCCCCGAGGGCGCCACGCTGACCATCCCCACCGCCTTCATCTCCTGGACCGGCGAGGCCCTGGACAAGAAGACGCCGCTCCTCAGATCCTGCCAGGCCGTCAGCAAGTCCGCCGTCCGCATGCTCCAGCTCCTGGGCGAGTCGGAGGTGCGCCGCGTGACGGCCAGCGCCGGGGCCGAGCAAGAGTACTTCCTCATCGACCGCGCGCTCTACCGCGAGCGCCCCGACCTGATGGCCACCGGCCGCACCCTATTCGGCGCGAGGCCCTTCAAGGGCCAGGAGTTCGACGACCACTACTTCGGCCACATCAGCCAGCGCGTGCTGCGCTTCATGCGCGAGCTCGAGCGCGAGCTCTGGCTGCTCGGCATCCCGGTCAAGACCCGCCACAACGAGGTGGCCCCCAGCCAGTTCGAGCTGGCGCCCTATCACGACAACGTTACCGTCAGCGCCGATCAGAACATGCTGACCATGGAGGTGATGCAGGAGGTGGCCGAGCGTAACGGCTTCCGCTGCCTGCTTCACCCCAAGCCCTACGCCGGTCTCAACGGCAGCGGCAAGCACGTCAACTGGTCGCTGGGCGACGATTTGGGCCGCAACCTGCTCGATCCGGGCAAGACGCCGCAGGACAACCTGGTCTTCATGGTCTTCCTCACCGCCATCTTGCGCGGCGTCGACAAGCACCAAGACCTCTTGCGGGCGGCCATCGCCTCGGCCGGCAACGACCACCGGCTGGGCGCCAACGAGGCGCCGCCGGCCATCATCTCGGTCTTCGTCGGCAGCCTGCTCGAGGAGCTGGTCGAGGCCATCATCGAGGGCCGCGCGCCGGAGGCCATGGGCGGCGAGCGCCTGCAGCTGGGCGTGACGGCATTGCCCATCCTGCCGCGCGACATCTCGGACCGCAACCGCACATCGCCCTTTGCCTTCACCGGCAACAAGTTCGAGTTCCGGGCCGTCAGCAGCTACCAGTCCATCGCCTACCCCACCACCTTTCTGAACCTGATCGTGGCCGACTCGTTGGACGCCATGGCCGACGCCATCGAGGCTCGCGGCCAGGCCGATGCCGAGACCGTGCAGGCCGTCGTGCGCGAGACCCTGCAGGACCATCGCCGCATCCTCTTCTCGGGCGACAACTACAGCCAGGAGTGGCGCGACGAGGCCGCGGCGCGGGGCCTGCTCAACCGGCCCGGCACGCCGGAGGCCCTGCAGGACTGGTGCGCGGAGGACAACCTGGCCCTCTACGAGCGCCACGGCATCTTCACGCAGAGCGAGGCCATCTCGCGTTCCAACGTGCTGCACGAGATCTACTGCGGCAAGCTCAACGTCGAGGCCATCGCCACCCGAGACATCGCCATGACGATGATCCTGCCGGCGGCCATGGAGCATCAGAAGCGGCTGGCCGAGTCCATCGTGGCCCTGAGCCAGGCCGACCCGGACGCCGATCTCTCGCCCCAGCGCGAGGTCCTAGCGCTGTGCACCCAGGCCATCGGCGAGATCAAGCGGGCCATCGACGCGCTGCTGCGCATCCAGGAGGACATCGAGGCCAGCGATGCGGAAGCGGACGAGAAGGCGCCCCGCTATCGTCAGGAGGTGCTGCCGGCCATGAACCGAATCCGCGAGCACGCCGACCTGCTCGAGCGCCTGGTCGACGATGCCCTCTGGCCGCTGCCCAAGTACCGCGACATGCTCTTTGCGATGAACAGGGGACCCATCGAGGGATCGCAGCGTTAAGCATCGTCGAAGCGAGAGATGCCCGGGCCGCGCAGCGCGGCCCGGGCGACCGACCCATCGGAGCGATGACATGTCCGCGATCCAAGGACCGCGCGGCCGGCTGGCCGCATTCCTCTACATCTCGATCCTGAGCCTGAGCCTGATCCTGATCCTGGCCCCGGCACCGACCGCCGTGGCCGCCCCGGACCAAGACGTCCCGATCCTCGATTACACGGTCGATGCCTCCGGTCGCGCGCGGCTGCGCATCGAGGCCTCGGCCGAGCATTACTACATCCTGCACTTCCGCGAGGAGTTGGATGCGGGCGGTGACTGGCCGGTGTCGATGGCCTTGGGGCAGGCGGGCTCGATGACGCTCGGCGAGCCCCTGGCGGCCTACCCGCTGGCGCATTATCGGGTCAGCCAGCATCCGCTGAGCGATCCGGGCGACATCGACGCCGACGGCATCGACGACCTGGAGGAGTTCGAAGCGCTGGGTCGCCTGGCACCCTTCAACCCGGCCGAGGAGATCCAGCATCGCGACGGCGCGGTGGGCATCGCGGACCACGAGGCCTTCCAGGCCCTGTCCTATCAGGGCCGCGAGGTGCTCATCGACACCCACCTGGAGGACCTGGAGTTCGTCAAGTTCTACCTGCTGGACATGGACACCGACCAGCCGCGGGTCTACTACATGAACACCGAGACCCATCGCTCGCACCGCTCCTTCGCCCGTGCCATCGGGATCGAGCAAGGCGGCGGCGGTCGCGGGCGTGGCGACGGGCCGGGCACGATGCGCGGCGAGATCGTCTTCCACCCCTCGGTGGTGGCGCCCAATGGCTTGCCGGGCATCTACCGCTTCGAGTTCGAGCCCAACGACGACTACCCCTTTGCCGAGGTGCAGCGGGCCTACGAGATCATCGCGCGAAGCATGCCCTTCCTGCGCAACAACTTCGCCTACTACCCGATGCCCAACGCGGCCCTGCCGCGCTACGAGCGCGAGAAAGATCTCTACGACGACTCGCGGGTCTTCGTGCTGCTCGAAGAGGACATCTACGCCGAGGTCGACTACCTGCCGCTGAACCTGGCCGAGGGCTACGGGATGTTGGTCCGGCGCGAACCGGGCGAGCGACCCGGCTCGCGCGAGGTGGTGATCTTCGAAGCCCTACCCAACGAGCTGTCGCGGGTGGCCGGCATCATCACCACCGTGCCCCAGACCCCGCTCTCGCACGTCAACCTGCGCGCCATCCAGGACGGGGTGCCGAACGCCTACATCGCCGACGCCCTGGAGGACGCGCGCATCACCGACCTGATCGGCAAGCCGGTCTACTACCGGGTGGCGGCGCGCGACTTCCAGATCCGCGAGGCCACGCTGGCCGAGGTCGACGCGCACCACGCGGCCCGCCGGCCAAGCCAGCCGCAGCTGCCCGCGCGCGACCTGAGCGAGACGGAGATTCGCGACCTGGACGAGATCGGCTTTGCCGACTGGGAGCGCTTCGGCGTCAAGGCCGCCAACCTGGCCGCCTTGCTCGAGCTGGACTTTCCCGAGGGCACCGTGCCCGACGGCTTCGCCATCCCCTTCCACTACTACGACGCCTTCATGCAGCACAACGGCTTCTACGAGGATGTCGAGGCGCTCCTGGCCGACCCGGACTTCCTGGCGGACTTCGAGATTCAGGAGGAGGCGCTGGAGGATCTGCGGGATGACATCGAGGACGGCCAGATGCCCGAGTGGATGATGGAGGATCTGGCCGAGCTGCAGGAGGCCTTCCCGCCCGGCACCTCCATCCGCTGCCGATCGAGCACCAACAACGAGGATTTGCCCGGCTTCAGCGGAGCCGGCCTCTACGACTCCTACACCCATCACGAGGACGAGGGCCACCTGTCCAAGTCGATCAAGCAGGTCTACGCCAGCCTGTGGAACTTCCGCGCCTTCGACGAGCGGCATTTCTACCGCATCGACCAGCTGCAGACCGCGATGGGCGTCCTGGTCCACCCAAACTACGAGGACGAGCAGGCCAACGGCGTCGGCGTCAGCGGCGATCCGATCTACCAGACCGACGAGAATTACTACCTGAACACCCAGGTCGGCGAGAACTTGGTGACCAACCCGGAGGCCTTGTCCATTCCGGAGGAGATCCTGCTGGGCAAGGCGCCGGGCAGCGGCTTTACGCTGGTACGCCCCTCCAACCAAGTGCCGGCCGGCCAGCGTATCATGACCGACGACTACCTGTCGCAGATGCGCGGCCTATTGGGCACGATCCACGAAGCCTTCGCCGGCCACTACGACGTCCAGCCCGGCCAGGACTTCGCCATGGAGATCGAGTACAAGATCACCGAGCAGGGCCAGTTGGAGATCAAACAAGCCCGGCCCTGGGTCTTCGACGGCGCCGGCCTACCGGTGCCGAGCCCGACGCCGGGCGAGCCGGAGCCCAGCCCGACGCCGCAGCCCTCGGCCTCGCCGGAACCGACGCGGGACAGCGGCGACGAGCACATTCTCTTCCTACCGCTGCTCGAACGGGGCTGAGCGCCTGCTGCACCACCACCGTGAATCCTAAGGGCTCGTCAAGCAATAAGAGGCGCAACCGAGGGCGGTGCTGCGCCGCCGTGTTGGTTCGCTGGGAGAAGGCAATAGCAGCGCTATTGCCGCCGAGCAGCGGGCCGACACGGTGGATGCAGCATCGTCCGAATTGCGTCTCTTATTGCTTGACGAGCCCTAAGGGCTCGCCTACCAGTCCTTGCGTTGACGGTCGCGCTTGATCTGGCCGCGCTGCTTCTTGCGGTCGAGACGGCGTTGCTTGGCCGCGCGGCTGGGCTTGGTGGGCCGGCGCTTCTTGCGCGGCCGGATGGCCTCGGCCAAGAGATCGCGCAGGCGCTCGATGGCAAGCTCGCGGTTGCGGTGCTGGCTGCGACTCTCTTCGACCACCAGGCGCAGCCGGCCGGCCTCGTCCAGCCGGCCGGCCAGGTGAGCCTGGAGCCGGGCGCGTTGGTTCTCGCTGAGCGATGGTGAGCCCGCCAGATCCCAGATCAGTTCGACCCGGGTCGCGCTGGTGTTGGCGTGCTGCCCGCCCGGCCCACCAGAGCGGCTGAAGCGCCAGCGCAGCTCCGAGGCGGGCAGGACCAGCTTGCGGCTGATACGGATGTCTTCCATGCGGTCCTCCCTTCCTGCTCACCCCTGATCAACACGGGATCATACCGGCGGCCAGGGGATCATGCGCCGCTCGGGATCCGGATCGGGGTAGGCGCCCGCATCGATCAGCGCGCGCGTGCGCGTCAACAGGGCCTGGCACTCCTCGGGCTCCAGGAGCGCTTCGAGTGCGGTCTGGAGCGTGGATGTCGGATCCGCCAAGGTCCGCGCCAAGCGGCCCAGGTCGGTTGCGATCTCCGGGTCTAGCGGCCGGCCGGCCATCTCCCAGATGACGGTACGCAGCTTGGGCTCGGCGTGGAAGGCGATGCCGTGGTCGATGGCCCAGAGACCGCCAGAGGGATCGCGCAGCACGTGGCCGCTCTTGCGGTCGGCGTTGTTGATCACCACGTCGAAGGCCGAGATGCGCGCCACGGCCTTCGGATCGGGCGCATCCATGGCCAGGTAGTGCTCCTGCGGATCGTGGGGCACGAAGGCTTGTAGCATGCCCGCCCCGTAGGGTCCCTCGCGGATCACCGTCGGGGGGACCAGCCACCAGCCCAAGGCCTGGCTGAGCTGCCAGGCGGCCAGCTCGCGCAGGTGCAGACTACCCCGCGGAAAGTCCCAGAGCGGCCGCTCGCCCTGGCGCGGCTTGTAGACGGCCTGGATCTGGCCGGCCACGTCTTGCAGCCGGCAGAGCAGGGAGATGTTGGAGCTCCAGGCGATCTGGCCCTCGACTTGCAGATCACCACGCTCCAGGAGCACCAACGCCCGCTCGAAGTCGATCTCGGCACCGTCGCCCGCCTCGATGGGCAAGCCGCGCCGGTCGTCCAGCGGCGCCATCTCGGGCGCCGTCAAGCGATGCGCCGCGGGACTGGACGGCGCATCAGTCCTGGTCGACCCGACCGTGGCCGTTGCGGCGGGCGCAGCGATGCCCCTCCGGATCCATCGGCTCGCCGCAGGCCGGACATTCGGGCCGGCCCTGGGCCACCACCTCCGGGATGCGGTCGACCAAGGCCAGGACCTGTTCGATGGAGGCCACGAAGCGGGCCGTCTCGGCCGGCTCGTCCTCGGGCCCCACCGCCCGCGCCACCAGGAGCACGCGCTCGTGCTCCTCGTCGACGCCGATGCCCAGGCTGCCGACGCGGAAGGCCTCGGAGAGCGGTTGCAGGAGGGCCAGGTCGCCGTCGACGGCCTCGCGACCGCGGACCGCGCCCGGGTCGTCGGCCTCGATACTGTCCAGCAGGCGCTGCAATCCGGCCGCCAGGGCCACCGCCTGCTCCTTTTCCAGGAGCAGCGAGACCACCTGAGTGCCCCGTGCGGCCTGCAGGTAGAAGCTGCGCTGGCCGGGCGGCCCCATGGTGCCCACCGTCAGGAAGCTCAGCGGCTCCAGGTCGTAGTCGTAGTGATGCTCGTCCATGCCGGCTCTCGAAGCGGGAAGCGCTCAGCCTGCAGCCTTGCGCTCGGGTGGCGGGGGGAGGGGACCGAAGCTGTTGACCGCCAGGACCATCGGGCCCTGATCGGTGAAGCGCAGGACGCTGACCGAGGCCGGCTGCACGTCCAGGCGCTGGAAGAGGTCGAGGTGCACACCGCTGTAATGCGCCAAGACGGCCTTGATCACGTCGGCGTGGCTGACCACCACCAGCACCGAATCGGGCTGGGCCTGGCAGAGCGACTCCAGGGCCTCGACCGCCCGCGCTTGCGCCTCGCGCAGGGTCTCGCCCTCCGGGAAGCGGGTTCGGCTGGGTTGATGCATCACCCCCGGCCAGAGCGGGTCCTTGCGCAGGTCCTCGAGCGATTGCCCGGTCCATCGACCGAAGTCGATCTCCAGGACACCTTCCAGGGGCTGTGGCTCGAGCCCCTTGGGAGCGGCCAGGAAGGCCGCCGTCTCCAGGGTACGCTCGAGCGGGCTGGCGAAGATCGCGTCGACGCGATAATCCTGCAAGCGAGCGGCCAGCGCGGCCGCTTCGGCCCGCCCGCGCGCGTTGAGGCGGACACCGGGACTGCGGCCGGCCAAGCGCTTGCTGCCCACCCAATCGTTGGTGGCGTGGCGCACCAGGAGCATCTGAGTCATCGCCGCGAGTATAGCATAGGCGGCCGGCGGGCCCCGGGCTCCGATGCCGGCCCGCATCCTCCCGCGAGGATCGGCCGATCGCGGACGGGACGCAGCTCCGGCGACCTTGCATCGATGCGATTCGGCAGTCGGGCGCGATACCTCGTTGCGATCTCTTGGGCTAGACTTGCCGCCGGCAAGCGCTCGTCGAGGACCGCGAGCAGCCTTGGCAAGGGGCTTCATGGCAGAGCAGACCGACAGTCCGAACGCGATCGATCCCCGGGCGCTCGAGTCGACGATCGAGGCCCTGCAAGCCCGCGCGATCGAACAGGGCTTCGTCGGTCGAGACGAGCTAGACGATGCATGGGCGGGCGACCGGGAGCTGGATGCAGAGCATCGCCGGCGCATCGAGGATGCGTTGACCGAGCTGGGCATCGAGCTGCGCGCGGAAGGCTTGCAGAGCGATCGGGGACGGCGCACCCGCCCCCTGGACGCCAGCGGCGAGATCGACGACACGATCAGCCTCTACCTGCGCGAGATCGGGGGCATCCCGCTCTTGGAAGCGCGGGACGAGAAGCATCTGGCCCGGCAGCTCGAGCGCGGGATCGCGGCACTCGAGCGGCTCGAGGACCCCTTGCTCCAGCCCGAGCTCGATCCCGAGGTGGTCCAGCGGCTCGAATCGCAGGTTCGCGGCGGACAGGAGGCCCGCAAGCGCCTGATCCAGGCCAATAGCCGGCTGGTGGTACACATCGCCAAGCGCTACAACGGCAAGGGCGTTCCCTTCCAGGACCTGATCCAGGAGGGCAATCTGGGACTGATGCGCGCGGTCGAGAAGTTCGACCACCGGCGGGGCTTCAAGTTCAGCACCTATGCCACCTGGTGGATCCGCCAGTCCATCACCCGCGCCCTGGCCGACCAATCGCGCACCATCCGCGTCCCGGTGCACATGGCCGAGCAGATCTCCAAGCTCGGCGCGGCCCGGCGCCGGCTGGAGCAGGAGCTGGGTCGCGATCCCAGCATCGAGGAGGTCGCCTCCGAGCTGGACCTGCCGGTGGCCAAGGTGGAACAGGTGATGCAATTCGCGCGCCGGCCGATCTCCTTGGAGACGCCGGTGGGCGAGGATTCCGAATCGGAGTACGGGGATTTCCTGCCCGACAAGGACACCCCGGAGCCGACCGAGCAGGCCGGCCGCGAGATGCTTCGCGAAGAGATGGAGGCGGTGCTGGCCAGCCTATCCGAGCGCGAGGCGGAGGTGCTCGCGCTGCGCTATGGCCTGGGCGGCGGCACCCCCTTGACCCTCGAGGAGGTGGGCAAGCGCTTCGGCGTCACCCGCGAGCGCATCCGCCAGATCGAGACCAAGGCCATCCGGCGCCTGCGCCACCCGACCCGCTCCAACAAGCTGCGCGACTTCCTGCGCTGAGGGTCGGCCACGCCACCGAGCAGGTTTCGATCGCTGCGCCGTGTGTCGGCCGGCCCGACCTCAACCGTAGTCGTAGAAGCCGTGCCCGCTCTTGCGTCCCATGTGACCGGCGGCGACCATCTGGCGCAGCCGCGGCGGGGCGGCGTAGCGCGGGTCGCGGGTCTCCTCGTACATCGCGTCGGCGATGAAGAGCATGGTGTCCAAGCCCACGAAGTCCATCAGCTCGAAGGGGCCCATGGGATGGTTCATGCCCAGACGCATGGCCGTGTCGAAGTCCTCCATCGTCGCCACGCCCTGCTCGAGGCCGCGGATGGCGTCCAGGCCGTAGGGCACGAAGAGCAGGTTGACGATGAAGCCCGGGTTGTCCTTTAGCGCCACCACGATCTGCTTGCCCAGGCGCTGACCGAAGTCGCGCAGGGCCTGGTAGGTGACCTCGGAGGTCTGCAGGCCGCGCACGATCTCCAAGAGCGGCATGACCGGCACCGGGTTGAAGAAATGCGCGCCGATGACCTGCTCGGGCCGATCGGTGGCCGCCGCCAGCTTGGTGATCGAGATCGAGGAGGTGTTGGAAGCCAGGATGGCCCGATCCTCGCAGATCTCGTCCAGGCGCTCGAAGAGCTGGCGCTTGACCTTCAGGCTCTCGACCACCGCCTCGATGACCAGGTCGCAGTCGGCCAGGTCCTCCAGGTCGGTCGTGCCGCGCACCCGATCCAGGGTTTCGGCGTGGGCCGCCTTGTCGATCTTGCCGCGATCCAGAGCGCGGTCCAGGGACTTGCGCAAGCGGCCGAGACCGCTGTGCAAGGCTTCCTGATCGACCTCGCTGGCCACGACCGCCAGGCCCGACCGGGCGCAGACCTCTACGATGCCGGCGCCCATCAGGCCGCAGCCGACCACGCCGACGACTTCGATTCGTTGGGGCTCTTGGCTGTTCATGCGGCCTATGGTAACTCAGGCCTCTGGCAGGTCAAGTTGCCGTCCGGGGCGCCGCTCGAGCATTATCGCGCGGGCGGCAGACCGGCCAAGAGGTCGTGATCCAGTTCCGCAACGGCCGGCCCGCGATCCCGTGCGACGATGAAGTGCTCGGTGCCCACCCGATCGCCCAGGCGCTGCCGGATCTCGTCGCTGTCTCCGCCGGTCTGCGAGGCATGGGCCGCCAAGGCGGCCAGCTTGCGATCGAGCACGGACGCGATGTTCACCCGGGTCCGGATCTCGGCCTCGGCGTAGCCGCGGAATCGCAGCTGGGCCGAGCCGATCTCGATCGGTCCGATGTCCTCGTTGAGCCGATCGGCCAAGGCCCGCGGCAGCACGTTGAAGACCAGGCGCCGCGCGGCATGCGGCGGAAGCTCGTCCAACTCGATCTCCGGGTCGGCGGCCAGCTCGAAGGCGCGGGTGGTCGCGCGGTGGATGGCCAGGTGGTCCGGATGACCATAGATGCCCTCCGGACCGAAGGTGACGACCACCGCGGGGCGTTTGCGGCGCAGCGCGGTAGCCACCTCGCGCGCCAGCGGCCCCTGGGGCTGCTCGGCCAGCTGACCATCCCGGTGATCCAGGAAGTCCAGACGCTCCACGCCCAAGGCATCCATGGCCGCCCGCGCTTCGCGTTCTCTTAGCGCGGCCATGTCGGCCCGATTCTCCTCCGTATCCAATTCGGGCAGCACGATCTGACCGGACTGGCCGCGCGTGGCGATCAGCACGGAGACCGGCTCACCGCGCTGGCGCAAGAGCGCCATGGTGCCGCCCACGCCAAAGGTCTCGTCGTCCGGATGGGCCACGACCACCATCAGGCCACCGGCTGTCGGGGCGCTCATCGCGGCCGCTCCACCGAGCGCAGCACCGAGAGCAGCTCCTGGTGCACGCGGCCGTTGGAGGCCAAGAATCGGCCGCCGTCGACGCTAGCCGGCCCGTCCTCGTAGTCGCTCACCCGGCCGCCGGCCTCCTCGACCAAGAGCACGCCAGCCGCCACGTCCCAGGCCTGCGTGCCGCGCTCCCAATAGGCCTCCATGCGGCCGGCCGCCACGTAGGCCAGATCCAGGGCGGCCGATCCCAGGCGGCGGATGCCGCGCACGCGGGGCGCGACGGCCGCGAACTGGGCCAGGTTGTTGTCCGGGTTGCTGGCCTTGTCGTAGGGGAATCCGGTGACCACGATGGAGCGCTCCAATCGATCGCGCGAGGAGACCGAGATCGGCCGGCCGTCGAGCCAGGCGCCGCCACCGCGCCGGGCCGAGAAGAGCTCGTCGCGCGTAGGATCATAGGTCACGCCTGCCAGGACCCGATGGCCGGCCATGGCGGCCAGGGTCACCGAGAAGATCGGCAGGCCGTGGGCGTAGTTGTTGGTGCCGTCCAGCGGGTCGACCACCCAGGTGATGCCCGATCGTCCCGCGGCATGGCTGCCTTCCTCGGCACGGATGGCGTGCTCCGGAAAGCGGGCGCCTAGCGCGGAGACGATCAGCGCCTCGCTGGCCCGGTCGCTCTCGGTGACCAGGTTGTGCGCATGCCCCTTGAGCTCCTCGACCCGGCTTTCCTCGAACCGCTCGGCCAACAGGGCTCCGGCCTCGCGCGCGATGGCTTCGGCCGCCCGCCGCATGTCGTCCAACTGCTCGGCATCCCAGAGATCCTCCGACATCCTGCGCTCCTCCATGGCCAGGGCTCCGCTCACGAGCCATCCTCCTCGGCTTGGACGGTCGCTTCGGCCGCGGGGTCGACGAGGAAAGGGAAGGCCACCGGCCAGGTTCGATCCGGCTCGGCCTCCGCGCGCGTCTCGGCATCTTCCCAATACCGCGCCTCGTGCACCGATCCGTCCGGCTGCTTGGGGAAGGCGAAGTGGACCAGCGGCGTGCCCTCGCCGAGGGAGTCCCAGACGGACTGCTCGATGGGCTCGATGGGCGGGCCGCCCTGGCGCGGGACCAAGACCATGGCCGGGTTCGCATCCTCGGGCAAGCCAGCCAACCAGACCGTGCTGCCGCTGATCGACTGAGCGCTTTGGTAGAGGATGGTCTCGGGCAGGACTTCGTCGCGCAGCGCGAGGTAGTCCATGCGTGCCTCCTCGTCGAGCAAGAGCGGGTTGATCTCGCGTTGCACCACCTCATCCCACCGGCTCGTGTCGACCAGCAGGGTGAGATCGCGGGTGATCAAGCGCCCGGCCTGACGGACTTGCTCTTGCCGGCGCAGGATGTTGATGATCCGTTCGAGGTCCTGCAGGAAGCTGCGGTCGGTCAGCCCCTCTTGCACCACCGCCGGCCCGCGCACCGAGATGAAGGTCGTGGCCATGCCGACTCCGGGCGCGCCATCGAAGCGGTAGTAGTAGGCCGGGTCCTCCGACTCGGCCTGATTGCGCCACACCCGCCGGCCCTCGACCCGCTGGGTGAATCCCGGATGCCGCCAGTCCCCGCGCCGAGATGGAAAGAACTCGTCCTGGCCATCGCCGAAGGTGTATGCCGGCACACCGACGCCGGAGAGGTTCTCGCCCTCCACGGCCTGGAAGAAGATGAGGCTGTTCAAGCCATCGGATCCCCAGTACACCGTCGGTGCCACGGTGCGCAGTCCTTCGCGCAGATCGCGGCAATAGAGCAGGCCAGCCTCCTGAAAGGCGTCGATGGTCTGGCGCAGATCGGCCGGTACGTCCTCGCGATACTCGGGCGCCGACTCGCAGGGCGGGGGAGAGAAGACGCTGAGGCCGGTGAATTGCAGCACGGCGAAGATCACCACCGAGGCGACGATCAGCAGGAGGTAGTAGCGGCGCAGCTTCTGCGCCCATTGCAGGAACACCTCATCCTCCCTTGGAGCGCGCCGGAGCCCGTCGTGGATCGCGGGCCGATTCGGTGGATGGCTTCACGGCAGCACCAAGTCCGCCGCCAGGCCGTTGAGCTCGTCGACCTTCTCCGGACTGGCTTGCCGTTCGGGCAGGCCCTGTGCGACCAACCAGCCCTCGCCGGGCAGGTTGCCGGGCAAGGCGGTCCAAGCACCGAGGCGTAGCGGATGCTCGGGATGATCGGCCGGCATCCACTCGCCGTCCAGCTTCCGCGCAAAGGTCACCCGCGACTGCGACTCCAAGCCTCCGGCACAGGAGGGATGGCCCAGCGGATCGCCGGCCTCCACCCGCGTCCCGACTTCGGCACGCCCCACCGGCGAGAGATGGGCATAGACATGTGCCCAGCCACTGCCCTCGAATCCGTCTTCCCCGAGATCGACCACCAGGCCCCCATCCCTCGATCGCAACACGGTACCGGCCGCCACGGCCCGCACCCAGGCGATCGAGTCCAGGCAGCCGGTGGCCTGTGCCGGCGGCGGCGCGAAGTCGACGGCCGCGCGGGGACCGCTGGACCCCCAGGGGCTGTGCGGACCGGCCACATAGTACCAGATCTCGCCCGGCCCGAAAGGCAGCTGGGGACGGGCGGGGGGAATGGCCGGCGGCACCACCGCGTCGGTGGCGAAGAGCAGTGGATCCCCGAAGAGCATGGTCCAGGCGGCATGGAAGCGGCTGGAAGCCTCCAAACCGGCCCACTGCCCCTCCTCGGCGTCGCGCTGCAACCAGGCCAGGAGGGCGAAGGTGGCCGCATTGACCTCCGGCAGCCGCCCCACGCCCTCGATGTCTCGCAGCCCGTCGAAGCGGTGGGCGTAGTAGACGCCGCTGAGCCCGTCCGCGGCGGCCGCCAGCCCTGGCTGCAAGCCGGGCAGGACGCCGCCGGCCGGGAAGGTGGTTTCGCTCGGCTCCGAACGGCTCACCCAGCCGCTGTGCATCTCGATCAAGGCCAGGAGCACGCGCGGCCCGATGGAATAGTCCTCGGCCACCCGCCTCAGGATCTGGCTGCCGGAGAGGACCTGGCCGTCCACGATCTCGTTGTAGCGCGACAGATAGCCCGCTTGTTCGGCCACGAAAGCGTCCAGATCCCAGTCGTAGTAGGCCGGGCCGTAGACCAGCTCGCTGTCGGGTAGCAGCCGGGCCATGGGCCAGGTGGCGGCCACCGGCCGCGCCTGCGCGCCGGCCACCCCGCTGCCCAGCGCCAGGCCGATCAGGACCAGCGCGAGCCAGCGCAAGCCGCCGACCGAAGCCGGGCGGCGGCGGAGAAGCGGAATCGGATTCGAAGGGATCTGGATCGAAGACATGGCCTCGTCGTTCCGGCCAGGCGGGTTCGTTGATGGCAGACGGCTGCATCGCCAGCAACATCGGTGCCAACGATAGCATCGCGCCCGGCAACCATCCCAGGACCTTCCCTTCGACGTGTCTTCACGATCATCATGCGGACCGGATCAGGCGCTGCCGAAGACGCTCTTGGGCCAAGGGATGACACCAGCAGCACGCCCTTCCCTCGCCTCGCGCTCCGCTTCCGCTTCGCTCAGCAGCGCGGAGAAGGCACGGAGGGCCGGACCGGTCGAACCGTCTTTTAGGCTGCGGATGGAGCGGGGCGCAACCTGTCATGCAACCCGGTTGACCGCGGGCTCGAAAGCGCGGGACTGTCGCTTTGCTGTCGCCAAGCTGTCGCAAACGCGGCGCGCGGGTCCTTCCGCCAGCCCGCTCCATCCCGTTAGGCTCGGGGTCAGACCGTCGGGGAGGGCGACCCTGCCCTCCCGCACCGAGACCCGGAGTCGCGATCGATGTTCGTCAGACACGGCCGGACCCTGCCGCCTCGCCCGTCGAGCGTGCTGCTCACCTGCCTCTGCCTGTTCCTCGCCTTGGCCGCCTCGGCATCGGAGATCGTCCTCGCCCAGGGGTCGGCACCGGGCCACGTCGTCCTCAACGAGGTGCTCTACGATCCGCCGGAGGGCGGCAGCGAGGGGGCGCGGGAGTGGGTGGAGCTGCTCAACACGGGCGCGTCCGCGGCGAGCCTGGCCGGCTGGCAGATCGCCGACAACCGGGCCTCGGATCCCCTGCCCGATATCGAGATCCCGGCCGGCGGCTACCTGATCGTGGCCGGCGGCGAGGGCTTTGCCATCGACCATCCCGGCTTCGGCGGTCGGGTGGTGACGCTGGCCGGGACCATCGGCAACGGGCTGGGCAACGGCGGTGACCAGCTGCGGCTCCTGGCCGCGGACGGATCGGTGGTGGACGGGCTCAGCTGGGGCGACGACGCCAGCCAGCTCGCGCCCCCCGCCCCGGACGTCGCGGCCGGCCACAGCTTGGAGCGGGTGCCCGCGGGGCGCGATACCGACGCGGCCGCCGACTGGATCGACCAGTCGGATCCTTCCCCGGGCGGGCCGGCCCCGGACCTCCGGCCAACGGAGGTTCCGACGGCCGCTCCGCCGCCCACCCTCGCGCCGGGCCTGCGGCTGCTCGTCAACGAGCATCTGCCGGCACCGCGCGGGGTGGACTGGGACGGGAACGGCCAAGCCGACCAGGCCGACGAGTGGATCGAGCTCTTCAACCCCGGCGATGCTGCGGTCGATATCCGTGGGTGGCATCTCGACGACGTCGCCGGGGGCGGATCCGATCCCTACGTCTTCCCGGACGGCACGCGGATCGAGGCCCGCGGGCACCTGCTGGTCTTCCAGCGCGACAGCGGCATCGCGCTGAACAACGGCGGCGACAGCGTCCGCTTGCTGACGCCCGACGGCAGCGAGATGGACGCGCACGACTACAGCGGCAGCCGGCCGGACGCCAGCTACGCCCGTCTGGCCGACGGCGAGCTGCCCTGGACCGATGCCCTGCCACCTTCGCCGGGCCGGACCAACGGCGATGGCCTGCCGACCCAGCCCGCCGGCAGCCCTTCCTCGACACCGACCGGTCCGACAGCCACGGTTCCGGCTCCAGCCGCCACACCCAGCCCGAGCGGCCCCTCGGCCACGCCCGACCCGGGCCGCATCCTGCTGCCCATCCTGATCAGCGAGGTCCTCTTCGATGCCGAGCAGGCGGGCAACGACGCTGCCTGGGAGTGGGTCGAACTGCACAACCGCGGACCCAGCGCGGTCTCGCTGGCCGGCTGGTCCATCGGCGATCGGAGCGGCTGGGACGCCTTGCCGGAGGTCTCGCTTCCGGCTGGCGCCTTCGCCGTCGTGGCGGCATCCGACCGGGCTGCCGGGGCCATCGCCGAGATGCAGCCCGAAGCCCTGACCCTGGTGCTGGCCGACGGCCGCATCGGTGGCGGCCTGGCCAACGGGGGCGACGTCGTTCGCCTGCGCGGGCCCACCGGGGGGCTACTCGACGCGGTGGGCTACGGCAACAACCTCGATGCCTTCGACCCGGCGGTCCCGATCGGGCCGCCGGGCAGCTCGATCGAACGCATCCCGCCGGATCGGGACCGCGACCGAGCCGACGATTGGTGGCCGCAGCCCTTCCCCTCGCCCGGCCGGGCCGGCGGCCGCCCCGAGGGCCCTCCGCCGATCCGGCTCAACGAGATCCTGCCGGCCCCGCGCCGCGTAGACTGGGATGGCGACGGGCAGGATGGCCATCAGGACGAGTGGGTCGAGCTCTACAATCCCCTGCCGGGCGCGGTCGACCTGGGCGGCTGGCGCGTGGAAAACCGCGAGCGCGATGGCTGGGGCTACGAACTGCCGGCCGGAACGCGCATCGAAGCCGGCGGCTTCTTGCTGCTCCACCGCGCCCAGACCGAGGTCGGGCTGGGCAACCAAGCCGACACGCTGCGCTTGATCCGCCCCGACGGCGTCGAGGCCGATCGCTTCACGTGGTCGCGCTCGCCCGGCTACGACCGATCGTGGAGTCGAAGCGAGGATGGCGGGGGCGCCTGGCGCAGCGACTTCGCGGTCACGCCGGGTGGGCCCAACCGTCCCATGCCCGAAGAGGACGAGGCCTCGGCGGTCGATGGAGCGGCAGCCTCGAGCGGCCTGGACGGTCCGGCCGAGCTGCAGCCCATCGCCGTGCTGCGCGCCCTGCCGGCCGGCCGGCAGGTGCGCGTCCGCGGCCAGGTTACCGCGCCGCCGGATCTTCTGGCCTCGCGCAGCCTTTACGTCGGCGACGCGCAGGCCGGCATCCTGGTCTACCTCGCGCCTCGCGATGCCCGACTGCCGGAGCTCGCCCTGGGCGACCGGGTCGAGCTGGTCGGGCAGCTGAAGGATTACCACGGCGAACGTGAGGTCGTGCTGTCCCGGCCCGAGGACATCGTCCGACTCGGCAGCGGCCGGCCGCTGCCGCCGCTGCGCATCCCGACCGGCGGGGTATCCGAGGCCAACGAGGGCCGGCTGGTGCACGTCTTCGGCGCCGTGATCGGCTACGGCGGCCCCACCATCACGCTGGACGACGGCAGCGGGCCGGCGCGGATCCTGGCCCGCGAGGCCACCGGTATCCGCCGGCCCTGGGTCGAGATGGGCCAGCAGCTGGGCGTCACCGGCATCGTCGGGCAGTACGCCCGCTCGGCCCCCTGGCAGGACGGCCATCGCCTGATGCCGCGCTACGAGACCGACTTCGGTGACGAGCCGCTGCCCGCCGGCGTTGCCCGGCTCGATCGCGCCGAGGCCGGCCGGCCCGCGCCCCGTGGTCGCGGCTGGCGCCCCTCCTCGGGTCTCGTCACCAGCCCGGGCAGCCGCGCTGCGGTCCTCTGCGGCCTGGCCCTTTGAGAGAGTCTGTTTCTCGACGCATGTCCGGCTGCGCCCGAGATGCAGGCCGGTGGCGACGGCACCGATCCGGACCCGCGCCGCTCGGCCCACCGCGAGCCACCCCGCCGCCATCCGGGCGGCGGCTACCCTCCGGTCGAAAGCATCCAAGATCCGGTAGCAGAGCCATTCAGGAGCGATGAACGATGCAACGCGCACGACGCCGAATTCGCCTCGCCAGCGCCGCCTGGGCTTGGCGCTGGCCGGCGGGCCACGACTTCGACGACGATTCCCGAGCTTCCGTGGCCGCGGATCGGCCGCGACCGGTCTCGCGGCCGCCCTGCTGGTGGTCGGCGCATGCACGCCGATGACGGATGATGCGCCAGCCGATCCGGCGCCGGACCCGCCGAGTGCGGCGGTCGCCTCGGAAAGCCAAGCACCCTCCGTGCAGGTCGATCGCGATGGGGCGGAGGCGCCGCTCGACGCTGCGAGCGATGACGAAGCCGATCAAGCCTTCGTCGAATGGCCGGCCCCGCGCTCGCTGGACATCCCGCGGCCCGCGCAAGCCGCCGAGCGAAGCGAAGCTTGGTCCCCGGCCGAAGTGCTGGGCTTGCGCGTTCTCGTCCCCCCGGAATGGGAGATTCTGGAAGCTCACCCCGAGAGCCGGCAGGGTATCCAGAACATCTACCAACCCATCGGCCGCTGGGAGGAGTTCGACGAATTCGGCATGACCCGAACCCGGCGCAACGACTTCGTGACGATCTTTGCCTGGAGCCATCCAGATCCTGCCCAGATCGACAGCGTGGAGGCCTTGGTCACCTGGGAGGCTGCACTGCCCGACCAGCTCGACTACGCCGGCGGCGGCATCGACTCCGCGGTCGAGATCGAGATCGACGGGCGGAGGGCCTGGGACCTGCGCTGGCAGCCCATCGCCGAAGCCCCCGGCCTGGCCCAGAGCGTGGTGCTGACCACGGAAGATCATGTGATCTGGATCAACATCGGCCCGAACAGCTACCAGCACCTCGACCCCGAGATCTTGGAGCCGCGCTGGGCCGATCAGCTGGCCTTCCTGGCCAGCCTCGAATTCGTCGAGCCCTAGGCCGAGCGCGAGGCGGTCCCCGACGCATTTGACCCCACCGGCCGGCGCCGCGACAATGCCGGCCGATGGACAGCCAGATGCCGGAGATCGACCACTACGAGCCATCCGCGCTGGCCGGCCCGCTCGTGGCCGGCTGGCGCTGGTGGTTGCTGGCCGCGCTCTTGGCGGGCCTCTTGGCCCTCGGCATGGCGGCGCTGGATCCCGATCGCTATCGGGCCGAAGCGCTGCTGGCGGTGGCGCGGCCGGCCAGCCTGAGCTTCGATCCGCGCTTCAGCGAGGTCGAGAGCGGCGGCTTCCCCAGACGGGTCGGTTCCCTGCGCACCTATCCGGAACTGGCGCGCAGCTCGGGCATGGCCTTGGCGCTGCGCGAGCGCCGGCCGGATCTGGTCGATCCGCAGGTGGAACCCGACGCGCTCCTGGCGCGGATCGAGGTCGAGAGCCGCGCCGAGGGGACGCTGATCGCCATCACCGCCCGCGCGGATCGACCCGAGGAGGCGGCCGCGCTGGCCAACGCCTGGGCCGAGATCCTCGCCGAGCGGGCCGACGCGCTCTTCGGCGCCGCGGAGGATACCCAAGGCGTGCAGACAGCCCGCGACGAGGCGCGAGACCGGCTCGACGAGGCGGTGGTGGCGCTGGCGAGCTTCGACGAGAGCGGCCGGCTGAGCCGGGCCGAGGCCGAGCAGGCAAGCCTGGAGCTGGGTCTGTCGAGGCGCATGGCGGCGGCGCGCCGGCTCGAGGCCTTGGAGGCGGACCTGGCGGGGCTGCGCGCGCAGGTCGCGGCCGGCGGCGCGCGCGGCTCGAGCTTGGTCCTGGCCGAGCTGCAGCGCTCGGCCCTGGCCAGTCTGCCCGAGGAGAGGCCGGAATGGAGCCTGGACTCCGGCGCATGGGAGAGCGGCATCGACAGCGGCGAGATCGATGCCCTGTCGGCCCAGGCCGAGGCGGCCCGAAGGGCGCTGGACGAGGAGATCGAGGGCATCGCGGATCGCCTGGCGGCGGCGCGGGCCGAGCTGACCCGTGCCCGGGCCGAGCGCAATGCCCTCGAGCGGCAGCAAGGCCTGGCCGACGAGCGCCACCTGACCCTGTCGCGCAAGCTGGACGAGCTCCGGGTGGCCGAGGCGGCCACCCGGCCCGAGCTGCGCCTGGCCAGCCGGGCCGCGCCCTCCGAGAGCCTGCCCTGGGCGGATTGGGCGCGGCAGGTCCTGGTGGCGGCCCTGCTGGGCGCCGCCTTGGCCGCGGGCTGGCTGCTGTGGCGAGCCGAGCGCGCCCCCTGAAGCCGGGGCACCGCCAGATCGACCGGCCCCTCCTTCGACGCCGCCTGGCCGAAGGGGCACTAGGGCGGGACGCGCTCTGGAGCCTGATGGCCATCCTGCTGGTCGGCCTGAGCGCCGCCCTCTTCCATGCCTTGGTCGGACGCCTGCTGGGTCCGCGCGCGCTCGGCGCGGCCGGCGTCGGCCTGGCCCTGGGCCTGGGCGGCGCCCAGGTGGTCACGGCCGGCCTGGCGCCGGCCATCACCCGCTTTGCCGCCGCGCGCCTGGCCGCCGGGGATCGCGCCGGCGCGCGGCGCTCCCTCGCCGGCGGGCTCGGCAGCGCCTGCCTGCTCGGCCTGGCCCTGGCCGGCCTGCTCCTGCTGGCCTCGCCGCTGACCGCGCGCCTCGACCTGCCCGCCGAGCTGCGCCTGCCGGCGGCCGCCCTCTTGTGGCTGCAATGCCTCTACATCGCCGGCAAGGCGGCGCTCTACGGCCTGGGCCGGGTCGGTCCCTACGCGCGCGCCGAACTGCCGGCCGCTCTGGCCTTCGGCCTGACCTTGGGCCTCCTGTCGTTGCAGTCCGGTGATGCGAGCGGCTGGCTGCTGAGCCCCTTCCTGGCGGCAAACCTCGTCTTCGTCGCAGGCGCCGCCTGGCTCTTGGTCCGGGCATGGCCCAGAGGACGGTCGAAGCGGAGCGCAACCTCGATTGGACCAAGATCCGCTCCGCTCGGGTCGGACAGCGCCTCGACCCGCGCGGGGTCGTCGGCCTCGCGGCCGACGGAGATCGCATCCTCGAGACTCCCGGCCCAGCGCGAAGGCGACAGCATGCTGCGCTACGCCCTCATCGCCAGCGTCGGCTCGGCGGCCGCGCTAGCACGCCTGCAGCTGGTGGTCTTGCTGACCGCCGCGCTCTGGCCGCCGGCCGAGGTAGGCATGCTCCAAGCAGCGCTGACGCTGCTGCCGCCTGTCCTGCTCCTGCCGCGGGCCCTGGAGCTGGCCCTCCTGCCGCGCCTGGCCGGCGACTGGGGCGGCGACGACCCGGCCGCCTTCCGGCGCCGCGCCAGCCTGGCCACGCGGATCTCGGCCCTGGGCTTGGCGATGGTGGCCGGCGGCTTGGGCCTGGCGGCCGGCTGGCTGCTGCCAGCCCTCTTCGGTGCCGGCTTCGCCCCGGCCCTGCCGGCCCTGCGTTGGACCCTCCTGGCGGCCGCCTGTCTGGGCTTGGCCGCGCCGGCGGTCACCGCCCTCTCCGGCGCCGACGGCGTGCGCCTGCCCAACGCGGCCGGCCTGGCCGGACTGCTGACCAGCCTGGCCGCCTGGGCCCTGTGGCTGCCCGCCGGCGGCGCCACGGCCGCCGCAGCCGGCCTGGCTCTGGGCTCGCTGGTCAACGCCGGCATCCCGCTGGTCGCCGCCGCCCGACGCTACGGACTGGATTGGCAGCCCACCGCCGGTCTGCTGCTCCGCGCTTCTCTGCTTCTGGCCCTGGCCGCCGGCCTGCTCGGCTCCGGTCTCCTGGGCCCCTCCGCGCAGCATCGGGCCCTCCCGGCCATCGCGATCAGCCTGGCCTACCTGCTCGCCCTCGGCCTCCTCGAGGGGCCCAGGCTCCTGCCGACGCTGACCGGCCACGCGCCGGGAGCGGGAGCGTGAGGGCGCTCGCCTCGCCATCGGCCAGCCGCGAGGCCCGCGAGCTGGCCAGCCGATGGCTGCCGGTCGGCGTCCTGGCGCTGCTGGCCGTCGGGCTGGCCTCGAGCGCCCCATCGCCGGCCATCGCCCTGGGCCTGGCCGTGGCACCCGTCGGGACCTGGCTGGCCTACCGCAGGCCCGGGGGGCTCTTGGCCGGACTCATCCTGCTGCTGCTCGGTCAGGACTGGTTGGTCCTCCTGGGCCTCGGCTGGCTGCAGCCGGCCGACGAGGCGCTGGTGCTGGCCGGAACGCTGGGCCTGCTCCTCCATGGACTGCGCGAAGGCAGGCCCATCCGCACACCCTTGGACCTGCCGATGCTGCTGCTGGCGCTCTGTGGCTTGGCCGCCACCATCCTGCGGGCGATCCCGGCTCCCGTGGCCCTCCTGGGCGGGCTGTCGATCTTCAAGGGACTGCTCGCCTGGCAGCTGGCGGCGCGCTGGAGGCCGGATCGGATCTGGCTGGAGCGCTTCCTGCGGCTGCTGGCGTTGCTGGCGACCGGTTTGGGCCTGGTGGCCTTGCTGCAGCGCCTGGCCGGCCGGCCGGTCTACGCGCTGACCGGGCAGCTGGCGCATTTCGAGACCTGGGCCGGCGGCAAGACCCCCTCGCTCTTCTTCAACCACAACGCCCTGGGCCACGTGATGGTCTACGGCGGCGCCCTTTGCCTGGGGCTCGCATTGGCCGGGCGGCGCTCGGTCACCGATCGCGGCGAGCGAGACCGCGCTGGTGCCGGCAGAGGCGGAGGAGATCGAATCGGTGGAGATCGAGGCTCGTCGACCACGCCAGGCGGGATGCGATCCCCGACGGCCTGGCTGCCCTGGGCCGGCTTGCTCTGCCTGGCCGGCCTGCTGGTCTCGGCCTCGCGCGAGGGCTGGATCGGCGCCGCCTTCGGGCTGATGCTGGCCGCGGCCAGCCTGCGATCGCGGCGCCTCTTGCGGATCGGGCTGCTGACCAGCCTCCTCCTGGGGGCCGGCGGTCTCTCGGTCTACTCCAGCTCGGAGGACATGCAGGCGGAGCTGGCGCGCCGCTGGGCCGGCGTCGGCGCCGGCTGGCGGGATTACCAGCTGGGCTTCAGCGGCTGGCAGTTCCGGGGCGAGTATCGGGTCTACGCCCTGCTCAAGAGCCAGGAGGTCTGGCGCGATCACGCCTGGCTGGGCACGGGTCCTGGGCGCTTTGGCGGGCAGGTCGCGCTGCGCTACCCCTCGCCGATCTACGAGGACTACCGCTTCCTGCCCTTGGACGGCAGCCACCAGCCGCTGGACATCTTCTGGGCCCGGCTGCTGGCCGAATGGGGCCTCTTGGGCGGCGCCGCCTACCTGGCGGCCTTCGCCCTGGCGCTGCTGGCCTTCCGGCGCGCCGCGCGGTCCGGAGATCCGCTGGCCCGCGCCCTGGGGCTGGGCGGCATCGTCGCCTGGGGCGCCTTGTCGGTCTTCGGCTTCTTCGCGCCGGCCCTGGAGGACCCGCTCACCGCCATTCCCTTCTGGGCTTGGGCCGGTCTGGCCTGGCGCCTGTCGACCGCGGCCGATGGCTGAGCGCCTCGCCGGCGCGGAGCCCCGCGTGCTGGTGGTCACCAACATGTGGCCCCGGCCCGAGGACCCGGCCTTTGGCATCTTCGTCGCCCAGCAGGTCGAGGACCTCCGCCGGCTGGGCCTGCAGGTCGAGACGAGCTTCATCGACGGCCGGTCCAGCCGCTGGAACTACCTGCTCGGCATCGCCGGCTTGCGCCGGCAGCTGCGGCGATCTCGGCCCGACCTGGTCCACGCGCATTACGTCCTCTCCGGCTGGGTGGCGCTCCTGGCCGGCGCTCGCCGGCGCCACCGACCGCTGATCGTCACCCATCACGGCATCGAGGTCTTCGAAGGCTGGCAGGCGAGGCTGGCGCGCTGGCTGAGCCGCCGGGTCGACCGAAACCTGGTCATCAACCGGGCGATGGCCGAGCGGCTGGACTTGCCGGCCGAAGCGGTGCTGCCCTGCGGCATCGACCTGGAGGCCTTCGCGCCGGGCGATCGCAGCGCCGCGCGCGCGGCGCTGGGCATCGAGGACGAGGCAGCGCGGGTGGCCTGGGTGGGCGCCGACCGGCCCGAGAAGCGCCTCGGCCTGGCCCGCGAGAGCCTGGCCCTGCTGCGCGAACATCGGCCCGAGGCGCGCCTGCATCAGGTGACCGGCCTGCCGCCGGAGCAGGTACCGCTACACCTGCGGGCCTGCGACGCCCTGCTGGTCACCTCGACGCGCGAGGGCGGCCCGCTGGTGGTCAAAGAGGCGCTGGCGGTCGGCCTGCCGGTGGTCAGCACCGATGTCGGCGACGTGCGCGAGCTCTTGGAGGGGCTGCCCGGCTGCGCGGTCGCCGAGGATCGGCCCGAAGCCCTGGCCAGAGTCCTCGACCGGGCCCTGGCGGCTGGCCGGATCGACGCCCGATCGCGGCTGGCGCCCTACGACCGCCGGGTCATCGCCGAGCGCCTGCGCGATCTCTACGCCAGCCTGCTCGAGCCGAGGGCATCGGCATGAGCCATCCCGAGCCGGCCGGACGCGAGCCAGCCGACTGCAAGGTGGCGGCGCGACGCTCGATCGAGCCCCTGCGCATCCTCATCCTCCGGCAGGGCTTCTACCCGGCCGACCCGCGGGTGCGGCGAGAGGCCGGCGCCCTGGTCCAGCGCGGACATCGGGTCGACATCCTCTGCCTGCGCGCTTCCGGCGAGACCGCCCGCGAGACCCTGGCGGGGGTTCGGGTCCACCGACTGCCGATGGGACGCCGGCGCGGCGGCGCGCCGCGCTACATCTTCTCCTACGGGCTCTTCTTCGCCCTGGCCTGTCCGGTTCTGACCGCGCTCCAGCTGCGCCATCGTTACCATCTGGTGCAGGTCAACACCATGCCCGATCTGCTGGTCTGGGCCGCCTGGCCGGCCCGCTGGCTGGGGGCCAAGATCCTGCTCGACTTCCACGAGCTGATGCCCGAGCTCTTCGCCTCCAAGTTCACCGCCGGCATGGACCATCCCCTGCCCCGTCTCCTGGCCCGGATCGAGACGGCCGCGGCGCGCTTCGCCGACGGCTGCCTGGCCGTCAGCCAGCCCTGCCTGGACCGCTATCGCGCGCGCGGCGCGCCCGCCGAGCGCTTCCACATCGTGATGAACAGTGCCGATCCGGCGCTCTTCCCGCCGCTCGAGCACCGCCGACCGGAGCCACCCGGATCCGGGCCCCTGCGCCTGGTCAGCCACGGCACGCTGGTGGAACGCTATGGCTACGACCTGATCCTGGATGCGCTGGCCCGGCTCCGGGATGTCGCGCCGGAGCTGCATCTCGAGCTCGAGATCCTGGGCGCCGGCGAGCAGCTGCCGGCCCTCCGGCGACAGCGCGCGCTCCTGGGCCTGGCCGATCGGGTCCGGCTGCCTGGCCCGATCCCGCTCGACCGGGTGGCCGAGCGGGTCGGGCGGGCCCAGATCGGCATCGTCGCCAACCGCAGCGACCCCTTCACCGACCTGGTGGTGCCGACCAAGCTGATGGAGTACGCCGCCCTGGGCATCCCGGCCATCGCCCCGGCCACGCCGGCCGTCCGGGCCTACTTCGACGACGACATGCTGCGCCTCTTCCAGCCCGGGGATGCCGACGACCTGGCCCGGTCGATCCTCGAGTTGGCCCGGGATCCGGATCTGCGCGCGGAGCTCGCCCAAGGCATGCGCGAGCGCTTCCAGCCGCGCTACGGCTGGTCTCGGATGGCCTCGCGCTACGTGGAGATCGTCGAGTCCCTGGTCGCCGCGGGGGATTGAGCGATCCCGAATCGCGAGCCTGCCCGAGAACGCGACTGGCCAAAGCCGCCAGGTTATTTTATCATTATCAGGGTCCGGCTTCCGCCGGCCTTCGTCGAGCGAACAGGGAGTGCCGCGCGATGCCCCCCATCCCCCAGATCGACCTTCGGCCGGCCCATGCCGCGCTGGCGCCCGAGATCGAAGACGCCTTGCGAGAGCTCCTGGCGGACTGCGACTTCATCCAAGGGGCGGCCGTCCGGCGCTTCGAGGTCGACTGGGCGCGCTTCTGCCGGGTCGAGCATGCTGTCGCCGTGGCCAACGGCACCGACGCCCTCGAGATCGGCCTGTCGGCCCTGGGCATCGGTCCCGGTGACGAGGTGATCTTGCCGGCCATGACCTACGTGGCCAGCGCCGAGGCCGTGGTCAACGTCGGGGCCAGGCCGGTCTTCGTCGACGTGCGGGCCCGGGACGCCTGCATCGACCCGGAGGCGGTGGCGGCGGCCATCGGGCCGCGAAGCGCGGCCATCCTGGCGGTGCACCTCTATGGACAGCCGGCCGATCTGTCGGCCCTGGAGCCTTTGGCGGAGCGGCATGGTCTGGCCCTGATCGAGGACGCGGCCCAAGCCCACGGTGCCAGCCGGGACGGCCGGCGGGCAGGCAGCGTCGGCGCCTTCGCCGGCTTCAGCTTCTACCCCAGCAAGAACCTGGGCGCCATCGGAGACGCCGGCGCGCTGGTCACGAGCGACGCCGCCTTGGCCGAACGCGCCCGCTCGCTGCGCGATCACGGTCGGGACGCGGCGGGACGACACGCCCGCGTGGGTCGAAACAGCCGCATGGACGGCCTGCAGGCGGCCGTGCTGTCGATCAAGCTGCGCCACCTGGAGGCCTGGAACCGGGCGCGCATCGCCCATGCCGCGGCCTACTCCGAGGCGCTGGCGGACCTGCCGGGCCTGCGGATTCCCCAAAACGCGCCATCCACCTGCCACGTCTACCACCAGTATCCGCTGAAAGTGGCGCCCGAGGCGCCCTGCGGCGGCCGGACCGGGCTGGCCGAGGCCCTGGCGGCGGAGGGCATCGAGACCCGCGTGCACTATCCGCTCGCGGTGCACCAGACGCCCGCATTCGCCCGCTTCGCGGTGCCGGGCGGCGCGCCGGAGGCCGAAGCCTGGGCGCGCGAGGAACTCTCGCTGCCGATGTATCCCGAACTGCCGGATTCCTGGCGAGATCGGGTCATCGACCGCATTCGTGCACGGGTCGGCCTCCCGGCAGCCGCCGGCGGGCTTTGAGACGAACGATCGCCGCTTCGATCGCTCCCGGACGGGAGCGCCAGCCTGGGATCCGAACCGCATGCAATCGACACGACGACCACCGCTCGCTAGGCTCATGTCCATCGGCTTGGCCATCGCGACCCTCTTGGCCATGGGCATGCCCGGGCATCGCGCCCAGGGCGCGCCCGATCCGGATCCCGGCTCGGGCCTCGCCCCGGCACAGGCGGTCGACGACGAGATGCCGCCGATCTACCTGCCGCTGGGCCTACGGCAGGCCGGCCCGGCCAAGCCCTTCGGCGACCGCTCGCCGGTCTTCGGACTGCAGCTCTCGGAGATGCGCTACCACGATCCGGTCCTGGTCGACGAGAGCCGCGAGGTGGGAGCCTACTACTGGCGCGCCTTCATCTTCTGGGACGAGATCGAGCCCCAACGCAGCCAGCCGCCCAGCTACGACTGGTCGCGCTACGACGCGCTATTCGGCCGGGCCAGCGATCGGGGCCTGCGGATCATCGCCGAGATCTCCGGCAACCCGTCCTGGGCCGCCGACTACCCCGGCGGGCCACCGCATGACCTGGACACCCTGGCCCGGTTCGCGGCGGCGGCCGTCGAGCGCTACGATGGCGATGGCGTGGACGATGCGCCGGGCGGCATCCGCATCCGCGAATGGGAGCTCTACAACGAACCCGACAACGCCGATCCCGAGATCGCGCTGCAGGGCCGCGGCTGGGGCTATTGGGGCCACCGCGGCGCCGACTACGCGCGCATGCTGCGGCGGGTCTACCCGGTCATCAAGCTGGCCAATCCCGAAGCGCGGGTCATCCTGGGCGGGCTGGCCCACGATGCCTTCCTACCGGACAACGGGCCCTTCGATCCGGACTTCCTGGACGATCTGCTGGCCGCCGGCGGTGGCCCCTACTTCGACGTGATGAACTTTCACTACTACCCGCCCTTCGCGCCGGCCTACGCCGAGCACGGCGTCGACGTCCTGGGCAAGGCCGCCTTCATCCGCAAGAAGCTGCAGTCTTATGGGCTCGACAAGCCGATGATGGTCACCGAGGCCGGCATGTGGAGCGCCGCCGAACCGCCCTACCCGCCGGCCACACCGGAGGACCAGCTGCGCTACGTGGCCAAGCTCTACACCCGTATCTTGGCCGGCGGCATCGAGACCGCCATCTGGTTCCAGTACGACGACATCTGGGGCGTGGACGACCCGGCCCGCGGCCTGGTCGACGGCGACCTCCTGCGCAAGCCTTCCTGGAACGCCTATCGCCTGGCCTCGGCCGAGTTGGCCGGCGCCATCCCCGAGCGGCCGGCCCGCGACCCGGTGGCGGCGGGCGAGGTCTACTGGTTCCGCCAGGGCGAGGACCGGCTGGCGGTGGCCTGGACCGAGGCGGGGCAGGCCAGCCTGAACATCCGGGCGCCCGAGGTCGAGTGGGTCCATGCCCTGGGCAACCGCCGTCGCCTGCAGGACGCCGCCGACGGGCGCAGCGACGGCATGACCCGCGTGCCCTACGGCGCCGATCCGGTCTTCATCCGCGTGCCGGCCCAACCCTGAGCGCCTCCATCCCCGCCATGCATCGACCCGAGACGCTACCAGGAACCGTCGAGCTGAGCTGGCCCGAGCCGGAAGGCGGCTTGGATGCCCAGCGCCTGCTCGATCTGCTGCTCGTCGTGGCGTCCTTGCCGCTGACGCTGCCGATCATGCTCCTGGCCGGCCTGGCGCTGCGGATCGACTCGCCCGGACCAGTCCTCTTCCGCCAGGCCCGGCTGGGTCGCGGCGGGCGGGTCTTCGACATGTTCAAGCTGCGCAGCATGCATCTAGATGCCGATCCGGACCTGCACCGACGCCACGTGCAGCGGCTGATCGATCCGGACCGGAAGGGCCCGGCCTGGCAGCGCATGGACGCCGACCCGCGCGTCACCCGTGTCGGACGATGGCTACGGGCCAGCGGGCTGGACGAGCTGCCGCAGCTCTTCAACGTGCTCGCGGGGCAGATGAGCCTGGTCGGCCCGCGGCCGGCCCTGCCCTACGAGGCCGAGCTCTGGCAGGATTGGCACCACCAGCGCCTGGCCGTGCGGCCCGGGATCACCGGCCTGTGGCAGGTGGAAGGCCGCGACCGGGTCGACTTCGACGGCATGGTGCACTTGGACCTCGAGTACATCCGCCGCCGCTCGCTGGGCTTGGACCTGCGCCTGCTGGCGCGCACCCCGCTGGCCTTGCTGGACCGGTCGGAGCCCCCCGCGCGGTGAGCGCGCGCCCGCAGCCGGCCGAGGAGGCCGCGGATCCCACGAGCGGACGCTCGCTCCGTCCGATGCGGGTGGGCGTCATCGGCTGTGGCTACTGGGGCAGCAAGCTGGCGCGCAACTTCCACGCCCTGCCCGAGTCGGAGCTGGCGGCGGTGGCGGATCTGAACCCCGAACGCCGCGGTCACGCCGAGGAGCATTACCCGGGCGCCCGGGTGGTCGAGGATCATCGCCGGCTGCTCGACGACCCGAGCATCGAGGCGGTGGCGGTGGCCACGCCGCCGGCCAGCCATGCCGATCTGGCCTGCCAGGCCCTGGCGGCCGGCAAGCATGTGCTGGTCGAGAAGCCCCTGGCCACCTCGCTGGCCGAGGCCGACGCCATGCTGGCCGCCGCCCGGTCCGCGAAGCGCACCCTGATGGTCGGCCACACCTTCGAGCACAACCCCGCTGTCGAGCGCCTGCGCCAGATCGTCCGCGACGGCAGCCTGGGCCGCATCCTCTACATCCAGGCCACGCGGGTCAACCTTGGGCTCTTCCAGCCCGACATCAACGTGATCTGGGACCTGGCGCCGCACGACCTGTCGATCCTGCTCTTCCTGCTCGGAGAGATGCCGCTGCGGCTGCGCGCCGAGGGGCGATCCTACGTGCAGCCGGGCATCGAGGACGTGGCCTGGCTGACGCTGGACTTTCCGGGCGGGGTGACGGCGCAGGCCCACCTGAGCTGGCTGGACCCCTGCAAGATCCGCCGCGTGACGGTGGTCGGCGACCGGCAGATGGCGGTCTACGACGACCTGGCACCCTTGGACAAGATCACGATCTACGATCGCGGCGTCGAGATCCCACCCTACACCGACAGCTACGGCGAGTTCCAGCTCTCCTACCGCTACGGCGACGTGCGATCACCCCGCTTGAATTGGGTCGAGCCCCTCAAACGCGAATGCGCACACTTTCTGGCCTGCGCGCGCGAAGGGCGCAGGCCGCGCTCGGATGGCCGGAGCGGGCGGCGGGTGGTGGCCATCCTCGAGGCGGCCGACCGCTCGCTGGCGGCCGGCGGCGGCGCGGCGGTGTTGGGCCCGGACGTCGAGCCGAGCAGATGAGGCTGCGCCGCGCGCGGCGGGGAGGCGGATCCGGCTCCGGATCAGAGATCCAGCGGCTCCTCGCCATCGGCGAAGACTTGCTGGGGCAGCGGCAGGAACTCGGGGAAGCGCTGCAGCAGCTGGGCCGGCGTAGGATAGGTCACCCAGTCGAATCCGCCGAAGTAGACGGTGAAGCCGCTCTGGGTGATGTCGCCGGTCACGGTCTCATCGGAGTCCGGAAGCTTCAGCGTGATGACCTTGCGATCGACCGCGACGATATCGCATCGCGGCAGCGCATGGGCAATGCGCTCGACCTGCTCGTAGCGTTCCGGGGTCATCGCGGTCTGGGGCACGTTGGGCCACGTGAAGAACAAGCGCTCACCTCCATTACCGGGTGCTCGATGGCGCACCCACTCCGAACGATAAAGTATAACATGAATCCATGCGCGACTCCAAGATCTCGCTAGGGGCATCCTCGCGGGGCGCGATGCCGCGCGGTGGCGGGCGCTTCCTGAGCGCCCTCTTGATCTACGCGCTGCTGCGCGGGCTGCTGCTGGTCTGGGTGGTGCCGGCTTGGCAGGGCCCGGACGAGCCCAGCCACATGGAGTACTTGCTGCTGAGCGCCGAGCAGGGCTGGCCCCGGCGGACCGATCTGGAACTCCAAGCGCACATCCTCGATTCGATGCGGGAAGCGCGCTGGCACGACTGGCTCGAATTGGACCGGCCGGCATCCCCGCCCCGAAGCTTCGACGATCTGGCGCGCCTGAGCGACTCGCCCAGCCAGGTGGGCAACGAGACGCCGCTGGGCTACCTGCCCTACCTGCCGGCCAGCCAGCTGGCCTTGCCGCGGGGCCTGTCGGCATCCCTCCGCGCCGCCCGCGCCACCAGCGTCTTCCTCACCCTCCTGTTGATCGCGGCGGCTTGGTGGACCGTGAGCCTGGCGCGCTTCGGCCACGCCTCCCCGCAGCCTCCGGTCGACCCGAGTCCGTCCTCCGGCGCCTTCGGAAGCGCGGATCGGCAGGGCCTGGCGCTCGCGGTCCTCACGGCGCTGCTGGTCGCCACCGCGCCGATGCTCGGCTTCACCGGCAGCATGCTGGGCAACGACCTGCCGGCCGCCCTGCTCACCTGCCTTTGGATGGCCTTGGCCTTCCGCGCCTTTCACCACGGCGGCCCGGGCCGCTCGGCCCTCCCGCTGACCGCGCTGGCCCTCTTGGCCGGCCTGAGCAAGCGCAGCGCGCTCTTCCTGCTGCCGCTCTGTGCCATCCTGCTGGCCGGCGAGCGCGGGACCCGCCGCCTCCTGACCGGGTCCTTGGTCGCCTTGCTGGCCGCGGCCTGGATCGCCGCCTGGCCCCTGGCGGATCGCCCGGCGGGCTGGGATCGGGTAGGCCGCGACTGGGGTGCCGAGCGCCGGCCCGAGGCGGCGCGCAGCGGCCGCCTGGGCCTGCGCATCGTCGACGATCAGCCGGATGCCTGGCAATACCTCGAGCAGTGGATCGCAGTCGAGCCGGGCAGCGCGTTGCGTTTCGAGGCCTGGGTCCGGCGAGCCGGGGGCGTCGCCGGGGATGGCCGGGGCGGGCCGGAGCCGCGCGCGCAACTGGTGGTCAACAGCGAGGCCGATGATTGGTGGGGCCAGACCGTCGAGCTGGATCGGGACTGGCAAGAACTCGTCGTCGAACTGCGGGTGCCGGCCGGCATCGACCGCCTGCGCGTGGCCATCGTGCCCGGGGCGGGGACGGCCGAGGGCATGGCCGCGCTCGACGCCGACGATCTGCAAGTGACGAACCTGGACTCGGGTCGGGCGGCGGAAGCCGAGTCCAGCGCAGCCGAGCGCCCGACCCCGGGCGACGTCCCGACGCCGCGCTTGCGCAACGGGGGCGCCGAGCGGGCGCGGCGGCTCGGCGATCCGATCTGGCAAGGCGTCCTGCGTTACACGGCCGCGCCGCGCTTGCTGGCCGCCACCCGATCGGGCCTGCTCGACCCGGCCGGCAGCCTGGCCACTGCCCGCCGTGGGCTGGGCTTCCTCTTCGATTCCTTCTGGGGCGGCTTCGGCTGGCTGAACGTCTGGCCTGGCGGCGGCTACTACCGGCTGGCCAGAGTCCTGACGGTCTGGGTGCTGATGGCCTGGCTCGTGGCCCTGCTGCGGCCGGCCTGGTTGGCCGGCCGGCCTGGCCCCGAGGCCCGGGCGCTGCGCCTCTGCGCCCTGGCGGCGCCGATCGCGCTGGCCCTGGCCATCTTCGGCAGCATGGCCGGCACGGAGCTGACCCGGCTAGCCCAGGGCCGCTACCTCTTGCCGGCCCTGCCGGCCTTCGCCCTGCCCGCCGCCGCGCTGAGCCTGCGCGTCGCGCCCCGCCTGGCGCCCGTCCTGCTGGCCCTGGCCGCCCTGGCCTTGGACCTCTTGGCCGTCTTCGGCGTGATCTGGCCCTTCTACGGCCGGGAGATCTGATTCCTGGTCGAGCCTCGATCCGGGAGCGCTCGAGCACGACGCGAAGTGATAGCGGTGCTAGCATCTTTGCGTCATCCCTCCGAGCGGGCGATTCGTCCGCCATCGATCCGAGTCCAGCAATCCCACCCTATCAGGAGTTCGTGATGGCCCGAGAAGCGAAGCGCGGCGTATTGGTGCCGGCCGATGCCGGCGGCGACGATGCGCGGGTCGAGGTGACGGTGATCCTGCCGGCCTTCAACGAGGAGGCGGCCATCGGCGAGGATCTGGACGACGTGCGCCGCGCCATGGACGACAGCGGCTACCGCTACGAGATCATGGTGGTCGACGACGGCTCCAGCGACGGCACGGCCGACGTGGTGCGCCGGCGCGAATGGGTGCGCCTGATCGAGCATCCCTTCAACCGGGGCACGGGCGCGGCGCGCACCACGGGCGTCAAGGCGGCCCGAGGCGACGTGGTGGTCTTCACCGACGCCGACCGGACCTATCCCAACGACCGCATGCCCCAGATGCTGGCGATGATCGATGCCGGCGCGGACATGGTCATCGGCGCGCGGAGGGTCGAGGCCGGCACGATGCGCCTCTTGCGCACGCCGGCCAAGTGGTTCCTGCGCCGCCTGGCCGAGTTCATGACCGGTTCGCGCATCCCCGACCTCAACAGCGGCCTGCGCGCCCAGCGGCGGGCCGAGACCCTGCGCTTCCTGCCGGTCCTGCCCACCACCCATTCCTGGGTCAGCACCATCACCATCTCCTTCCTATCCAGCGGCCTGGTGGTCGAGTGGCTGCCCATCGACTATTACCCCCGCGTCGGCCATTCGACCTTCCACCCTTTGCGCGACAGCTACAACTACCTGTCCCTGATCGTGCGCACCGTGATGTACTTCAACCCGCTCAAGATCTTCCTCCCGCTCTCGCTGGCGCTGCTGGCCCTGGCGACGGCCAAGTACGCGATCGTCGACGTCTTCTGGCTGCACGGCCAGCTGGTCTGGCCCATCCCGCCCATGCGATCGGTCACGCTGGCCCTCTTGGTCACCGGCCTGCAGATCCTGGTCATCGGCCTGTTGGCCGACTTGATCGTCAAGCGGACGCGGCTGTGATCCGGGCCGGTCGGACGAGGTCATGACCCCGCCGACGTCGGTGGTGACCGTCCGCAGGCTCGACTCGAGGTCGCGGCCAGCGACGGCCCGATGAGCGCGCCGCGCCGGCGGGCGCTCTACTTCGGGAGCTACGATGCCGAGGGCGGGCGCAACGCGATCCTGCAAGCCGCCTTGCGCGCCGCCGGCTGGCAGGTCGAGACCTGCCACGTCCCCCTCTGGACCGACACCCGGGCCAAGCTTCGCGCGGTCCGTGCCCCGCTACCACGCCTGGCCCTGCGTCAGGCTCGGGTCTGGTTCGTTCTCCTCAGGCGCCATCGACGTGCCTCCGACTACGACCTGATGATCGTCGGCTCGACGGCCCATCTCGACCTGCCCATGGCCCGTTGGCTCTCCGCCCGGCGCGGCCGCCCGCTGCTCTTCGACCCGCTGGTCTCCATCGGCGAGACGCTGCGCGACCGCGGCCTCTTGGCCCCAGGCTCGCCCCGCCTTCGCCTGGTCGAGGCCCTCGAGCGCCGGCTCTTCGCCCTGCCCGACCGGGTGCTGGTCGACACGCCGGCCCATCGGGCGGCCTGGTCGCGCGAGCTGGGCCTGCCAGCCGCGCGCTGCCTCCTGCTGCCGGCCGGCGCGCCGTCCATCTTCCGCGACAGCGTCTCCCCCTACCGCGCCGAGCCGCCCAGCACCGGGCGCCCGCTGCGCATCCTCTACGCCGGCCAGTACATCCCCTTGCACGGGCTGGACACGGTGCTGGAGGCCGCCGACCGCTTGCGCCATCGCCGCGACATCTGCTTCGAGCTGGTCGGCCAGGGCCAGGAGCTTCCGCGAATCCGCGCGCGCACCGCCGCGCTGGAGCTGCCCAACCTGCGGTTGATCGAGGGCTGGTGGCCGGCCGAGGTGCTGGCCCGCGAGCATGTGGAAGGCGCCGGCATCTGCCTGGGCATCTTCGGACCGCAGGCCAAGGCGCAACGCGTGCTGCCCTTCAAGGTCTACGCCGCCCTGGCCGCCGGCCGGCCGGTGATCAGCGCCGACCATCCCGCCTTGCGCGAACTCCTGCACCCGGGCGTCGAGGTCCACAGCGTGCCGGCGGCCGATCCCGAGGCGCTCGCGAGAGCCATCGAGCAGCTGGCCGACGATCCGGCGGCGCGGGCGGACCTGGCCGAGGCCGGCCGGCGAGCCTACGACCAGCGCTTTGCGCCCGAGGCGCTCGGTCGCCAGCTAGCCGGGCCCTTGGAGCGTTTGCTGGCGGAACATTCGACGCGCGCGCCGTATTCGACCGCAGCGCTCGGCCTCGGTCCACGGCACGACTGGCGCACGGATCAATTGGTGGCGGCACTCGAAGCGGTGGACGACGCCGCCGCGCCGCTGCTCGATGCCGGCTGCGGGCCGGGTACGGTGGCCTTGAAGCTGGCGGCGACCGGCCATCGCGTGCTGGCCTTCGATCGCGACCCGCAGCGGGTGGCCCTGACCCGTCGTCGGGCTCGGGAGCTGACGGTGGATGATCGCGTACACGGCTTCGTCGCCGATGCCGAGGCGCTGCCCTTGGCTGATGGCAGCCTGGCCGGCGCGACGGCCGGCGAGCTCATGGAACACGTCGCCGACGACCGCGCCGCGCTGCGCGAGCTGGCGCGCGTGCTGGAGCCCGGGCGGCGGCTGGCGCTGACGGTGCCGGCCGGTCCCGGGCGCCTGGACGACTTCGATCGCGCGGTGGGGCATCACCGGCGATACGGGCGCGAGATGCTGCGCGATCGGATCGAGTCGGCCGGCTTCGAGTCGCGGCGGCTGGAGGCTTGGGGCTGGCCCTTCGGCCGGCTCTACGACCGGCTGGTGCAGCGGCCGGCGCTGCGATTGCCGGATGGCTCGCGGCGCAGGATGGTGGGTCGAGTGGGAGCGCTCGGCGCCGTCCACGGGATCTGGCGCCGGCTCTTCGCGATCGACGAGCGCTTGTCGGGGCGGGCCGGCGAGCGAGGAAGCGGCTGGCTGGTCCTTGCCGAGCGGTCGATGGATTCGGAGTCGACCGCGGAGCCGACCTGGGGCCCGAATCGAGGCTGAGAGCCGAACCCTGACTGGGACGAGCTCGAACCGAGGCCGCGACCGAGGCCGAGTGCGCGCGTGCGATGGCGAATGATCTCCTCGAACGAACGAGGGCCCACCTCGATCGACTACAATGGATTTCCACCCGACCGGATGATCTTGGAGGCTCCATGAACCACGACCGCTCCCGTCTCTGGCCGGCCACCCTCGCGATCCTCGTCCTGACCCTGCTGATCGGTTGTGGACGCGGTGACGGCGACCGGGACGGGCCACGCTCGGATGATGGCTCCGATTCGATCGCCGACGAGGCGGCCGAGTCAACGCGGGAGGCCGAGGCAGCGTTCGACGGCACGGTCGCCGCGGCGGTCGAGGGCACCGGTACAGCCCTGGCGCGCGAGGCCGGCACGCCGGTCGGTCGCGAGGGGACGGTGGACGCGCCGGGCGGCACCGTGGTGGTGACGACCTTGGCCACACCGGTGGCCACGGTCGACATCGAGGGCCTGGGCGAGGCGGAGCTGGCGGCGGCGGTTCAGACGGCGGTGGATCGCGCCTTGGCGGCGGCCGAGTCGGCCGGTGCGGCGGGGCGGGCGGCCGGCGAGGATGGGCAGGTCGACCCGGGCGAGAGCCTGCTGGTGGAGATCGAGATCGCCGGCGCCGAGGATTGGCTGGACGAGGCCGAGCGCTTGCTGGCGGCCTACCGGGAGCAGTTCGGCGACCTGGCCGAGCAGGGCCGCGAGACGGTCGAGGATCTCGAAGCCCAACTGGGCGATCTCGACGCGGCCATGGATGCCCTCGACGGCTGGGCGGAGCGCGCCGCGGCGGAGGCGACCGAGGTGGCCGGCCGGCTCGACAGTGCGCTGGCGACGGCCCGGGCCCGCGCGACCGAGCGCAGTGAGCGCCTAGAGGAATGGCGCGAGCGGAGTCGTGCGACGCTGGAGGCGCTGGGCGACCTGGCGCGCCGGACGCCGCGCAGCCGGCCGGCCGATCTGCCGGCCACCCTCGACAAGCTGGCCGACTTCGGCGACACTTTGCGCGAGAGCCTATCTGACGGCGAGATCGACGCGGTCGAGCGCGAGGTCCTGGCCGAGCTGGGTGCCGAGACGGCGGCCGGCCTGCGCGAACACGGCGGGCCCTTGCTCCAGCGAATGGCCGAGGAGGTCGAGCGCAGCCTGGACGCCATCGAGCGCGGGGACTGGGATGCGCTTCGCGAGGGTTTGCCGAGCGACTCCAATCCATAGACAATCCGATCGGTATCCATGAGGCTGCGATCGGGCTACCACCGAGCCTGTCCACTCTCGAGAGGGCAGCTCAGAGGAGGACCATCGTGACGATCACTCAGCGCCACTCAATTGGGGTCTTGCTCCTGCCGATCGTGCTGCTCACCGCCGCCGAACCGCTGGGGGCTCGGGGCCTTGGCGAGCAGCGGGCCGAAGTGCGGAACCAATCACCTTCCGGCGACTGGCGTCTCGTCGGTCACGACAACCTGCGCTCCGCGATCATCGAGATCGACCCGTCGAGCGGCAGGGCGCGAACCATCGGTCCGACCGGTTGGGATTCTCGAGGCTCCGGCATGGCCTTCTCGAGCGGCCGAGTTCGAACGCCCACCGGCGAGCTCGAGACGGGCACGCTGATGGGGATCATCCGCGACGCGAGCTCGCGGGACGATCATCTGGTCGCCATCGACCTCGACAGCGGCAGGGCGGAGAAGATCACGCGCGCGCTCGACCTCGTCACCCCGCATGGCATGGCCTTCGGTGCCGACGGCGCCACGATCCACGTCGTGGACCACGGCGGGCACTTGTGGGCTCTGGATACCACCAGCGGCGCGCTTCGGGACATCGGCCCGCTCGTCGACGCTTCGGGCCACCGCTATGACGGGGACAACCTGGACTGGGATCCTGCAAGCGGGCGATTCATCACGGTGCTGGAGAGGGGCCAGTTCGCGCACGAGCGCGTGGCGCTGATCGACCCGACATCCGGCCGGGTCGAGCCCATCGACACGATCGTCGATCGATTCTCCCTCTGCTCCATCGCGCGTAGCCCGGTCGAGATCGACGGCCCTGGCGGGCGGAAGATCCCCGCGGGCAGCCTCTTCTTCGTGGACGGCCGCAGCCACCACCTCATGGCTCTGGAGGTCGATACCGTAGCGCGCCGCCTTGGCGCGCTGATGGACATCGGGCCGGTGGGGCCTGAGTCTTCGGGCTCCGTCTGTGGTTCGGCCTTCGTGAACATGCGCCCGGAAGCGCCCACGCCGACACCAAGCCCCACGCCATCACCGACCCGACGACCGGACCCGACCGATACCGCCGTACCGGAGCCCACGCCGACGGCCAGAACCTGCATCTGTGAATCGCTGAGGCGCCGTGTTCCCGCCTCGGTAATCTCCGATGCCCTGGCGCAACCAGAGCGCTACAACGGCTGGCAACAACCGCTCAACCCCGCCCGTCCGCCGGGCCCCGACAACCCCCTGCGCACCTGTCTCGCGCTGCGCAACCCGAACCGCGTGTATCACCCGCTGTTCAACTCGCCCTTGTGGGTCGTCGGCTGCCGCTGAGGTCTCGCCGTGAGATGAACCACACGCAAAGGTCATCGAATTCGAAGGCTTGGCGTCGTGGCCAAGCTTCCGCGAAGTCCGACTCCGTCAGTCCCGCCAACGGCGCGCCAAATTGTTGCAGCACACGAAATACGGACGCAGCGTTTCCTGGATCGGTCGCGATCCATAAATGGAGATCCTTGGTGAAGCGTGGCTCCGCATGTTGAACCACGGCATAGCCACCGACCACCAAGTACCTAACACCGTTGTCGTTGAAAAGACTCAACAGTTCGCTGAAGTCGGAGTTTACGAACATCGATGCCCTTGACCTTGGCGTAGTGGAGGATGAGCTCCCAGGTCGCGTCGGACCGGGCCTTCGCGCTCTGCGATTGCCAGAACTCGAGATCGAAAGAACGATCCAAGTCACCGATCTTGCCTCGTCGCTCGACGAATCCCACGCGGCTCATGCGCTGACTCTCGCTTCCCTGCTAAGGGCTCGTACTCGAGGCGCCGTCAAGACGATCGGGCTCGTTGCCCACGGACCGCAATCTAACATTCGAGCTCAGCCCTGGTCAATCACGACTTTACCAGCACCCGACCTCACCGCCCCATCCGCTCATGCCAGGGCGATAGGATGCGCGGGCCGTCGGCGGTGATGGCGATGGTGTGCTCGAACTGGGCCGAGAGCTGGCCGTCGGTGGTGACGACGGTCCAGCCGTCGTCGGTCAGCTCGCAGTCTGCCTGGCCGGCGTTGATCATCGGCTCGACGGTGAAGACCATGCCCTCGCGCAGGATCAGGTCGTTCTCGCGGTCGCCCACGTGGGGCACCGAGGGGGGCTCGTGCAGGTTCTGGCCCACCCCGTGGCCGCCCCATTCGACGACCACGCTGTAGCCATGGCCCTCGGCGTGCTCCTGCACCGCCTGGCCGATGTCGTAGAGGCGGTTGCCGGGCTGGGCGGCGGCGACGCCCAGCTCGAGGCATTCCTCGGCCACCTCAAGGAGGCGCTCGGCCGGTTCGGAGATCGGGCCCACCGGGAAGGTGACGCAGGCATCGCCGCACCAACCCTGGTAGCGCAGGCCGATGTCGATGCCCACGATGTCGCCCTCGGCCAGGGCTCGCGGACCGGGGATGCCGTGGCAGATCTCCTCGTTGACCGAGGCGCAGATGACGCCCGGGAAGGGCGGATGGCTGGGCGGGTTCCCGCGGTAGCCCTTGTAGAGCGGCTTGGCGCCGCGCTCGCGGATCAGGCTCTCCACCTCGGCGTCCAGCACGTCCAGGCGCACGCCCGGCGCGATGGAGTCGGCCAAGAGCGCAAAGCATTCGGCCACCAACCCGCCGGCCTCGGCCAACAGGTCGATCTGCTCTGGCGTCTTGAGGATGATGCCTCGCGGGCTGCGACGCGGAACGCGCCGGCGGGTCGGCTTCTTGCGCTCGATGAATTGGAAGCGTCGCTTCTTGTCTTTGGCGTTCATGTTCACATCCCATCCGCTTACGGATCCGATCCGCCGGCGGGTCACCGGCGCGACAAAGCAGATGGTAGCAGCCGCCGCGGTCCTCGGTCGAGCAGATCGAGGTCGGGGATCGCCGCCCGCAGAACGACCAACGCAGGCTCGACGACATCGGGCCGGCCGCTGTCGATGCTCGAGGCCAAGGCGCGCTCGTCCGCATCGAGGGGCTCCCGGGTCTCCAGCTGTCGGTGGAGGACCGCCAGGTCGGCATCCGAGGCGTCGCGGCCCGCGGCCGCGCGCTCGACAATGCGCGTTTCGAGCAGCTCGCGGGGCGCCTGCAGGTCCAGGATCCGGCAGGGCGCATCGAGCGAGCGGGCCAGATCGAGAAAGCGCCGGCGATCGGCGCGCCGCAGGAAGGTCGCGTCGGCGATCACCGGGTAGCCGGCCTCCAAGGCAACGCGGGCGCAGTCGAGTAGGCGATCGTAGGTCTGCTGGCTGGCCCGGGCACTGTAGATGCCGGAATCGAGGCCCGGGCCTTCGCGATCCTCTGGCGACAATCCGTGCAGGCGTTTGCGCTCCAGGTCCGAGCGGATCTGCAGGTCGCCCAGGGGCTCGACGAGACCCGCGGCGAGGTGGCTCTTGCCCGAACCGGAGAGACCGTGGGTGAGCAGCAGTAGCGGGCGGTGGTCATCGGCGATGGCCTCGGCCAGGCGCAGGTGGCCGGCCAGCTCGGCCCGCACCGCCGCGGCCTCGGACGTCGCGTCGGCGGCGGCCTCGGACGTCGAATCGGGATCAGGGCTCGGTCCCGCTTCCGAGCGCTCCCCCTCGGTCTGTTCCAGCCGCAAGGCGGCCACCTTGGCGCGGACCAGGGCGCGGTAGACGCCGTAGTAGCGCAGGACGGCCAGGCCGTCGTAGTCGCCGCAGCGCTGGAGGTAGCGGTTGGCCAGGCGCCAGGCCAGGCCCAGGAGGCCCCGGTCGCGCAGGTCCATCATCAGGAAGGCCAGATCGTTCATCGGGTCCAGCCAGCGCAGGGCCGGGTTGAACTCGATGCAGTCGAAGGGCGTCGGCCGGCCCTCGAAGCGCACGATGTTGCCCAGGTGCAGATCGCCGTGGCATTCGCGCACCAGGCCGGCCGCGCGGCGCGCATCGATGGTCGGGGCGACGCACGACTGCTCCGACTTGGTCCATTCCGAGAGCCGCGCCAGCCGTCGGCGGTCCCCATCTCGGTCCAGCAGGGGCGCCAGCGTCTCGAAATTCTCGTCGACCCAGCCGCGGACCTCTTCGGCCCGGCCCCTGGGCGCCTTGTCCGCGCCGGCCAGCCGGGGCGCCCGATCGTGGGCTTGGGCCAGCACCTCGGCCAGCTCGTCGACCATCGGAGCGCCCAGCTCCCCGAGATCGGCCAGCGCGTCGAGCATGTCGGACTGCTCGAACTGGCGCATGCGCAGCAGGTATTCGATCACCCGGCCCTCACCGCCGAGGCGCAGCCGGCCGTCGCGATCCTCGATCACCGGCAGCACCGACTCGTAGATGCCGGGCGCGAAGCGGCGGTTGAGGCGCAATTCGTCCTGGCAGGCCTCGCGCCGGCGCTCGAGGCTCGAGAAGTCCAGGAAGGGAAAGCGCAGGGGCTTCTTGAGCTTGTAGGCCTTGGGGCCGGTCAAGAGCACCCAGGAGATGTGGGTCTCGATGAGCTCGAAGCCCGTCACCGGGTGATCGTAGAGCGCGGAATCCTGCAGGCGCTCGATCAGGCGGTCGGAGGCGTCCATGACCTTGATGGTAGCGTGGCGACCATCCCTGACATCACTCGGGCTCCAGCGGGCGGATCCAGTCGGCGTGGCCCCACCAGGGCCAGGGGACGCGGGAGAGGTCGGTCAGGGGCTCGACGAGCAGCTGCTCGGGCCGGCCGTTGAGCGAGGCCAGGACCTCGGCGCGGACGCGCACCTGGGGCCGGCCGGCCGCCGCCTGCTCGGCGCGCAGGTAGCGCGCGAACTGCACCAGCATGTCCGGCCGGGCGGCCATCTTGCGCTGCTGCTGCTCGCTGAGGTATTCGGCCAGGACCACCGGCCAGACCTCGCCGTTGGCGGGATCCTCGATCTGGAAGGTGGCGCGCGCCTCCTTGTCACGCAGCTTCATGTGCCAGCTGAAGCGATGGCCCTCCTCGGTCCAGCTCACCTCGCCCGGGATCAGGAAGTGGCGCAGGGGGATGAGCAGCTGGATGGCGATCCAGGCGGCGAGGAAGGCCAGGAGGGGGCGAGAGACGGTCGGCTGGGCTCGTCGCCGTGGCGCTTCGGAGACAGGCGTTCCGGCCGCGTCGACGGTCTCGGACTCGACCTGCCATCGACCTGCGACCTTCGCGTCACGGACTGCGCCCGATGGTCCTGGCGACGACGACGGATCGGGCGCCGGCCGGAAGAGCCAGCCGGCCACCGCGCCACCGAAGGCGCCGGTCAGGGCCTGCGGCAGGTAGAAGGCGATCGGCAGGAAGCCGCCCAGCAGCCAGCCGGCGATGCCGCCGACCAGAATGGCGTCGCGCGAGGGCCGGTGGCGCAGCGCGGACGGGAGCCGGCGCGGCCATTCCGGCGGCAGGAAGAGGGTCGAGGCGGCGATCATCAGCCAGGGGAAGATGCCGATGGAGAAGAGGCGGGCGTTGGTCAGGTGGAAGGCCATCGCCGCCACGAAGGCGATCGGCCGGCTGCGCTTCCAGAACAGGCCGGGCACGATCAATAGGTCCAGCAGCAGGCCGCTCCAGCTGACGCCCATCACCATCCACTCGCGCTGGAAGTAAGCGCCCAACAGCGGGAAGTCGCCGCGGTAAGAGAGCCAGTCGCGCAGGGGTTCACCGCGGAACCAGTCGGCGTTGAGCTTGGCCAGGCCGCCGTAGAGGTAGGGGATGGCCAGCTGGAGGCGTAGGAGCCAGAGGGACCAGCGGGGGACGACGTCGGAGCGGATCTCGGGCCGGCGCCAGGCGTCCGCACTCCAGAGGCGCTGGGCCGGAACGAGGATCATCAAGAGGGCCAGCAGGCAGACCAGGTAGAGGTGGTTGAGGTAGCGGGCCTTGTCCAGGAGAAAAAGGTAGCCAAAGCCCAGGCAGAGCAGGCTGGCGCTAGCGCGGTAGTAGAGGCCGATGGCCACGAGCAAGGCGGCCAGGCCTACCAGGCCGAAGGCGATCTGGAGCCAGGGGGCCGGTAAGGGCTGGACCCATTCGAAGGGCCAGTAGCCGAAGCGCAGGCGGGTCTCCAGGAAGTAGCGCTCCAGCCAACGGCCGCTGGGGTGCAGGTAGCGGCCGACCTCCCAGAGCAGGATCAGGCCGAAGATCATGCGCCAGACGGCCAGCGAGGCGCCATCGACGGGTCGGGCCAGCTCGGCTCGCAGGCGGTCGATGCACGCGGGCCAGGGCGAGCGGGCGTGCTCGCTGGCCGGCCCAGGGGCGTCCGCGGCGGGCGTGTTCAACGGAGCATCTCGCGACGATCAGCCATCGGCGCCGGAGAGGACCTGGTAGATGGCCTGGGTGCCCAGGCGGGCGCCGCCTTGGTCGACCAGCTGCTGGTAGAGGGCCTCGGCCAGGCCCAGGCCGCGCAGGCGCAGGCCGCGCGCTTCGGCCTCGGCCTTGGCGATGCGGATGTCCTTGAGGAAATGCTCGACGAAGAAGCCGGGGCCGAAGTCGCCGGCCACGGCGCGCGGGTAGAGGTTGGACAGGGTCCAGCTGCCGGCGGCGCCGGCGCCGATGGACTCGAGCAGGCGCTCGGGATCCAAACCGGTGGCGCGGGCGTAGGTCAGGGCCTCGAAGACGCCGATCATGGTTCCGGCGATGGCGATCTGGTTGGCCATCTTGGCGTGCTGGCCGCTGCCGGGCGGGCCCTGCAGGACGATGCGCTTGCCCATGCGCTCGAGGATGGGGCGGGCGCGGTCGAAGGCGGGCCGATCGGCGCCGACCATGATGGAGAGCGTGGCGTCGCGCGCGCCGACGTCGCCGCCGGAGACGGGGGCGTCGAGGGCGGAAACGTCGCGCTTGGCGGCGGCCTCGGCGATCTCGGCGGCCAGGGCCGGCTGGCTGGTGGTCATGTCGATGCAGAGGCTGCCCGGGCGGGCGCTGGTCAGGATGCCGCGCGGGCCCAGGTAGACCTCGCGGACGTCGTCGGGGAAGCCGACGATGCTGATGGTGATGTCGGCGTCGGCTGCGCAGGATGCGGGGTCGTCGGCCCAGGCGGCGCCGGATTCGAGGAGGGGGGTAGCCTTGGTTCGGGTGCGGGTGTGGACGGTGAGTGGGTGGCCGGCGGATTGGAGGTGGGTGGCCATGTGGTGGCCCATGACGCCGAGGCCGATGAAACCGATTTTGGTGGAGGCGGAGCTCGTCACGAGGCACTTCCTTGGTGGCGGGGGGGTGGCGACGGTTGCGTTGACTGATAGCAGAGGATGGGGGTGGGGGCGAGAGGGCGGGGCGCGGGTGCCGTCGGGACGGGCACCAAGACTACGGGGTGGGATAGGGGGAGGGGTGGGAGGCGGGGCCGCTTGGT